>NZ_JBICXA010000007.1:0-512357 GCF_043200035.1 Streptomyces sp. NPDC048504
GGAATCTTGTTTAACACACCCCCCCCCCCGCCCCCCCCGCGGGGGTCCCCCCGGGGGGGTGGGGGGGGGGGGGTACGGGGGCGCCCGCCGGGGGCCGCCCCCCCTCTCCTTTTCGTCAGACCAACGGCCGCACTTGGCGCGCGTCCTTCAACGCCCTTCCCCACCACACCAGTTGGTCCAGCATCGCCTTCGCCGCCGCGTCCGGGGCCGACGGGTCCTTGAGGCGGCCGTCGTCGTCGAAGGACGCGCCCGCGTTGTGGAAGGAGACGGTGTCGCGGACCGTCACGGCGTGGAGTTCGGCGAAGACCTGGCGCAGGTGTTCCACCGCGCGCAGGCCGCCCGCGAGGCCGCCGTAGGAGACGAGGGCGACGGGCTTGGCGCGCCACTCGGTGAAGTGCCAGTCGATCAGGTTCTTGAGGCCGGCCGGGTAGGAGTGGTTGTACTCGGGAGTGAGGACGACGAAGGCGTCCGCGCCGGCCAGCTTCGGGGTGATGCCGGCGAGGGCGGCGGTGGCCTTCGGGGTCGGGGCGAGGGTCGTGGGCAGGTCACCGGTCTCGGCCACGTCGACGACCTGGACGGTGAGGTCGGGGTGGTCGCGGACGTGGGTGAGGAGCCAGTCGGCGACGACCGGGCCGAAGCGGCCGTGGCGGTTGCTGCCGATGACGACGGTGACGGCCAGAGGAGCGGTGTCGAGTGCGGTCGCGGGAGCGGTAGTGGGAGCGGTGGTGGTGTCCATGCGGCCAGCCTGGTACCTCAACCATTCTTGAGGTCAAGCCCGGCTCATTCCTGAGGTCAAGCCCGGCTGGCCTTGGCTTCGCCCGCGGTGCCCGGTCACCCGTTCACACGCGTGGCTTGCGCTCTTCGGGTTCATCTCCGGGACGGGTTTCGCCGTACCCCGTCGTACCGCCATGACCTGCTGAAACGGCGCCGGGACGGACCGTCTCAGCCCCTCTCTGACACCCATTCACCGCATTTCTGACGCTCGCTCAGGAAGCGGGCCGGGCCCGGTGCCACTTTCCTCGGAAGGGCAGCCAACCACAGCTCGGAGGAGCACCGATGCGACGTACCGTCCGTCTGCTGACCGGCACCGCGCTCGCCGTAGCCGCCGCGGGTCTCGCGACCGCGTCGGCGTACGGCGGCGAGAGGGGCAGTCTGGAGGTGTTCCCGTCGAACGCCGTGCCGGGCGGCGACGTCACGGTGAACACGGCGGCCTGCGGCGACGACGGTACGGCCGCCGGTGATGCCAGCGCGGTGGGCGCCGGCACGTTCACGCTGGCGCCGAGCGCGCACGAGGGTGACGCCATCGGGCAGTTCAAGGTGCCGCCGAGTGCGCAGCCGGGGACGTACGAGATCGTCGCGAAGTGCACGGACGGCCGGCAGGTCAGCGGCGATCTGATGGTGACGCTGGCTTCGATGCGGCACCAGGTGCAGCCGCGCGGAAGTGTGAAGACGGGGGTCGGCGGCGCCTTGGGCCCCGACCCCGTGCAGACCGCGGCCGGCGTGGCGGCTCTCGCCGTCGCCGCCGCGGGCGGTACCTGGCTCCTGCATCGCCGGGCGAGAGGCGACAGGTTCTGACGGACACCCTCCGCTGTCCGTCCGCCGGTACCGCACGTCCCGTCCCCCTCCGGGTCCGACGCCCCTCGTGGCCCGGAGGGGGCGCGGGGACAGCTACTGGAGAGGGGTTGATCGCTCATGCGCCGTGGATACGGCACTACCGCGATAGGGGCTGTCACCGTGGTCTCCCTGTGCGCGGGCGCGTGGCTGTTGAGCAGCGGTTCCGATACGAACGCCCCGCCGCAGCCGTCCGCCGCCGAGGCCCGGCCCGACCCGGCCGTCGGGCGTACCGCGGCCCGCGCGCTGCCGCCGTCGCCGCCGGACCGCATCCGTATCCCGGCCATCCATGTGAACGCCCCGCTGATGGGCCTCAAGCTGACGAGCACCGGCAGCCTGGACGTGCCCCCGGCCGCGAAGAAGAACCTCGCCGGCTGGTACGAGGCCGGGACCACCCCCGGTGAGACCGGCACGGCGGTCGTCGCGGGCCATGTCGACAACGCCGACGGTCCCGCCGTCTTCTACGACCTCGGCGCCCTGAAGAAGGGCAATAAGATCGAGCTGGACCGGTTGGACGGGAGCGTCGCGCTGTTCACGGTGGACGCGGTCGAGGTGTATCAGGCGAGCCGCTTTCCGGATCAGAAGGTGTACGGGGCCGCGCGGCGGCCCGAGTTGAGGGTGATCACGTGTGGGGGCGGGTACTCACGGGCGACGGGGTATCAGGGGAACGTGGTGGTGTTCGCGCACCTGAGCGGTAGCCGGTAGAACCAACTCGCCCTCGGGCGCGGGCCGTTGAGCAACTGCGGGTGGGGCTCTGGGCGTTGGGCTGCTTTCACGCCAGCCACTGCTGGTACGCCAGGTTCGCCACCAGCCCGAACACCACCGTCAGCAGGACGACCCGCACGAAACCGCTGCCCTGCTTCAGTGCCGTGTGTGCGCCCAGCATGCCGCCCGCGAGGTTGAACACCGCCATCAGCGCGGCGAGTTGCCACAGGACGGTGCCCTGCCAGGCGAACATCGCGAGGGCGCCCGCGTTGGTGCAGCAGTTGACGATCTTCGCGGTGGCCGAGGCTGTCACCAGGTCGAGGTGGAGCACAGCGGTGAGCGCGAGGACCAGGAACGTGCCGGTGCCGGGGCCCACGAGCCCGTCGTAGAAACCGATGCCCAGGCCCGCGAGGCCGATCGCCGCGAGGATCTGGCGGCGGGTGGCCGGCCCGGGGGCGGGGGCCGTGCCGAAGGCCGGGCGGAGGATCACGAAGGTGGCTACCGCGAGCAGGACGACCATGATCACCGGCTTGAGTACGTCGGTGCTCATGCCGGCCGCGAAGAAGGCACCGGCGGAGGAGCCGGCGAGTGCCGCGAGGCCGATGCGTACGGCGAGGCCGACGTTCACGGGCGCCTTGCGGGCGTACGTCACCGCCGCCCCGGACGTGCCGACGATCGCTACGGCCTTGTTGGTGCCGAGTGCCGTGGCGGCCGGGGTGCCTGCGGGCAGGCCGAGCAGGAGTACCGGGAGCAGGAGGAGTCCGCCGCCGCCCACCACGGCGTCGATCCAGCCGGCCGCAAGGGCGGTGAGGCAGAGGACGGCGACCATGGTCAGCGGTATGCCGGGCATGATCATGACCCTATGGACGGGGTGCCTGTGCCGTCCATGTATGTGAGCGGGTGGTGAGCTTCGGCGAACTTCAGCGGGCTTCAGCGGCCGGTTTCGAGGTAGCGGAGTACGGCGAGCACCCGGCGGTTTCCCGTCTCCGAGGGCGGCAGGTCGAGCTTCGCGAAGATGTTCGCCACGTGCTTCTCCACGGCTCGTTCGGAGACCGTGAACGCGGTGGCGATCGCGTGGTTCGTGCGGCCCTCCGCCATCAGGGCGAGGACCTCGCGCTCGCGTGGGGTGAGGGTGTCGAGAGCGGTGGATCGGCGGGCGGCGCCGAAGAGTTGGGCGACCACCTCGGGGTCGAGCGCGGTGCCGCCGGCCGCGACGCGCTCCAGTGCGCCGACGAACTCCCCGATATCCACGACCCGTTCCTTGAGGAGGTACCCGAACCCCGCTGGGTTTCCGAGGAGTTGGGCCGCGTGGGTCGTCTCGACGTACTGCGAGAACAGCAGGACGCCGGTCGCGGGGTGCCGGTCGCGTAGTTGTACGGCCGCGCGTACGCCTTCGTCCGTCTGGGTGGGCGGGAGGCGGATGTCCACGACGGCTACGTCCGGGGCGTGTGTCGCCACCGCGGTGAGGAGCGCTTCGGCGTCGCCCACCGCCGCGGCGACTTCCACGTCCCGTAGCTGGAGCAACTGCACCAGGCCGTCGCGCAGCAGGGCCGAGTCCTCGGCGATGACGACGCGCATGCCGCTCCGATCGGGTCCGCTCAGGTGTGGGGTCACGGGTGGGGTCACGTGTGGGGCAGTTCGACCGTGACCACCGTAGGGCCTCCGTGCGGGCTGTCGCAGGTCAGTGTGCCGTCGACCGTGCGGACCCTGGCCAGCAGGCCGGTCAGGCCGGAGCCCGCGCCGATCGTCGCGCCGCCCTGTCCGTCGTCGGTGACGCGCAGGCGCAGGAGGCCGTCGCGGGCGGTGACGTCGACGGCGGCTGCCGTGGCGTGGGCGTGTTTCGTGGCGTTGGCGAGGAGTTCGGCGGCGCAGAAGTAGGCGATGGTCTCGACGGCCGGGGTGGGGCGGGTGCCGATGTCGGTGGTGAGGGTGACGGGGAGGGCGCTGTCGGCGGCGAGGGTGGTGAGGGCGGCGTGCAGACCCTCGTCGAGTACGGGCGGATGGATGCCCTTGACCAAGTGGCGGAGGTCGGAGATGGCCTGGGTCGCGTTGCCTTGGGCGGTGTCCACGACGGTCAGGACGCGGTCGGGTTCGGCGCCGGCGGTGACCAGTTCACGGATCAGGGTGAGGTGCATGGCGAGGGCGACGAGGCGGGCCTGGGTTCCGTCGTGCAGGTCTCGTTCGATACGGCGGAGGGTGGCGGCGGCGTCGTCGACGGCTCGGGCGCGGGTTTCCTCCAGGGTGCGGATGCGGCGGGTCGCGGCGTCGGGGCCGAGCAGCACGGTCAACAGGGCGCGGTGCGGGCCGAGGGCGTAACGGAGGACAAGGGGTGCGACGGCCAGCAACAGCAAACCGGCTGTGAACGGAATCAACCAGCGTGGCCAGGAGTCGAGCTGGTAACCGAAGAACTCCAGTGACACGTGGTGCGCTGAGCCGTCGGCGCTGTGAACCGTGTTGTAGTTCCAGTGCTTGAGCAGCGGGTGCAGTGTGAACAGGACGCCGTAGACGTATCCGATGACGACGGCCGCGTACGCGAAAACGGCTGTGAACGGGGTCAACAGGGCGCAGCCGACGGCCCGCCAGCCGGTTCGGTCGAGCAGGATGCCGCGGCGCCAGCCGAGCACCCCCTTGCCCCCATCCCCTGCGCCGGGCTGCTCGATCTCCAGGCCGAGCAGCCGTCGGGCGAGGCCCCGTTGCAGCGCGCCCAGCGCCAGCGCGCCGCGCACGGTCGCCGCCAGCAGCCACAGACCGAGCGTGGTCACCGACAGCGCCCCGCCGAACGCCAGCCCGACGAGCGTGAGGAAGAAGCCGACGAGGGCGAGCGGGAGGGCGATCACGCCGTAGAGGACGGCCTTCAGCGCGCGGCGGCCGAAGGTGGCGAAGGCGAGCGTGCGGAGGCGGGAGCGGAGGCTCGGCATGGGATCAACCTAGGAGAGAAGTGACCTGGCCACGCGGAGCTGTACGGCGGTCAGGCCGCGCACCACCCACGGCATCAGCAGCAGGAAGCCGATGCCGCCCACCACCGCGTGGAAGGCCCAGGCTCCGGCGAAGGTGGGGCCGCCCCACGCGCCGGAGTAGTCGTCGCCGGCGCGGAGCGGCCAGCCGAGGTTCAGGGGGACGATCGCCCAGCCGTAGAGCGTGATGAACGCGGTGATCAGGTTGAGGGGTGTGGCGAGGAGGGCGTGCGGCAGGCCGCCGGCGCGGGGCGTGCCGGACGGGTCGATGCTGTCGGCGCCCAGGAAGCGGCGGACCAGCCCGCGCTGCCAGCGGGCCGCGGGGGCGCCGAGGAGGGCGAGCGGGATGCAGGCGAGGCCGAGCGGGAGGGCGAGGAGCGCGTAGGCGGTGCGGCGCCAGGTGGTGGCGGTGAACGGTGTGCGGACGAGGTTCCAGGCATGGACGGAGGCCGGGTCCGGAGCGGGCGGTCGGGTGGGCAGATCGCGGGTGGTGGTCATGGTGCATCCCCCTGCACATGCGTCGGTGTACGTGTGTCGGTGTACGTGTGTCGGCGCAGCCCGTGTGAACTGCTGTGAACCGATGTCTCCAGCTTTCCGCCGCCGCCCGGCGTACACGATGGTGCCTGCACGGAAGCGGGGGGTTCGGTTAACCCCACCGGCGCGGAACCGCCCCGGCCTCACACTCCACCCCCGGCGCGCACCCCGAACCCTCACACCCCCCACACGCTCCCGCTGAGGGCAGCGTTCCTCGCGGGAAACAGGTGGGATGCCATCGGGTAACACCGGCGTCGCAGGCTCGTGGGCATGACCTCGAATCCGCGTGTGGTGCCCACCATCGTGCTCGTCGGCCACGGCATGGTCGGTCAGCGCTTCCTCGAAGCGCTCGCCGAGCGCGGCCTGACCGCCACCCACCGCGTGGTCGTGCTGTGCGAGGAACCCCGTCCGGCCTACGACCGCGTCCAGCTCACCTCGTACTTCTCGGGCCGCACGCCCGAGGAACTCTCGCTCACGGACGCGGAGTTCATCGCGGAGCACGGGATCGAGCTGTACGTCGGCGACCCGGCGGAGACGATCGACCGGGCGGCGAGGACGGTAACCGCACGCTCCGGTCTGGCAGTCGAGTACGACACGCTCGTCCTCGCCACCGGCTCGTACCCGTTCGTGCCGCCGGTCCCCGGCAAGGACGCGGAGGGGTGTTTCGTCTACCGCACGATCGAGGACCTGCTCGCGATCGAGGCGTACGCGAAGTCGAAGGCGACGGCGACGACCGGTGCGCCGACGGGTGCCGTGGTGGGCGGCGGGCTGCTCGGCCTTGAAGCCGCAGGCGCGCTGAAGGGGCTCGGACTCACCAGCCACATCGTGGAGTTCGCGCCGCGCCTGATGCCGGTGCAGATCGACGAGGGCGGCGGGGCCGCGCTGCTGCGCACCATCGAGGACATGGGCCTGACCGTCCACACAGGCGTGGGCACCCAGGAGATCGTGACCGGCGCGGACGGCGCGGTCACCGGCATGAAGCTGTCGGACGGTTCCCGACTCGCCACGGACATGGTGGTGTTCAGCGCCGGTGTCCGCCCCCGCGACCAACTCGCCCGCGCCTCGGGCCTGTCGGTCGGCGAGCGCGGCGGCATCGCGGTCGACGAGCAGTGCCGTACGGTCACCGACCCGCATGTGTTCGCGATCGGCGAGTGCGCACTGGCGGCGGACGGCCGGGTGTACGGCCTGGTGGCGCCCGGTTACGAGCAGGCGGAGACGGCCGCCGCGACCATCGCGCGGGACGAATCCGCCTTCACCGGCGCCGACTTGTCGACCAAGCTGAAGCTGCTCGGCGTGGACGTGGCGTCCTTCGGCGACGCGCACGGCGCCACCGCGGACTGCCTCGACGTCGTCTACTCCGACGCTCGGGCGGGCACGTACAAGAAGCTGGTGATCGGCCGGGGCGGCGAGCTGCTCGGCGGCATCCTGGTCGGTGACGCGGACGCGTACGGCACGCTGCGCGCGTTCACCGGGTCCGTACCGCCGGTCTCCCCCGAGCAGTTGGTGCTGCCGGCCGGTTCCGGAGGCGCCGTCCAGCTCGGTCCGTCCGCGCTGCCCGACGCGGCCGTCATCTGCTCCTGCCACAACGTGAGCAAGGGCGCGATCCGCGGCGCGGTGACGGACCACTCCTGCACGAGCGTGCCCGAGGTGAAGAAGTGCACCAAGGCCGGTACAGGCTGCGGGAGTTGCGTCAAGGTGCTCGGCCAGCTGGTCACCGCCGAGCTGGAGGCGAACGGCGTCGAGGTCGACAAGGGCCTGTGCGGCTGCTTCGCGCAGACCCGCGAGGAGTTGTACGAGATCGCCCTCGCGCTGCGGATCAACTCCTACCAGGATCTGCTGGATCGCTACGGCCGTGAGGGCGCCCGGGGCGGCGACGGCTGCGAGATCTGCAAGCCGACGGTCGCGTCGATCATCGCGTCCCTCGCCCCGACGATCGGCGCGAGCGGCTACGTCCTCGACGGCGAGCAGGCGGCCCTCCAGGACAGCAACGACCACTTCCTCGCCAACCTGCAGAAGAACGGCTCCTATTCGGTCGTGCCGCGCGTCCCCGGTGGCGAGATCACCCCCGAGAAGCTCATCGTGATCGGCGAGGTGGCCCGCGACTTCGGCCTCTACACGAAGATCACCGGCGGCCAGCGCATCGACCTGTTCGGCGCCCGGGTGGAACAACTCCCGCTGATCTGGGCCCGGTTGGTGGACGCCGGCTTCGAGTCCGGCCACGCGTACGGAAAAGCGCTGCGTACCGTCAAGTCCTGCGTGGGGCAGACCTGGTGCCGTTACGGCGTCCAGGACTCGGTCCGGATGGCGATCGACCTGGAGCTGCGCTACCGAGGGCTCAGGTCACCCCACAAGCTCAAGTCGGCGGTCTCCGGCTGCGCCCGCGAGTGCGCCGAGGCCCAGTCGAAGGACTTCGGGATCATCGCCACCGCCAACGGCTGGAACCTCTATGTCGGCGGCAACGGCGGCGCGACCCCACGCCACGCGGACCTGCTGGCACAGGACTTGAGCGACGCCGAACTGGTGCGCCTGATCGACCGGTTCCTCATGTTCTACATCCGTACGGCCGACCGGCTGGAGCGCACGAGCGTGTGGCTGGAGCGGATTCCGGGCGGCCTCGACCACGTCCGCGAGGTGGTCGTCGAGGACTCGCTCGGCATCTGCGAGGAACTGGAGTCGCTGATGACCGCGCATGTCGCCGGCTACCGCGACGAGTGGGCCACCACCATCAACGACCCGGAGAAACTGGCCCGGTTCGTGTCCTTCGTGAACGCGCCCGACACCCCGGACCCGGTGGTCGGCTTCGTCCCCGAGCGCGAACAGATCAAGCCCGACCTGCCGTTGCTGACCATCGGTATGCGGCCCCAGCAGTCCGCAGACGTCCTGGAAGGAAGCGCCCAGCGATGACACTGGCTCCCGAGACGACCGACCTGAAGATCCAACTCCGGCTTGCCGAGGGCTGGTTCACGGTCTGCGACCTCAACCGGCTCACCCCCGGCCGCGGGGTGGCGGCCCTGCTGCCCGACGGCAGCCAGGTCGCCCTCTTCCGCGACCGCACCGGCACCCTCTACGGCATCGACAACCGCGACCCGTTCAGCGGTGCGGCGGTCCTCTCCCGCGGCCTGACCGGCACGCACCAGGGCCGCCCGTTCGTCGCGTCGCCGCTGCTCAAGCAGCGGTTCGACCTGATCTCCGGGGAGTGTCTGGACGACGCGTCGGTGCGGGTGGCGACATACGAGGTGCGGGCGGGCACAGAGTGATGCGCGAGCCGTGATGCCCCTGGGCCGCGAGGCGCACCACGGCTCTCCTCCTCACCGGATCCGGTGCGTGCGCAGCGCGGTCGTCAGGGCAGCGGTGCTCAACACGGCTGTGGCCAACAGGTAGTAGCCCGGCGCCACCGGCGAACCGGTCGCCTCGATCAGGGCCGCGGCGATCGTCGGGGTGAAGCCGCCGAAGAGCGCGACCGTCGTGTTGTAGCTGAAGGACAGGCCCGTCGCGCGGGCCCGGGCCGGGAAGACGTCGGCCATCACCGACGGCAGCGTGCCGAAGTACACCGCCTTGAGCAGGGCGAGGACGGTGGTGCACAGCGCGAGGGTGAGGAAGGACGGCGAGACGTTGAGCCACAGGAAGAGCGGGACGACGCTCACGCCGATCAGCACCGCGGCCGGGATCATGATGCGCAGCCGGCCGTGGCGGTCGCCCAACAGCCCCACGAGCGGGGTGACGAAGGTCAGGACGGCCCCGGCGATGAGCAGCGCCGTGAACGACAGCGAGGCGTCGACGCCCAGTTGACCGATGCCGTACGTCGGCAGGTACTGCAGCATGAAGTTCAGCGCCGTCGAGACGATCAGCGCGCCGCCGGCGATCAGCAGCCCGCCCCAGTGGTCGCGGAAGACCGACACGATCGGGGAGGGTTTCGGGGCGGCCGACTCCAACTCGGTTGCCAGTGCCGGGGATTCGTCCATGTAGCGCCGTACGAAATAGCCCACCGGGCCGACCAGCAGGCCGAACACGAACGGCACGCGCCAGCCCCACGACGTCATCTGGGCGTCGGACAGCAGAGCCGTGAGACCCGCCGCGAAGCCTGCCGCGAGGAGGGTCGACAGGCCCTGGCCGGCGAACTGGAAGCTGCCGAGGAAGCTCTTGCGCCGGTCGTCCTGCTCGACCAGGAACGACGTCGCCGCCCCGAACTCGCCCCCGGCGGCGAAACCTTGGATCATTCGAGCGAGCACGATCCCCAGGGTCGACGCGATCCCGAGGGTCGAGTATCCGGGCATCACCGCGAGCAGCAGCGTGCCGAGCACCATGAGCCGGATCGACAACACCAGTGCTTTCTTACGGCCGTTGCGGTCCGCGTACGCGCCGAGCAGCAGCCCGCCGAGCGGCCGGATCAGATACGTCACGCCGAACACGGCGTAGGCCTGCACCAGTTGGACGCCGGGGTTGCCGCCGGGGAAGAACGTGCGGCCGATGTACGAGGCCATGAGCGCGTACAGGGCGAGGTCGAAGAATTCGAGCGCGTTGCCGATGGTGGCCGCCGCGATGGCACGTCGTGCGGTGGGGCGGCTCGGCGCCCGGGCGTCGTCGGGATGGGTGGACTGGATGGGCTGGGGGGACGGAGCGGTCATCGGGGGTCCTTCCGGCGGGTGTTGGGGAGGGGTGTGCCGGACGGGGCGCGGGTGCCGGGACTCGGGGACTATCGGGGCTGTACGGGAAGCGGCCGGTCCGCCGGCGGACGGCCCAGCGCGTGGAACAGACCGGCCGCCAGGACGAGGCCCTCGCGGGCGATCGGCGCCAACAGGTGTTCGTCGGGGGCGTGTTGGAGGCAGCCGGGGTAGGAGTGGGGCAGCCAGAGGGTCGGCAGGCCGAGCACGTCGGTGAAGACGGCGTTGGGCAGGGAGCCGCCGATGTTGGGCAGTACGGCGATCGGGCCGCCGGTGACCTCTTCGAGCGTGGTCCTGGTCCAGCGCACCCACGGGTCGTCGAGCGGGGTGCGGCTCGCGGCGAAGCTGCCGAGCACGCGGACGTCGACCATGGGGTACCCGTGCTCGGCCAGGTGCCGGGCGACGGCCTCGGCGGCCTTGTCGGCGTCGGTGCCTACGACGTACCGGAGTTGGAGGACCGCGCGGGCGCTGCCCGGGATCGCGTTGACGGGCCGGTCGGCGTCGGCCGCGCCGAGGGCGAGGACTTCGAGGGTGTTCCAGGCGTAGAGCCGTTCGGCGGCGGTCAGTTGGGGCTCGCCCCAGCCTTCGTCGGGCACCGGGTCGCCGGGTGAGGCCGCGACGGTGACACCGGCGAGTGCCTCGCGGACCGCCTGCGGGATCGGGGGCGGCAGCAACTCCGGTACGCGGATACGTCCGTGGCCGTCGACCAGGGTCGCGACGGCGCCGGCGAGGGTGGTCGCGGGGTTGCGCAGCAGGCCGCCCCAGTTGCCGGAGTGGTAGGCGTCCGGCCGTAGATCGGCGGTGAGTTGGAGCCCGAGGCCGCCGCGCGCGCCGAGGAACAGCGTCGGGGTCGTGGCGTCCAGGCGTGGTCCGTCCGAGGCGACGAGTACGTCGGCCCGCAGCAACTCCCGGTGTGCGGCGGCGAATTCGGCGAGTCCGGGTGAGCCGATCTCCTCGCCGGACTCCAGCAGGAAGGTCAGGTTGAAGCCCAACGAGCCCTGGTCGGCGAGGAGTAGGCGCAGGGCGGCCAGATTGACCAGGTGCTGGCCTTTGTTGTCGGCGGCGCCGCGTCCGTACCAGCGCTCGCCCTCGGCGGTCAGTGTCCACGGGTCGCGGCCCTCGCTCCACCGGCCGGCCTGGCCCTCGACGACGTCCGCGTGGCCGTAGACGAGCACGGTCGGGAGGTCGGGGGACTCGACGCGGGTGCCGATCAGGAAGGGTCCGGCCGTCGGATCGGGGTTGTCGTGGCGCGCGACCTCGCAGCCGAGGGCGGTCAGGGCGGGGGTCAGGAACTCGTCGAGGTATGCCTCAATGGCAAGGCGACCCTCCGGTCGGGAACTCTCCGTGGCGTACGCGACCATGGTGGCCAGCTCGGCGAAGAAGGCACCCGAGTCGACGAACTCCTCGGCTTTACGGGCCAGTTTCTCAGGGATCACGGGAAGATTTCTCCAGGGAGGGCGGCGTTCGGGCGGGCTGTGCGCTCTCGTCGTTCCAGCAGAGTAGGGCGGATCCGGGCCTGCGACCATTGCCGTTTGTGACGTGAAGCGTTCTACTTTCGGCAACGCAATGTCTGACCAACTGCCTGATCACAGGGGAACTCATGCAACTCCTGCCGGTGAACCTCGCCTACTTCCTGGAGGTCGCCCGCACCGGATCGGTGACCGAGGCGGCGCACGCCCTGAACGTCGCGCCCTCGGCGATCAGCAGGCAGGTCGCCAAGCTGGAGTCCGGCATCGGGGTCCCGTTGTTCGCCCGGCATCCGCGCGGGATGACGCTGACCGAGGCCGGTTCGCGGCTGCTGGCCCACGCGCGCCGCACCGAGACCGAATCCACCACGCTCGTCGAGGAGTTGAGGACCGGGCGGGGAGCGGAGGCGCGCAGTGTCGCCGTCGCCTGTTCGGAGGGGTTCGCGCGACGCCTGGTGCCGCGGGCGATCGCCGACTTCCGGCGCGCCCACCCCGACGTGGCGTTCCGCGTGGACGTGGTCGCCCGCCAGGAGGCGACGCGCCGTGTGGTCGAGGGCCTCGCCGATGTCGCCGTCACCTACACGATGGGCCCGCAGCACGACGTCCGCGTCGAGTGCGCGGTCGTGGTCCCGGTGGCGGCGATCGTCCCCCTCGGTCACGAACTCGCCGGACGCGACCGCATCGGCCTCGCCGACCTGTGCGCGTACCCGCTCGCGCTGGCCTCGCCGGGCACGAGTCAGCGCGAACTCTTCGACATCGGGGCGCAGTTGGAGGGGATCACGGTCCGCCCGGCGCTGGTCTGCGACAGCCTCGCTCCGCAGTACGAGTTCGTGCGGGCGGGAGGGGGCCTCGCCCTGGTCGGCGACCTCGGTGACCTCGGTAACCTCGGCGATCTCGGAGACGGCGAGCGGGACACCGCGACCGAGGGCGTGACGTACGTCCCCGTGGACCACCCGGTGTTCCGGCAGCGCGAGGCGCAGGTGCAGACGGCGACGGGGCGGCGGCCGTCCTGGTCGGCGACACAGTTCACAGAACTACTGATGGCGTCACTGCGGCGGGACCGCTCCCCCTGAACCACGACCACCTACACATGAGCCTCACAGCGGGACGTCACGCCCGTAACACACTTCCCTGACAATCTGATCCGGCCGCGTGGGAGCGCTTCCCATCTCAAGTCGGCCGGAGAGAAGGGCAGTTCAGCACGTGAAGCTCGACATGTTCAGCGAGATCCAGGACCCCAGGCCGTGGGCGACCGAGGACCACGAACACCGGAGGATCACGGAGGCGGTCGAACAGGCCGTGCTCGCCGACGAGTTCGGGTACGACTGCTGGTGGCAGGTGGAGCACCACGGCGCGGCGGAGTTCAGCCTCAGCTCGGCGCCGGAGCTGCTGCTGGCGGCACTGTCACAGCGCACGTCCCGGATACGGCTCGGGCACGCGGCGGTGCTGGCACCGGCCGAGATCAACCACCCGCGCCGGGTGGCCGAACGGGCCGCCTGGCTGGACCAGTTGAGCGGCGGCCGGGTGGAACTGGGCCTGACCCGGTCCACGGCGCCCGAGTGGCGCATGTTCGGCGTCGACCCGGCGGGCGCCCGCGCCCAGACCCAGCGGGCCTTCGAGGAGATACCCCGGCTGTGGACGGGCGCCGGCGACCAGCCACTCGTCCCCGCACCCCTCCAGCACCCGCACCCGCCCCTGTGGCAGGCGGCCTCCAGCCCGGCGTCGTTCGAGGAGGCGGGCCGGCGCGGAGTGGGCGTCCTGGGCACGACCCTCTGGGAGCCGCTGACCCGGGTCGCCCGGCTGGTCGAGCTGTACCGGGAGGCCGTAGCCAACTGTGAACAGCCGGCCGGAGCCTTCGTCAACGACCAGATCGCGTTCTTCACGTTCGTCCACTGCGCCGAGACCGACGAGGAGGCGCTGCGGTCCGGCGCGGCCGCGGCGGCGGCCTGGTACACGGCCCGGGCGCTCACGTTCTTCGAGGCGGCGGACGCGTTCGTCGAGACGATGACGATCCAGCAGGGCATTCTGGCCGACCCGGCCGGCGGCGGCCTGACCGGCGCGTTCCTGCGCGACGAGGTCGACGCGGCCCCCAACGCGGCCCAACTGGCCATCGGCCGCATCCTCCAGGGCGAAACCGTCCCGGAGGACGAGCTGTTCGAGGCGCTGATGGCGCAGGACTCCCTGATCGTCGGCAGCCCCGACACCTGCCGCAAGAAGCTGCGGGCGTACGCGGACGCGGGCATCGACCGGCTGATGTGCTTCCAGCAGGTCGGGGCGATCCCGCACGAGCGGGTGATGGACAGCATCCGCCGGGTGGGCGAGCTGATCCCGGAGTTCGCGTGAGCAGCGCGCCCTCTTGTCCAGCCAGGCGTTCTTGACCGACCGTTCTCGATAAACCTAGGCTGCGGGACATGGCCAGGCCCAAGGAGTTCGATCCCGAGGCCGCGCTGCGGGCAGCCCTGGAGCTGTTCTGGCGGCGCGGCTACGAGGCGACGTCGATGTCCGACCTCGTCGAGCACCTCGGCATCGGGCGGGCCAGCATCTACGCGACCTTCGGCAACAAGCACGAGCTGTACCTGAAGGCATTGGAGAGCTACGACCGGTCCGGACTCACCCCGATGGTGCGGGAGTTGTCCCAGCCGGGCCCCGCGTTGCCGCCCGTGCGAGCGATCGTACGGCGGTACGCGGCCGAGGCGGCGGACGAGCAACTCCGGGCACTGGGCTGCATGGTGACCAACACGGCGGCCGAACTCGCCCCGCACGACGCGGCCGCCACCCGGCTGGTCGAGCGCAACTGGGTCCAGCTGGAGGCGGTGTTGCACTCGGCACTGGTACGGGCGCAGGCACAGGGCGAGTTGCCCGCCGACCGCGATCCGCTCGCCCTCGCGCGCATGCTGCTGGTGCTGATGCAGGGACTGCGGGTGGTCGGCCGGGCGTCCGGGGACCCGGCGCGGGTGCGGGACGCGGCGGAGCAGGCGTTGACGTTGCTCGACTGAGACACCCTTCTGTTCAGGGCCTCTTTTCATGCCCTCATATTGAACTGACCGGTCAAGAAAAGGAGAGATCATGACCAGCCGCAACACACCAGCCCGCTTCTCCGGCAGAACCGCACTCGTCACCGGCGCGGGTTCGGGCATCGGAAGAGCGATCGCCCTCGCGTTCGCGGCCGAGGGGGCGAACGTCGTCGTAGCAGGACGGCGACGGGAACCGCTGGACGAGACCGTCACGTTGATCGAGGCCGGGGGCGGCAAGGCCCTTGCGGTAACTGCCGATGTGTCGAGGGCAGTTGACGCCCACGCCCTGGTGCAGGCAGCCGTCGACCGTTACGGCTCGCTCGACGTGGCCGTGAACAACGCGGGGATCTTCCGGGGCGGACAGCCCCTCGCCGACCTCACCGAGGAGGACTGGCGCGCCCAACTCGACATCAACGTCACCGGTGTCTTCCTCGCGCTCCAGGCGGAGATCCAACAGATGCGCACTCAGGCATCAGGCGGCACGATCGTCAACGTGGCGTCGACCTTCGGCGTGCACACGAGCAGCCCCGGGGCCGCCGCCTACGCCGCGTCCAAGGCCGCCGTGGCCGTGCTGAGCAAGGGTGCCGCCGTGGACCACATCCGCGAGGGCGTCCGTATCAACGTGGTCAGCCCCGGCGCCACGGACACCCCGATGTCCCTGCGCGCGGGCGAGACGGAGGCCGACCGAGCCGAACGGGTACGGGCCACACTCCCCCTGGGCCGTATCTCCGCCACGTCCGAAGTGGCCGCCGCCGTCCTCTACTTGGCCTCGGACGACGCGGCGTCGGTGGTGGGCACGGACCTGGTGGTGGACAGCGGCGCGACGGCGTGAAGGCCAGGGGCCTGAACTCCGGGGGCCTGAATTCCGGTAACTCGGCTGCTCACGCCTTGAGTTGGTCGTAGACAGCCCCCGTCAGTTCCTCCGAGGCGGCCCAAAGACGTTGCCCCATCGCGTCGTTGAGGGTCCAGGGTGCCCGCCAGGACGGCGCCGGCGCCCCGCGCCACATAGCTACACGAGGGCCGAAGAACGAGTCAGGCCGCACATCGGGGGCGGTGGCCGCGTAGAGGGAGGGCAGCGCGCCGGCCTCCGCGGACTGGGCGAAGACGCGGTTGCCGATCTCCATGAACCGCTCGGCACCCTTGCGCCCCTCCGCCTGCGGCCCGGCGGTCTGGAGGTTGGTGGCGGCGTACCCGGGGTGGGCGGCGGCCGCGACCACCCCCGAACCGGCCGCCGCGAGCCGCCGCGCCAGCTCGTGCGTGAAGAGCAGGTTGGCGCTCTTGGAACGGGAGTACGCGGTCCAACGGCTGTACCGGCGCTCGCTGTTGAGGTCGTCGATGTCGATGTTGGCGAACACGTGCATGAAGCTGGAGAGCGTGACGATCCGGGCGGCGGGCGCGTCGAGCAGCGCCGGCATCAGCAGCCCGGTGAGCGCGAAGTGCCCCAGGTGGTTGACCCCGAACTGCGTCTCGAACCCGTCCGCCGTCGTGCCGTACGGCATCGCCATGACCCCGGCGTTGTTGACGAGCAGATCCAGCCGTTCGTACGGAAACGTAGCCGCGAACTCCCGTACGGAGGCCAGGTCCCCGAGATCCAGCCGCCCGAACTGCGCCTCGGCGCCCGGCACTTCGGCCACGATCCGGTCGGCGGCCTCACTCCCCCGCACCTCGCTCCGGCACGCGAGCACGACCCGGGCGCCCTTGCGGGCCAGCTCGCGCGCGGTGACGTAGCCGAGCCCGCTGTTGGCCCCGGTGACGACGGCGACCCGGCCGCGCTGGTCGGGGACGGCCTTCTCGTTCCAGCCGGACATGATCGGGCTCCCTCGGTGAGCGTGGACAAGCGTCGGCGAGCGGTTGGGATCTCAGCGTACGAGAGCCGACCCGCCACCGCTCCGCTCACGCCGAGCGACATATCCATCACGAGATGGTCACTCTTCCTTCACCGACCTCACCGGGGCAATACGGTCCATGTCTCACCAGACACAGGGGGACGACATGACCCACCCGTACGCCACACCACCCATGCCCCAGCCCCAGCCGCCGTTCCGGCCCGTCCGCCACGCACCCCGCTGGGCCCGCAAGCGGTACGTACTCCCCGCCCTCGCCCTGGCCTTCTTCATCGGCGTCGGCGCGGGCGGCTCGGGCCAGGACAAGAAAACCGACACGACGGCCGACGCGAAGCCCGCGGCGGCCAGCCCCCAGCCGACGATGACCGTCACGGCGACGACGACGGAGACGGCGACCCCGGCGCCCGCCCCCACGATGACCACGACGAAGACCGTCAAGGTCACGAAGACGGTCACCGCGGAGGCGGCCGCGGGCAGCGGCTCGGGTTCAGGTTCCGGCTCGGGTTCCGACGACTCCAACTCCGGCGGCGGCAGCACCTATTACACGAACTGCACCGCGGCCCGCGCGGCCGGCGTCACACCCCTGCACGTGGGCGACCCGGGCTACGACTCCCATCTCGACCGGGACGGGGACGGGGTCGCCTGCGAGTGAGTTCCGAGCTGTCGTAACCGCTCAGTGCGCGGGGTCCGTGATCCGGCGGTCGATCTCGAAGGCGAGGGTGAGTTCGGCCAGTTCACGGGGTTGGGACAGTGACCGGCCGGTGTGGTCCTGGAGTCGGCGCAGGCGGTGCCGGACGGTGTTGGGGTGGCAGAACAGGGCGGCGGCGGCACGGTCGGCGGAGCCGTCGGCGTCGAGCCAGGCGCCGAACGTGTCGAGCAGCAGGGCACGGTCGCGGTCGGTCACCTGGTCGAGCGTGCCGAGGGTGGCGTGGGCGACGGTCCGCATGACCTGCGGGGCGCCGGCTGCCGCGACGGCCAGCGGGTCCCGGTCGAAGACGGTGACGCGCTGCCCGTCGTACGCACCGCGCAGCGCGATCCGGGCCAGCTTCCGGGCCTCGGCGGTTCCGCGCAGGTCGGGGTAGAGCGGGCTGATCCCGATGCGGCCCTCGGTGGCGGCCTCCAGGGCGTCGGCGAGGGCTGCGACACCGGGGTCGGCGCCGGGCAGCCGTGCGATGCCGACCTCGGTGTCGTGCAGCAGTCGCCACGCGGAGGACACGCCGAGAGGTCGAAGCAGGTCCTCGGCGCGCGTGAACGCGTGACGTCCGGCCTCCGGTACCTGGGCCGCGACGACCACGTAGGGACCCTGTGCCGGCAGTCGCAGGATGTCGGCGGCCTCGTACACCTCGTCGTCGCCCAGGCGGCCTTCGAGGAGCGCCTGAAGTACGGCCGAGCGTTCGGCTTCGCGGCTGAGGGTCTGGGAGGTGATCTCCTCGCGGTAGCCGTCGGCCATCTCCTGGGTGAAGGTGTCGAGCACGAGCCACATCTCGGAGGCGGCGCGGAGGGCGGCCCCGGGGGCGACCTCGCCGGTGGCGGCGGGTTCGGCCAGGTGCTCCCACAGGAACCGGGCGGATACGCGGTACGCCTCCATCACCGAGGTGAGCGGGACTCCTGCCTGTGCGCGCCGTCGGCCGTTGTCACGGGACTCGGGTGAGGTCAGCGCCGGGGCGTGGCCCATCGGGCCGAAGACGAAGTCGATGTTCGCCAGACAGGTGCGCCGCAGTTCCGCGGCCGTGATCACGTCGTCGCTCCGGTAGACCGGCACGGCCGCCCGGATCCGCTCGACCATCTCGTCGGCCAGTTCACCGGCCCGCTCCAGCATCCGAGCGCCCAGCAGTGCGACCTGTGCGCCCATGGGATCGGGCTCTGGATGTTCCATGCGCCAACCCTAGCCGCCCACCGTCCGCCGAAAGGGCGATGGGAAGCCTTCACGTTGTTCGTGGGGACAATCCAGGCGGGCAACTCGTGTAGCCCCGGACATCGTCCCGAGACCGCCCTCAGGGCAAGGATGAGAGCGCAGCCGGTACCCCCAGCAGAACAGAAAGGCGGCACGCCATGAGCCTGACCCCCCGCGAGCGGCAGGAGATCGCCCAGGCGAACGCGTCGGGCCTCAAACCGGTCGTGTTCGTGCACGGGCTGTGGATGCTGGCCTCCAGTTGGCAGCCGTGGCGCGCGTTCTTCGAGGAGAACGGCTACGCCACGCTGGCCCCGGGCTGGCCGGACGACCCGGAGACCGTCGCCCAGGCGCGGGCGAACCCGACGGTGTTCGCCGGCAAGAGTGTCCAGCAGGTCACCGACCACATGGCCGAGGCCATCGGCGCGCTCAGCAGGCCGCCGGCGGTGATCGGCCACTCCTTCGGCGGGCTGATCACCCAGCAGCTGGCCGGGCGGGGACTGGCCGCGGTCTCCGTACCGATGGACTCGGCGCCGTTCCGCGGGGTGCTGCCGCTGCCGCTGTCCGCGCTCAGGTCGGGGCTGCCGGTGCTGGGCAACCCGGCCAACTACCGGCGCTCCGTCGCGTTGACCTACGAACAGTTCCGCTACTCGTTCGCCAACGCGGTGGGCGAGAGCGAGGCCAAGCGGCTGTACGAGACGTATCCGGTGGCCGGCTCCGGCATCCCGCTGTTCCAGGCCGCCACCGCGAACATCAATCCGTTCACCGAGATCAAGGTCGACACGAAGACCCCGCGGCGCGGCCCGATGCTCCTGATCACCGGCGAGAAGGACCACATCGCACCGTCGGCGATCGCCAACGCCTCCTACAGGAGGCAGAAGCGCAACACCGCGCCCACCGCCATCCGCGAGATCCCGAATCGCGGCCACTCCCTGGTCTTCGACAGCGGCTGGCAGGACGTCGCCGACGCGGCCCTGGCCTTCGTCAAGGAACACCACTGATCGGGACTCGGTGATGCGACGGCCGGCAGGACGGCGGCACCCACAAGGGCACGCGCTCGCCGACCTGTCACCGCCGGACAGCCTTCCAGGCCTCGCTACGGTGGACCACATGAAGCTCTCGCCAGTCGTCGCCCGGGAACGTTTCGCCGCGTCCCCCGTCGCCCGACTGGCGACAGCCGACGCTCAGGGGGTACCGCACGCGGTTCCCGTCACCATCGCCGACCTCCGATAACTCCCGGACGCGGCCCGACAACCGGCACAAGAGGGCGGCACCCCCCGCACAGGGGTGCCGCCCTCTTTCACGGTCCGGGACCTTCGCCGCGTCGGTGAGGGTCAGGATGACCGACGACAGCCCCGGGGTCCTTGGATGCCGTACGACTGAATGCCGTACGGCCTACCGGTGGTCGCTCCCCTGCCCCGCCGAAGCCGCCCGCCCCGCCTCAAGCCTGGCCACCGGGATCCGGAACGGGGAGCACGACACGTAGTCCAGTCCGACCTCGTGGAAGAAGTGGACCGACTCGGGGTCGCCGCCGTGTTCGCCGCAGACGCCGAGCTTGAGGTCCGGGCGGGTTTCGCGGCCCGCCTTCGCCGCGAGCTTCACCAGGGAGCCGACGCCGTCGCGGTCGATCGTCTCGAAGGGGGAGACGCCGAAGATGCCCTTCTCCAGGTAGGCCGTGAAGAAGGAGGCCTCTACGTCGTCCCGGCTGAAGCCCCACACCGTCTGCGTGAGGTCGTTCGTGCCGAAGGAGAAGAACTCCGCCGCCTCCGCGATCTGGCCCGCGGTCAGGGCCGCGCGCGGGAGTTCGATCATCGTGCCGATCGACAGCTTCAGGGATGTACCCGTTGCCGCCTCCACCTCCGCTACGACCTGGTCGGCCTCCTCGCGGACGATCTCCAGTTCCTGGACCGTGCCGACGAGCGGGATCATGATCTCGGCGCGCGGGTCGCCCTTCGCCGCCTTGCGCTCGGCGGCGGCCTCGGCGATCGCCCTTACCTGCATCGTGAAGAGGCCGGGGATCACCAGGCCCAACCGCACACCCCGCAGCCCCAGCATCGGGTTCTGCTCGTGCAGGCGGTGGACCGCCTGGAGGAGACGCAGGTCGTTCTCGTGGGACTCCTGGCGGGACTCGGCGAGCGCTACGCGGACCGACAACTCCGTGATGTCCGGGAGGAATTCGTGCAGCGGGGGGTCCAACAGGCGGACGGTGACCGGGAGTCCGTCCATCGCCTTGAACAGCTCGACGAAGTCGGCCTTCTGGAGCGGGAGAAGAGCCTTGAGGGACTCCTCGCGTTCGGTGTCCGTGTCGGCCAGGATCAGGCGTTCCACCAGCTCGCGGCGGTCGCCGAGGAACATGTGCTCCGTACGGCAGAGGCCGATGCCCTGCGCCCCGAAGCGGCGGGCGCGCAGCGCGTCCTCGGCGTTGTCGGCGTTGGCGCGGACCCTCAACCGGCGTACGCGGTCCGCGTATCCGATGATCCGGTGGACCGCCTCGACCAGCTCGTCGGCGTCGTCGGCGCCCGCGTGCATCCGGCCCTCGAAGTACTCGACGACGGGGGACGGGACGACCGGGACCTCGCCGAGGTACACCTTGCCGCTGGAGCCGTCGATCGAGATCACGTCGCCCTCCTCGACCACGTGACCACCCGGCACCGTCATCCGGCGCCGCTTGGTGTCGACCTCAAGCTCCTCCGCGCCGCAGACACACGTCTTGCCCATGCCCCGCGCCACGACGGCCGCGTGGGACGTCTTGCCGCCGCGCGACGTGAGGATGCCCTCGGCCGCGATCATGCCGTCGAGGTCGTCGGGGTTGGTCTCGCGGCGGACGAGGATCACCTTCTCGCCCGAACGCGACCACTTCACCGCCGTGTACGAGTCGAAGACCGCCTTGCCGACCGCCGCACCCGGCGAGGCCGCGATGCCCCGCCCGACCTGCTGGACCTTCGCCTCGTCGTCGAAGCGCGGGAACATCAGCTGCGCCAACTGCGCGCCGGTGACCCGCTGGAGGGCCTCCGCCTCGTCGATCAGCCCCTGGTCGACGAGTTGGGTCGCGATACGGAAGGCCGCACCCGCCGTCCGCTTCCCCACCCGCGTCTGCAGCATCCACAACTGCCCGCGCTCGATGGTGAATTCGATGTCGCAGAGATCCTTGTAGTGGTTCTCCAGGGTCTTCATGATCTGCATGAGCTGGTCGTACGACTTCTTGTCGATCTGCTCAAGTTCAGCGAGCGGGACGGTGTTTCGGATGCCGGCCACGACGTCCTCGCCCTGCGCGTTCTGCAAGTAGTCGCCGTAGACGCCCTGGTGGCCGCTGGCGGGGTCGCGGGTGAAGGCGACGCCCGTGCCCGAGTCGGGGCCGAGGTTGCCGAAGACCATCGAGCAGACGTTGACCGCCGTGCCGAGGTCGTGCGGGATGCGTTCCTGGCGGCGGTAGAGCTTGGCGCGTTCGGTGTTCCAGGAGTCGAAGACCGCGTGGATGGCGAGGTCCATCTGCTCGCGCGGGTCCTGCGGGAAGTCGCGGCCGGCCTCGGTCTTGACGATCCGCTTGAACCGGGTGACCAGCTTCTTCAGGTCGGCCGCGTCCAACTCGGTGTCGACGGCGACCTTCTTGACCTCCTTGGCCTTGTCGAGCGCCTCCTCGAAGAGGTCGCCGTCGACGCCGAGGACAGTCTTGCCGAACATCTGGATCAGGCGGCGGTACGAGTCCCACGCGAAGCGCTCGTCGCCGGCCTGCTTCGCCAGGCCCTGCACGGACTTGTCGGAGAGCCCGATGTTCAGGACCGTGTCCATCATGCCGGGCATCGAGAACTTCGCCCCGGAACGGACCGACACGAGGAGGGGGTCGTCGGCCTGCCCCAGCTTCTTGCCCATCGTCGACTCAAGCGCGTCGAGGTGTGCACTCACCTCGTCACGCAGTGCCGCCGGCTCCTCGCCACTGTCGAGGTACGTCTTGCACGCCTCGGTGGTGATGGTGAAGCCGGGAGGGACGGGAAGGCCCAGGTTCGTCATCTCGGCGAGGTTGGCACCCTTGCCGCCGAGGAGGTCCTTGAGGTCCTTGTTTCCCTCGGTGAAGTCGTAGACGAACTTCACTACGTGGGGTTCTTTGTTTTCCGACACGGGTCTCGACTCCTCGGGACGCGGGTGGCTGCCCTGACGGCCAGGAACATACCCAGATCGAAGGCGTCTGGGTACGTCCACTTGCATGTCATGCGTCTGTAACCGGCAGTCCGCCAGCGGATCGAAAGTCAAGGCTCGGCAAGCGAATACCGCCGGATGTTTTCACTTCTTGAACGCGACGCGGCCCATCAGCGCTCATTTACGCTCACATGAGCGGCTCGCGGCTCGGCTGTTTTCGATCGATGAACGATCAAGGGGTGGCACGGAGTGCCACCCCTTGGAGAAGTGCAGCCGCGCAAGATCCGCTCACCTGAGCGCCACCCCTATCAAAGGTGGCGAGAATCACGCTTCCACACCGGACCGGATTTCACCATCCGGACGAGTCTCGGGACGGAAACGCGGACGTCACATGCCCAGCGCGAGCAACCGCTCCTCCACCCGCTCCGGGGCGTACAGATGCTCCACGACCAGCGCCCCCGCCCCCACCAGCCCGGCCCGCTCACCCAGCCGTGAGGTCAGTACGTGCAGATGAGCGGTGGAGCGCGGCAGCGCCCGCTGGTACAGCAGCTCGCGTACGCCCGTGAGGAAGGACGTTCCGGCCAGGTCTCCCGCGATCATCAGAACCCCGGGGTTCAGCAGCGTCACCACGGTGGCCAGAACGTCTCCGACCTGTCGTCCCGCCTCGCGGGCGAACGCGGCCGCTCCCGGATGCCCGGACGCGAGCAGGTCCCGCACATCCGAGCCGGACGCCGCCGGCACCCCGGTCTCGGCCAGCCGTCGCGCCACGGCACCACCGCTGGCGACGGCGGCGAGACAGCCGTAGGACCCGCAACGGCACAGCGCCTGCGCGCCCGCCGGGACGCGGATGTGGCCGATGTCGCCGGCGCCGCCGTCGATCCCCCGGAAGATGGAACCGCCGACGACCACTCCGGCACCGATACCCGTCGACACCTTGACCAGGACGAAGGCCGAGCAGTCGGGGTGCCCGGTGCGCTGTTCGCCGTAGGCCATGAGGTTGGCGTCGTTGTCGACCAGGACCGGGACCCGGGGGGCGCCGGTGTGTTCGGTGAAGGCGCGCGCCAGGCGGCCTCTTATGTCGTAGCCGTCCCAGCCGGGCATCATCGGCGGCTGGACGACGCGGCCGGTCTCGCTGTCGACGGGCCCGGGGACCGCGAGGCCGATGCCGCAGACCTCGGACGGCTGGTGTCCGGCCTTCTCCAGGAGTTCGGCGAACCAGCGGCCGAGTTCGCCCAGTACGGCGTCCGGGCCGTCCTCGATGACGAGCGTGCCGCCGTGCTCGGCGAGGATCTCGCCGGTGAGCGAGAGGACGCACGCGCGCGCGTGGCGGGTGTCCAGGTCCGCCGCGAGGACTACGGCGTGGGCGTCGTCGAATTCCAGGGTGATCGAGGGCCTGCCGCCCTGCGGGGAGTCCACCGGGCCGCCCGCGCCCTCGCGCAGCCAGCCCGCGCGGAAGAGCCGGTCCAGGCGCTGGCCGACGGTCGCGCGTGAGAGTCCCGTCACCTGTTGGAGGGCGCCGCGGGTCGTGGCGCGCCCGGTGCGTACCAGTTCGAGCAGATCGCCGGCGCTCGCCTGACCTCGTCCAGTCATGCGCACCCCCTTGTGTTTCTCAACCCTGCATTACATATTGAGTTTTGCGTGTTAAATAGACGTAACCCTACGGTAGCCATGACCGAACCGGTCGGCACGATGTGTTTCGTGGAGTCCCGAGTGGATCGCACTGCCCAGCTCACAGCCCTCCCCGTGGAACGCACCTTCGTATACGATCCGCCACCCTTGTCAGGTTCGCTGCACCTCAGGGCGGCTGCCGTACTGGAAGGGAACTGGACGGGTACCTCAACCGTCCCCTCCCGCGGTCTGTATCCGCACCAGTGGTCCTGGGACTCCGCGTTCATCGCGATCGGTCTGCGGCACCTCTCGCCGCTGCGGGCGCAGACGGAGCTGGAGACGCTGCTCGCCGCCCAGTGGGGCGACGGCCGTATCCCGCACATCGTCTTCAACCCCTCCGTACCGCTCGACGCGTACTTCCCGAGCCCCGACTTCTGGCGCTCCTCGACCGCGGGGCGCGCAGCGGGCGCCCCGCGCACCGTACAGACCTCGGGCATCGTGCAGCCACCGGTCCACGCGCTTGCCGCGTGGCTCGTGCACTGCGCCGACCCGGGCCTGTCCCGCGCGCGTGGCTTCCTCGCCGGTGTCTACCCCCGGCTGGCCGCCTGGCACCGCTATCTGCTGCACCGGCGGGACCTGGGCGGGGGCGGGCTCGCGTCCGTCGTACATCCCTGGGAACAGGGTATGGACAACAGCCCTTGCTGGGACGCCCCGTTGAGCCGGATCACGCCCGCCCCGGCCCGTTCCTTCCGGCGCGCGGACCTCGACCACGGAGCCGCCGAGGACCGGCCGACGGACTTGGACTACGGCCGTTACGTGCGGCTCGCGACGGACTACCGGGACGGTGATTACAGGGATGGGCTGGGCGGGAGATACGGGGCCGGGGCAAGCGAGTTCGCCGTGGAGGACCCGTCCTTCAACGCCCTGCTCATCGCCTCCGAGCACGCACTGGCCCGTATCGCCCGGGAGTTGGGGGCGACGGGCACGGCCCGGCACGCGCGCGCGGAGCGCCTCACCGGGGTGCTGATCGAGCGGCTGTGGGACCCGGCGGAGGGCATGTTCTTCTGCCGCGACGTACGCGGCGAGGGCCTGATCCCCGAGCGCAGCGTCTCCGGCCTGATCCCGCTCCTCCTCCCCGACCTGCCCCGGGACATCACCACGGCCCTGGTCCGTACGGCGTCCGGCCCGCACTTCGGGCTCGGCGACACCACTCGACTCCCGCCCAGCTACGACCTGTTGGGCGAGGCCTTCGATCCGCACCGGTACTGGCGCGGCCCTGCCTGGTTCAACACGAGCTGGCTGCTGGAGCGCGGCCTGCGACTGCACGGCGAGCGGCCGCGGGCGGACGCCCTGCGCGAGGCGGTCCTGGAGACCGCCGCCACCACCGACTTCGCCGAGTACGTCGACCCGTACGACGGTGAGGCGTGCGGCGCGACCGGCTTCAGCTGGACCGCCGCGCTGACCCTCGATCTGCTCCACGAGCCCCCTGGACACGGCGTGTCCGCCGCGGGACTCGGCACGTTCGACATGAGTGACACACGTGACTGACACGGACGTCAGTGACACAGAAGTCAAGGTCGCCAAGAGAATCAAGGGAGGGGACCGGGGATGACGGACCGGCATCATCTGCTCGTGCACGGCGGGACGTTCGCAGCCGTGGGCGACGGCGGGGACATCAGCGGCGTACGGGGCGGCAGTTCCCCGGACGGGTTATTCGTACGGGACGCCCGGCACCTGAGCCGCTGGCAGTTGACGGTCGACGGCGCGGTGCCGGAGGCGCTGACGCCGGTGGCCGACGGGGACATGGCGCGCTGTGTCCTCGTCCCGCGCGGCGGCCGCCAGGAGCCGCCCGCGCACACGCTCTTCCGTGAACAGGCCGTCGGCGACGGCGCGTTCGTCGAATCGCTGAAGGTGACCAGCAACCGCCCGGTGCCGACGACGGTCCGGCTCGCGGTCACCGCGGACGCCGACTTCACGGACCAGTTCGAACTCCGCTCCGACCACCGCACCTACGCGAAGACCGGCGCCACCCGCTCCCGCCAAGTCCTGGAGGACGGCGTGGAGTTCGCCTACCAGCGCGGCGAATGGCGTTCTTGTACGACGGTCACGGCCGAGCCCGCTCCCGACGGCGTCGAGGAGACCGGCACCGGCGCCCGCCGCATGGTGTGGACCCTGGACCTCGAACCGCACGGCACCGCCGAGTTGGCGCTCCGCGTGATGGCCCGCCCGCACGGCGACAAGCGCGCCCTGCGGGTACCGCGCTCACCGTCCGCCCTGAACGACCAACTCATCGCCCTGGAGGGCGAGTACGTCCAGGGCGTCTCCTTCCCCACCGGCTGGCCGGAGTTGGCCGCCGCCTGCGCCCGGGGCCTGTCGGACCTGGCCTCGCTCCAGGTACCGGCGACGGGCCCCGACGGCGAGGAACTGCGCGTACCGGCGGCGGGGGCACCCTGGTTCCTGACCCTGCTGGGCAGAGACGCACTTCTGACGTCATTGTTCGCCCTCCCGTACCGCCCCCAACTCGCCGCCGCCACACTGCCGGCGCTCGCCGCGACCCAGGCGACGGACGTGGGCCCCGAGTCGGTCTCCCAGCCCGGCAAGATCGTGCACGAGGTGCGGCACGGCGAGCTGGCGCACTTCGGGCAGGTGCCGTACGGCCGTTACTACGGCTCGGTGGACGCGACGCCGCTGTTCCTGGTGCTGCTCGGCGCGTACGTGGAGCAGACCGGCGACACGGCCCTGGCCCGCCGCCTGGAGCACAACGCCCGTGCCGCGATCGGCTGGATGCTCGACCACGGCGGCCTGACCTCGCGCGGCTACCTGGTCTACCGCGCCGACCAGGGCGGCCTGGCCAACCAGAACTGGAAGGACTCCCCCGGCGCGATCTGCGGCGCCGACGGCACGCGGGCGAGCGGTCCGGTGATGGCGGCGGGGGCGCAGGGTTACGCGTACGACGCGCTGCGCCGCACGGCTCAACTCGCCCGCACGGTATGGGAGGACGAGACCTACGCGGCCCTTCTGGAACAGGCGGCGGCCGACCTCCGGGACCGTTTCCAGCGGGACTTCTGGATGCGGGACCACTCGTTCCCGGCGCTGGCACTGGACGGCGAGGGCCGACAGGTCGACGCACTGGCGTCGGACGCGGGCCACCTGCTCTGGTCCGGCCTGCTGGACAAGGAGTACGGCGAGCTGGTCGGCCGCAGACTCCTGGCCCCGGACTTCTTCTCGGGCTGGGGCGTCCGCACCCTCGCCTCGGGTCAAGCGGCGTACCACCCGCTGTCGTACCACCGGGGTTCGGTCTGGCCGCACGACAACGCGCTGATCACGCTGGGCCTGGCCCGCTACGGCCTGCACGACGAGGCCCGCACGGTCGCGCACGCGCTGGTCGACGCGGCGACGGCGACCGGCCACCGCCTCCCGGAGGTCATCGCGGGCTACGGCCGCGACACCCACCCGGATCCGGTTCCGTACCCGCACGCGTGCGTACGGGAGTCCCGTTCGGCGGCGGCTCCGTTGGCGCTGCTCACGGCGGTCGGGGGCGCGTGACACAACGGTGATAAGCCGTTTGCCGGGTGTTTGCCCAGTTCCGTGAACAGGGGCCCGAGGCAACTCGTACGGAAGAGGGGCGGTCCTGCCTCCCCAGTCGGACCGCCCCTCTACTCCGATCACGGGCCTCGCACGGAAGGACCTTCGGGTTGCCTCAGCACACGAGCACACGCCAGACACCGAATACGGCCGGGGCAGCCGATGGCGAGGTACTGCCCCCGGACACGAACGACGAACCGACACCGGACGCCGCGATAGCAACGCCGGAGGCCGCACCTGGGGCCTCCGACATCGCCGCCGACACTGGGACCAAGTCCGGGGCAAGTGCGGGGAGTTCCGCAGTCGGTGAGGCCGAGGCCGACACTTCCGAAGTCACCGCGAGCGAGGCCAAGGCCGGCACGTCCGCAGCTGCCGTCACCGAGACCGACCTGTCGGTGGGCCCCGACGGCGAGACCAAGGCCAGAACCCCCGCAGTCGCCGAGACGAAGGCCGAGCGCCTCGCGAGCGTCAAGAGCAAGGCCAGGCCTTCCGCCGATGCCGCGACCAAGGCCGGCTCCGCTGCGGGCGCCAAGACCGAAGCCGGCACTTCTACCGCCGCCAAGACCGAGGCCAGCTCGCCTGCTGGCGCCGCGACCGAGGCCGGTTCCCCTGCAGGCGCGGCGCCCGAAGCCGACGCTTCTCCCACTGCCGAGCCCGAGCAAGCCGAAGCCCCCGCGCCCGACCGGGCCGTAGAAGCGCCCTCCGGGGCTACGGCGGAAGCCGCGCCCGACACCGCGTCCAGCGCCGTGAAGTCCGGGACAGCCGAGGCTGTCGACGCCACCGCCCCCGGAGCCGCAGACTCCGAAGCACCCGACCCCGAGGCCGCCGAGAACGCCACCGCGACCAACCCGGACACCGAAGCTGAAGCCTCAGCCACCGACGCGGACGCGGACACCTCAACCGACCCCGGAGCCGCCGTAGACACCGCCTCCGGCGCCACGAAAGCCACCGCCCCCCGCCCCAAGCGCCCCGGCCCCCGCAGCTGGAGCAGCCGGCTCGGCCTCCGGCGTCGTATGCAGGCCTGGCGCGAACAGCACCCCGTGGCCGCGCTCACGCTCTCCTGGGTCGTCACGTTTCTCGCCGCCGTGCTGGTTTACGTCTGCCTCGAAATGCCCAACACGCTGGGGCAGTTGAGGCTCATGGAGTTCGCGCGGATACCGGCCGAGGCGATCATGGCGGCCGTGGTTCTGCTGAGTCTGCCGCGGCGGGCCCGGATCATCGTGGCCGCGGGCTTCGGCGCGCTCGTCGGGGCCATCGCCGTGCTGAACATGTTCGACATGGGGTTCAACGAATACCTGGGCCGGCACTTCAACATCATCCTGGACTGGAGCCTGTTCGGGGATGCCCGCGGGTATCTGAAGGACACCTTCGGCGGGGCGGCCACGCAGGCCATCACGGTCGGCCTGATCGCGCTCATCGTCGTGCTGATCGTCCTCGTCGCCCTGGCGATGGTCCGGCTCAGCAACGTCCTGGTGACCTACAAGGCCATCGCGACCAAGGGCACCCTGATCGCCGGCACGGTGTGGATCACCCTCACCGCGTTCGCGCTGGAGTTCCACGGCATCCCGCTCGCCGCCGACCACACCGCCGGCGTCATCAAGTACCAGGTGCGCGCGATGCAGGAAACCCTGCGCGACGAGGCCGAGTTCAAGAAGGTCGCCAAGGTCGACGCCTTCGGCAACACCCCCGGCAGCCAGCTCGTCCCGGACCTCCGCGGCAAGGACGTGATCTTCACCTTCATCGAGAGCTACGGCCGTAGCGCGATCGAGGACCCGATCATGGCGCCCGGTGTCGACTCGACGCTCGCCGCCGACACGACGGCCCTCTCCAAGGCGGGCTTCGCCGCGAAGAGCGGCTGGCTGACCTCGGCGACGTACGGCGGCAGCAGCTGGCTCGGCCACTCCACCACCATGTCGGGCCTGTGGGTCAGCAACCAGCAGCGCTACCGCACGGTGATGGCCAGCGACCACCTGAGCCTGACCGACGCCTTCAAGAAGACCGGCGACTTCGACACCGTCGGCGTGATGCCGGGCGTGCAGAAGGCCTGGCCGGAGCAGAGCTTCTACGGCCTCGACAAGGTCTACAACGCCTTCCAACTCGGCTACAAGGGACCGAAGTTCAGCTGGTCCACGATGCCCGACCAGTACGCGCTGGAGCAGTTCCAGAACCAGATCCACAGCAAGCCCCGCACCGACGGCAAGTCCCTGATGTCGATGATCATCCTGACGTCGAGCCACCAGCCCTGGGCGCCGATCCCGAAGCTCGTCCCCTGGGACCAACTGGGCAACGGTTCGGTCTTCGACGCGATCCAGAAGGCCGGCAACAAGGCGTCCGACGTCATCGCCGACTCCACCAAGTCCCGCCAGGAGTACGGCAAGTCGATCCAGTACTCGGTGAACTCCCTCACCCAGTGGCTGGAGCGCTACGGCAACGACAACACCGTGCTCGTCTTCCTCGGCGACCACCAGCCGATCGCCCGCGTCAGCGGCAACCACGCCAGCCGTGACGTCCCGATCTCGATCGTCGCCAAGGACCCCAAGATCCTTCAGAAGATCGACAGTTGGAACTGGACCGACGGCCTGCGCCCCGCCCACAGCGCCCCGGTGTGGAAGATGAGCGACTTCCGCGACAAGTTCCTCACTGCGTACGGCTCGACGCCCCACCCGAAGAACAACTGAGCGGCGGAAGAAGAACTGAGCAGCCACCCAACTGACCAGCTGCCCAAGGGCGTTCAGCCGCCGGACGTGTCCAGCTCCGCGTCCTCGCTGATCCCCGCGCAGTCGTACGGGTCCTTCAGCCAACCGTCCGGCAACACCACCCTGTTGTTGCCGGACGTACGGCCGCGGGGCCCGTCCGCGCCCACCGGCCAGGGCTGGTCGAGGTCCAACTCGTCGAGCCCGGCCCGGAGTTCCTCCAGCGAGGAAGTGATCGCGAGCCGCTTGCGCATCTCGCTGCCGACCGCGAAGCCCTTCAGGTACCAGGCGACGTGCTTACGGAAGTCGATGACTCCCCGCGCCTCGTCCCCGATCCACTCACCGAGCAGCGTCGCGTGCCGCACCATGACGTCGGCGACCTCGCGCAACGACGGCTCCAAGACGTTCTGTTCACGCCCCTCGAACGCGGCCACGAGGTCGGCGAACAGCCACGGCCGCCCGAGGCACCCGCGCCCGACCACGACCCCGTCGCACCCGGTCTCCCGCACCATCCGCAGCGCGTCCTGCGCCGACCAGATGTCGCCGTTGCCGAGCACGGGGATCTCCGGCACATGCTCCTTCAGGCGTGCGATCGCGTCCCAGTCCGCCGTGCCGCCGTAGTGCTGGGCGGCCGTGCGGCCGTGCAGCGCGATGGACGTGACGCCCTCCTCGACGGCGATGCGGCCGGCGTCGAGGAACGTGATGTGGTCGTCGTCGATGCCCTTGCGCATCTTCATCGTGACGGGCAGGTCACCGGCCCCGCTGACGGCCTCCTTCAGGATCGCCCGCAGCAGGTTCCGCTTGTACGGCAGCGCGGAGCCGCCGCCCTTGCGGGTCACCTTCGGCACCGGGCAGCCGAAGTTGAGGTCGATGTGGTCGGCGAGCCCCTCCTCCGCGATCATGCGGACGGCCTTGCCGACGGTCGCCGGGTCCACGCCGTACAGCTGGATCGAACGCGGCGTCTCGGTCGCGTCGAAACGGATCAGCTGCATGGTCTTGTCGTTGCGCTCGACCAACGCCCGGGTCGTGATCATCTCGCTCACGAACAGACCCTTGCCGCCGCTGAACTCCCTGCACAGGGTGCGGAAGGGCGCGTTGGTGATCCCGGCCATGGGGGCCAGGACGACGGGCGGCGAGACGGTGTGCGGGCCGACCTGCAAGGGGGCCGCAGCCGGGGACACGGGCGGGGCGACGGGCGCGGAGACGGGCATGGACATTGCTCCATTGTCCCGTACGACGCCGGGTACTCGGGCCGAGGATCATGTATCGGTAATTAGTTAGCCGCACTATCGAGTTTGGCGTACGATGGTGCGCATGCCCGAGCTCAGCCACCGCCGCCGACAGCTGGTGCTCGCGATCTGCTGCATGAGTCTGCTGATCGTGAGCCTGGACGTGACCATCCTGAACGTCGCGCTGCCCGCGATGCAGACCGATCTGCACGCGTCGACCTCCGGTCTGCAGTGGACGATCGACGCGTACACCCTGGTCCTGGCCTCCCTGCTGATGCTGGCGGGCTCCACCGCCGACCGCATCGGCCGCAAGCGGGTCTTCATCGCCGGCCTGGTGGTCTTCAGCCTCGGCTCCCTGCTCTGCTCCCTGGCGCCCGGTCTGAACGCGCTGATCTGGTTCCGCATGATCCAGGCGGTCGGCGGCTCGATGCTCAACCCGGTCGCCATGTCGATCATCACCAACACCTTCACCGAGCCGCGCGAGCGCGCCCGGGCGATCGGCGTGTGGGGCGCGGTCGTCGGCATATCGATGGCCGCGGGGCCGCTGATCGGCGGGCTGCTCGTGGACTCGGTCGGCTGGCGGTCGATCTTCTGGATCAACCTGCCGGTGGGCCTGGCCGCGCTGCTGCTCACGCTGAAGTTCATCCCCGAGTCGCGTGCGCCCAAGGCCCGCCGTGCCGACCCGGTCGGCCAGCTCCTGGTGATCGCCCTGTTCGGCTCCCTGACGTACGCGATCATCGAGGCGCCGGACTCCGGGTTCACCTCGGTCCTGCCCTTCGCGGTGCTCGCGCTGGCCGCGCTCGTCGCGCTGCTCTGGTACGAGCCTCGGCGCGACGAACCCCTCATCGACCTGCGCTTCTTCCGTTCGGCGCCGTTCAGTGGGGCGACGGTGATCGCCATCAGCGCGTTCTCGGCGCTGGGCGGCTTCCTGTTCCTGTCCACGCTGTATCTGCAGAACGTGGTGGGTCTTGACGCGCTGCACGCCGGTCTGTGGATGCTGCCGATGGCTGTGCCCACGTTCCTGTGCGCGCCGATTTCGGGGCGGCTGGTCGGTAGTCATGGGCCGCGCATATCCCTGCTGATCGCGGGGACGGCGATGACGGCCAGTGCGGTGATGTTCGCGGGGTTCGAGGCGGAGACGTCGGGCGTCTCGCGGTTCATCGGGTACGCGCTGTTCGGGATCGGGTTCGGGTTCGTGAACGCGCCGATCACCAACACGGCGGTGTCGGGGATGCCGCGCGCTCAGGCGGGGGTTGCGGCGGCCGTGGCGTCCACGAGTCGGCAGTTGGGGCAGACGCTCGGGGTTGCGGTGGTCGGGGCGGTGTTGGCTTCCGGGGTGTCGGCGTCGTCGTACAAGGAGACGTTCGTGTCTGCTGCTCGGCCCGGGTGGTGGATTCTGGTGGCGTGCGGGGTGGCTGTGCTGGTGCTCGGTGCGGTTACCAGTGGGGTGTGGGCGCGTCGGACTGCTGAGCGTACGGCTGAGAAGTTGTCGTCTGTTGAAGTACGCGAAGCGGCGGGGATCAGCGCTTAGTTTTCGAGTGCGGGTGCGTCGTGGCTGGTCGCGCAGTTCCCCGCGCCCCTAAAAGCAAAACCCTCACCTGGCCTGCGCTAGGGCGTGCAGGCTCTCCAGTCGGTCTCTCGACTCGGCGTCCGCGGGAGCGTACGTCACCATCCTCGGTCCCCTCGCCGGGCCCAGCCACAGGTCGGTGTGGTCGACGGTGATGCGGCCCACGTGGGTGTTGCGGAACTCCTTGCGGCGGGGGCTGGCGCCCATGACCTCGTGGCGGTCCCAGACCTCGCAGAACTCGGGGGACGTGCGCAGGCGCTTGAGGAGGGTCTTCCAGGTGGGGTCGGCCAGGTGGTCGGCCATCGAGCCCCGGAAGCGGGCGGCCATGAGGCGCTGGCTCTTCTCCAGGTGCACGATCGACGACCGCCACTCCTCGTGCGTGTAGGAGAGGATCATGCAGTTGCGGTCCTCGAGCGGTACCGCGTCCATGTCACAGAGCAGCATCCCGTAGGTGCGGTTGTAGGCGAGGATGTCGTACCTGCTGTTCTGCAGACAGGCAGGGATCGGGTCCAGCTGGTCCAGCATCGCCTGCAGGGCGGGCGTGACGACCGCGCAGCTCGTGGCCGGCTGCGGGTCGATCGCACCGGCCAGCTGGAAGAGGTGGGAGCGTTCGCTGCTGTCCAGGAACAGGGTGCGGGCGAGGGCGTCCAGCACCTGTACCGAGACCTGGATGTCCCTCGCCTGTTCGAGCCACGTGTACCAGGTGACTCCGACCGCGGCGAGCTGCGCGACCTCCTCGCGGCGCAGGCCGGGTGTACGGCGCCGGGTGCCGCGCGGGAGGCCGACCTGCTCGGGGGTGATGTGCTCACGGCGGTGGCGCAGGAACGCGGCGAGCTCATGCCGCCGGACCGTCGACGCGGTCTGCGGAGCACCCGCGGCCTCGGCCGTCGCCTCTGTCACCGTCTCCTGTGCCATCGTCGTCATCACCCCAGTCTGCCGCTGTACGGAGCCTGTTTCCAGGTAGTCGTGCTACCAGGATAAGGACACTCTGGTACCAGTCTCCCGGGAGGCGCACGCTCGTCAGCGTGACCGAAACCATCGCTTCCCGCACCGTCAGATCCCCGGCGGCGGCACCCGTGCTCAGCGGCCTCGGACTGTTCACGGTGCTGCTGGCCGCGGCGCTGCCCCTCATCGACTTCTTCATCGTGAACGTGGCCCTGCCGACCATCGGCAAGGACCTCTCGGCGAGCGAGGCCGTCCTCGAACTCGTCGTCGCCGGCTACGGAGTCTCGTACGCCGTACTGCTCGTCCTCGGCGGCCGGCTCGGCGACCTGTTCGGGCGCCGCCGGCTGTTCCTGGGCGGGATGGCCGCGTTCGGGCTGACCTCGCTGGCGTGCGGGCTCGCGCCCACCGCGTGGACGCTGGTCGCGGCGCGGATCGCGCAGGGCGCGGCGTCCGCGGCGATGCTCCCGCAGGTCCTCGCCACCATCCAGTCCGCCACGCAGGGCCAGCGCCGCGCCAAGGCCATGGGCCTGTACGGCGCGACCGCCGGCCTCGCCATGGTGGCCGGCCAGATCCTCGGCGGGGTCCTGGTCGCCGCGGACATCGCCGGTACCGGCTGGCGCGCGGTGTTCCTGGTGAACGTGCCGGTCGTCGTCATCGGCCTGTTCCTGGCCGCCAAGGTCGTCCCGGAGACGCGTTCCCAGCACCCTGAGCCGATCGACGTGCCCGGCACCTTCCTGCTCGGCGCGTCCCTGCTGGCCCTGCTCGTGCCGCTGACCGAGGGCCGGGCGGCGGGCTGGCCGCTGTGGACGTGGCTGTCGCTGGCCGCGTTCCCGGGGCTCGCGTCGGCGTTCTACGCCGTGGAGCGCAGGGCGGACCGGCAGGGCCGTACGCCTCTGGTGCCGCCGAGTCTGCTGGCGCTGACCTCGCTGCGGCGCGGGCTGGTGATGATCCTGCCGTTCGCGATCGGCTTCAGCGGGTTCATGTTCGTGATCGCGGTGGCGTTGCAGAGCGGCGCGGGTCTCGGCCCGGTCGCGGCGGGCCTCGCGCTCGTCCCGCTGGCGGTGACCTTCTTCCTCGCCTCGCTCGCCGGGCCGCGCCTGGTGGCCCGGTACGGCACGCGGGTCGTGACCGCCGGTTCGGTCATACAGGCGGTGGGTCTGGGGCTGATCGTGCTGGCCGTGTGGCGCTCCTGGCCGCACCTCGGGTTCGTCGAACTGCTCCCGGGCGCGGCCGTCGCCGGCGCCGGTCAGGCGCTCCAACTCCCCATCATCTTCCGGATCATCCTGTCCGAGGTCCCGGCCGCCCGTGCCGGTGTGGGCGCCGGGGTGATGGTCACCACCCAGCAGTCCGCGCTGGCGCTGGGCGTGGCCACGCTCGGCACCCTCTTCCTCTCCCTGGTCCCGGGGATGGGCATGCGGGACGCCCTGGCGACAACGCTGTTGGCGCAGTTGGCCGGGGTCGTCCTGACCGGGCTGCTCAGCCTGCGGCTGCCGCGCACGATCGGGTGACATACCGGAGGACATACGGACGACATGCCGCACGACACCCGGGATGTCATGTTCACAGCTTGGACAACTCGGCGTGAATTGAGCCCTGTTGATGTTGGTCTTGCTGCACACTCTGTGCCGGAGGCGAGACATCATGCTGGAGATCAACACGAGCAAGGTGAGCCGCTGGGACCAGCACGGACGCGAGCACGTCGTCCGGGTGCTGCGCACCGGCGCGAAGCGCACGATCAGCTGCGACACGTGCGGCTGGAAGAAGAGCGCCCAGTTCCTGCCCTGGCTGAAGGCGGAGGAGCATCTGGCCGAGGAGCACCAGGCGACGGTGGATCCGTCCGCGGGCTGAGCGGGGAGCGATGAGTTCGCGGGGCGAGGAGAGTCGTATCCGACGTATGCGATACGACTCCCCGGACCGGAAGGCCGACCGATGAGTTCTCTCCACGACACCCTGCGGCGACGCGTCGACGACGGCACCGTGCCGGGGGCGGTGGGCCTGGTGGCCCGCGGCGACGACGTCGAGGTGGTCGCCGTCGGCTCCGTCGACGTCGAAGGCACCGCCCCGATGGCTCGCGACTCGATCTTCCGGATCGCCTCGGTCAGCAAGCCGGTCGCGGCGGCGGCGGTGCTGGCGCTGGTGGAGGACGGGCGTCTCGCGCTGGACGCGCCGGTGGTGGAGTGGCTGCCGGAGCTGGCGAAGCCGACGGTGGTCCGCAGGCCGTCCTCGCCGGTCGAGGACGTGGTTCCGGCGGAGCGTCCGATCACGGTCGAGGACCTGCTGAGCTTCCGGGCCGGCTGGGGCTTCCCGGACGACTTCTCCCTGCCGGCCGTCCAGGCGCTGCTCGCGTTCCAGCAGGACGGCCGCGCGCCCTACCTCCAGCCCGGCCCCGACGAGTGGCTCGCCGCCCTGTCCCGGATCCCGATGGTGCGCCAGCCGGGCGCCGCGTGGCTGTACAACACCTGCTCGGACCTTCAGGGCGTCCTGGTCGCCCGTGCCTCGGGCTCGTCGTTCCCCGACTTCCTGGCGGAGCGGTTCTTCGGGCCGCTGGGCATGCCGGACACGGGGTTCATGGTCCCGGAGTCGAAGCGGGCCCGCTTCACCACCGCCTACACCCCGGGCGGGCAGGGCGCCCTGGAACAGGCCGACACCCCGGACGGCGGCTTCAGCCGGCCCCCGGCCTTCCCGTCGGGCGCCGGCGGCCTGGTCTCGACGGCCGACGACCTCCTGGCCTTCGGCCGGATGCTCGCGAACGCCGGCGCGGCGCCGGACGGCACCCCGGTCCTCTCCCCCACCTCCGTGAGCCGCATGACCACCAACCACCTCACCGCCGCCCAGCGCGACGCCGCCACCCTCTTCCTGGAGGGCCAGGGCTGGGGCTACGGCGGCCAGGTCGACGTCGCTCCGGTCGACCCGTGGAACGTCCCCGGCCGCTACGGCTGGGTCGGCGGCACCGGCACCGCGGCCCACGTGGTCCCGCCCACGGGCACGGTGACGGTCCTGCTGACCCAGGTGGCGATGACGAGCCCGGTACCGACAGCGCTGATGCGGGAGTTCTGGGGGTGCGCGGCGGGGCGCTGACGCTCTCGGCTCGCCGTCGCGGCCGGCACGACCTGCTCCCCGGCCGTCACCGTCAAAGTGAACTGACCGGAACCCAGGGCCAGTTCACCGCAGCGCGCGGGGCAAGAGGTCCAGCGTCAGCCGCGCAGACCCCGCACCAACAGCTCCACCATCTCCCCGAACTCCCCCTCCACGCCCGGCTTCTGCCACTCCCGCGCGTAGGACGGGTCGTGGAAGCGGCCGGTGGCCTGGAACACCGTGCGGGCGGCGACGGCCGGGTCGGCGACCGTGAAGGCGCCGCTCTCGATTCCCGCGCGGACGATCGTGGTGAGCTGGCCGGTGAGTTCGTCGATGTGGGCGCTGACCACCTCGCCCGCCTCCTCCGCTAGGACCGAGTACGTGGCGAAGAGTTCGGGGTCGCCGCCCGCCTTGCGCCGCTTGGCCGCGAACAGTCCCGTGAGCCAGTCCCGCAGGCGGGTCTCCGGGTCCTGGTCGGTCCCGGTGACGATCCCGGACAGCGTCTCTGCCGTCCGGTCCAGCCACCGCTGGGTCACCGCCTCCCGCAGCGCGGCCTTCGTGCGGAAGTGCCGGTAGACGGTGCCATGGCTGACGCCGAGCGCGCGGGCCACGTCGACCACGGTGGCCTTCGCCGGGCCGTGGCGGCGCAGCACCTCCTCGGTCGCTTCGAGGATGCGCTCGGCGGTCAGGGTCTCGCTCGGTGCCATGACGGAGACCGTACCCGCAGGCCGGATCAGTGCTCGCTGTCGAGGTGCGCCATCATCGCCGACGGGTAGCGGTCGCCCACCGCCGCGTCCGCCGGTACGGCCGCCTCGATCGCCGCCAGGTCCGCCGCGTCCAGGACGACGTCCAGCGCGCCCAGCGACTCCGCGAGCCGCTCCCGGGTGCGCGCGCCGACCAGCGGCACGATGTCCTCGCCCCGCGACAGCACCCAGGCGATGGCGAGTTGGGCGACGGAGACGCCCTTCTGCTCGGCGAGCTTCCGCAACTGCTCGACCAGGCCCAGGTTGTGCTGGAGGTTCTCGCCCTGGAAGCGCGGCGAGTGCGCCCGGAAGTCGGTCGCGCCGAGCTGCCGGTCGGACGTGAAGTGCCCGGAGATCAGCCCGCGGGACAGCACGCCGTAGGCGGTGACGGAGATGCCCAGCTCGCGGGTGACCGGCAGGATCCGGTCCTCGATGCCGCGCGTGATCAGCGCGTACTCCAGCTGCACATCCGCGATCGGCGCGGTCGCGGCGGCCCGGCGGATCGTGTCGGCGCCGACCTCGCTGAGCCCGATGTGCCGGACGTAGCCCTGCTCGACCAGTTCGGCGATCGCGCCGACCGTCTCCTCGACGGGTACGCCGGGGTCGACCCGGGCGATCCGGTACACGTCGATGTGGTCGACGCCGAGGCGCTGGAGGGAGTACGCGGCGAAGTTCTTCACGGCGGCGGGCCTGCCGTCGTACCCGGACCAGCCGCCGTCCGGGCCACGCAGCGCCCCGAACTTCACGCTGGTGAGCGCCTGTTCGCGCCGGGCGGCGGGGGCGGCGCGCAGGGCCTCGCCGATCAGCATCTCGTTGTGACCCATGGCGTAGAAGTCGCCGGTGTCGAGGAGCGTCACGCCCGCTTCGAGGGCGGCGTGGATGGTGGCGATGGACTCGGCCCGGTCCGCGTCGCCGTACAACGCGGACATGCCCATGCAGCCGAGGCCGAGGGCGGAGACCTGGGGGCCGGTGGTTCCGAGAGTGCGCGTGGGGATCGTCATGCATGCCACCCTGGCATGACAGATGACAGATTTCAATATCTGTCATTCCAACTCCCATTTCCACGGGCGAGCAACGCGGTCCATACCTCTTGACGAAAGGTCTGGACCACGCGCACTGTCATGCCTACGACACCTCACCGCACCCCCACCGGGAGGCCCGTATGCTCCGTCGACTCCTCACCGCCGCCCTCACGACGGCCACGCTCCTCATCCCGCTCTCCATAGCCACCGCCCCCACCGCATCCGCCGCCGACACCTGCGCCGTGAAGTCCCGCCCCGCCGGCAAGGTCCTCCAGGGCTACTGGGAGAACTGGGACGGTTCCGCCAACGGCGTTCATCCGCCCTTCGGCTGGACCCCGATCACCAACTCCGCGATCGCCACCCACGGCTACAACGTGATCAACGCGGCCTTCCCGGTCATCCGTTCCGACGGAACGGCCCTCTGGGAGGACGGCATGGACACGGGCGTGAAGGTGGCCACGCCGGCGGAGATGTGCGCGGCGAAGGCCTCCGGCCAGACGATCCTGATGTCGATCGGCGGCGCGGCCGCGGGCATCGACCTCAGTTCGTCCACGGTCGCCGACAAGTTCGTCTCGACGATCGTCCCGATCCTGAAGAAGTACAACTTCGACGGCATAGACATCGACATCGAGACGGGCCTGGTCGGCAGCGGGAACATAGGCCAACTCTCCACGTCCCAGGCCAACTTGATCCGCATCATCGACGGCATCCTCGCCCAGATGCCATCCAACTTCGGCCTGACGATGGCCCCGGAGACCGCCTACGTCACCGGCGGCAGCATCACGTACGGCTCGATCTGGGGCGCGTATCTCCCGATCGTGAAGAAGTACGCGGACAACGGCCGCCTGTGGTGGCTCAACATGCAGTACTACAACGGCAGCATGTACGGCTGCTCCGGCGACTCCTACTCGGCCGGCACGGTCGCGGGCTTCACCGCCCAGACCGACTGCCTCAACAAGGGCCTGGTCGTGCAGGGTACGACGATCAAGGTCCCCTACGACAAGCAAGTCCCGGGCCTGCCCGCCCAGTCGGGCGCGGGCGGCGGCTACATGTCACCGTCCCTGGTCTCCCAGGCGTGGAAGCACTACGGCACGAGTCTCAAGGGCCTGATGACCTGGTCCATCAACTGGGACGGCTCGAAGAACTGGACGTTCGGCGACAACGTCAGGTCGCTGCAAGGGCGTTGAGATCCAGGAGATCTAGCGCTCGGTGAGGGCGAGCTTCGCCCCCAGCGCCACGAACGACCCCGCGAAGCTCCGCCGCAGCCATGTCATCACCCTCGGCCGAGAGGTGACGTGGCTGCGGACGGAGGCCGCGAGAACGCCGTACGCGGCGAAGACGACGAAGGTCGCCAGCATGAAGACCCCGCTGAGCGCCAACATCCTTACGGTGGAGTGGGGTTCGTCGGGACTCACGAACTGGGGCAGGAACGCGAAGAAGAAGATCGTCAGCTTCGGGTTGAGGATGTTGATCAGCACGCCCCGGACGATCACGCGGCCCGCGGACAGGGGTGCGCTGTCCTGGTCGACGTCGATCACCGCCTTGTCCTTCGCCGTCACCCACGCCATGTGGAGGAGATAGGCGACACCGGCGTACTTGAGGATCTGGAAGGCGGCGGCACTGGCGTTCAGCAGCGCGGCCAGCCCGACGACGGTGGCCAGCACGTGCGGCACGATCCCGAGCGTGCAGGCGAGGGCCGCGAGGACGCTCGCGCTCCGCCCACGGGAGAGACCGGCGGCCAGGGTGTAGATGACACCGGTGCCAGGGGTGGCGACCACGACAAGGGTCGTGAGGAGGAAGGCGAGGCTCATGAGAGCCAGCCTGGCGGCGCCGCGGACCTCGTGGCAGGTCCACTGGGCCGCCGGTATCGGGGACCAATGACCAACGCCGGACGGGGATTTCCAGCCCGTCCGGCGTTCGACTGTCCACGCGCCGGTCCAGGCAATCTCAGCCCGTCCGGCGTTCTCCGTTCAAACAGACCTAGGCGCCGATCAGCCGCCCGGCCAGGTACCCCTCGATCTGGTCCAGCGACACGCGTTCCTGCTTCATCGAGTCGCGCTCGCGCACCGTCACCGCGTTGTCCTCAAGGGTGTCGAAGTCGACCGTCACGCAGTACGGCGTACCGATCTCGTCCTGACGGCGGTAACGGCGGCCGATGGCACCGGCGTCGTCGAACTCGATGTTCCAGTTCTGACGGAGCGCGGCGGCAAGGCCCTTGGCCTTCGGGGACAGCTCCGGGTTGCGGGACAGCGGAAGCACCGCGACCTTCACCGGGGCGAGCCGGTGGTCCAGGCGCAGCACCGTGCGCTTCTCCAACTTGCCCTTGGCGTTGGGCGCTTCGTCCTCGACGTACGCGTCGAGCAGGAACGCCAGCATCGCGCGGCCGACACCGGCGGCGGGCTCGATGACGTACGGCGTCCAGCGCTCCTGGGCCTCCTGGTCGAAGAAGGAGAGGTCCTGGCCGGAGGCCTTGGAGTGGGCGGTCAGGTCGAAGTCCGTGCGGTTGGCGACGCCTTCCAGCTCGCCCCACTCGTTGCCGCCGAACTGGAAGCGGTACTCGATGTCAGCGGTGCGCTTGGAGTAGTGGGAGAGCTTCTCCTTGGGGTGGTCGTACCACCGCATGTTCTCCTCGCGCAGGCCCAGGCCGGTGTACCAGTTCCAGCGCTGCTCCATCCAGTACTCCTGCCACTTCTCGTCCTCGCCCGGCTTGACGAAGAACTCCATCTCCATCTGCTCGAACTCGCGGGTCCGGAAGATGAAGTTGCCGGGCGTGATCTCGTTGCGGAAGGACTTGCCCATCTGCGCGATGCCGAACGGCGGCTTGCGGCGCGAAGTGGTCTGCACCTGGGCGAAGTTGGTGAAGATGCCCTGGGCGGTCTCGGGGCGCAGATAGGCGACGGAGCCGGTGTCCTGCGTCGGGCCCAGGTGGGTGGAGAGCAGGCCCGAGAACTCCTTGGGCTCGGTGAACTGGCCCTTGTTGCCGCAGTTGGGGCAGTTGATGTCGGCGAGGCCCTTCTCGGGGGCGCGGCCGTGCTTGGCCTCGTACGCCTCCTCCAGGTGGTCCGCGCGGAACCGCTTGTGGCACGCGGTGCACTCGGTCAGCGGGTCCGAGAAAGTGGCGACGTGGCCGGAGGCGACCCACACCTCGGGGGCCAGGATCACGGACGAGTCGATACCGACCACGTCCTCGCGCGACGTCACCATGTAGCGCCACCACTGGCGCTTCAGGTTCTCCTTGAGCTCGACACCCAGCGGCCCGTAGTCCCAGGCGGCGCGCTGGCCGCCGTAGATCTCACTACTGGGGAATACGAAGCCACGGCGCTTGCTCAGGCTGACGATGGTGTCGATCTTGTCGGCGGCCACGGTGCTCTCTTCATGACGAATGGACAATAGGGAGGGGCGGCGCGAAGCGCCTCAATGGGGGGTGGTGGTCGGGAGACGGGCGGGCGAATGCCTCAGGTTACCGGCGCCTCCCGCCCCCGTATCAAATCGGTTCCCTGACCGCAGCTTGTTGACAACGGTTTCCATCTCAGTTGAAAATGACTGTCATGAACGTACGACGACGCCACATATCCGGGATCGCCATAGCCGCAGCCACCACCCTCGGGCTCGGGACCCTCTCCGCCTGCTCCGACAGCGCGTCCGCGGCCAACACGGACAAGTTCGACGTCGTCGCGGCGTTCTACCCGCTGCAGTACCTCGCCGAGCAGATCGGCGGGGACCACGTCCACGTCACCAGCCTGACGAAACCCGGCCAGGAGCCGCACGACCTGGAGATCAGCGCGCAGCAGACCGCCGCGCTCGGGGAGTCCGACGCGGTGCTCTACCTCAAGAATCTCCAGCCCTCCGTCGACGACGTGGTGAGCCAGTCCGGGGTCAAGACGAAGATCGACGCCGCCTCCCTCACCACCGAGGAGAAGCACGGCAACGAGGTCGGCGGCCACGCCGCCTCCCACGACTCCTCCAAGAACGACGAGCTGGCCGGCCTCGACCCCCACATCTGGCTCGACCCGGTGCGCTACGCCCAGGTCGCCGAGGGCGTCGGCAAGGCCTTCGAGAAGGCCGACCCGAAGAACGCGGCCGACTACACGACCAGCACCGCGGCCCTGGTCAAGAAGCTGGACGCGCTCGACACCGAGTTCAAGACGGGCCTCGCGAACACCAGGACCAAGGTGTTCATCACCACGCACGCCGCCTTCGGCTACCTCGCCGAGCGCTACGGCCTCACCGAGGAGGCCATCAACGGTCTCGACCCAGAGTCGGAGCCGAGTGCCGAGCGCGTGAAGGACCTTGAGAAGATGGCGAAGGCCGACGGCGTCACCACGGTGTTCTACGAGACGCTCGTCAGCGACAAGACCGCGAAGACCATCGCCGCGGACGCGAACCTGAAGACCGACGTCCTCGACCCGATCGAGGGCATCACCGAAAAATCCCGCGGCAAGGACTACTTCTCGGTCCAGCGGGCCAACCTCAAGGCCCTGCAGACGGCCCTGGGAAGTAAATGACCAGCACGGAGGACGACTTGATGAGCGAGCCCGTCATATCGCTGCGCGGAGTCCGCGCCGAGCTGGGCTCGCGCCCCGTCCTGCGCGGCATCGACCTCACCGTGCGCCGCGGTGAGGTGGTCGCGCTGCTCGGCGCCAACGGCTCCGGCAAGTCGACCGCGATCCGCACGATCATCGGCCAAGTCCCGATCGACGAGGGCGAGATCGAGCTGTTCGGCCACCCGCGCCGCGCCTTCCGCGACTGGCGGCGCGTGGGTTACGTACCGCAGCGCACGACGGCCGGGGGCGGGGTGCCCGCCACGGTCACCGAGATCGTCGCGTCCGGCCGCCTCTCCCGCGCCCGCTTCGGCCTGCTGCGCAAGGCGGACCACGAGGCCGTACGGCACGCCCTGGAGCTGGTCGGGATGGCCGACCGCGCCAAGGACTCCGTCGACGCGCTCTCCGGCGGCCAGCACCAGCGCGTGCTGATCGCCCGCGCGCTCGCCGCCGAACCCGAACTCCTCATCATGGACGAGCCGATGGCGGGCGTGGACCTGGCCAGCCAGAAGGTGCTGGCGGACACCCTGACCCGTCAAGTCGCCGAAGGCACAACGGTGTTGCTCGTCCTGCACGAACTCGGCCCGCTGGAGCCGCTGATCGACCGCGCGGTCGTCCTGCGCGACGGCTGCGTCCAGCACGACGGCCCGCCCCCGCGCGCGCTGGGCCAGCACGCGCTGCCCGGCCACGACCACGTACACCCGCACTCGGCGGACGCCGAACCGATCCGCACGGGACTGCTGAGCTGATGGACATCCTCGACTACGCCTTCATGCAGCGGGCGCTCATCGCCGCCGTCCTCGTCGGCATCACCGCCCCCGCGATCGGCATCTACCTGGTCCAGCGCCGCCAGCCCCTCATGGGCGACGGCATCGGCCACGTCGCGATGACCGGCGTGGGCCTCGGCTTCCTGCTGAACGCCTCCCCGGTCTGGATGGCCACCGCCGTCTCCGTGCTCGGCTCGGTCCTCATGGAACTGATCCGCTGGTACGGCAAGACCCGCGGCGACATCGCCCTCGCGATGCTCTTCTACGGCGGTATGGCGGGCGGCGTGATGTTCGTCAACCTCGCCCCGGGCGGCTCGAACGCCAACCTGAGCTCGTATCTCTTCGGCTCCCTCTCGACGGTGTCGCAGTCCGACGTCACAGCGATCGGCATCCTCGCCGCGTTCGTGATCGTGGTCACGCTGGGGCTGCGGCGGCAGCTGTTCGCCGTGAACCACGACGAGGAGTTCGCGCGGGTCACGGGCCTGCCCGTGCGTGCCCTGAACCTGCTGACGGCGGTCACCGCGGCCGTCACGGTCACCGTCGCGATGCGGGTCGTGGGCCTGATCCTGGTGTCCGCGCTGATGGTGGTGCCGGTCGCCGCCGCGCAGCAGCTCACCCGCAGTTTCGGGGCGACCCTGGCGATCGCGGGCGTGATCGGCGTGACCGTGTCGGTCAGCGGCACCGTCACCTCGTACTACCAGGACGTGCCGCCCGGCGCGACGATCGTGCTCCTGACGATCGCCGCCTTCATCGCGCTGACCGCGCTGGCGACCCCGCTGGCGAGGCGCCGGGCCCGGGCCGCGGCCGCCGCGCGCCCCGCCGGGGATCCGGTGGAGTGCGCGATTCCAGCCACCCGGGGGGCCGCCGACGAGGTCGGTGTCTGACCATGCACAGCCCGGGCTGGCACAATGGCTCGGCAAAGTGCAGACGTGAGGAGGCAACGGTGACGACGGCCGGCCCGCCCGTAAAGGGACGCTCCACCCGCCAGCGTGCCGCCGTGTCGGCGGCGCTCAACGAGGTCGACGAGTTCCGCAGCGCCCAGGAACTCCACGACATGCTCAAGCACAAGGGTGACTCGGTGGGCCTGACCACGGTCTACCGCACCCTCCAGAACCTCGCCGACGCCGGCGAGGTCGACGTCCTGCGCACGGACGAGGGCGAGTCCGTGTACCGCCGCTGCTCCACGGGCGATCACCATCACCACCTGGTGTGCCGGGTGTGCGGCAAGGCGGTGGAGGTGGAGGGCCCTGCCGTGGAGAAGTGGGCTGAGGCGATCGCGGCGGAGCACGGGTATGTGAACGTGGCGCACACGGTGGAGATCTTCGGGACCTGTGCGGATTGCTCCGCAGGTTGAGCAGGAATCGTGCGGGCCGGTGGGGGCTGGTCGCGCAGTTCCCCGCGCCCCTTGGCGGCGCTGCCGGGAACGCTTGTTCAGACTCGGGGGAGTTTGGTGTTCAGCAGGGCTCGTAGGCGGTTCACGTCCTGCGGGGTCGGCGCTCCCTGCTTGACGATGACCATCGCGCAGGCTCCGATCCTGTCCGGGCTGCGGAGCACGAAGCAGTGGTCCGTCTCGGCGTAACTGCCGTAGTTGGCCCAGGACATGCGCGAGTCCATGTGTGCGCTGACCGTGCGCACGCCCTCCTCGGCGACGGTCACCCGCATCACGCCGTGGTGCTGGTTGGCCCGCAGCAGTTGGCGGGCGGTCATGCCGGGGACCCGGAGCATCAGCAGCGGCCAGGCGATGAGCGCCATGCCGGAGGCGAAGCCGATGCCGTCGCCGCCCGCCAGGCCCGCGGTCAGCACAAGCACGCCCAGCACCATGACGGCCGCGAGGAAGACGGGGTGGTGGACGAACCCGGCCCGGCCGCGCTTGCGGAACAGCAGCCGGACCGCCTCGGTCATGTCCTCCAGCCGGAGTTCGTACTCCAGCACCACGTCGCTCACGCGTTGCTCGACGCTCTGTGCCTGCTCCATCACGGCCCCTCCCCGTTGCTGCGGTGACGAGCCGTGATAGTAACCCCGGAGTCTGACAGGGGTGTTACTCGTTTCCCCGCATCGCCTGTTCCATCGCGAGCAGCTTCTCGTTCGGCACCGCTCCGCCGAACCGCCGGTCCCGCTGGGCGAATTCGACGCACGCGCGCCACAGGTCACGCCGGTCGAAGTCCGGCCACAGCACGTCCTGGAAGACCATCTCGGCGTAAGCGCTCTGCCAGAGAAGGAAGTTGGAGGTGCGCTGCTCGCCGCTGGGGCGCAGGAACAGGTCCACGTCCGGCATGTCGGGGTAGTAGAGGTACTTCGCGAGGGTCTTCTCGTTGACCTTGGACGGGTCGAGTCTGCCGGCCTTCACGTCCTCCGCCAACGCCCGTGCCGCGTCGCCGATCTCGGCCTGGCCGCCGTAGTTCATGCAGAAGTACAGCGTGAGCGCGTCGTTGTCCTTGGTCTGCTCCTGCGCGATCTGGAGCTCCTTGGCGACCGACCGCCACAGCTTGGGCATACGGCCGACCCACCGCACCCGGATACCGAGTTCGTCGAGGGTGTCGCGGGACTTGCGGATGAAGTCGCGGTTGAAGTTCATGAGGAAGCGCACCTCGTCGGGCGACCGCTTCCAGTTCTCGGTGGAGAAGGCGTACAGCGAGATCGCGCCGACACCCATCTCGACGCCGCCCTGCAGCACGTCCAACACCCGCTCGGCACCGACCTTGTGGCCCTCGGTGCGCGGCAGCCCCCGCGCCTTCGCCCACCGCCCGTTCCCGTCCATGACGATCGCCACGTGCTTCGGGATCAGCTCACCGGGCAGCTTCGGTGCGGTGGCCCCCGACGGGTGCGGCTCCGGCGCCTTGTACTCGCGCCGCTGGCGCCCCAGGATCCCGCGTACGGCCATGTGCTTCTCGTCTCCTCTGTCTACGACCTACGACCTACGACCTACGACAACTTGCTACGGCCTGCTACGACTTCTCCACGTACCGCAGTGAGCGGAGCCCGCGTTCCAGATGCCAGTGCAGATAGGCGGACACCAGCCCGCTGCCCTCCCGCACATGCCGCGCCTCGCACGCGTCCGCCGTCTCCCAGTCTCCCGTAAGCAGCGCACCGAGGAGTTCCAGGGCCTGCGGCGAGGGTACGACGCTCCCGGCCACCCGGCAGTCCGCGCAGACGACCCCACCCGACGCCACGGAGAAGAAGCGGTTCGGCCCCGGCATCCCGCACCTCGCGCAGTCACCGAAGCTTGGCGCGTAACCGTTGACCGCGAGGGAACGCAGCAGGAACGCGTCGAGGATGAGATGCGGAGCATGCTCACCGCCTGCCAGCGTCCGCAGCCCGCCCACCAGCAGCAGATACTGCTGTACGGCGGGCTCGCCCTCGTGGTCGGTGAACCGCTCGGCGGTCTCCAGCATGGCCGTACCGGCGGTGTACCGCGCGTAGTCGGCGACGATCCCGCCACCGTACGGAGCGATGGTCTCACTCTGGGTGCACAACGGCAGCCCGCGGCCGATCAGTTCGCTGCCCCGCGCGAAGAACTGCACGTCCACATGGGAGAAGGGTTCCAGCCGGGCACCGAACTTCGACTTGGTCCGCCGCACCCCGCGCGCCACCGCGCGTACCCGCCCGTGACCCCGGGTGAGCAGCGTGATGATCCGGTCCGCCTCACCCAGCTTCTGGGTGCGCAGCACGATGCCGTCGTCGCGGAACAGACTCATGCCGCCCATTGTCCCCTACGGCTCCGCGGCGCCACGACGCTTCAAGGCACCTCACCTCGGCTGCGGGCGTTCGCGTACGCGGTCGCCGCGCTCAGCCGCTCGGCCGGGGTCGCGTCCCGCACGGCGGCCGGCTCGACGTCCCACTCCCGCCCGCCGCCGTACGGGCGCAGCTGAACATAAGGCCCCTCATGCCCCATGACGATGCCCACTCTCCCGTTACGGGTATCCACGGCGACCGATCCGACAGGCGGCTTCATCGCTCTCCTCGCACCCGAATCCGGAATTCCATCAAGGTGTCCTTCGCCTCCCAGCAGTGTGCCCACACCTGGTTCCCCTCCCTTTTCGACTTTCACGCTTCCCGTCTCCAGGGCACCCCTCGTCCCCCTACACTCGGCAGGAGTCTGTCGACGGCAACTGCGGTGCGGACCAAGGGGGTTGGGTGTGTCTGCCCATTCGAACAGGTAATTCGGAAACCGCAGAAGGACCTGCTCATCCGGTTTGGCGAGATCCTGAGAACCGCCGGCATCGTCTATACAGATCGTCTATACAGAAGGGTGCTTTCGGCGCCGATTCCGTGAAGGTCGGCGTTGCGGTCAAGCGCGTCCCCGGCCCTCTTCCGACTATGGAACGAGGCTCGAACGGGAACGAGGCTCGAACGGGGGAGGCCACCCATGCCGGTCCGCATCCACTTCACGGACGACGACCTCGCACACATCAGGCTCGCGCAGACACCGGACCCTTTATGGGAAGCGCTGCTGAGCATGCACGTACTCCAGACCAACACCGCGTCGGCGGTCTTCGGCCCCTGGCGGCGGGCGGTACGGCCCGAACTGCCCGCCCCGGTCCGGGAGTTGCTCCGACTCGCACCGCCCCACGGATACTCCCCGGACTTCCTCACCCCGGCGGGCGCGGCCGGCGGCCTGGAGGCGGGGATAGGCGCGCTGCTCTCCACCCCGCGGGGCCGGCTCCGGCACGATCTGCTCGAACTCTCGCGCGCGGGGCGGAAGTTACCGTCCTGGGCGCCGTCGCTGGCCGAGGGCGACGGGGACGCCGTAGCGCATCTCGCACAGGCGCTCCGCGCCTACATCCGGATCGCGCTCGCCCCCTGGTGGAACGGCATCCGCACCCGCCTGGACGCCGAACGCTCGCTCCACGACCGCTTCTTGACGAAGGGTCACCTGGACGGCCTGCTGGGCAGGCTCCACCCCGGCCTCTCCTGGCGGCCACCGGTGCTCGAAGTCAGCGGCCCGGGCGGAGCGGACCGGGACGTACGACTGGACGGCCGGGGGCTGTTCGTCCTGCCGTCGTATTTCTGCTGGCGGTACCCGACTCTCCTGAGGGACCCCACGCTCCCGGTGGTCGTGGTCTACCCCATGGCCCACGACACGGCCGTAGGCCGGACGGCGCGCCCCCGGCCCTCCCTCGGTGCGCTGCTCGGCCAGACCCGCACGGAGGTCCTGGAGTCGCTCGCGGAGCACCACGGCATGACGACCACGGAACTCGCCCACGGCGTGGGCATCGCGCCGGCCACGGCCAGCCACCACGCGGGCATACTGCGCGAGGCGGGCCTCCTGAGCACGTCACGGGCGGGCCAGGCGGTCCTGCACACGCTCACCCCACTGGGCCTGGCCCTACTGGACGGCTAGCGGGTTGATACGAGCCTTGAGCAGGCAGAACTCATTGCCCTCGGGGTCGGCCAGCACATGCCACTGCTCCTCCCCCGTCTGACCGATGTCGGCCCGCCGCGCACCGAGCGCCAGCAGGCGTTCGAGCTCGGCGTCCTGATCGCGGTCGGTGGGGTTGACGTCGATGTGCAACCGGGACTTCCCCGGCTCGGGCTCGTCCCGCCGACTGAAGAAGAGGGTCGGATGCGGCCCCCCGAACCCTTCCGGCGTCCCGATCTCCACCCACTGCCCTTCCTCGCGTTCGAGCACGACGAAGTCCAGGACCTCGCACCAGAACCGCGCCAGTAGTTCGGGGTCACGACACCCGAGCACCAGCTCACCGATACGACTCGCCATGAAAAAACCTGCTCTCAGGGGCGTCCAGCAGTGAAAACAACCTCGCGACCGTACCGGACGATTCGACCACGGTCGAAGGGTTTTCCCTTCCCCGTACGGCGGTTGCGAACCTGAGGCCATGCTGACCGCACTCCGCAAACGCACCGTCCGACTCTCCCTCCTCGCCCTGGCCCCCCTCGCGCTGCTCCTGACGCCGGGAACGGCCCAGGCCACCACCTGCGACGGCGGCTACCAGTTCCACTGGCACTGGAAAGACGACTCGCTCTTCTTCGACACCACGATGGCCAACTCGACCATCACGATCACCCGTTGCTGGGACGGCCAGGGCAACCTGACCAGCGGCACCACGGCCGCGATCTCCAGCACCGAGACCGGCTGGGGCAGCATCAACCAGGCCAAGACGATCGACGGACCCTTCCAGATCACCAACTCCGCCCCGCAGCAGTACCAGGGTTACCTCCCCGAGAAGATCGGCTACGGCGGCAGCCCGCCCGCCGGCGAGGTGAAGGTGACCGTCAGCATCAACTCCAACGGCGACATGTCCGTCAACACCGACCCGCCCCCGTACATCGAACAGGGCACCAGCCCCGGCTTCCTGGCGGACGGGGACTACTCCAGCAGCGACTACGGGCAGGTCGTACCACCGCCGCCCGGGGCGTGACTCCCCTCGGTCTACGGCACGTTGTCCGCGGTGGTCACGGTTGTCGGCGTTGACCGGCGGGGTGGGTGACCGCCCTTCCTCCGTCCGGTTCCGGAGCCGGCTCCGGAACCGGTTCCGGCGTGCGGCCCGGTTCTGTCGCCTCCCACAGCACGTTGAACCGGTTGACCCGTTCCTCCACATGTTCGCGTGTCAGCTTCAGTGTCGTCTTGGCCGGCATGACGTGGATGTCCGGCTCGGTCTCGTAGCAGAGTTCGCCGTCGAAGACGATGAAGTCGTTCAACGAGTTCATCTGGGCCGTCGGTTCCAGCTGGGCCCGGACCGCGATACGCGCGTCGATCCCGAACTTGCGGTGCCTCTCGCAGAGTTGGCGGAGGCTGCCGGTGACTTCCGCCTCGTCGTCGACGAGGAACACCCGCCGGACCTGCACACGCCGTGTCTTGATGGCCGTCTCCTGGGCGGCGAGATAGCGGCGTGCGGGCTCGCTCGACCAGAAGTCGCGGTCCACGGACGTGCTGGTGGCGAAGAGCGTCCGCTTGACGCACTTGGTGAGGTCGATCAGCCACTCGTGGTTCTCGCCGGGGCAGTCCGCCGTGCCGTTGCCGAGGTTCTCCATCAGGAGCGCGAGGCGGCCCAGCTCCTCCTCGGCGAAGGCCTTGACGATGTCCGCGCCCTGCTCGCCGACTTTCGTGTAGCCCAGCACCAGCCGGGTCACCTCGTCGGAGCGCAGCACCGAGCCGTCGACCTTGCTGTACAGCTCCGTCGCCGCGTTGATCTTCGCGAAGCTCTCGTCGACCGCCGCGCGCATCTCGGCGTGATGGCTGGACAGGCTGTCCTTCATGTCCCGGATGCGTCGCTTCTGGCTCTCCTGGACGGCCTCCAGCCGCTCGCCGAAGTCCACGAGCAGTTGCACGATCAGGGTCGCGCAGCCGAGGACGATGGACATCGTCCACTGCCACAGGTCGCCGTCGTTCTCGTTGAGGACGTTGGTCACGAAGAAGGCGGCGCCTCCCGCTAAGATCGCGAAGAGCGTCTTGAGGAACAGCTTTGATCTGCGCTGCACCTGGTCCTGCTGCGGTACGGACCGCAGGCCGCCTGCCCCTGGTGTCGTCACTCCGTTCATGTGAACCTCTCCCCCGTCGGATATGCGGTTCGTGCCGCCCTGTCAGCGCGTGCTCAGCGCCTGGTGCAGCAACGGGATTGCCTGTATGGCCAGTTGGTCCCGGATACGCTGGCGAAGGTTCTCCCATTGGCGGCTGAAGCCCGGTTCCCGCTCCAGTACGTCCCACAGGTGTCCCAGCGTGCGGTCCACGTGCGCGCGCGGCATCCACAGATGCAGCAGGTGATCGACGGCCGGTCGCAGCGCCAGGACCGCCGCGGGCCCGTCCGCCGCACCGAGCCGGCTGTTCTCCAGCATGTGCACCACCGTCGTCAAAAGCCAGTCGTGCAACGCGAGGTCTTCGCAGAGCCCCGCGACCGCGGCCGCCTCGATGCCTTCCGGCACCCTCAACTCCACTGTCCGCAGGCCGTCTTCGGCCAGCGTGAAGCGGTCCAGTGACGGCCCTTCGCCCTCCGGCGCCTGCCGTGCGGCCCAACGCAGGTGTGTGCGGCGGGACTTGAAGGGCGCCTTGTGGTCGAGGAGGGGGTGGCGCACCAGCTGCGCCAGCAGTCCCTCGGCGATCATCCCCAGGTCCAGTTCGCCGCGCCCGCCACCGCGCAACACGCCCTCCGCGGTGGCCTGTTCGGGCAGTTTCCCGAACGGCTCGACGACCCCGGGGCGGACCAGGTAGTGCCCCCAGGGCCAGCGTACGTCGGGTCCGGCGGCCGGGGCGCTGAAGTAGGCGGTGGACTGGAGGACCCGGCCCTCGGTGAGTGCGGCGCGGGTGACGACCGTACCGACGGCCCTGACCTTGGCGCCGTTCGAGGTGGGCAGCCGGCAGTCCACGCCCGTGAGGACCTCGGGCGAGAGGGCGTAGAGATTGGGCCGCTCGGAGACCCGGACGTGTTCGTCGGCGCGCAGCCGCAGGAGTTGGGCGGCGGTGCGTCCGTCCAGTGCCTGGAAGGAGGGCAGCAGACCGGTGCGCACCTCGCCGCAGGCGAGGACCGAGCGCGTCTGCCGGCCGGGGGTCGTCACGTCAATTCCCGTCGGGTGACACCGAGTTGGCGGGCTCCTCGTAGAACACATAGGTGGCGCGCTGGGCCACCGCCTCCGGTACCGCGACGCCTTCGCCCGCGGACCGTTTGGCGACCTGTTCGAGCGCGACGGAGTCCACGTCTATCTGGTCGAGGATGAGCCGTACGGCGTCCTCCACGGCCACGAAGCGGTTCGCCATCAGCGTGCAGGTGCGGTACGCGCTGAACGGGACCCGGGTGTCGCTGAGTTGGAGCAGCGGCGGCAGCCGGTCCCAGTCGCGCGGGAAGTCCCCGCCGGTCCACGGCTGCGGCACCAGCACCGGCTCGCCCAGGTGCCGTAGCAGACCCAGGCGGGCCAACTGCCATACGGCGGCCAGGAACGGGCAGGACCACAGGCGGCCCTTGTCCGTCTCGGACCACAGCTCGACGTCCATGAAGACCGAGTGGTTACGGGCCGCGGTCTCGTGCGGTGGCTGCCAGGTGACGATCTCCGCCAGGGCACTGCGCGTTGGGGTCGTGCGCTCGCCGTTCGCGAGCCAGCCCGTCTGGCTGACCGGTGGGCGGGAGCCGTGGCTGCCGGGCGGCGGTGACTCGACGAGGCGGTGCATGACCGACTCGGCCAGTTCGATCCGGTCGGCGACCGCGCAGCCCGACTCGCGGGCGAGGTAGTCGATGACGAGGCCCGCCTTCTCGGCCTCTTCGAGGACCAGCGGGACGAGTTCGGCCGGGGTGGAGAAGCGGGTGAAGTAGTCGTCGATCAGGAAACAGGTGCTGATGCGGGGGCGTTTGCCGCCGGTGCGGCGGGCGGCGGAGGCGCGGGCCGCGTCCACCCAGATCCGGACCTCGGCGAAGTGCTCGCGCAGCCGCTCGGGGCCCGCCTCGAAGTCCTCCATGTAGAGGTGGCCCAGTTCCAGCGAGAGATGGGCCAGCGGCACGGACTGGGTGCGCGGGTCCGCGGTGGTCTCCCGGAAGACGGCCTCCGTCATGCCTCCTCCCAGTACTTGTCGTCGGTCAGCCGCGCGGCGAGGTCGCTGAGCGCCTGCCAGGTCTCCATGGTGGCGATCTGGCTGTCCAACACGTCCTCGTCGGTGATGAGTTGCTCCCGCCACTGCAGTACCGGCTCCAGCGGCACCGAGCCGAGGACCTGGCTGTAGCCGATGCCGTGGTGCGAGGCGAGATGCTTCAGCTCGGTGTCGCACTGCTCCATCCACGCCGACTGGGTGGGCGTGGCCTGCGACCACAGCGCCGAGTCGGGATCGGGTACGGCGGCCCGTACGAAGCGGATGGCGCCGCGCAGCGCGTCCTCGTCGTGGCCGCGGGCGACGCCGCCGGCGATGATGCCGCGCTTGCCGTAGACGAGGCTGGCCGCGGCCTCCACGTGCTGGCGGGTCCAGCGGTGGAAGACCAGCCAGCGGGCCAGGACGCCGCTCATCGCCCGCTGCGAGGTGGCCGCGAGGACCATGTCGACGGCGTAGCTGCGGCCGGCGCTGAGGTCGACGACGATCAGGTCGAACTCGCCGTTGAGGCGCAGGAGAAGGTCCACGCAGCGGCGCAGGTTGTCGCCGGAGGTGGCGAACTCACCGCCGCTGAGGTCACCCGGCATCAGGATCAACCGCCCTGCTCCGGGCGGCTGGTTGCGCAGGACGCGGTGTTCGGTGTCCGCCCAGACGTCGATGCGGACCGGTTCGCTGATCTCGCCTATCAGGTACGAGTGCAGTCCGCGGTCCTCCGCGGCCTGGCGGGCGTCGGGCACGTCGAAGACGGCCGAGGCGGTGGGCGAGCCGAAGTCGAAGTCCAGGTAGCAGACGTCGTCCCCCGTCAGGGCGCGCTGGTAGGCGAGGTTGGCGCTGGTGACGGAGCGGCCCGTGCCTCCCTTGTCGGAGGCCGCGAAGATCAGCACGGGTCACACTCCCTGGACCGCGGCGGCTTCGCGGGCCCGGGCGAGTGCGTCGAGCTGGCCCAGTACGTCGAGGGTCAACGAGTAGGCGGTGCCCGGCTGTTCGTCGACGAGCGCGCGGGCGCGGCGCAACTTGACCTCGATGCCCCTGAGTTGCATGCCGCGTTTGCCGTCGGCGTTGGGCGCGGGCGCCATCTGCTCGTTGCCCAGGAGGTGGGTGGACTCGCTGAGCAACGCCCGTGCCAGCTCGGTGAGTTCGAGGCTGCGGATCGGGGGCTGCGCGTACATGTTGTGGACCTGGACCATCACCTCGGTGACCCGCTCGGTGATGCTCCAGGACACCGGACCCTCGGTGAGGGCGGTCTCCGGGTAGATGGCGTGCACGTTGTCCCACAGGCCGGCGCCCTCGCCGTCGCCCATCCGGCGCCGCCACACATGGCCGAAGATGTCCTCGGCCAGCCTGAGCAGCCGGTCGTGCGCGGAGAGGTTGCGGGAGAGCGTGCACAACTGGACGGTGCGTTTGAGGAGTTGGGCGGAGAAGTCGCTCATCGTCCAGTCCATCGGCGGGCCGATGGTGCCGCCGCCCTGGAGGGGCAGGGTGACGCCGGGGTTGTGCAGCTGGATCATCGGGTCGTCGCGCGTCATCCGGCTGGTGATACGGCCGCGTTCGGCGAGGCGTTCCATGACGCGGACGGTGCGGGTCAGGTCGTCGTCGGTGGCCCGGCGGCGCATCAGGTCGTGCACGAGGATCGCGGCGACGGAGAGCGAGAAGTACTCGGACTCCAGCCGCTGTCCCGTCGTACGCCAGGGGATGTCCTCCAGGGGCCAGCGGTCGCCGTCGAAGCGGGCGATGCGCGACCAGTACTGCTGCGTGATCTCCCAGCGCAGTCGTAACGCCTCGGCGAGCTTCTGCTGTTCGGCGTTGAGCAGGCCCAGGGTCAGGGTGCGGTCCGAGAACAGGTCCTGGATGCCGTCGAGCGCGACCACCGTGAAGTAGAGGTACGGCACGGGGTTGGCGACGCCGACGGGCTGCGTCCCGATGGCCTCCTCGGTCTCCACCTCGGGCGCGTCCCGCACCAGGCTCCAGGCCCAGCCGCACTCGAAGAGCTGGCTCTCGTCCTTGAGTGCCTCCTGGACGTCGAGGCCCAGGATGAAGCTCTCGATGATGGCGGCGCGCAGCGGCCGGAACCGGCGCTGGAACTGCTCCAGCACCTGACGCTGCGACAACTGCCCCTGGCCGAGGAGTTCGCAGAGCGTCTGGCCCTGGGAGGAGTCGGTGTCGTAGACGTTGACCGTGAACGACCGCAGCAGACTCACCATGGCGGCGGTGAGCCGGTTGCTGGTCGCGGCCTTCAGCTCTTTGATCGTCTCCTGCATGTCGCCGCGGCGGGTCTTGGACTCGTAGACCTTGAGGAAGCCGAGCAGGGCGAGACAGAGGGTGATCGACATGGAGAACGAGTCGGTGACGCCGAGTTGGCGCTGCTCCTCGGTGAGGTCCTGCTCCTTGTCCCGGGACTGGAAGTAGTAACCGCCCGCGAACGTGGGCCTCTTGTCGTCGGTGTGGGTGCGCATGAACTCGACCGCGGCCATGACGAGGTTGGCCGGGATCTCCAGCCGTCCACCGGCCCGCTTCAACGTCTGCTGTACGTCGGTCAGCGTGGTGTCGGGGTCGTCCAGCCGGAACGACGGCAGCTCGGTCGCCGGATACAGCAGGCAGAGCAGCCGCTCGGCGTCGGCGACGCTGCTCTCACCGCCCCATTTTCCCCACGCCCACTCCCCTCCGTCGAAGGAGTGGCGGGCGATCGCCTGCCAGATGTCCAGCAGGTGCTGCCGCGGCTTGATCTCCATTCCATGCCCCTCACACAGACCGCACTGCCCTCAGCCGAGGAATATCCCTCTTCTGTTGTTCACCGATCACCCCGGTCAGCGAATCGGAACAGCTACGTCCGAATTCCCGCGCCGGCCACAGGAGAGGATCATTCCGGAATATCCGGAGCGCAGCTTGGGCTCGGTTTTCAGCCGGTACACGTCGAGATCGCTCGCGAATGGCTCAAGACTCGCACGCACCTCGGATTCTCCCACGTCGCACGCCGGAAAGAACTTCTTTCCTGTGTAATAACCCTTTGAATGTTCCATGAAAGCCGCCGCGAAGGGGGCGCCCGGGGCCAGGGCCCGCATGAAGCGCTTCACACCCAGCGTGAACTCCCGGCAGGAGGAGGTCATCGACTCGGCGACGAAGAACATCGTCCCCACGGACCGCAGCGACCCGCCGAACCGCTCAAGATCGAAGATGTTGCCCTTGACGACCTTGACGACCTTGCGAAACTGCAGACGCGGGTCGACGAGGAAGGAGCCGTACTCCTCGTTCTCGCACAGGACGTCCCAGAACTGGTCCCAGTTCGGATCGTAGGAGTCGAGCTGACGCTTGAGGTACCTCACGTTCGCGGACGAACGCTCAAAGAGCGTGACCTCGTCACACCACGGCATCATGGACAGCGCGGGGTAGAGGTTGGCACCCGCACCTACATCGATACCGGAAACCGGGCCGACTCCCTGGTTCCGGAAATGACCAGCGAAATGATCCCGGACAATGTGCAGGATCTCCGCGTCCTCCGCCTGTAAGTCGCGGTAATTATGATCCACATAGGCGATCGGGTCGAACTCGCCCCAGGCGACTTCCGAATTCTTCACCTGGGCGGCCCCCGAAGATCTCAAGGTCATTCGACCAGCGTACCAACATCGCAGGCACGAAGGACCCTCCTCGTCAATTTGCGAGCCACTCTACGCAAAGTCACAGCCACCGCCGGGGCGCACGGGGGGCGCATCGTGGCGAATGCATTCATGCCCTGATTCGGCCTTGAACTGCCGGATTGCCCCCACTCAAGATGGGTGGAACCCTGCCGAACACACCAGAAAGGCAGGGCGCACACGTCTCGCCCGTACCACCCGTACGAGTCGCACGAGCCGTCAACGCGCAATTGACTTCCTACCCTCAGGAGGCAGTATGACGCCCTTTCCGGAGGAACGTTTCCCTTCTGCGGGCCGCCGCGCTGACCAGGCATTCTTGGCCGACCGCACCGACCGACACCTGACCCTGAGAGGCATCACCGAGGCCGACCTGCCCGAGCTCCTGCGCGTGGACAGGGAGGCTTTCCCCGAGGAGCCGTACCCCGCCTTCGTGCTCCGGCAGTTCTGCGACATCCACGGCGACCGCATCCTCGTCCTCGACGACGGTGAGGGCCTTCTCGGCTACATCCTCTTCGTCAACACCTCGGACGGCTACGTGAGTTGGATCATGAGTCTGGCCGTCACGCCCCACCAGCAGGGCCATGGGCTGGGCCGGCGCCTGATGGTCGAGGCCCTGCGCCGGCTGCGCACGGAGAGCGTCCACCAGGTCCGCCTGACCGTGGAACCGACGAACGCCGCCGCGATCGTGCTGTACCGCTCGCTGGGTTTCTCGTCCGAGCAAGGAGTCCTCAAGGACTACTTCGGGCCGGGCGAGCACCGCCTCCTCATGACACTCGCCCTGTGACGGTACTGCCGCGCCAGCGCGTGGAACGCCTCCTTCGGCTCCCAGTGCCAGGGTGAACCCGGGTCGTACGGACGGTCCTTGATGGTCCTGGTGATGGAGTAGCTCGCCATGTCGAGGTCGTGACGGGGATCGTGGGCGCGGTGCGGGGCGTCCGGGGTGACGAACTCGAAGGCCATCGCGCCGTAGAGGTTCATCGACTCGAAGACCTCCAACAGATCGACCACGTACGCCGCTTGGGTGTGTTCGCTGCGGACGAGGTGGCCCTTGATCTCCTCCGGGTCCTTGTCGTGGTCGACGACGTTCCAGCCCATGCCGGCGGTCTTCTCGGCGCCCTTGTACGCGCAGGTGCCGAACTCGGTGATGGCCACGGGCTTGCCCCAGCGCTGGTAGGCCATCAACTCCCGCACATAGTCGGCTGGTTGGCGGAAGTAGGAGTAGTAGTCGATGCCCACGATGTCGAAGAGGTTCCAGTCCACCTCGTCGTCCTGGGCGGCGGCGTAGCTGAGGCCGCCGTGGAAGACGGAACGGCCCATCGCCGCCGCCTTCTTGGTGAACGCGTTCAGCCCGCGCTGCGTCTTCGCCGGGTCGAACGTGCCGTTCAGGATGTTCTGGACGCGATCCAGGACCGTCGCGCCGGGCACGATCCCGGGTACGAACAGCCAGAACTCGCAGCCCACACTGAAGTCGACGCTCGCGCCCTGCCGCCGGAGGCGTTCCGCGAACCGGCCCGTCTCCGCGAGGTGTTCGAGGATGTCCCGCTCCGGGACGTCGGCGAGGGTGGGCTGGAGCCAGATGTGCAGGCCGAGTTCGGCGGCTTCGGCGGCGGTGGCCGCGAGGCGGTCGACGCCGTCGCCGGTGACGTCGACCGTGTCGGCGTGCAACTCGTCGCGGATCGCGCGGAGGTCGGCGCGCATCCGGCGCGGGTTCCAGGCGGTGGCGGGGGTCTCGCCCTCGCCGACCGTGTAGACGACGCCGTGGTGGCGCAGGCCGGGACGCCGGGCATGTGTCGCCTGTGGAGGTGTACGCGGCTGCGCTGACGCCTGTCCCGACGGGAGCAGCGCGCCCGCCGCCCCGAGGGCCACCGACCCCGCCAGGAACTGCCCCCGAGTGATCCCCTGTGTGTTCACCATGCGCCCACTGTGCCGATCCGGCACCCGTACGAGGATCGCCCGATGGTCTACGGCGACGCAACCAAGGGATGAACTGTCGCGTCGGTCACTGGAGAGATCGTTGACGGAAACCGACCGAACGTCGACGCGGACCGAACAAAGGAGAGCGTGATCTCAGGCTCCGAACAGTCCTCTACGACCCCTACGACCCCTACGACTCCTTCGCCCCGCACCGCCACCGCCACCGCCACCCGCCGCACCCTGCTCACCGCCAGTGCAGCCACCGCCGCGGCCCTCCTCGCCGGCACCTCCTCGGCCCAGGCATCAGACGACATCGGCACGGACGTCACGGCAGGCCTGCGCGCCCTTGAGGAGCAACACACCGCCCGTGTGGGCGTGTTCGCGCATCACCTCGGTACGAAGAAGACCGTCGTGCACCGTGCCGACGAACTCTTCCCGATGTGCTCGGTGTTCAAGACTCTCGCCGCCGCGGCCGTCCTGCGGGACCTGGACCGGCACGGCGAGGTGCTCTACAAGGTCGTGCACTACACGGAGGCCGATCTGGTCGACGGTTCCGACCAGACCCGGGCGCACCTGGCCGACGGCATGACGGTCGAGCAGCTCGCGGACGTGGCGATCCGCTACAGCGACAACGGCGCGGGCAACCTGATCCTGCGCGAACTCGGCGGCCCCACCGCCGTTACCCGCTTCGCCCGTTCCCTCGGCGACCGGGTCACCCGGCTCGACCACTGGGAGACCGAGCTGAACTCGGCCGAGCCGGACCGGATCACCGACACCACCAGCCCGCGCGCGATCGCCGGCCTGTACGGCAAGCTCGTCCTCGGCGACGCCCTGCGCCGCCCCGACCGCGACCGGCTCACCGCCTGGCTGCTCAACAACACGACGAGCGCCACCCGTTTCCGCTCCGGGCTCCCCGCGACCTGGACGATCGCCGACAAGACGGGCAGCGGCGACTACGGCACCGCCAACGACGTCGGCATCGCCTGGACGGAGGCCGGTGACCCGGTCGTCCTCGCGGTCCTGACCACGAAGCCGGCCCTGCCGGACGCGCCGTACGACAACGAACTGGTCGCGGACACCGCCAAGTTGGTGGCGGAAGCGATCAGCTAGTGCGGAGCAGACACCACCGCCAGCGCGGGAAGTACTGCCTCGGCGGCACCCCGACCACCCGGTGGAACGCCGCCGTGAAGGAACTCGCCGAGGCGTACCCCACCCGCCGCGCCACGGACTCCACCGGCAACCCTTCGGCGAGGAATGGCAACGCGGCCTGCATGCGGAGAGCGGCGGCCTACGCTTCCGGGCGCGCCACGTGTGACAACTACCCCTGCCCGAACCGCCGTACGTACCGCCGCTGCCACGGTGTCTCCACCGCGTGCCGGTCGTAGTGGGCGCGGACGTAGGCGACCGCCTCCCCCGGCTCCACGCCGTCGAGGACCGCGAGGCAGGCGAGTGCTGTGCCGGTACGGCCCCGGCCGCCGGCGCAGGCGATCTCGACGCGCTCGGTGCGGGCCCGCTGCCAGGCCTCGGTGAGGACTGTGCGGGCCTCGGCGCGGTCGGCGGGCAGTCGGAAGTCGGGCCAGCGCAACCACCGTGCCGACCAAGGGACTTGGGGCGGCGGGCCGCCGAGCAGATACACGCCGTACGTCGGTGCCGGGCCGTCGGCCGGGAGCGGCCGGCGCAGGGCGCGGCCTCGGACCAGGCGGCCGGAGGGCAGCCGTAGGACGCCGGTGGTGGTCGGGTTCCAGGGCTCTGCCATGCGGCCAGCGTAGAGATGACGGGCCGTCCGCTGCCCCGAAAGGTCAGCCCACTCCCCGTGACTCCTGTGCCGCCCGTGCCTCGATCCCGCGGAAGTGGTCCGCCATCGCGCGTTGTGCGCCCTCGACGTCGCGGGCGCGCAGTGCGGTGACGATGTCGCGGTGGCGGCGGACGGTGAGTTCGGGGGCCGGGTCGTCGGTCCAGCCGCGGGCGCCTGCGACGCGGCGGAACACCGTCCAGAAGGCGCCGAGGAGTTGGGGGACGAGTTCGTTGCCGAGTGAGGCGTAGAGCAACTCGTGGAATTCCCGGTCGAGTTCGGGGAAGGGGCGGTCGGCGCGGCCCGCTTCCTCCATGCGGGTCACCACCGCTTCGAGTCTGTCGAGTTCCGGTTCGGTGACGGTGGCAACGACCCGATGAATCAGGCCTTCCTCCAGCACCTCGCGCACCTGGAGGACCTCGGCCAGCGCGTCCGCGTCGTCCTCGTGGCGGGTGAGGGTGCGGAAGGTGAGGCCGTCGACGAGCGGGGTCAGCGAGGCGCGGCCGACGTAGGTGCCGTAGCCGTGTCTGATCTCGACGATGTCGAGGGCCTGGAGGGCTTTGAGGGCCTCGCGGACGGAGTTTCTGCTGATGCCGAGGTCGTCCATCAGCTCGGCCTCGGTGGGCAGGGGCGCACCGGGCTGGAGCTTGCGGTCGAGGATCAGCTGGACGATCTCGCGCTGTATCCGACTGTTCCTTGGCTCCCCGGACATGCGCCGCATCGTAGCCGCATCAGACGTCCCACGTCCCACGTCTGACCTCGGCCCGACCTGATGGGGCGTCAATTGTCGCCGTTCCCGCGCCTTTTCAAACCGCCATTGGTCCGACCTCTGACGGCTACGCCATTCGTGTGCGATGCCTTGACCGTCCCCACGGCCGCTCTTATGGTCGCGCTGACCGCAGGACGTAGGACGTCGTACCTCCTGGAGTAACCATGCGCGAAGACGTGACCCAGAACGTGCCCGCGCTGCACCGCCGGGCGTTCCTGAAGTACTCCGGCGCGCTGGGCGCCGCGGCCGCGATCTCCTCGTCCCTGACGGCCTGTTCGTCGGGGCCGCAGTCGACGAACGACACCGGCGGCGGGGGCACCGGCAAGAACCGGACGCTGACCGCGGTGATCGGCTACGGCAACGACGGCAGCTGGGATCCGACGCAGACGGCGTCGGCGTTCGCCATGGCCGGCAACAACCACATCTACGAGGGGCTGATCGACACCGACCCGATCACCCGCGCGCCCTATCCGGCGCTGGCGACCGCCGTGCCGAAGGACACCGGCGGCACCTCGTGGAAGTTCACGCTGCGGGCGGGCGCCAGGTTCCACGACGGGCAGCCGGTCACCGCCGACGACGTCGTCTTCGTCTTCGACCGCATCCTCGACCCGAAGACGGCGACCCTCGCGCAGGGCTTCTTCGCCGGCTGGCTGAAGGCGGTGCGGAAGATCGACGCCCAGAACGTCGAACTGGTCCTCAAGTTCCCCTTCCCGGAAGGGATTTCACGCCTCACCCTCGCGAAGATCATGCCGAAGCACATCTTCTCGAAGCCGGGCGCCTGGGACGACGCGATCAAGGGCAAGGCGGTCGGCTCGGGGCCGTACCGGCAGACCGCGCACCACCCGAAGTCCAACACCACCTTCGCCGCGTTCGCCGGCTACAACGGCCCGCGCCCGCCCGCCTTCAAGACGATGAACTGGCTGACGATCGTGGACGCGGCACCGCGCGTCGCCAAGATCTCCGGGTCGAGCGCGGGCGCGCAGATCGCCGACAACATCCCGTACGCCAACATCCAGCGGCTGCGGAGCGGCGGGATGACGGTCGGCGGCGGGGCCGGGATGAACAACCTGTTCCTGATGTTCAACACGCAGCACAAGCCCTTCGACGACGTACGGGTGCGCCAGGCGCTCCACTACGCCATCGACACCGGCAAGATGGTCCAGGTCGCCCTGCGGGGCCACGGGAAGCCGTCCTCGTCGTTCCTCAACGAGGCCAACCCGGCCTACCGGCGCGCGAAGACGGTCTACGACTACGACCCCGACAAGGCGAAGGCGCTGCTGAAGGCGGCCGGGGTCAGCGGGCTGAAGATCAACATCATCTCGGTGAACGTGAGTTGGATCGTCGACTGCCTGCCGACCATCAAGGCGTCCTGGGACGCGATCGGCGTGAAGACGACGCTCTCCCCGCAGGAGACCACGGCCGTCTTCACCAAGATGGACCAGAAGCAGGACTACCAGGTGGTCGCCGCCGCCTCCAACCCCAACCAGTTCGGCCTCGACGCGGACCTGATCATGCACTACAACTACGGCCCGCAGAACCTCTGGATGGGCTATGCCCGTTGGGCCGGGAACTCCGTCGCCAAGCAGCTCTTCAAGGACATGGACCAGGCGACGCGGGAACCGGACGCGGCGAAGAAGAAGACGATGATCCAGGACTACATCGACATCGTCGCCGAACAGGCCGTGCTCTACCCCGTCGTCCACAACGAGCTGATGACCGCCTGGGATCCGAAGAAGCTGACGGGGATAAGGCCGCAGCCCTACCCCGGCATCAATGTCCTCCAGGCCAAGTGGGTCTAGCAGCACGGGAGTTGGACCATGGTCACCGTCCTCCGGATTCTGGCCCGCCGTATCGTCCTGCTCGTTCCGCTGATGCTCGGCATCGTGCTGTTCGTGTTCCTGGTGATGCGCTTCTCGGACGTCGACCCGGCGTCCGCGTTCTTCCAGGGCGCGAACCCGACACCGCAACAACTGCACGACTTCCGCGAGCGGAACGGCCTGCTCGATCCGCTGCCTCTGCGCTACGTCCATTTCGTGGGCGCGCTCCTGCGCGGCGACATGGGCACCAGTGCCCTGACCCGGGCACCGGTCGTCGAGCAGGTCACCACCGCACTGCCGCTCACCCTCCAACTCACCTTCCTGGGGCTGGTGATCGCGGTGGTGCTGTCGCTGCTCGGCGGGGTGACGGCGGCCATCTACCGTGACCGGCTGCCCGACCAGATCATCCGGGTCGTGTCGCTGACCGGGGTCGCGGCGCCCGGCTTCTGGCTGGCGCTGCTGATGATCCAGTACCTGGCCGTGGACCAGGGCTGGTTCCCGACCGGCGGCTACATCAACCCGGCGGACTCCCTCACCGGCTGGCTCAAGACGATGGCGCTCCCGGCGCTGGCCCTCTCGCTCCCCGTGGCGGCCCAACTCACGCGTATCGTACGGACATCCGTCGTCGAGGAGCTGGACAAGGACTACGTCCGGACGGCGATCGGCAGCGGGCTGCCACCGCGGGTCGTGGTCGGCCGGAACGTGCTCCGCAACGCGCTCATGAACCCACTCACCGTACTGGGCCTGCGCGTCGGATACCTGCTCGGCGGTGCGGTCGTCATCGAGACCATCTTCTCCCTCCCCGGGATGGGCAAGCTGATGATCGACGCCGTGCAGAACGGCGACCCGGCCGTCGTCCAGGGCGTGGTGCTCACGACGGCGACCGGGTTCGTCGTCGTGAACCTCGTCATCGACATCCTCTATCTGCTGGTCAACCCCCGCCTGAGGGATGCCTCCTGATGTTCACTCAGTTCTCCCGCAAGGGCCTAGCCGAGACCCTGTCCCGGCCCGGCATCCGGCTGCGCGGCTGGCGCCGGCTGCCGCCGCTGTCGAAGGTCGCGGTGTGCTTCCTGGCGGTCGTCGTCCTCGTCGCGCTGTTCGCCCCGCTCCTCGCACCGGACGACCCGCTCGACCAGCAGCTCCCCGTCGACGGCACCGGACACCCCTCCGCCGAGCACTGGATGGGCCAGGACAGCCTCGGCCGGGACATCCTCAGCAGGCTGATGTATGGCGCCCGTTGGTCCCTCGCGATCGGGCTCGGGGCGACCGCGCTGGCCCTGGTCGCCGGCGCGCTGATCGGCGCGGTCGCCGCGACCTCCCGCAAGGGCGTCGACGAGACGCTGATGCGCTGCCTGGACGTGGTGATGGCGTTCCCCGGCATCGCGCTCGCCGCCGTACTGGTCGCGGTGTTCGGCGGCGGGATCACCGTACTGATCTGCGCGATCGCGTTCCTGTTCACCCCGCCGGTCGCAAGGGTCGTACGGGCCAACGTACTTGACCAGTACGGCGAGGACTACGTCACCGCGGAACGGGTGATCGGCGCCCGCACCCCGCACATCGTGGCGCGGCACGTGGCCGTCAACTGCGCCGCTCCGATCCTGGTGTTCTGCACGGTGCAGGTCGCCGAGGCGATCGTCTTCGAGGCGTCACTGTCCTTCATCGGCGCGGGCGTCCGGCCCCCCGACCCGTCCTGGGGCAGTGTCATCGCGGACGGCAAGAACATGGTGCTGACCGGGGGTTGGTGGGCGACCGTCTTCCCCGGTCTGCTGATGCTGATCACGGTCCTCTCGCTGAACATACTGTCCGAGGGAGTCTCGGACGCGTGGGCGGCCCCGGCCGCGCGCGAGGTGGACGTACGGCCCGACGAGGACCCGCTCGACGCGCCCGAGCCCGGCAGCGGCGAGGTGCTCCCGCTCCCCGGCCTGACGGAGGCGGCGCTACGACTCCGGGCCAGGGCACGGCCGTTGCCCGGCCCCGACGGCCAACCGGTCCTGGCGGTCGAGAACTTGGCGATCGGCTTCGATGGCCGGCACCACGGCGTGGACATCGTCGACGGCATCAGCTTCGAGGTGCGGCCGGGTGAAGTCCTGGGCCTGGTGGGCGAGTCGGGCTGCGGCAAGTCGCTGACGGCGCTCGCGGTGATGGGCCTGGAGCCGAAGGGCGCGCGGGTCCGGGGCCATGTCCGTTTCAACCAGCGGCAGTTGGTGGGCGAGCCGATGCGGGTGCGCCGCAAACTACTGGGCCACGAGATGGCGATGGTGTATCAGGACGCGCTGTCGTCGCTGAACCCGGCGATGACGATCCGCGCCCAGCTCAAGCAGGTCATAAGGCGCGGAGGGCACCGCGGGGCAGGCGAGTTGCTGACGATGGTCGGCCTCGACCCCGAACGCACCCTGCGCAGCTACCCGCACGAACTCTCCGGCGGCCAGCGCCAACGCGTGCTGATCGCCATGGCGTTGTCCCGCGACCCGAAACTGATCGTCGCCGACGAACCGACCACCGCCCTCGACGTCACCGTGCAGGCCCAGGTCATAGAGCTACTGCTGCGGCTGCGCGAGGAGTTGGGGTTCGCGCTGATCCTCGTCTCGCACGACCTCGCGCTCATCGCCGACGTCACCGACCGGGTGGTGGTGATGTACGGCGGACAGATCGTGGAGACGGGCGTGACCGCCGACCTGGTCGAGTCACCGGCCCACCACTACACGCGCGGTCTGCTCGGCAGCGTGCTGTCCCTGGAGTCGGCGGCCGAGCGGATGACCCAGATCAAGGGCGTCGTCCCCTCCCCCGCCGACTTCCCGGCCGGCTGCCGCTTCGCGGACCGCTGCCCGCTGGCGAGCGACCTCTGCCGTACGACGGCCCCCGACCTGGTCGGCCCGCGCACGCACACGGCGGCCTGCCACCACCCGGCGATCGATCTGGTGTCGACGGAGAGCGGGGCGGTCACGTGAGCGGGGTGAGCGGTGCGGGTGGGTTGTGGGGCGGGTTGGGGGTGGGTGGTTCGGATCGTGTGCGGAGTGCCGGTGAGTGGGGGCTGGTCGCGCAGTTCCCCGCGCCCCTTAGGGGGTTGGGGTGAACGGTGTGAAGGGTGCGGGAGGTGGGCGATTGAGCGGCGCGGGTGTTGAGTCGGAGGGTGGTCAAGTGAGCGGTGCGCTCGTCGAGTTGGCCGGTGCTCATGTCGTGCACAAGGCGCGTAGCGGTGGTCTGTTCAGCCGGGACCGGGTCTACGCCCTGACCGGCGCCGACCTCACGATCGCGCCCGGCGAGACGGTGGGCGTGGTCGGCGAGTCCGGCTGCGGAAAGTCGACGCTGGCGAAGGTGCTGGTGGGCGTACAGCGGCCGACGTCCGGCACGGTGTCGTTCCGGGGCCGGGACCTGTGGTCGATGCCGGACGGCGAACGGCGGACCGCGGTGGGCACCGGCATCGGCATGATCTTCCAGGACCCGTCGACCGCGCTGAACCGGCGGCTGACGATCCGGCAGATACTGCGGGATCCGCTGGACGTGCACGGCCGTGGGACGAAGGCCGAACGGGAGGACCGGGTACGGGAGTTGATGTCCCTGGTTGGCCTCCCGCGCGCGCTGGCGGACGGCCTCCCGGGGCAGCTCTCGGGCGGCCAGCGCCAACGCGTCGCGATCGCGCGGGCGTTGGCGCTGGACCCCGACCTGGTCGTGGCCGACGAACCGACCAGCGCGCTGGACGTGTCGGTCCGGGCCCAGATCCTCAACCTCCTCCTCGACCTGAAGGAACGGCTGGGCCTGGCGCTGGTGTTCGTGTCCCACGACATCCAGACGGTACGGCGGATGAGCGACCGCGTGATCACCATGTACCTGGGCCGGATCGTCGAGGAGACCCCGGCCGACCAGGTCACCGACCGGGCGCGGCACCCGTACACCCGGGCGCTGTTCTCGGCGACCCCCGGTCTCCTCCACCCCATCGACCCGATCCCGCTGGTCGGCCCGGTGCCGTCGGCCACGCGTCCGCCGAGCGGGTGCCCGTTCCGCACCCGCTGCTGGAAGGCGGACGACGTGTGCGCTTCCGCCATGCCGGACTTCTCGGCCGCGTCGACACCGGGACATTTCTACCGTTGCCACCATCCTGTAGAGGAGGACCTGTCCACCCGCGACCTCGTTCGCCAAAGCCGCCCCATGGAGCCTTCATGACCCTCCCCGCCCCGCTCACCGGTGTCGTACCGCCCGTCTGCACGCCCCTGACACCGGAACGCGAGGTGGACGTCCGTTCACTTCTCAGGCTTGTCGACCATCTGGTCGGGGCGGGGGTGCACGGGCTGTTTCTGCTCGGGTCGACCTCGGAGGCCGCGTATCTGACGGACCGCCAGCGGAGGTACGTGGTGGAGGCGGTGGTGGCTCATGTCGGGGGTCAACTCCCCGTACTGGCGGGGGCGATCGACATGACGACGCCTCGGGTGCTGGACCATGTGGCCGCCGTGACGGACGCGGGGGCGGACGCGGTCGTCGTGACCGCGCCCTTCTACACGCGCACCCATCCCGCCGAGATCGCCCGCCACTATCGTCTGGTAGCCGCCGCGTCGTCGGTCCCGGTCGTCGCCTACGACCTCCCTGCCTCCGTCCACACGAAACTCCCCTCCGACCTCGTCCTCGAACTCGCCGCCGAAGGTGTTCTGGCCGGGCTCAAGGACTCCAGCGGGGACCTCGGGGCGTTTCGTACGGTCGTCACCGGCGCGCGTGTCCATCCGGACATCACCGGGTTCAGCGTCCTCACCGGGTCCGAACTGTTCGTCGACTCGGCGTTGGCGTTGGGCGCGGACGGGGCGGTGCCGGGTCTCGCCAACGTCGATCCTCACGGGTACGTCCGTCTCGACGCGCTGTGCCGGGCCGGGGACGGGTCGCGTGCGCGGGCCGAGCAGGAACGGCTGTGTGCGTTGTTCGGGCTGGTCGGTGTCGGTGACCCTGCGCGGATGGGAGGTAGTTCGTCGGCGCTGGGGGCGTTCAAGGCCGCGCTGTATTTGCGGGGGGTGATCGAGTGCGCGGCGACTGCGGAGCCTCAGGTGGGGTTGTCTGCCGACGAGGTGGAGCGGGTGGGGAAGTTTCTGGCGGGGGCGGGGTTGCTGTAAGGGTTTCCCACCCACCCACCCGTTTACTGGCGTTTAAAGGTGGACCTCTAAAACGCCCGAGACGGGCGGGTGGGTGGGAAACGGGGATCCTCAGCCACCACCCAGCTCAGCCGCCCCCACCCGCCGGAACTCGATCGTGTCGTACGCACTCACCGCCCCCGTCTCATAAAGCACCCCCACGGTGTCCCGCCCCACACCCACCAGATCCGAATACCCCGCCCACTCCCCCGACAACGTGACCGCCTTCACGAAGCTCCCCCCGCCATCCGCACTCCGCCAAATCGCCATCCCCTCCCGCACGTTGGGGACGGACGGCGCCGAGAACAACAACGGAGCCCTCTCCCCCGGCAGTTGAAGAACGCTCCCCTCCACCACAGGCACGTCGTCCAACGTGGGCTGGACCGCGTAGGGCCGATCCAGACTCACACCCCCGTCACTGGAGTACGTGTCGAGCCGATTCCCGGTACTCGTCCCCAGCTGATCCCGGGAGCTGAAATACAGCCGCCCGTCGGGGAGTTCGGCCGCGGTCGACTCATTCGCGTTGTCGACCCCGTCGTACGTTGAGTCCACGAACCCGACCCGCCACGTCTCGCCCCCGTCGTCGCTGTACAGGTCGTGCCCGCCGTAGTACTTCGCCTCCTGCCCGGTGTCGCTCGACCCGGCGGCCGGCGCGGCGGAGTGGTTGGCCGGGACGACCAACCGCCCCGCGTGCACGCCGCGCGTCAGGGCGACCGCGTGACCGGGGCCGGTCGCGTACCAGCGCCAGGTCGGCAGCTTCACCTCCGCCGTGATGTCCCGAGGGGATGTGAAGTTACGGCCGTCGTCCCAGCTCCGCTGCACGAACACCCGGCGACTCTGTTCCGCCGTGACTTCGCCCCGCATGATCTGGCCCTCGGTCACGGCCCCGCTGTTGTAGGAGGTGACGAGGACGATCGCGCCGGTGCGGGGGTCGACGACGGGGGCGGGGTTGCCCCGGGTGTCCCCGTCCCCCGCGGCCACCACCGCCAGCGGACCCCACGTGCAGCCGCCGTCGGTGGAGCGCCGGAGAACGACGTCGATGTGGCCGGTGTCGCCCGCGCTGTTGTGGCGTCCCTCGGCGAAGGCCAGGACGGTGCCCTGGTCGGTGACGACGGTCGCCGGGATGCGGTAGGTGTCGTAGCCGCCGTCTCCGGAGACGTACGGCACGGACGACGTGCAGCCGGAGCGCGCGGAGGCGTGCGCGGCGAAGGTGATCGGAGCAACCAGTACGGCTGCCACGAGAAGCGTGCGGCTCAGGATGGTCATCGCTCTCCCTCACGGAGGTCGCCCCTCGCGGAACGACGCCGACCTGTCTGTCCGTCACAGCCTCCCCGGTGTCACCATCCCCGACTCGTACGCCACGATCACCAGCTGTGCCCGGTCCCGCGCCCCCAGCTTGCCCATGATGCGGCTGACGTGCGTCTTCGCGGTGAGCGGACTCAGGCCCAACGCTTCGGCCACTTCGGTGTTGTTGAGGCCGCGCGCGACCAGCGCGAGCACTCCGCGTTCGCGTTCGGAGAGGCATGCGGGGCCGCCGGTGGCGGGCGCGACGGGGCTGCGCAGGAACCGGGCGATCAGCCGGGACGTGGGGCCCGGTGACAGAAGCGCCTCTCCGGCCGCCACCGTACGGATCGCGTCGAGGAGTTCGGCCGGACGGGTGTCCTTGACCAGGAATCCGGACGCGCCGGCGCGCAGCGCCTCGACGACGTTCTCGTCCGTGTCGTAGGTCGTGAGGACGAGGATCCGCACCCCGGCGAGGTCCTCGTCGGCCGCGATCAGGCGGGTCGCCTCGATGCCGTCCAGGTCCGGCATGCGGATGTCCATCAGGACGAGGTCCGCGCGTGACGTGCGGGCGAGCGCGACCGCCTCGCGTCCGGTCGCGGCCTGCCCTACGACCTCCATGTCCCGCGCCGACTCGACGAGCATCGCGAACGCGGCCCGTACGAGGGTCTGGTCGTCGGCGAGCAACACCCGGATGGCCGTCATCTCGCCTCCTCTCCGGGCGCTCGCAACGGCAGTACGGCACTCACCGCGTAGCCCTCCTTCTCCTCCAACGGCCCGGCATCCAGCGTGCCGCCGACACTGCGGACGCGTTCTCGCATGCCGACAAGACCGAAGCCGGGGGTGCCGTCACCTGTACCCGCGCCGTCGTCCGTCACGTCCACACACAGCGCTCCGTCCCGCTCGTACACACCGACCCGGACCGTGAGACCGGCGCGCCCGCCATGTCGTACGGCATTGGTGAGCGCCTCCTGGACTATCCGGTACGCGGCCGCGCCCACGGCCGTCGGCACCACCTTGGCCACCACCGCCAGGTCCACCTTCGCCCCCGCCGCCCGGGCCGTGGCGGCCAGGTCAGGCAGTCCGTCGAGGCCGGGCAGTGGGCCGCGTTCGTCGAGGGGGCCGTGGTCGCGGAGCACCTCCAGCGTGGTGCGCAGTTCGCCGCGTGCGCTGCGGCAGGTGTCGGCGATGTCGTCCAGGGCCTTGGCCACGGCGGCCCGGTCGAGGCGGCCGGGGTCCTCGGCCAGTACGTGTGCGGCCACCGAGGTCTGCACGCCGATGAGGGTGATGCTGTGCGCGAGCAGGTCGTGCAGGTCGCGGGCGATGCGCAGGCGTTCCTCGGCGACGCGGCGGCGGGCCTCCTCCTCGCGGGTGCGTTCGGCGCGCTCGGCGCGTTCCAGGGCCGCCTCCGTCAGCTGACGATGGACGCGGAGGTAGCCGCCGAGGACGAGCATGGACACGACCCAGCCGGCGATCTGGAAACTCTCGGCGACGCCGGCCATGCCGTCGCTGAGCTTGAGCACCACCATCAGCACGACGACCGCGCAGCCGACGATCACCGTGCGCCGGACGCTTCCGGTGACCGCCACCGTGTAGAGGAGGACCATGGACGCGCCGGTCGGCGCGGAGTGGTTGTAGTCGTGCTCGTGGAAGGTCGCGATCAGCGGGACCATCACGCACAGCACCGCCATCGGGGCGCGTCGCCGCCACACGAGCGGGACGTGCAGCGCGAGCAGCAGCGTCCAGCCGAGCGCGTCCGGCCGCCGTCCGCTCCCGAAGCTGACGGCGACGACGGACGCGAGCACGGCGAGCCCGACGGCGAGGACCACGTCCTGCCGCCGGGCACTCAGCCTCATCGCTTGCACGGGGTCATCCTCCGCCGGCCCCGTCCGAGGCCCTCACACCGGCTCCGGCTGGCGCTCCGGCCGTACGGTCTCGGGCTCCCGGGACAGCCGCCCCGGCCACCACACCTTCCGCCGCAGCAGCACACTCGCGCTGGTCACCAGGTACGTCCGCACGAGGAAGGTGTCCAGCAGCACGCCCACCGCGATCACGAAGCCCAGCTCGACCAGTTGCACGAGCCCCATGTTCGTCAGCACCGCGAAGGTCGCGGCCAGCACCAGCCCGGCGGAGGCGATGACCCCGCCCGTCGTCCGCAGGGCGGTCAGCGCGGCGGCGACCGGTTCGGCGCCCCGGATCGCCTCCTCCCGCATCCGGTGCATGAGGAAGATGCCGTAGTCGACGCCGAGGGCGACGAGGAACACGAAGGACAGCAGCCCCGTCCCCGGATCGGTCCCGGCGAAGCCGAACACCGGCCCGAACACCAGCCCGCCGATGCCGAGCGCCGCGCCCCACACCGCGATCACGGCGGCCACGAGCATCAACGGCGCGACCAGCGACCGCAGGAGCACGATCAGGATCAGCAGTACGGACACGAGCACGATGGGCACGACGACCATCCGGTCCCGCGCGTTGGTGTCCCGGAGGTCCAACTGCTGAGCGCTGGGCCCGCCGACGTAGGACCCCTTGAGCGCGTGCCGCAGATCGGTGATCGTGCGCGTCTCGGCCGCCGACTGCGGCGCGCCTGCGGCGGTCACGGAGATCTCCGCCCAGCCGTTCCCGCTACGGCCCCGCTGGGCGCCCGCGACACCGTGCGTGGCCCGGATCGTGGCGAGGGTCGCGTCGGTGCGGGCGGCCGGGGTGATGACGTCGATGGGCTGCGCGGAGCGTTCGGGGTAGGCCGCAGCGAGGGTGCGCATCGCGGTGACGGAGTCGGGGCGGTCGACGAAGGAGTCGTCCTGCTTGAGGGAACCGGGGAGGTTGAGGGTGCCCAGGGCGAGTGCGCCCAGTACGGCGGCGCCGGCCACGAGGACGAGCAGCGGGCGGCGTCCGGCGGAGCTGCCCATCGCGGTGAACAGGGACCGGCGGGCCTTGGGTGTGGAGCCGTAGGCCGGGACGAGCGGCCAGAAGACGCGGCGGCCCAGGAGGACGAGGAGTGCGGGGAGGAGCGTGAGCATCGCGGCGAGCGCGGACAGGACGCCGACCGTGCCCAACGGGCCCATTCCGCGGCTGGAGTTGAGGTCGGCGGCGAGCAGGCAGAGCAGTCCGGCGGCGACCGTGCCGGAGGAGGCGAGGACGGCGGGGCCGCAGCCGCGGAGGGCGGCGCGCATCGCGTCGTAGGGGCGCTCGACGCGGCGTAGTTCCTCGCGGTAGCGGGCGATGAGCAGGAGGGCGTAGTCGGTGCCCGCGCCGAAGACGAGGATCGTCATCACGCCTGTGCTCTGGCCCGAAATGGTCGTCCCGAAGGCGTGGTTGAGGCCGTAGGAGACGCCCATGGAGAGGAAGTCGCCGACTCCGGCGACCGCGAGCGGGACCAGCCAGAGGACCGGGCTGCGGTAGATGATGATCAGGAGGACGGCCACGACGGCGACGGTCGTGTAGAGCAGGGGGCCGCCGAGCGAGTCGAAGACCTTGCCGGAGTCGGTGGCCAGAGCGCCGGGGCCGCCGACATCGACCGTCAACCCGCCGGTGTCGTGGGCTACTTGGCGGATGTCGTCGACGAGGGCGGTGCGCTTCTTCTCGTCGGTGCCGGGCCAGTTGCTGGTGAGGGGGTACATGAGGGTGGTGCCGTCGGCGGAGGGGACGCCTCGCGGGGTCGCGGCGAGCGGGTGCAACGTGCCGATCCGCGTGAGCTGTTGGGCCGCCGTGGCCTTGTCGGTGGGCGTGAGTCCGGTGTCTCGGTGGTAGACGAGGACCAGTTCGGTGGTCTGGCCGCCCGGCAACTCCTGCTGGATCCTGGCCACTTGGGTGGAGTCGGCGCTCGCGGGCAGGTAGTCGGTCACCCCGTCGTGCGTGACGTCGCCGAGCTTCGACGCGAACGGCGAGGCCAGCGCGAGCACCCCGATCCAGAGCGCAAGCACCACCCAGGGGATGGCTCGTCGCCGTGTGCTGTTCCTCTGTTCGGCCCTCATGGAACGGGCTCCCCTCCGGCGCGGATGTCTGGTTGCGCTCTCCAGACTTCCGGCGCGATAGGGGCGATTCGTCGCGCGGGAGGGCGAGTTCGGGACTACTGCCAGGGGTGTCCGTGCGGCCGTATTACTCCCTGGGGAGTACTGGCCGGGGTTATGAGGGTGTCCGGGCCGCCGCCAGCAACCGGGTCACGTCGTCCGAGCAGATGGTGAGGGCGGCGCCGACCGTGGCGAGGGCGTCGCGTTCCGCGGGGGTGTAGGGGCCGTCGGCGAGGGCGATGCGGGCGCCCTGGAGGAGGATCGACTCGCGTCCCGCGGGGGCGAGATGGGGGGCGAGCGGGTCGAGGGCCTCGTGCAGCTCTATGGCGAGGCCCGCGCCGCTGGGTTCGCCGAAGACGCGGCCGGTGTCGGCGGCCAGGGCCTCGACGAGGGCGCCGAGCTGTTCCTCCGTGCACTCCTGGAAGCCGGCGGCGCGCACGGTGCCCGCGGCGGCCTCCAGGGACGTACGGGCGCAGCTGCCGCCCGCCGCGAGGACCGCGAGGGCGACCGTGTGGACGGCGTCGCGGAGCATCGCGGAGAAGCGGCTCGTGGTGGGGTGGTCGAGGACGTCGGTGCCGTAGTGGCCCTGGCAGGCCGCGCACTCGACGACCGGGCCGGTGTCGCCGCGCGGCAGCACCGGCATGCCGAGCACGGTGAAGCGGCGGCGCCCGGTGAGCCGCTGGAAGTTGCGGTCGCCCCCGCATCCGGGGCAGAAGAACTCGCCGTCTCCGACGCTGGTCCACGCGGTACGGATGCCCAGCACGCGCGCCGCACGGCCCTCATGGACAACTCGGCCGTCTCGTCCCCGTTCAGGCAGCACGTCGCACCTCCGTAACGCCGCGGCAACATCGCCGCGCTGGCGTGATGTTAGCCACATTGTCGAGCCGGAGTCAGTACCCCTGACGAGACCTCTCCGTGACCTGCACACGGAATGGCCGGGAAACGACGGGGCCCCGCCCGCCGGAGACCGGCGTACGGGGCCCTTCGACGACGGGTAAACCGCCGGTCAGGATGGTTCAGCGGGTAGCGCGGTTGACGGCGGAGACGACGGCCTTCAGGGACGCACGTGTCGTATTCGCGTCAATGCCGATTCCCCACAGGATCTTGTCGTCGATCGCGCACTCGATGTACGACGCGGCCTGCGCGGAGGCTCCCTCGCTCATCGTGTGCTCCTGGTAGTCCAGGAGCCGTACGTCGATGCCGACGGACTGCAGGGCGTCGAAGAACGCGGAGATCGGGCCGTTGCCGGAACCGGTCAGGACGGTGTCGACGCCTTCGACGGTGGCCTCCACCTTGAGCGTGTCCACGCCGTCGGTGTCGGTGGTCGACTGGCCGTTCTTCACCTGGATACGGCCCCAGGCGTTGTCCGGGTTCGGCAGGTACTCGTCCTCGAAGGTCGCCCAGATCTGCTTCGGGGTGACCTCGCCGCCCTCGGCGTCCGTCTTGGCCTGAATGAGCTTGGAGAACTCGATCTGCATCCGGCGCGGCAGGTCCAGCTTGTGGTCGTTCTTCAGGACATAGGCGATACCGCCCTTGCCCGACTGCGAGTTGACCCGGATGACGGCCTCGTAGGACCGGCCCACGTCCTTCGGGTCGATCGGCAGGTACGGGACCGCCCACTCGATGTCGTCGACGGTGACGCCCTTGGCCTTCGCGTCGGCCTCCATCGCGTCGAAGCCCTTCTTGATGGCGTCCTGGTGGGAGCCGGAGAAGGACGTGTAGACCAGGTCGCCCACGTACGGGTGGCGCGGGTGGACCTCCATCTGGTTGCAGTACTCCCACGTACGACGGATCTCGTCGATGTCGGAGAAGTCGATCTGCGGGTCGACGCCCTGCGAGAACAGGTTCATGCCCAGGGTGACCAGGTCGACGTTGCCGGTGCGCTCGCCCTGGCCGAACAGACAGCCCTCGACGCGGTCGGCGCCGGCCATCAGCGCCAGCTCGGCGGCGGCGACGGCCGTACCGCGGTCGTTGTGCGGGTGGATCGACAGCACGACGTGCTCGCGGCGGGACAGGTGGCGGCCCATCCACTCGAAGCGGTCGGCGTGCGTGGACGGGGTCGAACGCTCAACGGTGGCAGGCAGGTTGAGGATGATCTCGCGGCCCGGGCCGGGCTGCCAGACGTCCATGACCGCCTCGCAGACCTCCAGCGCGAAGTCCAGCTCGGTGTCCGTGAAGATCTCCGGCGAGTACTGGTACCCGAACTCGGTCTCGGGGCCCAGCAGCTTCTCGGCGTACTCCATCACCAGGCGGGTGCCGTCGACGGCGATCTGCTTGATGTCGTCCTTGGAGCCGCGGAAGACCACGCGGCGGAAGACGGGCGCGGTCGCGTTGTAGAGGTGCAGCGTGGCGCGCTTGGCGCCCTTCAGGGACTCCACGGTCCGCTCGATCAGGTCCTCGCGGGCCTGCGTCAGCACGGAGATCGTGACGTCGTCCGGGATCGCGCCCTCTTCCTCGACGATCGAGCGCACGAAGTCGAAGTCGGTCTGCCCCGAGGCCGGGAAGCCGACCTCGATCTCCTTGTAGCCCATCTTGACCAGCAGGTCGAACATCGCGCGCTTGCGCGCCGGTGACATGGGGTCGATCAGGGCCTGGTTCCCGTCACGCAGGTCCGTGGAGAGCCAGCGGGGGGCTACGGTGATCCGCTGCTGGGGCCAGGTGCGGTCGGGGATGTCGACCTGCTCGTACTGGCCGTACTTGTGGATCGGCATGGAACTGGGCTGCTGGCGATTGGCGCGGCTGGTTGCCATGATGCGGGGGCTCCTCGTGGTGTCCTGAAGGACGGCCGACGGCGCAACGCCAGACTCCGCGGGGAGGGGGTCGGCCTACGACTACAGGCCCTCGCCGCGGCAGCTAAGGAGAAGCAGCCCGATACGCATGATGCGAAGCATGCTAGCCGAGCCACCGTGGACACGCGGCCCCGTATCAACATGCGGGACTACAACCCCCCAGGGGCGCGGGGAACTGCGCGCCAAGCCACACTCGGCCGTCGCCCGATAACACAGAGCGACCATCCCTGAGTGGAGCATCCTCACATTTCACCAATCAAGGTCGCGCGTAGTGACATGTCGCTAACGGAGTGCCATCGTGCCGGGCATGACGACTCACGGGGGCTTCGAGCCCGTCTTCTGCACGATCGTCCCGCCGCATGTCCTCGACAGGCTCGCCCAGCACGAGGACCCCGCGCTCGCCGGTCCCGCCCGCGAGACCCTGGAGCGCGACGCCTACGAGCGCACCCACCGCCGGCTGACCACGGTCATCGGCGCCCCGACCCTCGCCGCGCCGGCCGTGACCGACAAGCCGCAGCGGACGATCTACGACGCGAAGCACAAGCAGGACCTGCCGGGGAAGAAGGTGCGCGCCGAGGGCTCCGACCCCGGCAAGGACGCCACCGTCAACCGCGCCTTCGCCGGGCTCGGCGCCACCTTCGAGCTGTACCTCAACGCCTTCAACCGCCACTCCATCGACGGCCAGGGCCTGCCGCTCAACGCGTCCGTCCACTACGACGTGAAGTACGACAACGCGTTCTGGAACGGCGAGCAGATGGTGTTCGGCGACGGCGACGGCGAGCTGTTCCTCGACTTCACCATCCCGGTCGACGTCATCGGCCACGAACTCACCCACGGCGTCACGCAGTACACCGCGAACCTGACCTACTTCGGCCAGTCCGGCGCCCTGAACGAGTCGATCTCCGACGTCTTCGGCTCGCTCATCAAGCAGTACACGCTCGGCCAGACCGCCGCCGACGCCGACTGGCTGATCGGCGCGGGCCTCCTCGCCCCGCGCGTCTCCGGCGTCGCCCTGCGCTCCATGAAGGCCCCGGGCACGGCCTACGACGACGACGCCCTCGGCAAGGACCCGCAGCCCGCGACGATGGACGACTTCGTCAAGACCGGCAGCGACAACGGCGGCGTGCACATCAACTCCGGCATCCCCAACCACGCCTTCTACCTGGTCGCCGACGCGATCGGCGGGCACGCCTGGGAGAAGGCGGGCCAGATCTGGTACGACGTCCTGACCGGCGGCGAGCTGAAGAAGGACGCCCTGTTCGCGGACTTCGCGAAGCTCACCGTGGCCGCCGCGAAGACGCGGTTCGGGGACGGCGGCGAGGAGTTGCGGGCCGTGACGAAGGCGTGGGAACAGGTCGGGGTGCCGACCTCGTAGTCGCGCGGCACCCGTATCCGTACTAGACAGGACTCATGCGTATTCAGGTACGGCGCACGGGTGGGTTCGGTGGCATCGAGCGCCGCGGCGAGGTCGACACCTCGGCGCGGCCCGACGCCCATGAGTGGCACGCGCTGGCCGAGCGGGTGGTCGCCGACGGCCGGCGCACGCCGAAGTCCGGTGTCCCGGACGGCTTCCACTACGAGATCACGGTGGACGGGAAGACCGTGTACACGGCGGACCCCAGTCTTACGGAGGAGCAACGGACGCTGATCCAGAGGGTGTTGAAGGAAGGTGCGTAACTGCTTGTTCACGCCCGCCCGTTGACACCCGTTACCGCCGGTACCGATGATCCGGCGCATGGCGATTGATGCAGGCAACCCGATACCTCGGTTCCCGGCCGACTTCCTCTGGGGCGTCTCGACCTCGGCCCACCAGATCGAGGGCGCGGCGGACGAGCGCGAACGGTCCGTCTGGGACACGTTCGAGGCCGAGCCGGGCCGGATCAAGGACGGCTCGACGGCGGCGGTGGCCTGCGACCACTACCACCGCCACCGCGAGGACGTGACCCTCCTGGCCGACCTGGGCGTGGACGCGTACCGCTTCTCCATCTCCTGGCCGCGGGTGAACTCCCCCGGCGGCCTCGACTTCTACGACCGCCTCGTCGACGACCTGTGCGCGGCGGGCGTACGCCCGGTCCCGACGCTGTTCCACTGGGATCTCCCGGTGACGCAGGACTGGCTGCGGAGGGACACGGCGTCACACTTCGCCGAGTACGTGTCGGTGGTCGCCGACCGCCTGGGCGACCGGGTGAAGAAGTGGATCACCCTCAACGAGCCTGCGGAACATACCCTGTTGGGCCACGCGCTGGGCGCCCACGCCCCCGGCAAGGCACTCCTCTTCGACGCGCTCCCGGTGGCCCACCACCAACTCCTGGCCCACGGCCTGGCGGTACGGGCGCTGCGCGCGGCCGGTGCCACCGACATCGGAATCGCCAACTCCCACGGCCCCACTTGGCCGGCGTCGCAGGAGCCGGAGGACATCGAGGCGGCGAACTTCTACGACCTCCTCCTGAACCGCCTGTTCGCCGACCCCCTGCTGCTCGGCGAATACCCGTCCGGGCTGGGCGAGTTGATGCCGGGCGACGTCGAGTCCGACCTGAAGGTGATCGCCGAGCCGATCGACTGGTACGGCATCAACTACTACGCGCCGAGCAGGGTCGGGGCGCCCCAGGGCGCGGAGATCGAGTTCGGCGGCCTGACTCTCCCGGCCGAACTCCCCTTCTCGGTAAGGGAGATCGAGAACGTCCCGGTGACGGACTTCGGCTGGCCGGTGGTCCCCGAGGGCCTCACGGAACTCCTCACCACCTTCCGCGACCGCTACGGCGACCGCCTCCCGCCCGTCGTCATCACCGAGAACGGCTGCTCCTACGACGGCGTCGACGACCAGGACCGGATCACCTACCTCGACGGCCATGTCCGGGCGCTGCACGGGGCGTTGGAGGCGGGCGTGGACGTCCGCGGGTACTTCGTGTGGTCGCTGCTGGACAACTTCGAGTGGGCGGAGGGCTACGAGCGCCGCTTCGGCCTCGTACACGTGGACTACGAGACACAGGCGCGCACTCCGAAGGCGTCGTACGGCTGGTTCCAGGGCATGCTGCGGGCCCAGAGATGACGACGACGGGGAGTTCGGTGGACGACGGCAACCCGGCTCCCGTCACGGCCACTTCGGCGCTCGCCCTGGCCGAACCCGTCGAACGCGTGGGCCGGGGCTGGACGTCCGCGCTGTCGCTCGCCAACGGGGCGATCTGGGTGGGCTGGTACGGCCCGCTGCAGATCCTGCTGGCGTCGCAGGCCAAGGACTTCGCGCCAGGCACCGGCATGTCCAAGGAGACGATGCTGGCGTGGGTGACGGGCGCGGGCGCGCTGGTGTCACTGGTCGCCAATCCGCTCTTCGGCGCGCTGTCCGACCGTACGACGGCGCGGTGGGGCCGCCGTACGCCGTGGATCGTGGGCGGGGCCGCGGGCGGGGCACTGTCGTTGCTGCTGCTCGCGGGTGCCGGCGGGGTATGGACGATGGCGGCCGGCTGGTGCCTGGTCCAGCTCACCCTGAACGCGGCCTTCGCGGCGGTCACGGCGGCCGTGCCCGACCGGGTGCCGCGACTCCAACGGGGTTCTGTAGGCGGCTGGTTGGGCGCCGCGCAGATCCTGGGCGTGGTCGGCGGTACGGGTCTGGCGACGGCGGCCGGGGGCATCGGGGCGGGCTATGTGGCGTGCGCGGTGTTCACGGCGGTGGGCGTGCTGCCGTACGTGCTCCGCCACAAGGACCTCCAGCTCCCGCCGGAGACCCGCCCGCCGTGGTCCTGGCAGGGCTTCCTGCGGGGCTTCTGGCTGAGCCCGCGCCGCTATCCCGACCTGGGCTGGGCCTGGTTGACCCGCTTCCTGATCAACCTGAGCAACGCGCTGGTGCTGCTGTACCTCCTGTACTACCTGCGCGACCGCCTGCACTACCACGACCCCGACCAGGGCGTCCTGATCCTCACGGCGGTGAACGGTCTGACGCTGCTGGCCACGGTGGTGGTGGGCGGGGTGTGGTCGGACCGGGTCGGCCGCCGCAAGCCGTTCGTGATCTGGTCCGGTGTGCTGATGGCGGTGGCGACGGCGGTCCTCGCGGGCTGGCAGACGTGGCCGGGCGCGGTCGTCGCGGCGGCGGTCCTGGGCATCGGCTTCGGCGTCTTCACGTCGGTGGACTTCGCCCTGATGACGGATGTCCTCCCGAAGGCCCTGGACCGCGGCAAGGACCTCGGCGTGATCAATGTGGCGAACGCGCTGCCCCAGGTCGCGGCGCCCGCCCTCGCCGCGCCGATCGTGACGTATCTGGGCGGGTACCGGGTGCTGTATCTGGTGTCCGCGGTGATCGGGATGGCGGGGGCGTTGCTGGTGCGGCGGATCCGCGGGGTGGACTGAGGCGGGTCAGAGAACGCCCGCGTCCCGCGCCGACCACGCCGTCGGGAACAGCGGGCGGTAGCCCAGCTCGCGGCGGATGCGTTCCGTGGACATGATGCCCAACCACGGGTCGGGGTCGGTGCGTTCGTGGAGTTCGGCGGGGATCTCGACGCCGTTGAGCAGGTGGAGTTCGACCGCGGTGACGGGGGCGTCGTCGGCGATGTTGTAGATCCGGCCTGCGATCCCCGGGGCGTGCAGGACGCGGAGGAGGCCCTGGGCGACGTCCGCGTGGTGGCCCATGTGGAGGCGTTGGTTCGAGGCCCAATGTGCCGCCCACTGGAGGGAGTTGGCGAGGTGGGGGTCTCCCTCGCCGTAGACGAAGGGGAGTCGGGCGACGCGGACGTCCATGCCGTCCAGGGCGAGCAACTCCCGTTCCGCCGTCGCCTTAGCGTCGGGGTAGGCGCCCCACATATGGCCGCCGGGGCGGCTCTCGTCCTCCTCGGTCATGGGGCGGCCCCGCCCGGTGCCGTACACGAGCCCCGTGCTGACCTGGACGAAGCGCCGTACTCCGGAGGCGAGTGCCGCGTGCCCCAGGGCGACCGCCGCCGCGTGGTTGACGGCCCAGGCCTCCTCGTCCGGTACGCCGCGGAAGGACGCGGCGACGTTCACGACCGCGTCCACGGCGGCGACCGCCTTGCCGAGGGCGTCCTCGTCCCGCAGATCGCCGAGTACGACCTCCGCGCCCAGGTCCGCGAATCGCTCGCCGCGGGCCTCGTCCCGCACCAGCACGCGCACCCGCTCCCCCGGCCTGGACTGCGCCAGCAGCCTCGGTACGAAGCGGCGTCCGACCTGGCCCGTCGAGCCTGTCACCAGTGTCAACATGTTGTGCTCCTCTCGTCTCCGACCAGCTTTGGGCAGGCGGGCCGGTGCCGGGAGAGACCTTCCGGTCGGGGGATCGGCAGTCCCTGGATAAGCCGGGTGGAGTGCCGCACCCTGGAAGCGTGAACCGAGCCGAACTCGCCGACTTCCTGCGCCGCGGCCGGGCCCGCCTGGACCCCGCCGACGTGGGCCTCACGGCCGGCCCCCGCCGCCGTACACCGGGCCTGCGCCGCGAGGAGGTGGCCCAACTGACCGGTATGTCCGTGGACTACTACACACGCCTGGAACAGGCCCGCGGCCCGCACCCGTCCCGCCAGATGCTGACGGCGCTGGCCCGCGCTCTACGCCTCACGGAAGACGAGCGCGACCACCTGTTCCACCTGACCGGCGAGGAGCCGCCGCGCCGGGGAGGCGGGTCCTCCCACCTGCGGCCGGGGCTTCTCCTGGTCCTGGACCGGCTGCACGACACCCCGGCGCACGTGTCGAGCGACTGCGGCGAGATGATCGCGCAGAACGCGATGTCGAGGGCGCTGACCGGCGACGTGTTCGCCCGCCCGCCCCAGGACCGCAACCTGCTCCGCCGTTTCTTCCTGGACCCGACGGCACGGGAGATGTTCCCCCCGGAGGACATCCCGGACCACGCGCGCTCCCACGTGGCGAACCTGCGCGCGGTGGCCGCGGCCCGCCCCGACGACCCCGAGCCGGCCGCGCTGGTGGCCGAACTCCGGTCGTCCAGCAAGGAGTTCGCGCGCCTGTGGGAGGAACACGAGGTGGCGGTACGCCGTCAGTCCACGAAGCGCTTCCGCCACCCGCTGGTCGGCCTTCTGGAGCTGGACTGCGAGATCCTCCTGAACCAGGACGCCCACCACCTCCTGATCATCCACACGGCCCGCCCCGGCACGGAGTCGCACGAACGGCTGCAACTCCTGCGCGTAATAGGCCTACAGGACATGACCCAAGATCCAGCCCGCAAAATCAGCCCCTCCGGCGTTTGAGGAGCGGGGGTCCGGGGGCTGGCCCCCGAATCGGGGTCGAAGGGGCAGAGCCCCTGGAGGATGGGACGGGTAGGGGCGGCGGGGGCGAGGAAAAAACCTCGGACCCCCAACTCCCCCTCTAGAAGCCGAGCTTCCTCAACTGCCGAGGATCCCGCTGCCAGTCCTTGGCCACCTTCACATGCAGGTCCAAGAAGACCGGCGTCCCCAGCAACGCCTCGATCTGCTTACGCGACTTGATACCGACCTGCTTCAGCCGCGCGCCCTTCGGCCCGATGATGATGCCCTTCTGACTGGGCCGCTCGATGTAGACAAAGGCGTGGATATCCAGGAGCGGCTTGTCCGCAGGCCGGTCCTCGCGAGGCAGCATCTCCTCGACCACGACGGCGATGGAGTGCGGCAGTTCATCCCGAACCCCCTCCAGCGCGGCCTCCCGGATCAACTCCGCGATCATGACCTGCTCGGGCTCGTCGGTGAGGTCACCCTCGGGGTAAAGGGCCGGCCCCTCCGGCAGCAGCGGAATGAGCAGATCGGCCAGCAGATCCACCTGCTGGTCCGCGACCGCCGACACCGGCACGATCTCGGCCCACTCGAACCCGAGCTCCTTGCCGAGCTGATCGATGGCAATCAGCTGCTCGGCAAGGGTCTTCGAGTCCACGAGGTCGGTCTTCGTGACGATCGCGATCTTCGGCGTCTTCTTGATGGACGCCAGTTCCTTCGCGATGAAACGGTCACCCGGGCCGAGCTTCTCGTTCGCCGGCAGGCAGAAACCGATGACGTCGACCTCGGCCCAGGTCGTACGCACGATGTCGTTCAGCCGCTGCCCGAGCAGCGTGCGCGGCTTGTGCAGCCCAGGCGTGTCCACCAGGATCAGCTGCGCGTCCGGCCGGTGGACGATGCCGCGCACCGTGTGCCGCGTGGTCTGCGGCTGGTTGGCGGTGATCGCCACCTTCTGGCCGACCAGAGCATTCGTAAGGGTGGACTTGCCCGCGTTGGGGCGGCCCACGAAGCAGGCGAAGCCGGCGCGGTGAGGGGCCTCGGACGGCTTGGATGACGGGGTACGAACGCTCATGGCGCCCATTGTCCCTGATCCACAAGCTCCCGCCGCACAACAGTCCACCCGAGCCCGGCACGGTGAGCTTTCGGAAACCCAGCCGCAACGAAACGTCACGGAAACACCCCCGTGCACAACCGGAAACCCGCACCGGTGACCCTCTGACGAGCCCCCACACCGTTGGAGACGACCGTGCCCCTCTCCGTCACCGAAGCCGCCGCACTCGCCGACGGGCGTATCGACACCGGCGACACCGCCTGGCTGCTCGCCGCCACCGCTCTCGTCCTGCTGATGACCCCGGGCCTGGCCCTCTTCTACGGCGGCATGGTCCGCACGAAGAGCGTCCTCAACATGCTCATGATGAGCTTCGTGTCGATCGCCCTGGTCACGGTGGTGTGGCTGGCGGCCGGTTATTCGCTCGCGTTCGGCGACGACGTCGGCGGCGGACTCATCGGCGGCCTGAAGCACGCGGGCATGTCCGGCCTCGGCCCGAACGCCGTCCACGGCACCGTCCCCACCCTCCTCTTCGCCACCTTCCAGCTCACCTTCGCGATCATCACGGCCGCGCTGATCAGCGGCGCGGTCGCGGACCGCGTGCGGTTCGGCGCGTGGCTGGTCTTCGTCCCCGTCTGGGCGCTGCTCGTATACGTTCCCGTCGCGCACTGGGTATGGGGCCCGGGCGGCTGGATCGCGACGCACCTCGGCGCCCTCGACTTCGCGGGCGGCCTCCCCGTCGAGATCACCTCGGGCGCCTCGGGTCTCGCCCTGTGCCTGGTGGTCGGCCCGCGCCTCGGCTTCAAGCACGAAGCCATGCGGCCGCACAACCTCCCCATGGTCATGCTGGGCGCGGGCCTGCTCTGGTTCGGCTGGTTCGGCTTCAACGCCGGTTCCGCGCTCGGCGCCAACGGCCTCGCCGCCGCGGCCTTCCTCAACACCCTCACCGCCGGCTGCACCGGCCTCCTCGGCTGGCTCTTCGTGGAGCAGAAGCGCGACGGCCACCCCACCACCCTGGGCGCGGCCTCCGGCGCGGTCGCCGGCCTGGTCGCGATCACCCCGTCCTGCGGCTCGGTCTCGCTGCTCGGCGCGCTGGTCGTCGGCCTGGCCGCCGGTGCCGTCTGCTCGTACGCGGTCGGCTGGAAGTTCAGGCTGAACTACGACGACTCCCTCGACGTCGTCGGCGTCCACCTGGTCGGCGGCATCATCGGCACCCTCCTGATCGGCGTCTTCGCCACCACGGAACTGACCGGGAAGACGGACGGCCTCCTCTACGGCGGCGGGCTCGCCCAGCTCGGCAGGCAGCTGGTGGCCGTGGTCGCCGTAGGGGCGTACGCGTTCCTCGTGACGTACGGCATCGGGAAGGTGCTCGACAAGGCGATGGGGCTGCGGGCGAGCGAGGAGGAGGAGCGGACCGGGCTTGACCTTACGGTGCACGCCGAGAGCGCATACGATCACGGCGTCCTGGGCCACGGAGCCCCGGTCGGCGCAACCCTCCCCTCCGCTCAGAAGGTCAGCACCCAGGCATGAAGCTCATCACCGCGATCGTCAAGCCGTACCGCCTCGACGAGGTCAAGACGGCGCTCCAGGAGCTCGGCGTGCACGGCCTGACCGTCACCGAGGCCAGCGGCTACGGCCGGCAGCGCGGCCACACCGAGGTGTACCGCGGCGCCGAGTACCGCGTCGACCTCGTCCCCAAGGTACGGATCGAGGTCGTCGTCGACGACGCGGACTCGGACGCCGTGATCGACGCGATCGTCAAGGCCGCGCGGACGGGGAAGATCGGGGACGGGAAGGTGTGGTCGGTCCCGGTCGAGACGGTGGTACGGGTTCGGACGGGCGAACGCGGCCCCGACGCGCTCTGACCGCCAGCGCTCCCCCGACGAACCCGACCGCGAGCAGCAGCGCCGCCGCGAGCCACGGCAGCGCGAAGAACGACGCGCTCGCCGACTGCCGCGTGCCCGGCGCGCTCGCGGTCAACGTGATGTCCCCCCAGTCGAGTTGGGGCGACCCCTTCCACGGCTCGCTCAGCTTCACGCTCTGCCCCGGCAGCAACTCGGCCGGAATCCTGGTCAGTCCGCGCGACAGCAGCGTACGACCGAACAACCCCTGCGCCTTCAACGTCACCTTCGGATCGAGGGTGACGTTCCCGGTGTTGTGCAGCGTGTAGGAGATCGTCGCGCCACTGCCCCCCAACCCCGGTACCAGCGGCTGGTGATGGGACACCTGCACGTGTTCCACGGCGAGTGCGGGCAGCGTCGGTCCGCTGACCCGGAGGTAGACACGGGCGCCGACGGCCCGCTGCACGCCGAGCGCGAGCGATCCGTCCCCCTTGTCGACGCGTTCGTCGAGGGCGACCAACGCGCCCGGGTGATCGCCCGGTTCGGCCCCTTCGGGCACGTGCAGCGCGAACGGCACGGTAACTGTCTTGTGGGCGGGCACAGTTACCCGGGACTTGGCGGGCTTCGCCCATGCACCCACGCCCCGCATCGTCTCCGTCACGGTCCGCACGGCGAACCCGCCGTCACGCGCCGTGTTGTAGGCATCGGCCGCGTACAGCCGGAAAGTCAGCGGCTTCGCCGTCTTGTTGGCGACGACCACCTTGTCCTGGATGGTCTGGCCGGGGTCGGCGGAGAGGTAGAAGTACGGCCGCGCGGTGACCTGCGAGGCGGCCGGGTAGACGGACCAACTGCCGTTGTCAGCCGCGTAGCTGGAGGGCGCGGCGAGCACTCCGAAACAGAGGCCGAGGCAGAGGCTCAGGAGGAGGACGTACAGCTTGCGCATGGGTGCGGACCCCCACGGACGAGGTGTGTGGCGGTCGGGCGGGTGCGGGCGCCCGGCCACCGGAGGTGAGGCGGACGGTCAGGTGAGCGTCAGCGTGAGCACGCCGGAGTACGAGCCCGGAGGCGTGAACGCCGGTACGTTCAGGGAGAGTCCGGCGTCGACGGTGAACTGGCCGCCGGTGACCGTACCGTCGGGCGTGGACGCGAGCGTCGCTCCCGAACTGCCCACCGTGCCCGCCGAACCGGCGGCACACGTGCTCGGGCTGCCCGCCTTGGTGGCGCAGGCGGGTGTCCAACTCAGCGCCCCGGCATCGATCTTGGCGCCGGGACCGGTGAAGTCGGTGACCTTGCCGGTCAGGGACCAGCCCGCGGGTCCGCCGCGGAAGTCCTGGACCGTCACCGTGTTCAGGGCGCCCGTGGAGGCACCGCCCTTGCCGAAGTCGACCGCGGACAGGCCCACGGCGTCCCCGGCCTGGGCCATCGACAGCGTGCCCGCCTTGACGGTGGTCGTCAGCTTCTGACTCCCCGGCGGAACGGGCGTGGTGTCGTTGACGACATAGGCGGCAGGACCGGCACCGAGGTCAGCACTCCACGCACTCCCCTCGTAAGCCACGACCCCGGTGGTCGTCTTGTCGTTGACGACGAGAGAACCGCTGATGGCACCGCCGGCACTGGCCGTGACGGTCGCCGTGTCCGCGGTCTGGGCGGTCCCGGACCGTCCGGCCAGGGTCACTGTGGCACCCGGGGTGAAGTTGCTGCCGGTCACGGTGACGCTGTCACCGGCGTTCCCGGAGGCCGAACCCAGGCTGATCGCACGGGTGTTGACCGGGGTGGTGGCGGTCGCGGTGACGGTCTCGGAGACCGGCGCCGGCGGGCTCGTCACCGTGCAGGGGGTGTCCAGCTCCAGGATGTAGCTGGTGTGGATGTTGTAGTCGCCGGGCGAGAGGGTGATCGCGCCCGGGGTGGTGACCGTGAAGGTGCCGGTCATGGAGAACGACGGGAAGGCGCCGTTGCCGGGCACCGGGTCGTTCTTCTTGGGCCCGGCCACCGTGACGCTGCCGGTCTGGGCACCGCCGAGGGTGACCTTCCCGGTGGGCGTCATGATGTCGGCCGGCAGGGCGATCGCGGTCGGGTTGCTGGCGGCCGGCTTGACCACCGTGTACGTCACGGTGACGGTGTCGCCGACCTTCGGCGCGGTGTTGTCGACCGTGATCGCGGCGGTCGTGGTGCCGTCGATCGGCGGGATGCCCGCGACCGCCGGCGGGATGCAGTGCGTGGCGAAGTCCACGTTCGTGGACGCACCGGCCGGACAGGCCAGTGCACCGCCCGCGGCGACCGCGAGCGCGGTCACCCCGAGCAACGACGCCCAACGGCGTCTTCGGAATGTCGTAGCCATGGCTGTGCCCCCTCCTGAGGACGGTGGGCGCAGCGGCTCCTCCGCGCCCACAGGGGGCATTGATGTGGGGATCGCGTGAGAAGTCAATGGACACGGTGAAATAAACTGATGGGCCGTCAGTTCTCGCCCAACAGCGGGAACCGACGGCCCAGTTGAGCCCGTGGGGGGATTCTCAGGCGACTTCTCAGTCGAACACGAACGGACCCGGTGACTGCGGTCCGGTGGCCGTGCACGTGACGGCGATCCCGAAGATCGTCATCTGCAGCGACCCGCCGTACGCCTCCAGGCTGTCACCGGAGGCCACGGTCCCGTCGAGCGGACCGACGGTGACGGCGTCGCCGGTCGCCATGGCCGGGTTCTTCGTACCGCTGAAGACGGTGGTGCCACCGCTCGCGTTCTCGAACGTGAAGGTGGAAGAGATGGAGTCCTGCGACAGGGCGAGCGGCGCCGTGATGGAGGAGGTGATGGTGACCGTGGCCGCGGTGCCGTCCTGCGTGGCGGTGAGCGTTGCCGCGCCTCCGCCGAAGATGCCGCAGTCCGCGGTGATCGTCGCCGTCTGGGGAGTGACGGCGAGCGCGCTGGGCGCGAACGCCAGCGAGGCGGCCGCGAGGACCCCCGTCACCAGTGCCGCACCCGTTCCGATTCGCTTGCTTCTCAGCTTGCCTTTCATGGGTCTGGTTCCCTTCCCGTGTCTGGGAATGCCATGTGGGGATGGACGGGAGAAACACCGCAGAGCCCCCTCCCGGACGCGGTGCGGTGCGCCACGAGAGCGAGAATCTGACGGTCCGTCGGAAACTACGGTTCCATTGATGCGCGGGGACGGGGGGAGAGCAAGGGCGAAATCCGGACGGGTTACTTCCGGACAGGGGGCTGTTGAAGCACCGGTCGACACGATCCAGCCCGTCCGGCGTTTGAGGACGAGGCCCCTTCAGGGCCGACCGGGGGTCTGGGGGCGGAGCCCCCAGCACCACCTCAGCCAGCAGCGACCGTCAGACGAACAACCCCGTCCGGCGAAGCCACGTGCACCGGCGTCTCTGGCCCACCAAGATCCCGTACGGCCGCCAGATCCTCCGCAGCCACGGACTCCGCCTCAGTAACAACCGCCGCCGCCTCCAACGACTTCGCCCCGGAAGCCACCGCCATGGCCACAGCCGTCCGCAACGCGCTCAGCCTCAGCGAGGAAAGGGCAACGGTCCCGGCGACGTAAGTCCGCCCCGTCTCATCCCGTACGGCCGCGCCCTCCGGCACACCATTACGGGCCCGAGCCGAACGGGCCAGGGTGACGATCTTGCGGTCCTCGGGATCAAACGCGCTGCTCTCGGTCATGACCAGAGCATACGAAGAAGTACCGGCGCTATCCGGCCACGGGGTACATCGCACCCCGCCGCCCCTCCGGAGAGGCCAGCCACTCCAGCTTCCCCACGGTGTTCGCCTCGTCCAACGGCGTGTGCAGCACGATCGTGAGATCGGGCCGCGCCGGCACCTTCAACGCCGTCGACTCGACACACAGCAACCCGACCAGCGGATGGTCCAGCTCCTTGCGGATCACCCCGGCGTCCTGGATGTCCCGCCGCGCCCACAACTCACCGAACTCCGGGCTCACGGAGGTCAGTTCGGCCAGCACGGCCTGCAACCCCTCGTCGTCGGGCCGGTCCGCGCACGCCGCCCGGAACTGCGCGACGACCGTGCGCGCGTTCCGCTCCCAGCTCTGCGAACGGGCCCGGTAGAGCGGGTCGGTGAAGAAGTCGACGAGGCAGTTCTGCGTGTTCTCGGGCCGCATGCCGAGCACCCAGCCCGCCGCGTCGTTGTACATCACGCAGTTGTAGTAGCGGTCCATGATGTGCGCCGGAAACGGCATCCACGCGTCGATGAGCCGCCGCATGCCCTCACATCCGTGATCGGCGGCAGGTTCGGCCGCGGGCGGATTCAGTCCGGCCAGCGCATACAGATGCCGCCGCTCGGCATTGCTCAGCCGCAGCACCCGGGCGACGGAGTCGAGGACCTGCGGCGACACGGAGATGTCCCGCCCCTGCTCCAGCCACTGGTACCAGGACGCGCCCACACCCGCGAGCACGGCGACCTCTTCCCGCCGCAGCCCCGGCGTACGGCGCCGCGCCCCACCGTCCGGGAGCCCCGCCTCGGCCGGGGAGACCCGGGCCCGGCGGCTCATCAGGAACTCGCGCAGTTCGCTCAGCCGACGGCTCTTCAGGGCATCCTCAGCCACGTACACATCCCCCTCGTGCTGCCTGGTGGTGCCACCACCAGCACAACTTCCGGCTCCCCACGCCTATTCCGACGGCCGGAAGCTCTTCCCATGGCGACCGACACGACCACTCCCACCATCCACGAACCACTCGGCACTCCGAAACTCTCGACGCGCGACAAGCTCGTCCTCTTCGTCCTCTGCGCGGCCCAGTTCATGGTCGCCCTGGACTTCTCCGTCCTCAACGTGGCCCTGCCCACCCTCGGCGCCGACCTCGGCATGAGCCAGTCCGCCCTCCAGTGGGCGGTCACCGCGTTCGCGCTCCCGTCCGGCGGCTTCCTGCTCCTGTTCGGCCGCATCGGCGACCTCTACGGCCGCCGCCGGCTGTTCCTCACCGGCCTGGCCCTGTTCGGCGCGGCCTCCCTGCTGGCGACCTTCGCCTGGGACCCGGCGTCCTTCCTGACGGGCCGGGCGCTGCAAGGCCTGGGCGCGGCAACGATCGTCCCCACCGGGATGAGCCTCCTCACCACCACCTTCCCCGAGGGCCCGGCCCGCGACCGCGCGCTCGGCATCTCCGGCACCCTGCTCTCGCTCGGCTACACGACCGGCATGGTGGCCGGCGGCGTGCTCACCGACACCCTCGGCTGGCGCTCGACGATGGCCCTGCTCACCGTGTTCGCGGTGATCGTCCTGTCCCTGGCCCCCGCCCTGCTCCCCGAGTCCCGCACCCCGGACCGCCCCCGCCTGGACGTCCCCGGCGCGATCACGGTCACCGGCGGGCTGCTGTCCCTGATCTACGCCCTGTCGACGGCGGCCAACCACGGCTTCGCCCGCACCGACGTGATCACGACACTTATCGCGGGCGTCCTGCTCCTCACGGCCTTCGCGTACATCGAGTCGCGCACGCCCCAACCCCTGGTCTCCCTCCCGATGCTGCGCCGCCGCACGGTGGCCTGGGGCAACCTGGGCGGCCTGGTCACCTTCTCGATGATGTCGACGGTGGTCTTCGTCCTGACCCTGTACCTCCAGGAGATCCTGCACCTGTCGTCCTTCGAGACGGGCCTGGTCTTCGGCGTCCAGGGCGTCCTGTCCGCGGTCGCCGGCACCTACGCCCCGAAGGTCATCGGCCGCATCGGCGCCCGCCGCACCCTGATCGCCTCGCTCACCGGCCAGGCGGCCTTCGTGTCCACTCTCCTGACCCTGAACACCCACACCTGGTCTGTCTGGGTGGCGACGGCCGCCGTCTCCCTGGCGAGCATGTGCCACCTGGGCGCGATCATCTCCTACGGCCTGACGGTCACCTCGGGCGTCCCCGACGAGGAACAGGGCCTGGCCACCGGCCTGGTCACCTCCACCCAGCAGGTCGGCATCACCGTCGGCATCCCGCTCCTGGGCGTCCTCGCCACCACTTCGGGCGACCTCATGTCGGGGGTCCACACAGTGGTCGGCATCGACGCGGCGATCGTGCTGGGGGCGGCGGTGCTGGTCGCCGTAGGGCTCGGCAGGAACCGGAGGGCCGACCCGGCCGCCGTATGAGATGTCAGTCCAGGATCTGGATGATCTCGGAGCGCGTGGCCGTGTGGACGACCCGGCCGCGCGCTCCGTTCACGAGCGGCAGATAGGGCGAGACATGACCGCACTCGACATCGGCGACCACCGGCACGCCCAACGGTCCGAGCGCGTCCATGACGGCCTCGTACTGGGTGAGCGTGGGGCTGTCGGGCGCGTGGGTCCGGCCGACGAGCACGGCGTTCGCCGCGTCGAAGAACCCGGCCAGTCGCATGCCGTGCAGGTTCCGGCAGATGGTGAACGCGTTGTCCTCGCAGGCCTCGACATACATGAGCAGCCCCTCGGGGGCCGCGCTCCGCGCGAAGGCGGCGACGTCCAGGTACGGCGTCCCGGCGAGATTGGCCAGCGTCTCGACGCAGCCGCCGATCAGCCGGCCCTCGATGTCGACGTCGCCGTCACCGTCGAGGCGGATCCAGCGCCCGGGGACGTCGAGGGTGAGGTCCCGGACCTCCGGGTGACCCGCGAAGTCGTCCCGGCCCGGGCTCCGATGACGGTCCGGCGGGGTCTGCGTGAACGGTTCGCCCTGCGGCGCCGCGACGATGTCGAGCCAGGACAGCAGCCCCTCGGGCGCCCGATAGGGCGTCTCCATAAGGGAGTTGCCGTGCACGGTCGCGGTCCCGGTGAGCAGGGTCAGGGGCGTCAACAGGGTCGAGATGTCCGAGTAGCCGACCACCCAGGTCGGTTCGGCGCGCCCGATCCGCTCGAAGTCGAGCAACGGCACCAGGTCGATCGCGGTCTCCCCGCCCCACGGGGGCACCACGGCCCGGATGCCGGGGTCGGTGAGCATGTCCGTCAGCTCGGCGGCCCGCTCACCGGCCGGGGCACTGACATGGCTCGTCCCCTCCATGCACCGGCCGACGACGACCTCGTACCCGCGCGCCTCGACAGCACGGATCGCGACGTCGAGGCGCTTGCGCAGCGCGTCCGGGACCCCGCTGGACGGAGACGTGACACCGACACGGTCGCCGGGGCGCAGAGGACGCGGATATCGCACAGCAGCAGCCATAGGCCGGATTCTGACACGCCTTCAACAGCCGCTCACCGGGATTTTACGGCCGGTCGAGCCGCAGCCGCTCCGCCCTCGGCAGACCGGCCACGACCAGGTCGTACGAGTCCTCGATCAGTTCCCTGACCAACCGGTCCGGGAGTTCCCCGTCCACCGTCACCGTGTTCCAGTGCCGCTTGTTCATGTGGTACCCGGGGATGATCAGCCCCTCGTACTCCTCCCGGAGTCGGATCGCGTCCTCCGGGTCGCACTTGAGGTTGACCGTGAGGGGGCGGCCGTCCAGCCGGGTCAGGGCGAAGAGCTTGCCCAGCACCTTGAAGACGGACGTGTCCGGGTTGAACGGGAAGTCCTCGACCGTCGCGTTGAACGACAGGCAGAACGCGCGCAGTTCCTCGGGGCTCACTCCGGCTTCGTCTCCTCCTCGGCCGGGCCGGCCGGATCCACCGGCTCGACCAGCACCGTCACGATCTTGTTCCTGCGCCCGGCCGAGGCCTCCGCTGTCAGCCGCAGCTCACGCCCGTCGGGCAGTTCCACGACGGAGGAGGCACCGGCGATGGGAACGCGCCCCAGCGCCTTCGCCAACAGCCCCCCGACCGTCTCCACGTCCTCGTCGTCGTAGGCCTCGAAGCCGTACAGCTCGCCGAGGTCGCCGATGTCGAGGCGGGCGGTGACCCGGTAGCGGTCGTCGCCCAGTTCCTCCACCGGAGGCAGTTCCCGGTCGTACTCGTCGGTGATCTCGCCGACGATCTCCTCCAGGATGTCCTCGATGGTCACGATGCCGGCCGTGCCGCCGTACTCGTCGATGACGACGGCGACGTGGTTCCGTTCCTGCTGCATCTCGCGCAGGAGGTCACCGGCGTTCTTGGTGTCCGGCACGAAGCTGGCGGGCCGCATGGCCGTGGAGACCAGCTCGGACTCGGCGTCCCGGCTGATGTGCGTCTTGCGGACCAGGTCCTTGAGGTACACGATCCCGACGATGTCGTCCTCGCTCTCCCCCGTGACCGGGATCCGCGAGAAGCCGGAGCGGAGCGCGAGGGTGAGGGCCTGACGGATCGTCTTGTACCGCTCGATGACCACCAAGTCCGTGCGGGGGACCATGACTTCACGCACAAGGGTGTCGCCGAGTTCGAAGACCGAGTGCACCATCCGGCGCTCCTCGTCCTCGATCAGCGACTCCTTCTCGGCGAGGTCCACCAGCGCCCGCAGCTCGGCCTCGGACGCGAACGGGCCGCGCCGGAAGCCCTTTCCGGGAGTGAGCGCGTTGCCGATGAGGATCAGCAGATACGGGATCGGGCCCATGATCCGCGCGAGCGGCAGCAGGACGTACGCCGCCGCCGTGGCCGTGTTCAGCGGATGCTGGCGCCCGATCGTGCGCGGGGAGACCCCCACCGCGACGTACGACACGAGGACCATGACGCCGATCGCGGCGAGCAGCGCGGGCGCGGTGCCGTGGATGACGTGCAGGCACTCGTAGGTGACGAGCGCGGCGGCGGCCATCTCGCAGGCCACCCTGACCAGCAGGGCGACATTGAGGTAGCGGGTCGGGTCGGCGGCGACCTGCGCGAGCTTGGCGCTGCCGCGCCGGCCGGACCGTACGGCCTCCTCGGCGCGGAAGCTGGAGACGCGCGCGAGGCCCGCCTCCGCGCAGGCGGCGAGCCAGGCGACAACGACAAGGGCGATGGCCCCGACGACGATCTGAGGACTCATGTGGCGTACTTACCTGTGCCCTTGACCCGTGCCCTAGGAGACCGTCGGAGCCGGGGAGGGGCCGTCGACGCCCTTCTCCGCGCGCCAGCCGTCCACGATGGCGGCCTGGAGACCGAACATCTCGGCCTTCTCGTCCGGCTCCTCGTGGTCGTAGCCGAGGAGGTGCAACACACCGTGGACGGTGAGGAGTTGGAGCTCCTCGTCCATGGTGTGCTGCGTCTCGGCCTCGGCCCCCTGCTTCGTGGCGACCTCCGGGCACAGCACGATGTCACCGAGCAGCCCCTGCGGGGGCTCCTCGTCGTCCTTGCTCGGCGGACGCAGCTCGTCCATCGGGAAGGACATGACATCGGTCGGCCCGGGCAGGTCCATCCACTGGATGTGGAGCTGCTCCATGGCGTCCTCGTCCACGACGATCACCGAGAGCTCGGAGAGCGGGTGGATGCGCATCCGCGCGAGGGCGTAGCGGGCGATGTCGAGGATCGCCTGCTCGTCGACCTCGGTTCCGGACTCGTTGTTGACGTCGATCGACATGGTCGTGCTGATCTACTTCCGCTTGTCACGGGCACCCTTGTGGGTGCCGTTCTCCGTACCGTTCTCGCTGTCGTACTTCTCGTACGCGTCGACGATACGGCCGACCAGCTTGTGCCGGACGACGTCCGCCGACGACAGGCGGGAGAAGTGCACGTCGTCGAGCCCCTCCAGGATGTCCTGCACCTGCCGCAGCCCCGACTTCGTGCCGCTCGGCAGGTCGACCTGCGTCACGTCACCGGTGATCACGATCTTCGACTCGAAGCCGAGCCGGGTGAGGAACATCTTCATCTGCTCGGGGCTCGTGTTCTGGGCCTCGTCCAGGATGATGAAGGCGTCGTTGAGCGTCCTACCACGCATGTATGCCAGCGGTGCGACCTCGATCGTGCCCGCCGCCATCAGCTTCGGGATCGACTCCGGGTCCAGCATGTCGTGCAGCGCGTCGTACAGGGGGCGCAGGTACGGGTCGATCTTTTCGTAGAGGGTGCCGGGGAGGAAGCCCAGCCGCTCGCCCGCCTCGACCGCCGGGCGGGTCAGGATGATCCTGCTGACCTGCTTGGCCTGCAGGGCCTGGACCGCCTTGGCCATGGCGAGGTACGTCTTGCCGGTGCCGGCGGGGCCGATGCCGAAGACGATCGTGTTCTTGTCGATCGCGTCGACGTACCGCTTCTGGTTGAGGGTCTTGGGGCGGATCGTGCGGCCTCGCGAGGACAGGATGTTCTGGGTGAGCACCTCGGCCGGTGTCTCCTCGGGACCATTCCCGTTCTCACTCGCCCGCAGCATGGCGATCGAGCGTTCCACTGCGTCCTCCGTCATCGGCTGCCCCGTGCGCAGCACCAGCATCATCTCGTCGAACAGGCGCTGGACGAGGGCGACTTGGCGGGCGTCGCCGACCGCGCTGATCTCATTGCCCCGGACGTGGATGTCGGCCGCCGGGAAGGCCTTCTCGATCACGCGCAGGAGGGCGTCTCCGGACCCCAGGACGGTGACCATCGGATGCTGGGCGGGGACGGTGAACCGTGCCTTCGCCTGCTCCTGCGCGGGGCTGTGAGCTGTGGGTGTCTGAGTCATGGGCCGGCTCTGTGGCCTTGCTCGTCCTCCTCGAAAAGACTCGCCCGCCACAAGGGCGGCCTGGTGGTTTCCAGGGTACGCCGGGCCACTGACAACGCCGTAGGGCTTTTCGGTGACCGTCGGGCCACGAAATACGGGCCCGTCCTGCACTGGCTCGGGAGCGGGTCCGGCGCAGGGGAGGCGCGTGGGGTGACGCCGTGAGCCCTGTTCGCGCCCCCTCGTTTGTACGGACAATGCGCTGTGTCCGCCAGGTAAGCCTTGCAGGGAAAGCAGGTCGGCCGCTGTGCTCGTGCGTCTGCCCAGGTCCGTGTCCGAAGCACAGTCGTGCCTGGCTGAGGGGGCGGTGCCCGTCGGTGGGGCGACCCTGGTCTGGGCCGGCTGGCAACGGGACGGTTTCCCCGAGCAGGCGGTGTCCCTGCGGGAGCTGCCCGAGGCGAAGGTGATCGGGGACGGGACGCTGGGCGCGGCCGTACTGCTGCACGAGATCGACGAGCGGGTGCCGGAGGTGCTGCGGCGGGCCGCGGCGGGCGTCGGGACCGGTGCGGTGCGCCGGACCGCCACCGTCGGCGGCAACATCGTCGGCAGCACGCTGCGCTGTCTGCTCCCGGCCGCGCTGGTGCTGGACGCCCGCGCGGTTGTCCTGGAGCCGGACGGTCCCGTCGAGACCGACCTCGCCGAGCTGCTCGCGAAGCGGCCGGTGCTGTTGAGCCTGCGCTGGGCCGAGCCGGTCGCCAGCGGCTATCGCAAGCTGACCGGTGTGCTGCGGGGCGCGGTTCCGTTCGTGGTCGCGGTGGCGGTGGGCGCGGCGGAGGGCACGGAGGCGCGCGTCCTGCGGGTCGCGGTCCGTGACGGCTACGACGTGCTCAGCGACACCGTTCCCTACGACACGGACACCGGCCGGATACTCCGCGCCCTGGCCCTGACACCGCTCGGCACGCTGCCCGAAGCGGTCTTCGAGGCCGTACGGGAAGAGGTCACCGGCGTGCTGGAGCGTGCGGGGGCCCGCTGAGCGGGAACGGTTCGCCTCCGGGGCCCCGGAACCCCGGTGCGGGCGACGGGTGTCCCGCCGCTCTCGGCCCTCGTCGCCGCTCCTAGGCCGACCGGCCGAACCCGATCGTCGGCACCGCCCGCCGCAACGGCCACGGACTGCCGCTGCCCTGCTCCTCCGGTACGAGTCCCGCCAGGAACGCGTACCGGCGCAGGGCCGTCGGGTCCTGGCCGTCGACCGACTGCACCTTGCGCCACCAGGCGCCGATCTCCGACCAGCCCGGTGCGGAGAGGGAACCGCCGAACTCCTGGACGGAGAGGGCGGCGGTGAGTCCGGCGAAGGCGAGGCGGTCGGCGAGCGGCCAGCCGGCCAGGGTGCCGGTGACGAAACCGGCCACGAAGACGTCACCCGCGCCGGTGGGGTCGAGTGCCTCGACGGCGATCGCCGGGACCTCGGCGGACTCCCCGGTACGCCGGTCCACGGCGTACGCGCCGTCCGCGCCGAGGGTGACGACCGCGAGGGGTACGTGTTCGGTGAGCGCGTGGGCGGCGGCGCGGGGACAGTCGGCGCCGGTGTAGCGCATGGCCTCCTCGGCGTTCGGCAGGAACGCCTCGCAGTGCGCGAGGTCGGCGAGTCCGGCGAGGTCCCAGGCGCCGGTGTCGTCCCATCCGACGTCGGCGAAGATCCGGGTGCCCTCGCTCGCGGCCTGGGCGACCCAGGGGGCCTGCTTGCCGGGGGTGAGCGAGGCGACGGCGGCACGCGCGCGTGGCGGGCAGTCAGGCGCGCCCCCTTGGCCGAACACGACCTCCGGGGGCGGCTCGTGGCCGTGCGACACCATCGTGCGCTCACCCTCGTAGGCCATCGACACGGTGACCGGCGAGTGCCAGCCGGGGACCGTGCGGGAGGCGGAGAGGTCGATGCCCTCGCCCTGCTGCAACGCGTCCCAGCAGTACTCGCCGTAGTGGTCGTCGCCGAAGGCCGCGGCGAGGGAGGTCCGCAGCCCGAGCCGGGCCAGCGCGGTCGCCATGTTGGCGACGCCGCCGGGGCTCGACCCCATCCCGCGCGCCCAGGACTCGGTGCCGCGCACCGGCGCGGATTCGAGGCCGGTGAAGATGATGTCGAGGAAGACGGTGCCGGTGAGATACACGTCCCAGGGCGGATCGTCCGCCGCGCGCAGCCCGGCCAGCGGATCGACCCCGCAGGACGGCCCTTCGCTGCGGGACGACGGTCCCTTTCCGGTGGACGCGTTGGACGCGGTCACGGTGCGCTCCCTGACGTGATACGGATCAGGCCAGTGTGCACCACCACGCGCGCGTGAGGGCGGCTCCCGCTCCGGGACCACCCGTCGCACCGGTGTCGGGCAACCGCAGGTCCGGGCTCTACGGCGCGTGCCGCGGCCGGTGCCGCCCCGCCCACGGACACCGCATCGCACGCGTCCGGATCCGGTCACCCGGTTCCTACCAGCGCGGCATCGACGGCGTCACCCACTCCGGGTCGGTGATCCGCATCGCGGCCGCGTCGTCGCGTTCGCGCAGCGCACCGTCGTCGTCGAGCCAGCGCTGGTGCAGGAACTCCAGTTTGGCGCGGTCGAGTTCGACGCCCAGGCCGGGTGCGTCGGAGACGGTGACCTTGGCGTCGGTGAAGGTGAGGCGTTCGGTGAGGACGTCCTCCGACTGCCAGGGGTAGTGGGAGTCGCAGGCGTGATGGAGGTTCGGGACGGTCGACGCGACGTGGGTCATCGCGGCGAGGCTGATCCCGAGGTGGGTGTTGGAGTGCATGGAGATGCCGACGCCGAACGTGCGGCAGACGGCGGCCAGTTGCTGGGTGTTGCGCAGCCCACCCCAGTAGTGGTGGTCGGAGAGCACCACCTGCACGGCGTCCTTCGTGAAGGCTTCCTTGATTTCCGCGAACGTCGTCACGCACATGTTGGTGGCGAGCGGCACGTCGGTCCCCGCGGACACCTCGGCCATCGCCGGGGTGCCCAGCGCCGGGTCCTCCAGGTATTCGAGGACGTCCCCCAGTTCCTTCGCGACCTTCAGTGAAGTCTCCACGGACCAGGCGCCGTTGGGGTCGAGGCGGAGCGGGTGGCCGGGGAAGGCCGCCGCCAACGCCCGTACGGCGGCGATCTCTTCTTCGGGCGGGAACACCCCGCCCTTGAGCTTGAAGGAGGTGAAGCCGTACCGCTCCTTGAACTTCCGTGCCTGCTCGACGACTCCGGCCGGGTCGACGGCGGCGCCCCAGTCGTCCTTCTCGGCCGTCACGCCCTCGGGGTGGTCGGCCCACTTGTAGAAGAGGTACGCGCTGTACTCGACCGCGTCCCTCACCTTGCCCCCGAGCAGGGCGTGCACGGGCAGCCCGAGCGTCTTGCCGAGCGCGTCGAGGCAGGCGACCTCGAAGGCGGAGACGACGGACAGGCGCAGCTTGTCGGCGGTCTGGACACCGCGCAGCCCGCCGACATCGACCTGCCCGGAGACCCGCGAACTGTCGACGGCCAGCTCGTCGACGACCGTGAACAGGCCGTTCAGATCACTGACTTGACGGCCGATCAGTTTCCCGGCGAAGGGGCGGGCCAGTTCCAGGTACTTGGTGTCGCCGTAGGTCTCGCCGAGGCCGGTGATCCCGTCGGCCGTCTCGATCTCGACGATCAGGCGCGGGGTGTAGGGCTGGTGGACGCCCTGGGTGTTCAGGAGGGGCGGGTCGGCGACCAGGATCGGGGTGAGGCGGACGTCGGCGATGGTGAGGTTCACAGCGCGGCTCCTACGAGGTCGAGTCCGGTGGCGAGCAGGGTCGTGAGTTCGGCCAGGTCGGCGGCCGAGGGGTCGGTGAGCGGGGCGCGCACGGGTCCCACCGGCTGGCCGCGCAGCCGGGCCGCCGCCTTGACCAGCGACACGGCGTATCCCGGTACGCGGTCGCGGAGTTCGACGAGCGGGACGTAGAACTCGCGCAGCAGTTTCTCGACCGCCTTGTCGTCGCCGTCCCGCAACGCCGTGAAGAAGGCGTTCGCGATCTCGGGGGCGAAGGCGTGGACGGCGGAGGAGTAGGCGGGAACGCCGACGGTGGCGTAGGCGCGGGCCTGGATCTCGGCGGTCGAGGCGCCGTTGAAGAACAGGAAGCCCTCGGGGGCGGCGAGCGTGAGGCGTTGCAGGCGGTCGAGGTCGCTGTGGCCGTCCTTGAGGCCGATGACGCCGGGGATCGCCGCGATCCGCTTCAACGAGCTTGCGGTGAAGGCGACTTGGCCGCGCTGGTAGGCGATGAGCGGGAGCCGGGTGCGGGCGGCGAGCTGCTCCAGCTGCGCCACCAGGCCGTCCTGCGGAGCGGCGACGAGGTAGTGCGGCAGGACGAGGAGTGCGTCGGCTCCCGCCTCCTCCGCGATGCGTGCGAAGCGGGCGGCCTGCGCCCAGCCGTAGCCGACACCGGCGACGACGGGGACGCGGCCGGCCGCCTCCTCGACGGCGATGGTGACGACCGTGCGGTACTCGTCCTCGTCGAGCGAGAAGAACTCGCCGGTGCCGCAGGCGGGGAACACGGCGCCGGGGGCGGTGGCGATCCGGGCCGCGACATGGGTGCGGAAGCCGGCGGGGTCGAGGGAGCCGTCGTCATGGAAGGAGGTGAGCGGGAAGGAGAGCACGCCGCCCGCCATCCCGTCCCGGAGCCTGCGCACCACGGTCTCCGTGTCGCCGTTCACTGTGCCATCTCCCTATGTAGACGTCATCCATGTATGAAGACAGAGGTTAGATACGCGAACCTCGACCGTCAATGGGGCACCCGCGCTCGCTAACATCGCCCCATGTCAGAGCCCGGTGGCGTCCGCGAGGTGAAGTCCGCCGCCCGTACGGTCGAGCTGCTCGAACTGCTCGCCGCGCGCGGCGACCGTCCCGCACGCCTCCAGGAACTCGCCGACGACCTGGGCGTACCGCGCAGCTCGATGTACGCCCTCCTCCAGACCCTGATCGCCCACGGCTGGGTCCGCACCGACATCACCGGCTCGCTCTACGGCATCGGCATCCACGCCCTGCTCACCGGCACGACCTATCTGGACTCCGACCCGCGCGTGCGGGTCGTACGGCCGTATCTCGACGAGGCGTCCCAGGCGCTCGGCGAGACGATCCATCTGGGGCGGCTGGACGGGCGGGACGTGGCGTATCTGGCGACGCGGGAGTCCCACGAGTACCTGCGGACCATCAGCAGGGTGGGGCGGCGGCTCCCGGCCCACGTCGGCGCCCTCGGCAAGGCGCTCCTCGCCGAGCGGCCGGACGCCGAGCTGCCGGCCGGGCCGTACGAGGCGGCCACCCCCAACACCCACACGTCCCGGGACGCGTTGGCCGCGGACCTCGCTTCGATCCGCGCCCGGGGTTACTCGATCGACCGTGAGGAGGGCGTCGTAGGCATCGTCGGTTTCGGCTTCGCGCTGCGGTACGACAGCCCGCCGCTGGACGCGATCAGCTGCTCGGTGCCGGTGGCTCGGCTGACGCCGGAGCACGAGGGGCAGATCGTTGCGGTGATGCGGGAGATCCGGGCGAAGATCGAGGGTGCGTCGTCGCCTGCGGCTGGCGGATCGGTGCATTGGCGTTAGCGCCGGTCGAGTTGGCGCCCTGTGCTGGTGTGAGCGCCTTCTGGGGGCTGCGCCCCCAGACCCCCATCGGCCCTGAAGGGGCCTCGTCCTCAAACGCCGGACAGGCTGAGTAATGCCGGCCTGCGTTGAAAGGCACAGGCTCTGAAAGACGCCGGACGAGCCGAGCCTGCCGGCCTGCGCCGAGACTCACCAGGCCGACCGAATGACGCCCCCGGCACCGGAAATTGAGCGCTCTTTTACCCGGTCCCCCGGGCCCCAAACTGAACGTGCCCCAGATCACACCCCCCGCCCTTCTTTCGCGAACCGCGTGCTTGATACAAATTGGCCGCGCGTTCCTGTCCGTCGACGGTCGTCGCCCAATCCCCCTTTTTGAGCCGCTTCTTTCGCATGCCCTGGGAACGCCCGTGTTCGCCCGCAGCACCACCACGCCCTGGCCCCTCGTCGCCCTTTTCACGGCCGGGTATCTGGCCCCCTATCTCCTGCCCACCACCGTCGGCCGTCTCGACGCCGGGCTTCCGCTCTCCGCCACACAGGCCGGTGCCGTCGGCAGTGCGCTGCTGCTGAGTTCGGCCGCGGCGGGGTTTCTGCTCGCCTCGCGGGTCGACCGGGTCGGCCCGCGCACGCTCGCGCGGATCGGTCTCGCGCTGGCCGTTCTCGGGTACGGCTCGGCCGCCCTCACGCACGCCGTCCCCGCGGTCATCGCGGGCGCGGTGGTCGGCGGGTTCGGATCGGGTACGGCCACCACGGTCGCCGCGTCCGGGATCGCCGCCGAACGGGACCCTCATCGCGCTTCCACGCTCGGCCTGTTGTGCGTGTCCGCGCTCGCGGGTGCCGTCTACCTGACGGTCCCGCACCTCGGCGCGGGCCACGGCCAGCCGCTCGCCGCGATCGCGCTCACCGCACTCGCCGTATGGCCACTGACCGGACGCCTCCCGGTCCGTACGACGACGGCGCACACGCGCGTGGAGACCGCCGGACTCCCCCACCGCCGCGCCGGCCTCGTCCTCGCCGGCACCTTGCTCTGCTGGTCCCTCGCCCAGAACTCCCTCTGGGGCGTCAGCGGCCGCATCGGCATCGGCCAGGCGCACCTCTCCGAGGTCACCGTCGGCGCGGTCTTCGCGATCGCGCTCGGCACGGGGCTGGTGGGCGTGATCGGGGCGGGTGCGCTGGGGGCCCGGCTGGGGCGCGCGGTGCCGATCGGGGCGGGCACGGCGCTCATCGCGGGCTGCATCGTACTGAGCGCGTCCGCGCACGACCTGAGGACGTTCGCGACCGGCGAGATCGCCTGGAACACCCTCTACCCGATCGTCCTGTCCTACGTCCTCGGCCTCGCCGCCTCCCTTGATCCGCGCGGTCGTTGGGCCGTCCTCGTCGGCTCGGCCTCGTCGCTGGGTACGGCGGCGGGGCCACTCGCGGGCAGCGTGCTGTCGGCGCGGGCCGGGTTCCCGGCGATGGGCGCGATCCTCGCGGCGGGGCTGGTCGTGATCGCGGTACCGATGACCTGGGTCGCTCTCCACACCGGCGGCCGACTGCTGGTGCCGGGCACGGTCCGGCGGCGCGGGGGCACCCCGGGCGCCGTGGTCGCCGCGTCGACCGGCTCACCCTGCGGCACGGTCCCGCAGATCGGCGCCCCCGAGCAGCCGGTCGTCGAGATCCCGCTGGACACCGCGGCCGTCCCGGCCCAGGGCGACTACTACACGGCGGGCCCCTGGCACGCGGGTGCCACAGCCACCGGCAGCGGCGGCTAGATGATCGATTCCAAGGGGTCAGTGGTCGTAGGCGGTCAGCGGTCGTAGGCGGTCAGTGAGCGTGGGACGGGCTGTCGGGTGTGGCCGTTGTGCCGGATCGCGGCGGTCAGCGCGAGGATTCGCCGCATGACGCAGCGTGGCGGAGCCGGCCGGACTCGGGGGTGAAGCCGGGCACGGCCCGCGCCATCGCCATCGCCAGGGTGACCAGCTCGGCGTGGTGAGCCGCGGGGTGATCCCCACGGCCGGCCGCCATGGTGCGAGATGCCGGGATGCCTTCAGCAGGTCGTCGGTCTGCGCATGGAGTGCGATCGCGAGGGTGTCCAACTCCGTCTTCACACACTGCCGTTGGGCGCCCTCGTCCCCTGCGCGCAGCCGATCCCCCGGAATCGATCATCAAGGGGTGCCGCGTCGGGAAACCGGCGGACAGACGTCGGCCGAGCGGGCCGCGGCGCACCGTCCGCGGATCGGGCCCGACCGGAGTCGGCGGCCCGGTGCGTTGGCCCGGGCCGCGCTGCCGACGCCACGCCAGTGTCCCTGTCCCTGGACGCTCGCGGTCCCGGCCCGCGTGCCGGGCGCCGCTCAGGCCTCGGCGGATGTGCCCGTCGCCGCCGCGATCAGGGCGGCCGCCGCCGCGCGGGTGGCCGCGGCCACCGTGGAGTCGTGGTCCATCAGGGCGGAGATGCCGGCGCCGTCGTAGAGCATGTGGAGCTGGTGGCCCAGGGCCTCGGGGTCGGCGGCGCCGGCCTCGGCGGCGAGGCGGGTGAAGAGTTCGCGCATCCAGCCGCGGTAGGCGTCCGCCGCCTCCTGGACCAGCCCGCCGGGGCCGGCCTCGGCGCCGGCTCGGATGAAGGCGCAGCCGCGGAAGTCGGGCCGGTCGAACTGCCGTCCCTGGGTCTCGAAGATCGCCAGCATCTGCTCGCGGGGCGTCTCGTGCTCCGCGACAGCCCGGGTGATCCGGTCGGCGGTGCCCGCGCGCCGGGTGTCGAGGTAGGCCCGGACGAGCTGCTCCTTGCCGCCGAAGGTGTTGTACAGCGACGCCTTGGCCACGCCCGCGTGCTCGATGACCCGGTCGATCCCGACGCTCTGCACGCCCTCGGCGTAGAACAGTTCGTTCGCGGCGGCGAGCAGGCGCTCACGCGCCGACGGCTTCGCGGTGCTCTGGACACTCGCCATGACGGTCACTCCTTCAGACAGATCTGTCTACATTATGCGCCGGTCGCGCCCCTCCGAGGGAGTCCCCACCGTGTCCCGGCCGGAGGCCGCCCCTCAGGCGCTGCCGCCGACCCGCTCGCCCGGCAGGACCGCCGCCCCGCCCCGGCCGCCGCGCACCAGCCCGAGCAGCGCGAACGCCGCGAGGACGATCACGGCGACGCCGTACTCCTGCGCGGTGGCGGTCAGTCCGCCCGCGTGGACGACGAGGAACCCGGCGATCACGGCGGGCACCCCCATGCCCAGGTAGGAGACGACGAAGAGCAGCGACAGCACCCCGGAACTCTCGTGCGGCCGGGCCAGCGGCATCACCGTACGGATACCGCCCTGGAACCCGCTGCCGAAGCCGACGCCTGCGATGGCGGTGCCAACGAAGAAGCCGGTGGGGGACGAGTCGCGGATCGAGACGAGGGTGAGGGCCACCCCGGCGATCAGCGCGAGGATGCCGGTGAGCATCACCGTGCGGGTCGCCGCCGTCCGCAGGACCAGCACCGAGACGGCGGCCACTCCGGCGAGCACGAACAGGCTCAGCCCGCCGAGGACTTCGGAACTGGAACCGGTCAACTGCCGTGCGAGGGACGGGCCGAGCGACCCGTACAGCCCGGCCAGCGCCCAGACGGCGAACAGCACCGGCGCGGCCACCAGCATCGGGCGGCGCACGGCGCGCGGCAGCTTGATCTCCGGCGCCAGGCTGGCCAGCGCCCCCGGCTTGCGGGTCACGGTCTCCGCCATCAGCGCGACGGCGACGGCCTGGAGGACGAAGAGCGCCAGCAGCCCGAGGTAGACCAGATGCGTGGGGGCGGGCAGGAACTGGACGACGAGGCCCGAGACCAGCGCGCCGGTCGCCGTGCCGATGCCCGGGACGACCGCGTTGGTGATCGTGCCGCGCGGCCGGTCGATGTCCATCATCCCCGCCCCGATCGCGCCGAGCGCGGCGCCGGTCGACAGTCCCTGGACGATCCGGGCGACCATCAGCCCCGATACGCCGTCGGCGGTGGCGAACACGATCATCGAGGCGGCCTGCGCAGCCAGCGCGGCCAGCAGCACCGGCCGCCTGCCGACGTGGTCGGAGAGCTTGCCCATGGTGAGCAGCCCGAGCAGCACGGCCACCGCGTAGACGCCGAAGACCACGGTGACGGTGATCGGGTCGAAGCCCCATTCGGCCTGGTAGACGGCGTAGAGCGGGGTGGGCGCGCTGGAGGCCGCCAGGAACGAGATGGTGATCGAGGCGAGTACGTACAGCGCCACTTTCGGCGGCAGCCGTCGGCCCCGCGCGGATACGGCGGCGGTGTCGGATCCGGAAGCGGATCCGGCGTCGACGGGCGCCGCATCCGAGGTGCGCGCCAGTGTGGACGCCGGGACGACCGAGAGATTCGTCATGACCATTCCCGTCCGAAGCATGAGTAGACCTGTCTGTCTAGTCGTGCATCAGATTAGACAGACAGGTCTACTCAAGTCAAACGGGAGAGGCGAGCGCCGCTCGGGGCGGGCTCATGGGCTCACGGGCTCACCTGCGAATTGGCCAGCTAGAAGACGTACGCCTCGACCTCGGCGAGGTAGCCTGCCCGACGCTCCTCGTCGTCCTCCAGGAAGGACGCGACGAAGGAGTTGCGGGCCAGCTCGCGCAGCCGGTCCTCGGTCAGGCCGAGGGCCTCCCGCACCGCGTCGAAGTTGTCGCCCGCGTAACCCCCGAAGTAGGCCGGGTCGTCGGAGTTGACCGTGCAGAGCAGGCCCGCGTCCAGCATGGCGGGGAGGGGGTGCTCGGCGAGGACGTCCACCGCGCGCAGCCGGACGTTCGACAGGGGGCAGAGGGTGAGCGGGACGCGGTCACGCACCAGGCGCGCCACCAGCTCCTCGTCCTCCATGCAGCGCAGCCCGTGGTCGATCCGCTCGACGCCGAGGACGTCCAGCGCCTCGGTGATGTAGGCCGGCGGGCCCTCCTCACCGGCGTGCGCGACGCGTCGTAGGCCCAGCGCGGCGGCGGCCTCGTAGACCTCGCGGAACTTCACCGGCGGGTGGCCGACCTCGGCCGAGTCGAGGCCGATGCCGGTGATCCGGTCGAGGTACGGCTTGGCCGCGTCCAGGGTCTCCAGGGCCGAGTCGGCGGACTCGTCGCGCAGGAAGCACAGGATGAGGCGGGTCGATATGCCGTGGTTGGTCTCGCTGCTGCCCAGCGCCCGCCACAGGCCCTCCACCACCGTGCCCATGTCCACGCCCCGCGCGATGTGCGCCTGCGGGTCGAAGAAGATCTCCGCGTGCCGTACGCCCTGCGCGGCGGCGCGGGCGAGATAGGCGCCTGCGAGGTCCTCGAAGTCCCGCTCGGTGCGCAGGACGGCCATCAGCTCGTAGTAGAGGTTCAGGAAGGTCTGGAGGTCCTCGAAGAGGTACGCCTTCCGGAGTTCCTCGGTGTCCGCGTACGGCAGCTCGACGCCGTTGCGGGCCGCGAGCGCGAAGGCCAGCTCGGGCTCCAGGGTGCCTTCGATGTGCAGGTGCAGTTCGGCTTTGGGAATGGGCATCGAAGTATCGTACGGGTGTTTTACCGCCGTTTCGGAACCGGCACCCTGAGTAGATCGTGCGCCACGGTCAGCTCCCCCTCGAACCCCGCCGCCCGCGCCTGCCGCTCGAACTCCTCCGGCTCGGAGTAACGCTGGCTGAAGTGCGTCAGGACCAGGTGCCGTACGCCCGCGTCCCGCGCCACCCGGGCCGCCTGCCCTGCGGTCAAGTGCCCATGGTCCACGGCCAGTTGCTCGTCCTCGTCGAGGAACGTCGACTCGATCGCCAGCAGGTCGCAGCCCTCCGCGAGGGCGTGCACCCCGTCGCAGAGGCGGGTGTCCATGACGAACGCGAAACGCTGGCCGTGCCGTACCTCACTGACGTCGTCGAGCGTGACATCGCCGATCGCGCCCTCGCGCTGGATGCGGCCCACGTCCGGGCCCTTGATGCCGTGCGCGGCGAGGCGGTCGGGGAGCATGCGGCGGCCGTCGGGCTCGGTGAGGCGGTAGCCGTAGGACTCGACGGGGTGGGAGAGCTTGCGGGTCTCCAGGGTGTACGCGGGAGTGGTGGCGAGTACGCCGTCGTCCGACACCGGGGACTCCGTGATGCCCACCGTTTCGCGGTACGCCGTGGCGTAGCGCAGGCGGTCGAAGAAGCGCTGGCCCGACTTCGGGTAGTGGGCGGTGACCGGGTGCGGGACGCGGTCCAGGTTGATGCGCTGGATGACGCCCGCGAGGCCGAGGGAGTGGTCGCCGTGGAAGTGGGTGACGCAGATCCGGTTGAGGTCGTGCGCGGCCACCCCGGCGCGCAGCATCTGGCGCTGGGTGCCCTCGCCGGGGTCGAAGAGGATGCCCTCGCCGTCCCAGCGGAGGAGGTAGCCGTTGTGGTTGCGGTGGCGGGTGGGGACCTGGCTTGCCGTGCCGAGGATCACCAATTCACGTACGGACATGGCGAGTTACCCGGGCGGCCACTGCATGCCGCGGCCGCCCATGACGTGGGCGTGGGCGTGGAACACGGTCTGGCCCACGCCGCTGCCGGTGTTGAAGATGACGCGGTAGCTGTCGAGCTTCTCGTCGGTCGCCACCTCGCCGGCCTCGCGGAGTATGTCCGCGGCGATTGTCGGTGCGGCGGCGGCGAGGGAGGCGGCGTCGGGGTAGTGGACTCGGGGGATCACCAGGACGTGGGTCGGGGCCTGGGGGTTGATGTCCCGGAACGCGACGGTGGTGGGCGTCTCTCGGATGATCGTCGCCGGGATGTGGCCGGCGACGATCTTGCAGAACAGGCAGTCGTCCTGCGGGTCCCCTGACATGGCGTTCCCTCCGAGGCTGGGGGTGCTTTACGCGAGGCATCGTATCGTCGTTGGGTGCGGGCGCGTGGGGGCTGGTCGCGCCGTTCCCCGCGCCCCTTAGGTGGGCAAGGTTGGCGGGGTTTTTGCCGGGACGGTCTCCAGTTTCTCCAGTGCCAGGCGGATTGCCTCGTCCAGCTGGGTGTCTCTTCCCGCCGCGTAGTCCTGTGGGCGCTGGACCACCTCCACATCCGGGTCTACGCCATGGTTCTCCACCCCCCACCCATAACCCTCAAGCCAGAACGCGTACTTGGGCTGGGTGATCAGCGTGCCGTCGACCAACCGGTACCTGCTGTCGATGCCGATGACGCCGCCCCACGTGCGCGTGCCGACGACCGGGCCGATGCCCAGTGCCTTGATCGCCGCGTTGACGATGTCGCCGTCGGAGCCGGAGAACTCGTTGGCTACGGCTACGACGGGGCCGCGGGGTGCGTCCTCGGGGTAGCTGTACGGGCGCAGGCCTCGGGGGAGGTCCCAGCCGACGATGCGGCGGGCCAGCTTCTCGACGACCAGCTGGGAGGTGTGGCCGCCGCGGTTCTCGCGGACGTCGACCACCAGGCCCTCGCGGGCCACCTCCACGCGCAGGTCGCGGTGGATCTGGGCCCAGCCGGGGGCCTGCATGTCGGGGACGTGGAGGTAGCCGAGGCGGCCGCCGGACTTCTCGTGGACGTAGGCGCGGCGGTCGGCGACCCATGCGTGGTAGTAGAGGGGTTCCTCGTCCGCCAGGGGGATGACGACCGCGTGGCGGGGGTCGCCGCCGCCGGCCGGGGAGATGGTCAGCTCGATCGGTTTGCCCGCCGTGCCGACCAGGAGGGGGGCGGGGCCCGTCACCGGGTCCACGGGTTGGCCTGCGACGGCGAGAATCGCGTCTCCCGCGCGGACGGCTACGCCGGGAGCGGCCAGCGGGGCGCGGGCGTTCGGGTCGGAGGTCTCCGAGGGGAGGATGCGGTCGATGCGCCAACTGCCGTCCTCGTGGCGGGAGATGTCGGCGCCGAGCAGGCCCTGGCGTTCGCCGTGGCCGTGGCCGCCGCGCGGGGTGACGTAGGCGTGCGAGGTGCCGAGTTCGCCGTGCACCTCCCAGAGGAGGTCGACCAGGTCGTCGTGGGTGGCCACGCGGTCGAGGATCGGGCGGTAGCGGTCGAGGACTCCGGTCCAGTCGACGCCGCTCATGTCCGCGCGCCAGAAGTTGTCGCGCATGATGCGGCCCGTCTCGTCGAACATCTGGCGCCACTCGGCGGCCGGGTCGACGGTCTGACGGATGCGGGACAGGTCGACGTTGATGTTCGTGTCGTTGTCGTCGTCCTCGGAGGAGGCTCGGCGGTCGCTCGGTACGACGCGGAGCTTGTGGTCCGTCCAGAGGAGGACGCGTTTGCCGTCGCCGCTCACCTCGAAGTGGTCGGCGTCCCCGGCGAGGTGCTCGATGCGCTGCTGGGCGAGGTCGTAGCGCTCCAACTCCGTTTTGGGGTCCGGGTCTTCGGGGGTCGCGCGGGTGGCGCCGAGGACTCCCTGGACCGGGTGGCGCAGCCACAGGACGCCGTCCTTGGCCGTGCGGAGGTTGGAGTAGCGGCCGGCCTCCACCGGGAAGGCGACGATGCGGTCGGCCAGGCCTTCGAGGTCGACGCGGGTGGTCGGGCGACCCTCGCTGTCGGGGGTCTCGTCCTTGTCGGGGGCCTCGAAGGGGCGGCCGTGCCGCTGCGGGCCGAACGGGGACGGGGTCGTCGCGGCGAGGGTGATCAGGTGCGGGCGGTCGCCGACCACGAAGGCCAGGTCGAATACGTGCTCGTCGTAGACCGGGTCGAAGGAGCGGGTGGAGAGGAACACCAGGTGCTTGCCGTCGAGGGTGAAGGCGGGGGCGTAGTCCTGGAAGCGGAGCGGGGTCGCCTCGGTGACCGACAGGTCCGTGGTGTTGGCGAGTTTGAGTTGGCGCAAGGGGCGCGGGCCCGGGTGCGACCAAGCCAGCCATGCCGAGTCCGGGGAGAAGGCCAGGCCCGACGCGTCGCCGTCCTCGCTGCGGTCGACCTCGCGGACCTCGCCGGTTTCCCGCTCCACGAGGAGGACGCGTCCGTCGTGCGACCCCACGGCGACCCGGCTGCCGTCGGGGGCCACCGTGAGGGCGAGGACACGGCCGAGCTGTCCGGCGGCGAGTCTGCGCGGGGTGGCGCCGGGGGCGAGGCCGGTGGCGGGGGCGAACTCCAGGGCGTCGTCGCCCTCCGCGTCCGTCACCCACACCACCCACTCCTCGCCGTCGGCGCGGAAGGTGCGGGGCAGCCGGGCGCGGACGCCGGGGGTGGCGGCGAGCGCGCGGGCCGGGCCGGAGCGGTGGGTGACCCAGTGGACGGCGCCGCGCACGGCGACCGCGCTGCCGCGCGCGGTGTGGTCGGGCGACGCGGACCCGAACCAGCGGGCCGCGGACACCGGGAACGGCTGCTGGTCGATGCGCTGGCCGCCGAGCCGGATGCCGAGGCGGCGCGGCTCGGCGCCGTCCAGGTCGTCGAGGAGCCAGAGTTCACCGGCGGAGGAGTAGACGATCCGGGTGCCGTCGCCGGACGCGTGCCGGGCGTAGAAGCCGTCGAGCGGGGTGTGGCGGCGGAGGTCGGAGCCGTCGGCGAGGGAGGAGTACAGGGCGCCGGTGCCCTCGTGGTCGGAGAGGAACGCGATCCGCTCCCCCGCCCACACCGGGTACTCGATGTTGCCGTCCAACTCCTCGTGCAGGCGCGTGAATTCGCCGGCACCCTCCCCGTCGCGGACGGCGCGGTCGATCCACAACTTGCCCGCCGTACCGCCCCGGTAGCGCTTCCACCAGGCCGCCTCGCGGCCCATGGGGGCGGAGAGGAGGACCGTGGCCGTCTCACCGCGGGCTACGTCGCCCACCCAGCCGTACGGGAGGGTCGTCGCCGGTCCGCCGTCGAGCGGGACCGAACGGGCCCAGCTGCGGCGGAGGTTGGCCTGGCCGTGGGTGCTGGTCACGAGGACCTCGCCGTCGGCGGTCCAGCCGCGCACCTGGGTGCGTGAACTGCCCCAGTACGTCAGGCGCTTGGCGGGTCCGCCGTCGACCGGGGCGATGTGCACCTCGGGGGCGCCGTCGCGGGTGGAGGTCCAGGCGACGGTGGTGCCGTCGGGCGAGATGCGGGGGTGGGTCACCGGCACGTTCTCCGCGCTGACCCGCCAGGCCCGGCCGCCGCTGTCGAGGGACGCCAGCCACACGTCGTCCTCGGCGGTGAAGGCGACCAACTCGCCGTGCAGGTGCGGGAAGCGGAGATAGGCCTGGGCTGCGGACGCTGAGGGCTGAGTCACCTGATCAGGTTATGCATCGACGGTATCCGCCGACAGCCCTTTGGATCACTTGCCTTCGACAGGCCAGCAGGTCGGGTCGCCCTTGCACCAGATCGTCTTGGTGACCGTGACGGTCGGTCCCGGGCCGTAGGTCAGCGTCGGATTGGGGTTGTTCACGGACGACGGCGTCGCCGCGTTGCAGTCGCCGAGCCCCGTCACGTGGAAGACCTGCTTGCCGGCCACCTTGCCGACGAGGTCACCGCGCACACACGCGCCGTCGACGGCCCGGGTGACCTTGCCGGTGACGGTGATGTCGCGGTTGTCGTTCGTCTGCCCCTGGCAGTCGACGCTGACGACCGTGGTCTCGGTCGGCGAGGGCGTCTTCCCTGGCGTGTAGGGCTTGTTGTTGCTGCCGTAGTTGCCCGTGCAGGTCAGCCAGCGCACGCTGACATGGTCCCGCTTGAACTCCGCGGTCGCCGTCTTGTCGGTGGTGTACGCGACGGTCGCCGAGCTGAGATCGCCGGGCTGGCACGCGACGGCCCCGCCCACGGTCACCACCGCGAGCCCCGCCACCGCGGCCACCCGCCGCCCGCGCGGCCGAAGCAGGTTCCGTCTCAACGCCCTCATGGGCGGCAGCCTGTCACCGTCGGAGCGCACACGGAAGAGCGCATACGGCCACCCGCGCGCCGGGGGCGCAATTCCCCGGCGGACCGCCTCAGCCGCGCAGCAGCAGCCACTCCTGAAGCTCCACCACATTGCCCTCGGGGTCCTTGAGATGGGCGACTCGCATCCGGTCCGTCATCGGCGCGGGCCCGTGCAGCAGTTCGACACCGTGGCCGGTGATCTGCTCGCAGTACCCGTCGAGGTCGTCCACCCGCAGCACCACCAGCGACCGGTGCCCGGTCGCCAAGTCCCCCAGTTCGCCGAGGACTTGGGCCATCATCGCCCGGTCCTGCAGCGCGATCCCGGCGGACCCGATCGCGGGGCTGAACTTCTCGTACGGCCCCTCGGCCGCCCCCGACTGGGGCTTCAGGCCGAGGACTTCGGCGTAGAAGCGGTAGCAGGCGGTGAAGTCGGTGACGAGCAGCCGCACTTGGGCGAGTTCCACGGCGATCCCCCCTGGTTCAGGACCAGCGTCCGGTACGGCCCAGGAGCAGGGCGGTCGCCGCGGTCCCGGCCGTCGATGTACGCAGCACGCTACGCCCGAGCCGGTAGGCCTTCGCGCCCGCGTCCTCGAAGAGCGCCAACTCCTCGGGGGAGACGCCTCCTTCGGGGCCCACGACCAGGACGATCTCGCCCTCGGCGGGGAGTTCGGCGGTGGCCAGGGGCTCGCTGCCGTAGTCGCGGTCCTCGTGGAGGACGGCGGCGAAGTCGGCTTTGGCCAGAAGTGCCGCAACCTGTTTGCTCGTTGCCGCGTCCGCGACCTCCGGGAAGCGCAGTCGGCGGGACTGCTTGCCGGCCTCCCGTGCGGTGGCGCGCCACTTGGCGAGGGCCTTGAGACCCCGGTCGCCCTTCCACTGCGTGATGCAACGGGAGGCCGCCCAGGGGACGATCGCGTCGACGCCGGTCTCGGTCATCGTCTCGACGGCCAGCTCGCCGCGGTCGCCCTTGGGGAGGGCCTGGACGACGGTGATGCGGGGCCGCGGCGCGGGCTCCTCGCTGACGGACTCCAGGTCCATGACGACGAGCCGGTCCTTGCCTTCGGCCGCCTTGACGACACCCTCCATCCACCGGCCGCGTCCGTCGGTGAGGACGATGTCCTCACCGGCCCGCATTCGCCGCACGGACACCGCGTGGCGCCCCTCGGGGCCGTCGAGGACGATCTCACCGCCGCTGAAATCCGGGATCTTCAGGGGGTCGAGGATGAACACCGGCGCGGTCATCGGAGGTCGCCCCCGGACGACAACGCTGTCCGGGCGGAGGCCAGTTCGGCGACCAGGACCTCGACCAGCCGTCCGGCGGGCAGTTCGCGGGCCATGCGGTGGCCCTGTCCGGCCCACAGTGCCATGCCCTGAGGGTCGCCGGACGCGGCGGCCTGCTTGCGGAGCGGGGAGGTCAGGTGGTGGATCTCCGGGTACGCGGCGGGGGCGTACGGGCCGTGCTCGCGCATGAAGCGGTTGACCAGGCCGCGGGCCGGGCGGCCGGAGAAGGCGCGGGTCAACTCGGTACGCGTGAACAGGGGGTTGGTGAGTGCCTGCTTGTGCAGGACGTTGGCGCCGGACTCGGGGGCGGCGAGGAACGCCGTGCCGAGCTGGGCCGCGCTCGCGCCCGCCGCGAGGGCCGCGGCGATCTGGCTGCCGCGCATCAGACCGCCGGCGGCGACGATCGGGAGGTTCACGGTCTCGCGGATCTGGGCGACGAGGGAGAGCAGGCCGAGGCTCGCGCCGTCGTTCTCCGGGAGGTCGCGGTGGGTGCCCTGGTGGCCGCCGGCCTCGACGCCCTGCGCGATCACCGCGTCGGCACCGGCCCGCTCCACGGCGAGGGCCTCCTCGACGGTGGTCGCGCTGACGAGGGTGAAGGTGCCGGCCCGGCGCAGCGCGTCCAGCACCTCCGGCGTCGGGACCCCGAAGTGGAAGGAGGCCACCGGCACCGGGTTGTCGAGCAGGACGGACAGCTTGGCGTCGTAACCGTCCTCACGGCCGCTGTCCGGGTCGCCGAGCTCCGTGTCGTACCACTGGGCCTCGCCGGCCAGCTGGTGGGCGTAGACGTCGACCGCGGCCTTGTCCGCGTACTCCGGCTGCGGCATGAAGAGGTTCACGCCGAAGGGGCGGCCGGTCAGGCTCCGCAGCTGCTTGATCTCCTGGTACATGCCGTCGGCCGTTTTGTACCCGGCGGCGAGGAACCCCAGCCCGCCGGCCTCGGCCACGGCAGCCGCGAGGCGCGGGACGGAGACACCGCCCGCCATCGGGGCCTGCACGATCGGATGAGGGAAGAGATCGGTCAGTGCGGAGGACATGACGGCATGTTGTCACGTCCTCCGAACAAGTCCGAATCCGGCCTTGGCCCTGGCACATGCCACTACTTTCAGCCGGTCCGGCCTTGGCGGACGCGGCCGTCCGGAGTGAAGAGAGGGTCCGGGGGCGGCAGCCCCCGGACCCTCTCAGCGACCGTTGAAAGCGTCCTTGAGGCGCGAGAACAGCCCCTGCTGACCCGGCTGGAACGTCCCCATGGGCCGCTCCTCGCCGCGCAGCTTCGCCAGTTCGCGGAGCAGACGCTCCTGCTCCACGTCGAGCTTGGTCGGGGTGGTGACCTCGACGTGGACGATGAGGTCGCCCCGGCCGCCGCCGCGCAGATGTGTGATGCCGCGGGTGTGCAGCGGGATCGACTGGCCGGACTGGGTGCCCGGGCGGATATCGACCTCCTCCATGCCGTCCAGCGTCTCCAAGGGCACCTTCGTGCCCAGGGCCGCCGCCGTCATCGGGAGGGTGACCGTGCAGTGCAGGTCGTCGCCGCGGCGCTGGAACATCGCGTGCGGCAGCTCGTGGATCTCGACGTACAGGTCACCGGCGGGGCCGCCGCCGGGGCCGACCTCGCCCTCGCCCGCGAGCTGGATCCGCGTGCCGTTGTCCACACCGGCCGGGATCTTCACCGTGAGGGTGCGCCGCGAGCGGACGCGGCCGTCGCCGGCGCACTCCGGGCACGGCGTCGGCACGACCGTGCCGAAGCCCTGGCACTGGGGGCAGGGGCGGGATGTCATGACCTGGCCCAGGAAGGACCGGGTCACCTGCGAGACCTCACCGCGACCGCGACACATGTCACAGGTCTGCGCGGAGGTGCCGGGGGCCGCGCCCTCGCCGTTGCAGGTGTTGCAGACGACGGCCGTGTCGACCTGGATGTCCTTCGTCGTGCCGAAGGCCGCCTCGTCGAGCTCGATCTCCAGCCGGATCATCGCGTCCTGGCCCCGGCGGGTGCGCGAGCGCGGTCCGCGCTGCGACGCCGTGCCGAAGAACGCGTCCATGATGTCCGAGAAGTTCCCGAAGCCGCCCGCGCCGAAGCCGCCGGCTCCGCCGCCGCCCGCCTGCGAGAGGGGGTCGCCGCCGAGGTCGTAGACCTGCTTCTTCTGCGGGTCCGAGAGCACCTCGTAAGCGGCGTTGATCTCCTTGAACCGCTCCTGGGTCTTCGGATCCGGATTCACGTCCGGGTGCAGCTCGCGCGCGAGCCTACGGAAGGCCTTCTTGATCTCATCCTGCGACGCGTCGCGACGCACGCCGAGAACGGCGTAGTAGTCCGTGGCCACTTAGGACTCCGCCAGGATCTGTCCGACGTACCGTGCCACTGCGCGTACCGCTCCCATCGTTCCCGGGTAATCCATGCGGGTCGGTCCGACCACGCCCAGCTTGGCGACTGCCTCGCCGCCCGAACCGTAGCCGACCGACACCACCGAAGTGGAGTTGAGCCCCTCGTAGGCGTTCTCGTGACCGATCCGTACGGTCATGCCCGAATCCCCCGCCTCACCAAGCAACTTGAGGAGGACGACCTGCTCCTCAAGAGCTTCCAGGATGGGGCGGATGGTGAGGGGAAAGTCATGTCCGAAGCGGGTGAGATTGGCGGTGCCGCCGATCATCAATCGCTCCTCGGTCTCCTCGACGAGGGTCTCCAGGAGGGTGGAGAGCACCGTCGTGACCGTGCCGCGGTCCTCGGCCTCGAAGGCCTCCGGCAGGTCCTGCACGAGCTGCGGCACGTCCGCGAAGCGGCGGGCCGCGATCCGGCTGTTGAGCCGCGCGCGTAGATCCGCGAGCGAGCTCTCCCCGAAGGGCGCCGGGCAGTCGACCATGCGCTGCTCGACCCGCCCGGTGTCGGTGATCAGCACGAGCATCACGCGCGCGGGGGCCAGCGACAGCAGCTCCACGTGCCGGACGGTCGAGCGGGTCAGCGACGGGTACTGCACGACGGCGACCTGCCGGGTGAGCTGCGCGAGCAGCCGTACCGTACGGCCGACGACGTCGTCGAGGTCGACCGCGCCGTCGAGGAAGTTCTGGATGGCCTTGCGCTCGGGTCCGGTCATCGGCTTGACGCCGGCGAGCTTGTCGACGAAGAGCCGGTAGCCCTTGTCGGTCGGAATCCGTCCGGCGCTGGTGTGCGGCTGGGCGATGTAGCCCTCGTCCTCCAGGGCCGCCATGTCGTTGCGCACGGTCGCCGGGGAGACGCCGAGGCTGTGCCGCTCGGTGAGCGCCTTGGACCCCACCGGCTCCTCGGTGCCGACATAGTCCTGGACGATGGCGCGCAGCACCTGAAGCCTGCGTTCGCTGAGCATCGCGCACACCTCCAGTTCTGGTCGCCGTTTTGGTACCGGGCTGCCCTTTCCTGGCACTCTGTGCGCGCGAGTGCCAGCGTTCCCCGGCCCAGTGTACGGCCGTGAGGTACACCCCGGGCAAGGCCGGTCCTGCGATGTCATGCCCTGAGTGCCGTCACCGTTAGCGTCGCCGTATGACGGTGACTTGGGAAGAGGCGGGGTGGGAGCGGCTGGCCGCCGGGGTGGGGCGGTGCCGGCTGCCTGGCTGGGACTGCACGGTCGGGCTGGTGACCGGCGGGGACTCGGCGCTGCTGATCGACGCGGGGTCGAGCCTGGCGGAGGGCGCGCGGTTGCGTAGGCAGGCGCAGGCGCTCGCCGGGCGCCGGGTGCCGCTTCTCGCGCTCACCCACCCGCATTTCGACCATGTCCTGGGGGCGGCGGCCTTTGCCGGGGCGACGGTTTTCGTGGCCGCGGGCGCGGACGAGGTGTTCGAGAGCGGTGCCGAGGAGCTGCGGGCCGACGCGGTACGCAACGGGCTGGACCCGCGGGCGGCGGAGAACGCGGCGGACATCCTCGTACGCCCCCGCGAACATGTGTGGGGCCCCACACTGCTCGAACTGGACGGCGGCCCGGAGGTCCAGCTGGTCGCGATGCGGGGACACACCGCCCACGATCTCGTGGTCGTGGTGCCGGGCGACCCGCCGGTCGTGTTCTGTGGCGACCTGGTCGAGGAGTCCGGCGAACCCCAGGCGGGCCCCGACGCCGTACCGGGTCTCTGGCCGGCCGCCCTGGACCGTCTCCTCGAACTGGGCGGGGAGGACGCGCTGTACGTGCCCGGTCACGGAGCGGTGGTGGACGCGGGGTTCGTGCGGGCCCAACGGGACGCGTTGGCAACGCGTTTCGGCGTGTCGTGACGGTGGTCGGCCCGGTTCTCCTATCGTCATCCGAATGCGCCAGTACTCCGCCGACCTGACCCCGCCGTGGAAGAAGCCCAAGCCGGCCCCCGAGGTCCCCGCGGAGCCGGGCCTCGTGGTCGAGGAGCCGGGCACCGGTTTCTGCGGCGCGGTAATCCGCTCCGAGGCCGGCACGGTCACCCTGGAGGACCGCTTCGGCAAGCACCGGGTGTTCCCGATGGAACCGCGGGGCTTCCTCCTGGAGGGCAGGGTCGTCACCCTGGTCAGGCCTGTGTCGAGTCCGCTACGGCCCACGCGTACGGCTTCCGGTTCGGTGGCCGTCCCGGGTGCACGCGCGCGCGTGGCCCGCGCCGGGCGGATCTACGTGGAGGGCCGGCACGACGCCGAGCTCGTCGAGCGGGTGTGGGGCGACGACCTGCGCATCGAGGGCGTGGTGGTCGAGTACCTGGAGGGTGTCGACGACCTCCCGTCGATCGTCGCGGAATTCGATCCCGGCCCGGACGCCCGCCTCGGCATCCTCGTCGACCACCTGCTCCCCGGCACCAAGGAGTGGCGCATCGCCCAGTCGGTCACCAGCGAGCACGCGCTCGTCGTGGGTCACCCGTACATCGACATCTGGGAGGCCGTGAAACCGTCCTCCGTGGGCATCGCCGCCTGGCCCCGCGTACCGCACGGGCAGGACTGGAAGACGGGCGTGTGCCGGTCCCTGGGTTGGCCGGAAAACACCGGTGCGGTGTGGCAGGCGATTCTGGCCAAGGTGGGGTCGTACAAGGATCTTGAGCCGGAACTGCTGGGGCGGGTGGAGGAGTTGATCGACTTCGTCACGGCCTGAGACGCGGCAGGGTGGCGAATGCGGTCGTACTCAGGTCGATGCCCACGATCGGCAGCGTTACAAGGTCACCGAACTTGCGCGTCCGCTCCGACTGATAGTCCGCCGACAAGCCGGTCCCGATCGGCTCCGTCAGCACCACACACCTGGCCTCGAACGGGTCGATGATCAGGTAGACGGGAACGCCTCCTGCCGCGTAGATCGACCGCTTCTCCACGTAGTCCCGGTGGGCGCTGGTCTTCGATACGACCTCGACGAGCATCGTCACGGCGGGAGCGGGTACGAGTCGTCCCGGGCCGTCGTCCGCGCCGATCTCCATGACTACGAGATCCGGCTGGGGTTCGCTGTTCTCGCCAGGAAATGCCACATCCTGCGTCTGGAGGCGCTCCCACCGACTGGAGGGAATCTGGTCCTGCACGGACTGCACGATGCGGTTGTGGACCTTGTCCGGCCCCGCCATCATCACGATGTCCCCCCGGATGAGTTCAGCCTTGAAGCCCTCGGGAACCTCAAGATTCTCGAACGCCTCACGCACTCGGCGATCATCCACAGCAGTCATCTCCGTGGCCCTCCGCATCCGCCGCGTTCTGTCGACGGCAGCCTAGGAAACAGACTAAGGACCGAACCGGCGTTCTGCTTGGATTCACCCGCCCGAGTGATCAATCCACCAGGTCCCGCACCACCGCGTCCGCCAGCAACCGCCCCCGCAACGTGAGCACGGCACTCCCCTCCTCGTACGGCCCCGCCTCCAGCAGCCCGTCCCCCAGCGCCCGGCGCGAAGCCGCGAGCCCTTCCGGTCGGAGCAGGTCCAGGGGGGCGCCCTCCCGGAGGCGTAGCTCCAGCAGGATGCGTTCCACCCTGCGGTCCTCCGCCGAGAGGATCTCCCGCCCCGCGCCCGGTGACCGGCCGGAGGCCAGCGCCCCCGCGTACGCCCCCGGATGCTTCACGTTCCACCACCGCACGCCGCCCACGTGCGAGTGCGCTCCGGGGCCCGCGCCCCACCAGTCGGCGCCGCGCCAGTACAGCTCGTTGTGGAGACAACGGCCGGAATTCGACGTCGCCCAGTTGGACACCTCGTACCAGTCGAAGCCCGCCGCCGACATCACCTCGTCGCCGATCAGATAGCGGTCGGCGTGGACGTCGTCGTCCGTCATGGGGACCTCGCCGCGGCGGATGCGGCGGGCGAGCTGGGTGCCCTCCTCAACGATCAGGGCGTAGGCGCTGATGTGGTCGGGGCCGGCGCCGAGGGCGGAGTCGAGGGACGCTCGCCAGTCGTCGTCGCTCTCGCCGGGAGTGCCGTAGATCAGGTCGAGGTTGACGTGGTCGAAGCCGGCCGCGCGGGCCTCGGCGACGCAGGCCTCGGGGCGGCCGGGGGTGTGGGTGCGGTCCAGCACCTTCAGTACGTGCTGTTTCGCGCTCTGCATGCCGAAGGAGACGCGGTTGAAGCCGCCGTCGCGGAGGGCCGCGAGGTAGGCGGGGTCCACCGACTCCGGGTTCGCCTCCGTCGTGATCTCCGCGTCCGGTGCCAGGCCGAACTCGTCCCGGACCGCGCCCAGCATCCGTACGAGATCGCCCGCCGCGAGCAGCGTGGGGGTGCCGCCGCCGACGAAGACCGTGCGGACCGGGCGGGGGTCGTCGCCGAGGACCTTGCGGGCCAGGCGGACCTCGTCGATCAGGGTGTCCGCGTAGTTGTCGCGGGAGGCCAGCACTCCGCCCGTGCCGCGCAGCTCGGTCGCCGTGTAGGTGTTGAAGTCGCAGTAGCCGCAGCGGGTCGCGCAGTACGGGACGTGCAGATAGAACCCGAGGGGGCGGTCGGCGGTCCCGGCGAGCGCCTGTGCGGGCAGTGAGCCGTCTTCGGGGACGGGATCGCCGTCGGGGAGTGCGGAAGGCATGCCTTCCATTGTCCAGCACCGGCGAGGGCTACTCGGCCTGGAGCACCAGCAGCGCCATGTCGTCCTCCGGCGGACGGCCGCCGAACTCGTGGACGAGGCGTTTGATCCGCTCCGCGATCAGCTCGGCGCTCAGCCCCGCGCACCCGGCGAGCGCGGTCGCGAGCCCGTCGCCGTCGTCGAACTGGACCGACCCGGAGCGCCGCTCGGTCACCCCGTCGGTGACGCACAACAGGCTGTCGCCGGGCCGCAGTTCGAAGGTCTCGCTGGTGTACGTGACGTCCTCGATGACCCCGAGGATGGTCTGCGGGCGGGCTGCCGTGCCGACGCTGCCGTCCGGGCCGAGGAGCAGCGGCAGCGGGTGTCCGGCGGAGGCGAGGGTGCAGCGGACGCCGCCGTCGAAGGGGACCAGCTCGCCGTAGAGGAGGGAGAGGAAGCGGGGGCCGTCGCCGACCGGGCCCGGCATGCCGCCCGCCGCCACCATCGCGTGGGCGGCCGCGTCGGCGGCCTCGGTGGCGTCGTCGAGGAGGAGCTGGTTGAGGCGGTCGAGGACGTCGGCCACGCCGTAGCCCTCGCGGGCGAGGAGCCGTAGCCAGGGGCGCGCGAGTCCGATGACCACGGCGGCCTCGGGGCCCTTGCCCTGGACGTCGCCGAGGGCGAAGCACCAGCGGCCGTCGCCGGCCGGGAAGAGGTCGTAGAAGTCGCCGCTGGGGCCGCCCTTGTCGCACGGTTCGTAGACGAGGGCGCTGTGCACGCCGGGGATCTCGGCGACCGCGCCGGGCAGCAGGCCGCGCTGGAGGACGCGGCTGATGGTGGCCTGGCGGGCGTACTGGCGGGCCGCGCCGATGGCGAGCGCGACGCGGCGGCTGAGGTCCTCGACCAGGCCGGTGACCTCGTCGGGGAAGCGGGGCAGCCCGGACCGTCCGATGACGAGTGTGCCGAGCGGACGGCCGCCCGCGATGAGGCGGTACGCCAGTGCCGCGCCGTGCGTGCCGTGCGGGCCCAGCGCGTCGGCGGGCCAGGGGTAGGACACGGGCCGCAGGGTGTCCGGCGGACGGGGCGGGTCCTTCTCCAGGGCGCCGCGCAGCTCCTCGATGCGGTTCTCGCTGCCGTGCCAGACCCGGGCGAGGCGCGGCCCCGCGCTGGTGCCCTCGCCCCAGCCGCCGCCGCGGCCCATCGCCTCGTCCTCCAGCCATACGGCGCACCAGTCGGCCAGCCTCGGCACGATCAGCTGTCCGGCGAGCGCGGCGACGAGGTCCTCGTCGAGCTGTCCCGCGAGGAGGTCGGAGGCCTCGGCGAGGAAGGAGAGGGCGCCGCGGCCGAGCCAGTTCCGGTCGTGTTCGGCGCGATGGGGGTCCCCCCGCCTGAGCGTGTTCGGGGGTGGGGGCGGTTCGGGGGCGAGGATCTCGGCGACGCGGAGGCCGCGTTCACCCGTGTAGGTCTCCAACTCCTCGGCTGCTGCGGTGCCTTCGGCGGGCAGGCGGGCCCATACCGTCTTGACGCCGGTGCGGTAGGTGACGCCCCAGGCCTCGGCGAGCGTGGAGACGAGGCGCAGGCCGCGGCCGAACTCCGGTGTCTCGTACGCCGTTTCGGCGCTGTTGTCGCGCGGGGCGCGGGAGGGGTGGTGGTCGGCGACCTCGACGACGATCGAGTCGGAGTCCTCCAGCCGGCACACCAACTCGACGTCCGTGCCCGCGTGGACGACGGCGTTGGTGACGAGTTCGCTGACGACGACCATCGCGTCGTCGGCCAGCCGGTCGGTGAGCTTCTCGGTGCCGGGCAGGCCGAGTTCGGCCCACTCACGGAGCGCGGCGCGCACCAGGCCGCGGGCGGAACCGGGCGCGAGGGGGCTGCCGGAGAGCGTGGCGCGCACCGTCGTACGCCGGTCCGCGCCGTGGTGCGCGGGCGCATCGGGAGCACGCGAAGTGGTCTCCCGTTGCGTCGGTATGGCCCCCATGCGCAGCTCCCCGAGCAGTTCGGACGAATACGCCTCGATCGATGCGGACAGAGTGACAGACTGACCGCGGCCATAAGCGCCGAGTTACCGAAGTGGGCCGCCATGAGTGAGAACAGTGCTACGCGTGTGCTCGAAGACGGTCACAAAGACGACTGGATTCGAGCATCCGATCTCCGTCCGCTGCTCGCCGTGATGACGGCCGCCCGCGACGGGGATTTCACGAAGGCGCCGGAGACGGGCCATGGCATGGTGGCCGAACTGACCGCCGCCTTCAACCAGATCATGGACCGCAGCACCCACTTCAACTCCGAGACGCAGCGCGTCAAACGGGAGCTGATCCGCCACGGCCGCCTCGACGAACGCCTCTCGGCCAGCCCCGGCCAGGGCGGCTGGACCTCCCGCGTCAACGACGTCAACCAGCTCCTCGACGCCCTGGTCGCCCCTGCCGCGAACGCGACCCGGGTCCTGGACGCGGTGGCGGGCGGCGACCTGACCCAGCGGGTCGATCTGCACGACGGCAGCAGGCAGTTGCGCGGTGACCTACGACGGCTCGGCCGCGCGGTGAACAAGATGGTCGACCAGCTCTCCCTGTTCACCGGGGAGGTGACCCGGGTCGCCCGCGAGGTCGGCACCGAGGGCAGGCTCGGCGGCCGCGCCAAGGTGACCGGCCTGTCCGGCAGTTGGCGTGATGTGACCGAGGCGGTCAACACGATGGCGTCCCGGCTGACCGCACAGGTGCGGGACATCGCCCTGGTGACGACGGCGGTGGCGCGCGGCGACCTGACCCGTACGGTCACGGTCGAGGCGACCGGCGAGCTGCTCGAACTGAAGCTCACCGTGAACACGATGGTCGACCAGCTCTCCGCCTTCGCGGACGAGGTGACGCGCGTCGCCCGAGAGGTGGGCACCGAGGGCCAGTTGGGCGGTCGCGCGCAGGTGCGGGGCGTGTCCGGGGTCTGGAAGGACCTCACGGACAACGTCAACTTCATGGCGTCGAACCTGACTTCACAGGTCCGCAACATCGCCCAGGTCACCACCGCCGTCGCCAACGGTGACCTCTCGCAGAAGATCACCGTCGACGCTCAGGGCGAGATCCTCGAACTGAAGTCGACCATCAACACGATGGTCGACCAGCTCTCCGCCTTCGCCGACGAGGTCACACGCGTGGCCCGCGAGGTCGGCACCGAGGGCAACCTCGGCGGACGCGCCCAGGTGCGGGGTGTCTCAGGGGTCTGGAAGGACCTGACCGACAACGTCAACTTCATGGCGGACAACCTGACTTCACAGGTCAGGAACATCGCGCTGGTGTCCACCGCCGTCGCGCAGGGCGACCTCGGCAAGAAGATCACGGTGGAGGCCAAGGGCGAGATCCTGGAGCTGAAGTCCACGATCAACACGATGGTCGACCAGCTCTCCGCCTTCGCGGACGAAGTGACGCGCGTGGCCCGCGAGGTCGGCACGGAAGGGAACCTCGGCGGTCAGGCGCAGGTGCGGGGCGTCAGCGGGGTCTGGAAGGACCTCACGGACAACGTCAACTTCATGGCCCTGAACCTGACTTCGCAGGTACGGAACATCGCGCAGGTCACCACCGCCGTGGCCAACGGCGACCTGTCGAAGAAGATCACCGTCGACGCGCGCGGCGAGATCCTCGAACTCAAGGACACCGTCAACACGATGGTGGAGCAGCTGCGGGCCTTCGCCGACGAGGTGACCCGGGTGGCCCGCGAGGTCGGCACCGACGGCCGACTCGGCGGCCGGGCCCAGGTGTTGGGCGTCTCGGGTGTCTGGCGCGACCTGACCGACAACGTCAACTACATGGCCGACAACCTGACTTCACAGGTCAGGAACATCGCCCAGGTCGCGACCGCGGTGGCGCAGGGCGACCTGTCGAAGAAGATCGACGTGGACGCGCGCGGCGAGATCCTGGAGCTGAAGACCACCATCAACACGATGGTCGACACCCTCTCCTCCTTCTCCTCCGAGGTCACCCGGGTGGCCCGCGAGGTCGGCTCCGAAGGCCAACTCGGCGGCCAGGCACGGGTGGAGGGCGTCTACGGCACCTGGAAGCGCCTGACGACCAACGTGAACGAACTCGCGCTCAACCTCACCACGCAGGTCCGCGCGATCGCCGAGGTGGCCTCGGCGGTGGCCCAGGGCGACATGTCCCGCTCGATCACGGTGGAGACCCAGGGCGAGGTCACCGAGCTCAAGGACAACATCAACCTGATGGTGGCCAACCTCCGCGAGACGACCCGCGCGAAGGACTGGCTGGAGTCCAACCTGGCCCGCCTCGCCGCCCTGATGCAGGGGCACCGGGACCTGATGGAGGTCGCCGACCTGATCCTGCGCGAGCTGACGCCGCTGGTGAACGCGCAGTACGGGGCGTTCTTCCTGGCCGATCCCGACGAGGACAGTCTGCGAACGGCCATCCCCGCCAAGGGACTTGCGTTCATCGCCGGGTACGGGTCGGCGCAGGCCGCGACCGTGGACACGGGCGCCATGCCGGTGCACGGACTGGTGCGGCAGGCGGCGCGGGAGAAGAAGCGGATCCTGGTGGAGGAGGCCCCGCCGGACTACATCAAGATCAACAGCGGGCTCGGGGAGGCCGCCCCGGCGAGCGTGGTCATCATCCCGATCATCTTCGAGGACAAACTCCTCGGCGTGATCGAACTGGCCTCCTTCTCCCGCTTCTCCGACGTCCACCTCGCCTTCTTCGACCAGTTCGTGAACACCATCGGCGTCGCGATCAACACCATCATCGCCAACTCCCGCACGGAGTCCCTGCTCGGCCAGTCCCAGCGGCTGGCCACGCAGCTGCAGGAGCGCTCGGACGAACTCCAGAAGCAGCAGGCCGAGTTGCAGCGGTCCAACGCCGAACTGGAGGAGAAGGCGGCCCTGTTGGCGACCTCCTCGCAGTACAAGTCGGAGTTCCTGGCCAACATGTCGCACGAACTCCGCACGCCGCTCAACTCGTTGCTCATCCTCGCCCGGCTGCTCTCCGACAACCCGGACGGCCGGCTCTCCGAGCAGGAAGTGCAGTTCGCGACCACGATCCACCGCTCCGGCTCGGACCTCCTCCAGCTCATCAACGACATCCTCGACCTGTCGAAGATCGAGGCCGGCCGCATGGACGTACGCCCGAAGCGGCTCCCGCTCATCAAGCTCCTCGACTACGTCCACGCCACGTTCCGCCCGCTCACCCTGGACCGGGGGCTCTCCTTCGAGGTGTCGGTCGGCGAGGACGTACCGCGTGAACTCTGGTCCGACGAACAGCGGCTCCAGCAGATCCTGCGCAACCTGCTGTCCAACGCCATCAAGTTCACCGCCACCGGCCGCGTCGAACTCCGCGTCAACCGGGTCAAGGACCCCGAGCACCGCTACTCCGACGACAGCGACGAGGTCATCGTCTTCGCCGTCTCCGACACCGGGATCGGCATCGCTCCGGAGAAACTCCCGGTGATCTTCGAGGCGTTCCAGCAGGCCGACGGCACGACCAACCGCAAGTACGGCGGCACGGGGCTGGGGCTGTCCATCAGCCGTGAGATCGCGGGCCTGTTGGGCGGCCGTATCGTCGCCGAGAGCGAGCCGGGGCGAGGATCCACCTTCACTCTCTACGTCCCCGTCGTCAGCCCCGGACATGCGGCGGGCGGCGCGCCGCTCACCGAGGACCGCGAACTGCCGCTGCTGCCCGAGCAGTTGTCCAGCGAACCGTTCACCTCCACCGAGGTGGACGACTCGTGGCCGACCCCCACCAAGCTGGAGGCGTGGAAGGCCGGGCGGGCAGGCCAAGTGCTGCCCGGGCGGCGGGTGTTGATCGTGGACGACGACATCCGCAACGTCTTCGCACTCACCCATGTGCTGGGGCGGGTCGGCATGCCGGTGCTCTACGCGGAGAACGGCCGCGAGGGCATCGAGACGCTGGAGCGCAATCCCGACGTCGAACTCGTGCTGATGGACATCATGATGCCGGAGATGGACGGGTACGAGACCATCGCCGCCATCCGCCGCGCCCCACGCTGGACCGGGCTGCCCATCGTCGCGCTCACCGCGAAGGCGATGCCGGGCGACCGGGAGAAGTCCATCGGGCGGGGCGCCAACGACTACGTACCGAAGCCGGTGGACGTCGATCAGCTGCTGACCGTCGTCTGCGCGCTGCTGGATCCCGAGGCCGCGTCCGAGGACATCACGGTGACGGATCCGGGTACTTCAGGGGAGACGGCGGCACCGCCGACGACTGAGTGAGGCACAGTCATCATGAGCGCTGAGGCAACGACCGACGAGAGTGCCGGCATCCTCCTGGTCGACGACATGGAGGACAACCTGGTCGCGCTGGAGGCCGTCCTGGGGTCCCTCAACGAGCCGCTGGTACGGGCTCGTTCGGGCGAGGAGGCGATGAAGGCGCTGCTGCGGCAGCGGTTCGCGGTGGTTCTGCTGGACATCCGGATGCCGGGCATGGACGGGTTCGAGACCGCGGCCAACATCAAACGGCTCGACCAGACCAAGGACGTCCCGATCATCTTCCTGACCGGCACGGACGCGGATGCGGGGTATGCGTTCCGTGGGTACGCCACGGGTGCCGCCGACTACTTGACCAAGCCGTTCGATCCCTGGGTGCTGCGGGCCAAGGTGAGCGTGTTTCTCGAACTGCACCGTAAGAACCAGCTGTTGGAGCGGATGCTGGCGCGGGAGCAGGGGCAGTTCGATGAACTGGCGTTGCGGCTCAAGGAAGTTGAGGAGCGGATGGCGGCCAGCACGGTTGATGAGGTGGGGGAACTTCGGGTTCAGGTGCGGGAGATGGGGCTGCTGGTGCGGGAGTTGCGGCGGCGCTCGACCAGGTAGGTGCGTTGTTGTGTGCGCGTTCGGTGGGGGCTGGGCGCGCAGTTCCCCGCGCCCCTAGGGAGTTGGGCCCGGCCCCCGCCGAACAGTCACGCTTCGCGTGAGCCCGCGTACATCTCGTCGATCAGGTGCTTGTACTCGCGTTCCACCACCGGGCGCTTGAGCTTGAGGCTCGGGGTGATCTCGCCGTGTTCCACGTCGAGGTCGCGCGGGAGGAGGCGGAACTTCTTGATGGTCTGCCAGCGCTGGAGGCCCTCGTTGAGTTCCTTGACGTAGGCCTCGATCATGGCGACCGTCGCGGGGGCGGCGACGACCTCGGCGTAGGACTTGCCCGCGAGGTCGTTGTCCTTGGCCCACTCCAGGATGGACGGTTCGTCGAGGGAGATGAGGGCGGTGCAGAAGTTCCGGTCGGCGCCGTGCACCAGGATGTTGGAGACATACGGGCAGACGGCCTTGAACTGGCCCTCGACCTCGGCCGGCGCGATGTACTTGCCGCCGGAGGTCTTGATCAGGTCCTTCTTGCGGTCCGTGATGCGGAGGTAGCCGTCGGGGGACAGCTCACCGATGTCGCCGGTGTGGAACCAGCCGTCGGACTCCAGGACTTCGGCGGTCTTCTCGGGCAGGCCGTGGTAGCCCTCCATGATGCCGGGGCCGCGCAGCAGGATCTCGCCGTCGTCCGCGATGCGCACCTCCGTGCCGGGCAGCGGCTTGCCGACCGTGCCGGTGCGGTAGGCCTCGCCGGGGTTCACGAAGGAGGCGGCGGAGGACTCGGTCAGGCCGTAGCCCTCAAGGATGTGGATGCCGGCGCCGGCGAAGAAGTAGCCGATGTCGGGCGCGAGCGCGGCCGATCCGGAGACGCACGCGCGCAGCTTGCCGCCGAAGGCCTCGCGGATCTTCGCGTAGACCAGCGCGTCGGCGACCTTGTGCTTGGCGGCGAGACCGAAGGGCGCGGTGGCCACGCCGGTGCGGCGGAAGTTGTCCTGGGTGACCTTCGCGTACTCGCGGGCGACCTCGGCGGCCCACTGGAAGATCTTGTACTTGGCCGGGCCGCCGGCCCGCGCCTTGGCCGCGACGCCGTTGTAGACCTTCTCGAAGATGCGCGGGACGGCCGCCATGTACGTCGGCTGCACGACCGGCAGATTCTCGATGATCTTGTCGACGCGGCCGTCGACGGCGGTGACGTGCCCGATCTCGATGTGCCCCGACGTGAGCACCTTGCCGAAGACGTGCGCGAGCGGCAGCCAGAGGTACTGCACGTCGTCGGGGCCGAGCAGCCCGGTCGCGGCGATGGCCTTCGCCAGGTAGGACCAGTTGTCGTGCGGGAGACGGACGCCCTTGGGGCGGCCTGTCGTACCCGAGGTGTAGATGATCGTCGCGAGCTGGTCCTTGGTGATGGCCCCGACCCGCTCCTTGATCAGGTCCGGGTTCTTCTCCAGGTACGCGGCGCCCCGCTGCTCCAGCTCCGCGAGGGTGAGCACCCAGTCGCCGGTCTCGACGCCGGTCGGGTCGATGACCACGACGTGCGTCAGCTCGGGCAGTTCGGCGCGCTTCTCCCGTGCCTTGGCGAGCTGTGCGGCGTCCTCCGCGATGAGGACCTTGCTGCCGGAGTCGGCGAGGATGAACGTCGACTCGTCGGCGTTGGTCTGCGGGTACACGGTGGTCGTGGCGGCGCCGGCGCACAGGATGCCCAGGTCGGCGAGGATCCACTCGACGCGGGTGGCGGAGGCGAGTGCGACGCGCTCCTCGGGCTGTACGCCCAGTTCGATCAGTCCGGCCGCGATCGCGAAGACCTGCTCGGCGGCCTGCGCCCAGGTCAGCGACTTCCAGTCGTCGGGGCCCTCACCGGAGGCCGCCGGCACCGGGTAGCGGTAGGCCTCGGCGTCCGGCGTGGCCGCCACGCGCTCCAGGAAGAGGCCCGCCACGGACGGCGGACGGTTCTCGATCAGGGTCTGTGTGTCGCTCACGACATCCTCCGGGGCCCGCGACAGTGCGGCTACTGGCTCATTGCTGCGGCGGTTGACTCACTGCGGCTGGTGGCTCATGTGGCTGTTGTTTAACTCACGAGTAACTATCGAGCAGTGATCAGAGTAAGCCGCGACCGGCCGGTGCGTAAGGGGCGGTGGACGGTCACTTCGAACAGAGCCATGACCACTTCGTACAGAGCCAAGACTCAGGGCCCGCGGCGCCTGAGCGCAACGGGCCCTGTGAATCGTCTGGCTATCGTCCGGAATTTCGGTGTACGGGCCCGCTACTTCTTGCCCTTGGCGCCGCCACCGCTGTCGTCGCTGGACAGCACCGCGATGAAGGCCTCCTGGGGAACCTCCACGGAACCCACCATCTTCATCCGCTTCTTGCCCTCCTTCTGCTTCTCCAGCAGCTTCCGCTTACGGGAGATGTCACCGCCGTAGCACTTCGCGAGGACGTCCTTGCGGATGGCGCGGATGGTCTCGCGGGCGATGACCCGGGAGCCGATGGCGGCCTGGATGGGCACCTCGAAGGCCTGCCGCGGGATGAGTTCCCGCAGCTTGGCGACGAGCCGTACGCCGTACGCGTACGCCGCGTCCTTGTGCGTGATCGCCGAGAAGGCGTCCACCTTGTCGCCGTGCAGCAGGATGTCCACCTTGACCAGGCTGGACGTCACCTCGCCGGTGGGCTCGTAGTCGAGCGAGGCGTAGCCGCGGGTCTTGGACTTCAGCTGGTCGAAGAAGTCGAAGACGATCTCCGCGAGGGGGAGCGTGTAGCGGATCTCGACGCGGTCCTCGGAGAGGTAGTCCATGCCGAGCAGGGTGCCGCGCCGGGTCTGGCACAGCTCCATGATCGCGCCGATGAACTCCGACGGCGCGAGGATCGTCGCCCGGACGACGGGCTCGTAGACCTTGTCGATCTTCCCCTCGGGGAACTCGCTCGGGTTGGTGACGACGTGCTCGCTGCCGTCCTCCATCTCGACCCGGTACACCACGTTCGGCGCGGTCGCGATGAGGTCGAGCCCGAACTCGCGCTCCAGCCGCTCCCGGATCACGTCCAGGTGCAGCAGCCCGAGGAAGCCGACGCGGAAGCCGAAGCCCAGCGCGGCCGAGGTCTCCGGCTCGTAGACGAGCGCGGCGTCGTTGAGCTGGAGCTTGTCGAGGGCCTCGCGCAGCTCCGGGTAGTCGGAACCGTCCAGCGGATACAGACCCGAGAAGACCATCGGCTTCGGGTCCTTGTAACCGCCGAGCGCCTCGGTCGCGCCCTTGTGCAGGGTGGTGATCGTGTCACCGACCTTGGACTGGCGGACGTCCTTCACGCCGGTGATCAGATAGCCGACCTCGCCGACCCCGAGCCCGTCCGCGCCGAGCATCTCCGGCGAGTTCGTCCCGATCTCCAGCAGCTCGTGCGTGGCGTTCGTGGACATCATCCGGATCTTCTCGCGCTTGGTGAGCTGTCCGTCGATGACCCTGATGTACGTCACGACACCGCGGTAGGAGTCGTAGACCGAGTCGAAGATCATCGCGCGGGCGGGCGCGTCCGCGTTCCCGACGGGCGCCGGGATCTCCTTGACGACCTTGTTCAGCAGCGCGTCGACACCGATACCGGTCTTCGCGGACACCCGCAGCACGTCGTCGGGCTCGCACCCGACGAGGTTGGCCAGCTCCTCGGCGAACTTCTCGGGCTGCGCGGCCGGCAGGTCGATCTTGTTCAGTACGGGGATGATCGTGAGGTCGTTCTCCATCGCCAGGTAGAGGTTGGCGAGGGTCTGGGCCTCGATGCCCTGGGCGGCGTCCACGAGCAGCACGGTGCCCTCGCAGGCGGCGAGCGACCGTGAGACCTCGTACGTGAAGTCGACGTGTCCCGGGGTGTCGATCATGTTGAGGATGTGGGTACTGCCCTGGTCGTCCCCGAGAGTCGGGGCCCACGGCAGACGCACGGCCTGGGACTTGATCGTGATGCCACGCTCGCGCTCGATGTCCATGCGGTCGAGGTACTGAGCACGCATCTGCCGCTGGTCGACCACTCCGGTCAGCTGGAGCATCCGGTCGGCGAGCGTGGACTTGCCATGGTCGATGTGCGCGATGATGCAGAAATTGCGGATCAGCGCCGGGTCGGTACGGCTCGGCTCGGGCACATGGCTGGGGATCGCGGGCACGCAGGGTCCTGATTCTTGAGGCGTCCGCAGTCTCTGCGGTCTCGGGTCGGATCGATACGTAGGCTCCATCGTCCCACGCGTGGGAGGTGCGGTCCGGTTTGGGCCGGTGCGGGTGGGTAACCATGGGCGTTTTCGCGGGTCGGTTCGGTGGCGGGTTCGGGGGCTCAGGGGCTTCTCGGGGAGTGGGAGGGAGTGGTCAGGTATGTCTGGGGCTGCTCTGGGACTCGGGGAACGGTTCAGGTAGGCCTGGGACTGGTCGGGAGTCGGGTCAGGGGCCTGGCCTGGGCCGACGGACGAAGGGTGCGGTCCGGTTCGGGACGGTGCGAGAGGTTCGCCGGAGGCCCCTCGGGGTCCGGCCGGATGCCTCTCGGGGACCGGTTTGGGTGGGCCGGTGGGCGGCTGGTAACCTGGGTGGCTGTGCCTCGTCCCTGACCGGAATCCCCGCTCGGTGCGAGACACACCCCAAGAAAAATCATCGGCCCGGGACCCGTGCGGCCCCGTGCCAGAACCTGCAAAGGCTCATTCGTGGCGAACATCAAGTCCCAGATCAAGCGGATCAAGACCAACGAGAAGGCTCGGCTGCGCAACAAGGCCGTCAAGTCCTCCCTGAAGACCGCGATCCGCAAGGCCCGCGAAGCCGCTGCCGCGGGTGACGTCGAGAAGGCCACCGAGTACCAGCGCGCTGCCGCGCGTCAGCTCGACAAGGCCGTCGCGAAGGGCGTCATCCACAAGAACCAGGCCGCCAACAAGAAGTCGGCGCTTGCTTCCAAGGTCACCGCGCTCCAGGGCTGATCCTCCGCACTTGCCTCGGCCCGCGCTCGCGCGGACCGGGCCAGTAGCAATCCACCGTGAGGACAACGTCGAGCCCTCTACCTCGATTCACGGACAGACATCGTGGTCGCCACGCCACGTACAGTGCCCCCGGACCCACTTCGGGGGCATTGCTGTTTCCCGGGGCTCTTGCGCCACTTGGGAGTCGAGGCGGAGCCGGGGTCAGGCCTGACCCCGGGACCGGGCCGCCCGGGCGATCGTGACGACCGCCTTCTCCAACGCGTACTCCGGATCGTCCCCACCGCCCTTCACTCCCGCGTCCGCCTCGGCCACCGCCCGCAGCGCGACGGAGACCGCGTCCGGTGTCCACCCCCGCATCTGCTGCCGTACCCGGTCGATCTTCCACGGCGGCATCCCCAGCTCACGCGCCAGATCCGCCGGCCGTCCCCCGCGCGCGGACGACAGCTTCCCGATCGCCCGCACCCCCTGCGCCAGCGCACTGGTGATCAGCACCGGCGCCACCCCGGTGGACAGCGACCACCGCAACGCCTCCAGCGCCTCCGCCGCCCGCCCCTCCACGGCCCGGTCCGCGACCGTGAAGCTCGACGCCTCGGCCCGCCCCGTGTAGTACCGCCCGACGACCGCCTCGTCGATGGGCCCCTCGATGTCGGCGACCAACTGGGAGACGGCGGACGCCAGTTCGCGCAGATCACTGCCGAGGGAGTCGACCAGCGCCTGGCAGGCCTCCGGCGTGGCCGATCTCCCGGTCGCCCGGAACTCACCCCGCACGAACGCCAGCCGGTCCGCCGGCTTCGTCATCTTCGGGCAGGCCACCTCCCGCGCCCCGGCCTTGCGCGCGGCATCGAGCAGCCCTTTGCCCTTGACCCCGCCGGCGTGCAACAGCACCAGCGTGATCTCCTCGGCGGGCGCACCGAGATACGCCTTCACGTCCTTGACCGTGTCCGCGGACAGATCCTGCGCATTGCGTACGACCACGACCTTGCGCTCCGCGAAGAGCGACGGGCTGGTCAACTCGGCGAGCGTGCCGGGCTGCAGCTGGTCGGAAGTCAGGTCACGTACGTCCGTGTCGGCGTCGGAGGCCCGAGCAGCGGCCACCACCTCCCGCACGGCACGGTCGAGCAGGAGGTCCTCCTGGCCCACGGCAAGCGTCACCGGGGCGAGAGGGTCGTCATTCGCAGTCTTCCTGGCCATCTCGTAAAGCATCGCACGCGCCACTGACAACGAGTCCCGCGTGCCGGGTCGGGCGGGGTGCCGGAGCCTCGCGTCGGCACCGGTCCGGGTGCCGGGTGGGGCGCGCGGCGTGCGGTGTGGGCAGGGCGCGGAAGTACGGGGGTGCGAGTCCGACAGCGGCTTCGGCCACTGCTACGGCTCCTCGCGCCAGCCGTCCCACTCCCCCGCGAACGCGTCCAGCTCCGCGGGGTCGAGCCGCCCGTCCTCATCCCGCAGGACGAGCAGCCACTGCGCGTCCTCGGCGTCGTCCTCACCGGCCAGCGCGTCCCGCACCAGCCGCGGCTCCTCGTCGAGCGCGAACCGCTCCCCGAGCACCTCCGCCGCCTCCTGAGCCGCGTCACGGTCGGGCAGCACCAGCACATGTCTCACATCGCTCACGGGGACATTTTCCGGTACGGCAGCAGGCTCACGCGAACTCACCCCGGGCCCGTCCGGGGTCGGGCGGGCCTACGCGGGTTCACGCACCGTCGGCACCACCCCCAGCTCGATCCCGAACCGCTCCCGGTACACCGCCAACACCTCCTCGTCCGTGGTCAGTTCACGTACGTCCCGCGTCCCGTCCGCACCCGTGACCGTCAGACCTCGGCCGCTGAGCGTGACCCGCCCACCGTCGTCCGTGAGCCGTGAGCAGACCAGTGACCGAGTGAAATGCGACGCGGGCGAGGTGCTGTGCCACCACGCTCCGGCCACGAAGTCACCGAGCACCCGGGGCCGCACCTCCAGGCGGTACTCGGGCCGTCCGTTCCGCACCACGTCCAGGTCGGTCGCCTCCCCCGCACCCGCTCCGGACGCCCCGGCCGCATCCGGTTCCGACGCGACGACCCTGAACGTGCCGCCGGGATCCTTCTGTTCACCCCGCTCCTCGAAGGCCAGCGGGTAGTGGCTGTGCGTCCCGAAGCCCACGTCGGCCAGCCACGTGCCCCCGTCCACCGTCCGCACCCGGAGTGCGAGATGGTCGTACGGAATCCCCGTCCGCCCCTCGTCCCCGTACACCCGCGCCGCGAGCAGCGCGACGTCGAAGCCCAGCGCGGTGAGCAACGCGCCGAACAGTCCGTTCAGTTCGTAGCAGAACCCGCCCCTGCCCGCGCCCACCACCTTGTCCAGCAGCCGGTTCTCCTCCAGCACGATCTCCTCTCCCAGATGGATCGACAGATTCTCGAACGGCACGGTCTGCAGATGGCGCAGATGCAGCTCGCGGAGGACGTCGACGGTGGGCGACGCCGGGCGCTGGACTCCCAGCCGGCGGAGACAGGCATCAACCTGTGCGGGATTCATGCCCTCAGTCTCGCGCCACCCGCAGCCCGTCTCCTTCCCCGCTCACCGCCAGCGCCCCGTCCACATCCGTCCGCAGGACCACCGCGCCCATGGCCCGCAGCGCCGCGACCGTGCTGGGGGCGGGGTGTCCATAGGTGTTGTTCTCTCCGCAAGAGATCAACGCCAGCCGCGGGGCCACCCTGCGTATCAGGTCCGGATCTTGGTAGGCCGAGCCATGATGGGCGACTTTGAGTACGTCCACGCCTCCCAGCAACGCGGCCGCCGGTGATCTCAACAGCTCCTGCTGGGCCGGGGGTTCGAGGTCCCCGAGCAACAGCAGTCGCAGGCCGGCCGTCCGTACCAGCAGGGCGACGCTCGCGTCGTTCGGCCCGTCCGGGTCCGGCGCCGGGTGCGGTGGGGGCCACAGCACCTGCCAGGACAGCGGACCGGTGCGGCGCTGCTCCCCGGCTACCGCCCGGATGATCGGGATGTGCCCTTCCGCCGCCGCCCTCCGTACGGACTCGACCTGGTCCGCGGGCTCTTCGAAGGACGTCGTCTCGATCGCGCCCACCGAGCGGCCCCGCAGCACCCCGGGCAGCCCCGCGACGTGATCGGCGTGGAAGTGGGTCAGTACGACGAGCGGGATCCTGGTGATGCCGAGCGTGCGCAGACACTGGTCGACCAGCTTCGGATCGGGCCCGGCGTCCACGACCACACCGGTGCCCTTGCCCGCCGCGAGCACCGTCGCGTCACCCTGACCGACATCGCACATGGCGAATCTCCAACCCGGCGGCGGCCACCCCGTGATCACCCGGGTCAGCGGCGCCGGTGCCATCACGATCAGCAGCAGCGACAACCCGCAGACGCCGCACAACCAGGGGTGCTTCAACAGCCGCCGCCCGACCAGCACGAGGGCCGCGACGGCGAGCGCGAGCAGCAGCGCCCCGGTCCAACTGCCCGGCCAGTCCACTCCCCCGCCGGGCAGCGCCGCGCCGGTCCGGGCGACGTCCGCGATCCACCCGGCGGGCCAACTCGCGCCCCAGGCAAGGACCTTGGCCACCGGCATCGCCACTGGTGCCGTCGCCAGCGCCGCGAAGCCCAGCACCGTGGCCGGTGCGACGGCGATCTCCGCGAGCAGATTGCACGGCACCGCCACCAGACTGACCCGCGCCGACAGCACGGCCACGACCGGCGCGCACAACGCCTGAGCGGCGGCAGCGGCGGCCAGTGCCTCGGCCAGCCGCGGCGGAACCCGGTGCCGACGCAGCGTCTCGTACCACCGCGGCGCGAGCGTGAGCAGGGCACCGGTGGCCAGCACGGAGAGCAGAAAGCCGTAACTCCGGGCCAGCCACGGGTCGTAGAGCACCAGCAGCAGTACGGCCGTCGCCAGTGCCGGGATCAGTGATCTGCGGCGCCCGGTCGCCAGGGCTAGCAGCGCGACGGCACCGCAGGCCGCGGCCCGCAGCACGCTCGGGTCGGGGCGGCACACGACGACGAACCCGAGCGTGAGCACCCCGCCGAGCAGTGCGGTCGCCCGGAGGGAGATGCCCAACCGCGGTGCCAGACCCCGGCGTTCGATGTGCTGGGCGAGACCGGGTGGTCCGATGAGGAGGGCGAGCAGGATGGTGAGGTTGCTTCCGGAGACGGCCAGGGTGTGCGCGAGGTCCGTCTCCTTGAAGGCCTCGTCCAACTCGGGCGTGATCCGCGCGGTGTCCCCGACTACCAGCCCCGGCAGCAACGCCCGCGCGTCCGCCGGCAACCCGTCGGTGGCCTCGCGCAGCCCGGCCCGCAACCGCCCCGCGAACCGCTGCGCTCCGGACGGCTCCCCCACCACTTCCGGCACCGGCTGGTTCCGCACCCGCAGCACGGCCGCGACCCGGTCCCCGCCCGTCAGCGAGGGCGCCAACCGCGCGGTCACCTTCACCCGCGTCGACGGAAGCAGCCCGAGCCAGGGCGAACGCTCCGGCCCGCCACGGGAACCCCCTGTCCCGCCCTCGCCCTTGGAGGACGAGCCCGGGTCCACGATCAGCAGCACCGGCGCCCGCGTCTCCACGACCGCCCCGTCCATCTCCTCGACCCGCCGCACCTCGGCGTCGATCAGCACGGAGACCGGAGCCGCGTGATCCCCGCTGATCCGGGGCCGGGTCAACCGTGGATCGGAACCGACCTCCACCTCCGCGGTCACCATCGCGTATTGCTCCGCCAACTCGGGCACCGGCCCGCGCCGCAGATCCGCCCCGTGCAGCCCGGCGGAGGCGGCGGCCGCGGCGATGGAGAGGAGCAGGGCGGCGATCGAGACCCGGGGCCATGCGGCCTGCCGCCACGAAGGCGCGGGGTGAACTCCCTCCAGTGAAACGTCTTCCGGTAAGAGGCCGGCGTCCGGCTGTGACGGGGCGTGGCCGGCGTCTGCCCCTGCCCTGTCCCGTCGCCGCGTCACCAGCAGCACGAGCGCCACGGTCAGCGAGGCGACGGCGACTCCTGTGACCCAGCCCGGTGACGCGTCCAGCGCCAGTGCCGCCGTCGCCCAGGCCGCGAGCGCGGGCGGTACGAGTCGTAGGTCCGTCGGTCCTTCCTGTCGGGGGTGTGCGGCACCCCGCCGGCTTCCGGAGTCGGCGTGAACAGTCCGGCGGGCCGGCGAGGAGAGGTCGTCCTGTGCCGTGCGGCGAGGAGTCGTGGGCTCGGGCGGATCGTCGTGAACGCGGGTCATGGCTGGACCAGATCCCGCAGATCGGCGAAGCGGCGGTCTCCGATGCCGTTGACCTGACGCAGCTCGTCCACCGAGCGGAAACCGCCGTGCTCGGTGCGGTAGTCGATGATGTGCTGGGCCAGCACCGGGCCCACACCGGGCAGGGTGTTGAGCTGATCCGCAGTGGCCGTGCTGAGGGAGACCGGAGCCGTCGGTGCGGCTCCCGCGGCAGCGCCCGCCACCCCCGTGGTGTTCGCACCTCCAGCACCAGACGCCGCCGCGGGGGCCGGACCGCCGACGACGATCTGCTCCCCGTCCACGAGGAACCGAGCCCGGTTGAGCCCGTCGGTGTTCGTGCCCGGCCGCACCCCGCCCGCCGCCCGCAACGCATCGGTCACCCGTGAACCGGCCGGAAGCCGATGAACCCCGGGCTCCCGGACCTTGCCGCTGACGTCCACGACGATCTCGGTACCGGCCACACCCGAAGCACCCTGCGCTCCCACCGACGAGGCACGCGGTCCAGCCCCCTTCCCCGCAGCCGCACCCCCGCCACCGTCCCTGCCTCCACCCCCTGCTCCGAAGGGAGTTGCCGCCCCCACCACCTCCGGGGCACGCACGGGCTGCGTCCGGCCCACCCAGAAGTGCTGCACGGCGAAGACAGCGGCCACCACGAGCAGTACACCGAGCGCCACCACGTTCCGCCGCTCCAGCCCACACCGCGTCTGCACCCACACCGGCATCCGCTCCCGCAGAGCCGCCCCGGCCCGCTCCCGCCAAGCCCCGGCCACACGATCCCGCCCGATGCCGACCTCGCCGGTGCCGCTGAACTCCCCAGCCTCTCCAGCCACTTCGGCCCCGCCGGTGTACGAGAAGCCATCGGGCTCCAGGGCAACACCCACCGGTGAACCCACCCGGACCACCCGCTGCCCCGACCCCAACTCCGCCCCTGCCCTCGGCTCCGGCTCCCGCTCCGGAACAGCCCACGGCCCGGCATCAACAGGCGCCGGAAAACGAAGCCCCGCCGCCCTGACCACAGGCGGCACAGGCAGCACAGACGACTCCGACGGCACCGACGGAGCAGCCTGCCCCCTCGCCTCAGCCACCGGCAGAACAGGAGGCTCTACAGGCTCGCCCCCACTCCCACCGCCACCCGGCGGCCCATTCCCCAACTCCCCCCGCTCCCCGTCACGTTCGCCAAAGAGCAGTTCCGCCCGCCGCCGAAGCTCCTCCGCCGAAGCCTGACGATGTGCACGCCCCCGTGCGGGCGCGCGGCGATGCCGAGTTCGGCCGTCGGAGGACGGGGCGCGGCCCGGGCCGCTGGTCGCAGTCGCTGTGTGTGAGCGTGATCGAAGTGCCATGCGCCGAGGATCGGATATTCCGCGACTTCGCGATGATCTTGTTCAATTCCCGGGGACGACCGCCCAGTTGTGGATAACTCCATCACCCGAACGAGTGCCACCCGCCCAAGGAACCGTCCCGGCAAACCCCGTCACCGAGGCGAAACCACAGCCCCCAACAACCCAGGCCCGGTGTGCGCCCCGATCACCGCCCCGACCTCGCTCACATGCAGATCGGCCAGCCCCGGCACCCGCGCCCGCAACCGATCCGCGAGCGCCGACGCCCGCTCAGGCGCGGAGAGATGGTGAACGGCGATGTCGACCTGCGCGCTGCCCGCCCGGTCCGCCGCGAGCTCCTCAAGACGGGCGATCGCCTTCGACGCCGTCCGTACCTTCTCCAGGAGTTCGATGCGTCCGCCCTCCAGCTGGAGCAGCGGCTTCACGGCGAGGGCGGAGCCCAACAGGGCCTGTGCCGCGCCGATACGGCCGCCCCGGCGCAGATAGTCGAGGGTGTCGACGTAGAAGTAGGCGGAGGTGCCGGCGGCCCGCTTCTCCGCGGCCGTGACCGCCTCGTCCACCGTGCCGCCCGCCTCCGCCGTCTCGGCCGCGGCGAGGGCGCAGAAGCCTAGCGCCATCGCGACCATCCCGGTGTCCACGACCCGCACCGGCACCGGTGCCTCACGCGCGGCGACGACCGCCGCGTCGTAGGTGCCCGAGAGTTCGGCGGAGAGGTGGAGGGAGACGATGCCGGTGGCGCCGGACTCGGCGACCTTGCGGTAGGTCTCGGCGAAGAGCTGGGGGCTGGGGCGCGAGGTGGTGACCGGTCGGCGCTTCTGCAGGGCCTGGGCCAGGGAGCGGGTGGAGATCTCGGTGCCCTCTTCGAGCGCCCGGTCGCCGAGGACCACGGTCAGCGGCACCGCTGTGATGCCGTGGCGCTCCATCGTCAGCGGCGGCAGGTAGGCCGTTGAATCGGTGACGATCGCGACATGGCGGGACATGAGCTGGAGGTTACCTGCCGTAGCGGCCGGGCGGCAGCCCGACCCCTTTCACCTGGGCCGGAACCGGCCGGATCACCACACGTCGCACACGCACACCGTGCCGCGCGATCAAGTCGTGCTCTCGGGGCGGGCTTTCTTCTGCCAGGGGTAAGCGGGACGCCGTCCCGGCGGGGTGATGGCGGACGGAGCCGGTTCCCCGGCGGCGGGGCGGGAGCGCGGGGGCTCCGGCCAGGTCTGCTGGCCCGTCGTGGCGTCGGCGGGCGGGGCGTCCGGCCACGGGGGTGTCGTGTGCTCCGCCTTCGTCCAGTGGCGGAGGGCACCGGCCTCCATGTCTATCTGGGCGCTCAGCGTCTCCAGGTCGTCCTCCGCGAAGCGCCCGGCGCGGTCGCGGGCCGCCCAGCGCAGTGAGTCCGCCGACTTCGTGATGCGCTCGGTGCGCTCGCGCAGGGCGGGCAGCCGCTCGGCGAGTGTCCTGCGGTCCGGCTCGGACTCCAGGCGCCTGAGCTCGCCGTCGAGTTCACGGCCGTGGGCGCTGAGCCGCTGGAAGAGGCCCAGGGACTCCTTGAGCGACTCGTCCTCGGGCACGCCCGCGTGCAGCGCGTCCTGGGTCGCGCGCATCGATGTGCGCAGCGCCAGCCGGAGTTGGGCCACCTGACCCTGCGGGCCGGGCTGGGCGAAGGACTTGGCGCGCAGGGTGTGGTCCTCGACCGAGCGCCGGGCCTGCGCGACCGTGCGGTCGACGCCGCGCTTGGCCGCGCCGATCGCCTTGACCGCCGCGTAGCCGCCCGCGACCACGAACAGCAGGAAGAGAAGGGCGAAGACTGTGATCACGGCTTCCAACGCTCCTCCACCGGCTCCGGGCGGCACACGCCGCGCCGCTCTTCAACGGTAAACGCTACGGGCAGGTCCGGAGTTCCACAGGAACCCTGGACCTGCCCGTAGGGGACTACCCCGAGGCAGCCGCCCCGCCCCCGCGAAGAACTCGCCGAGGCTCTCGCCCCGACCCCGGCGAAGGGCTGCGCAGAACTACGCCGGAACGATGTTGACCAGCTTCGGCGCCCGCACGATGACCTTGCGGATGCCCGCGCCCTCCAGCGCGGCGACGACCTTCTCGTCGGCCAGCGCGACCTTCTCCAGCTCGGCGTCGGAGATCGTCGGGGAGACCTCCAGCCGGGCCTTGACCTTGCCCTTGATCTGCACGACGCAGGTCACGCTCTCGTCCACGACGTACGCCGGGTCGGCGACCGGGAAGTCCTGGTGGACGACCGTGTCGGTGCGGCCCAGCTTGCGCCACAGCTCCTCGGCGACGTGCGGGGCCAGCGGCGCGATCAGCAGCACCAGCGACTCGGCGACGGAACGAGGCACCGCGCCGCCCGCCTTCGTCAGCTGGTTGTTCAGCTCGGTGATCTTGGCGATGGCCGTGTTGAAGCGCAGCCCCTGCAGGTCCTGACGGACGCCGTCGATCGCCTTGTGCAGGGCACGCAGCGTGTCCTCGTCGGGCTCGGTGTCGACGACGGTGACCTCACCGGTCGTCTCGTCGACGACGTTGCGCCACAGCCGCTGCAGCAGCCGGTACTGGCCCACCACCGCGCGCGTGTCCCACGGCCGGGACACGTCCAGCGGGCCCATGGCCATCTCGTACAGGCGCAGGGTGTCGGCGCCGTACTCGTCGCAGATCTCGTCCGGAGTGACCGCGTTCTTCAGGGACTTACCCATCTTGCCGAGCAGCCGGGAGACCTTCTCGTCCTGGTAGTAGTAGGCGCCGTCGCGCTCCTCGACCTCGGCGGCCGGCACCGGGAAGCCGCGGCTGTCCCTGTAGACGTAGGCCTGGATCATGCCCTGGTTGAACAGCTTGTGGAACGGCTCCGGGGACGAGATGTGCCCCAGGTCGAACAGCACCTTGGACCAGAAGCGCGCGTACAGCAGGTGCAGTACGGCGTGCTCGGCGCCGCCGACGTACAGGTCGACGCCGCCGTGCGGCATGCCCGCGCGGGGGCCCATCCAGTACTGCTCGATGGCCGGGTCGACCAGCTTCTGGTCGTTGTGCGGGTCCAGGTAGCGCAGTTCGTACCAGCAGGAACCGGCCCAGTTCGGCATGGTGTTGGTCTCGCGGCGGTACTTCTGGGGGCCGCGGCCGTCGCCCAGGTCCAGGGTTACGGCGACCCAGTCCTCGTTGCGGGACAGGGGCGTCTCCGGGGACGTGTTCGCGTCGTCCGGGTCGAAGGTGCGCGGCGAGTAGTCCTCTACCTCCGGCAGTTCCAGGGGCAGCATCGACTCGGGCAGCGAGTGCGCGATGCCGTCCTCGTCGTAGACGATCGGGAAGGGCTCGCCCCAGTAGCGCTGGCGGCTGAACAGCCAGTCGCGCAGGCGGAAGTTGACGGTGCCCTCGCCGATGCCCTTGCGGGCCAGCCACTCCGTGATGCGGGCCTTGGCCTCGGCGACGGGCAGGCCGTCCAGGGAGATGTCGCCGTTCGAGGAGTTGATGATCTTCGCGTCGTACGACCCGAAGGCGTCCTCCCACGTGGACGTGTCCGTCCCGCGGCCGTCGGTCGGCTCGACGATGCAGGTGATCGGCAGCTCGAAGGCGCGCGCGAAGTCGAAGTCGCGCTGGTCGCCCGCCGGGACGGCCATGATCGCGCCGGTGCCGTAACCCATCAGTACGTAGTCGGCGATGAAGACCGGGATGCGCTCGCCGTTGACCGGGTTGGTCGCGAACGCGCCGGTGAAGACACCGGTCTTCTCCTTGGCGTCGGCCTGCCGCTCCACGTCGGACTTGGTGCCGGCCTGCGCGCGGTACGCGGCGACGGCCTCCACCGGGGTGGCGTGCCCCCCGGTCCACGCGTCGCGTGTGCCCTCGGGCCAGGTGTCCGGCGTGAACGTGTCGACCAGCGGGTGCTCGGGTGCCAGCACCATGTAGGTCGCGCCGAACAGGGTGTCGGGGCGGGTGGTGAAGACGGTGATGTTCTCGCCGTCCACGGGGAAGTCGACGCGGGCGCCCTCGGAGCGGCCGATCCAGTTGCGCTGCTGCAGCTTGATGGCCTCGGGCCAGTCCAGCTCCTCCAGGTCCGCCAGCAGCCGGTCGGCGTAGGCGGTGATGCGCATGTTCCACTGGCGCAGCTTGGCCTTGAAGACGGGGAAGTTGCCGCGCTCGGAGCGGCCGTCGGCGGTGACCTCCTCGTTGGCCAGCACGGTGCCCAGGCCGGGGCACCAGTTGACGGGCGCGTCGGAGGCGTACGCCAGGCGGAACTCGCCCAGGACGTCGGCGCGTTCGGTGGCACTCAGCTCGGGCCACGCGCGCGTGTGTCCCGGTACGGCACGCTCACCGCTCTCGAACTGGGCGATCAGCTCGGCGATCGGGCGGGCCTTGCCGGCCTCGTCGTCGTACCAGGAGTTGAAGATCTGCAGGAAGATCCACTGGGTCCACTTGTAGTACTCGGGGTCGATCGTGGCGAACGACCGGCGCTTGTCGTGGCCCAGGCCCAGCGCGCGCAGCTGGGACTTCATGTTGGTGATGGCGGCCAGGGTGGTGATCCTGGGGTGCTCGCCGGTCTGGACGGCGTGCTGCTCGGCGGGCAGGCCGAAGGCGTCGAAGCCCAGGGTGTGCAGCACGTTGTGGCCGGTCATCCGCTGGAACCGGGCGAACACATCGGTGGCGATGTAGCCCAGGGGGTGGCCGACGTGCAGGCCCGCACCGGAGGGGTACGGGAACATGTCCATGATGAACTTCTTGGGGCGGGCGGTCAGTTCGGGGTCGCCGGCCAGGTCACCGGTCGGGTTCGGCGCCTCGTAGGTGCCCTCGGCATCCCAGAAGTCCTGCCAGCGTGCTTCGATGTCCGCGGCCATCGCGGCCGTGTAGCGGTGCGGGGCGACCACCTCGGCGGCGGCAGCGGGGTTCGTCTCGCTCATGATCCTCAAAGCTCCATCGATCGTCTCTGCCAGCGGCTGCGACATTCAGGGTGTGACATCCACCAAATGAAAAATCCCCTCGCACAGGAGGGGACGCCGCGCTGATTCCGACCTCACCGTTCACCGGTGGTCGGGACTGATCAGCGCGGCTCGCTAAGCAGAAGGCGTACGGCACGCATGGCGTCAGAGTACCGCAGCCCTTGAGCACAACGCGACGCGCTTCCGTATCACCCTTGGCACCCTGTCCACACCGGCGTGGACTGACCCCGGTTCAAGGATTACCTTCGCGTACCACCCACTACGGGACATCACAGCAAGCGCATTGTCGTTTGATAACAACGCAATAACTCAAACCTCGTACCCACCGGTATGGAGCCACTTAGAGTTCGGCAGCGGGACCGCTTTCCCGATACTGCTCGGAGTTGCCCCCATGAACGCTCGTCGTAGTACCAGTTCGCTCCCCAAGCCGGGCCGCTCGGCCTATGGCGTGGTGAGCCTCGTCGTCCTGATCTTCATACCCGTGTTCGTGCTGGCCGGAGGCAGCCAGGTACAGGACTTCCTCAACTTCGGTGCGGGCGTTCTCTCGCTCGTCTCCCTGTCCTGCTCGGTGATCTGGGGGCTCGTCGCCCAGGACCGGGTCATCCTCAACATCCGCCAGCGGATCGTGGCGCAGGGCATCCACCGGGTGACCGCCGTCGGCTCGATCGCGTTCCTCGTGGTGCACATCACGGTCAAGCTGGCGCTCGACCACACCGTCCTGATCGCCGCGCTGATCCCCTTCAGCCTCGGCGTGAAGGGCAGCGCCGGGCTCATCGGCCTCGGCTCCCTGGGCGGCCTGCTCATGATCTTCGTGGGCATCACCGGCGCCCTGCGCAACCAGTTCGCGTCCCCCGCGCCGGTCGCCGCCCGCTGGCGCGCGATGCACATGCTGGCCTACCCGGCCTGGTGCGCGGCGCTGATCCACGGCCTGTTCGCGGGCCGCGCGGCGAAGCCCTTCTTCATGATCTCGTACGAGCTGTGCCTGGTCGGGGTCGCCGCGGCGCTCGCCCTGCGCTCGGCACCGCGCCCGTTCAAGCGGAAGTTCGCCGACAAGGTCGCCATGCTCCTGGGCAACGAGGAGCGGCCGGGTCTCGACGAACTGGACGCGAGCCGGGGCCGCGTCGGCGAGTCCACGCTGCCGGGCTTCGAGAGCCGGCGCCCGGCCGAGGGCCGCCGGGCCGAGCGGCAGCCCTCGTTCACCGAGACCGGGTCGGTGCCGCGCGTTGACCCCGCCGGCGCGTACGAGACGAGGTCCATGACCCCGGAGGCCGACACGAACAGTTTCGCGGCCGCCTACCGCACCGCCTCGCCGGAGTCCACCGGTCAGATGCCGTTCGTCACCGACCAGACCTCCCGCATGAACGTGCCGATGGACATGCAGAACACGCAGGCCGTCCCGCGCGCGGACAGCGGCGGCAGCACCTCCGGGAGCTGGCCGGTCCCGTCACCGCCGCCGGTCGGCGAGGCGCCTCCGTCGGCCTACGACCCGCTCCAGGACACCGGGTACAACATCCCTACGTACAACAACAATTCGGGCGCGGGCGGCTACGGGGAGGGATACGTGTACCCCACCGGTGAGTCGAACGGCACCTCCGGTACGTACAACCCCAATGACACGTACAACAGCGGTCCCGCCACTGATCAAACACCCAACGCTTCGTACGACTTCGACGCGCAGGGTGGCTCGGGCGAACCTTGGAACACGCCTTCCGGAGGCTATAGGTGAACGAGGCCCTGCCCGACGTCCCAGAAGTCCGCGTGGTCGGGCTTCCTCAGCTCACGTCAGGCTTCGACCTTGTCGAGAGACTCGACCTGCCCATGCACCTGAAGGTGCACGGGCCGCTCGAACCGATGGGCGGGGAGCAACTCGCGAAGCTCTCCGAGGCCATCAACCTGAAGGGCCGCGGCGGCGCGGGCTTCCCCTTCCACAAGAAGCTGCGCTCGGTCGCCGAAGCGGCGATCAAACGCGGCGTACGACCGGTCGTCGTCGTCAACGGCAGCGAGGACGAGCCGGCCTGCCGCAAGGACACGGTGCTCATCAACCGTGCCCCGCACCTCATCCTGGACGGCGCGCTGCTGGTCGCCGAGGCCCTGGGTGCCCGCACGCTCGTGGTGGGGGTCACCCGTGAGTCGACGCAGCGCTCCATGGAGGCCGCGCTCTCGGAACGCGGCCTGAGCAACACCCGCCGTTCGGCACTGAAGGCGTTCGTCCAGCGCAACCCGGTCCGCATGGTCACCGGCGCCGCCGCGTCGCTGATCCGCTCGATCGACGGCGGCCCGGCCATCCCGCCCGGCCGCAAGGTCAGCGCCTCCCAGAACGGCGTCGGCGGCGCCCCGACCCTGCTGTCGAACGCCGAGACGTTCGCCCAACTCGCCATCGCGGCCCGCATCGGCCCCGAGCGCTACGGCAACACCGGCCTCTACGACGAGCCCGGCACTGTCATGCTCACGGTCTCCGGAGCGGTCGCCCGCCCCATGGTGATCGAGGTCCCCACGGGCGTACCGCTGCGCTACGTCCTGCAGCTGGCCGGCGCCCCGCCGGTCCCCCAGGGTGTGCTGACGGGCGGTTACCACGGCAAGTGGATCGACGCGGCGACGGTCAACGAGGCGATCGTCTCCCGCAACTCCCTGGACGCGGTGGGCGGTGCGCTCGGCGCGGGCGCCATCATGCCCATCACCCAGGAGACCTGCCCCCTGGGCGAGTCACTGCGCGTGGCCCAGTGGCTGGCCGACGAGAGCGCGGGACAGTGCGGTCCCTGCTACCTCGGTCTGCCCGCCGCCGCGCGCGGCATGGAGGACATCCTCAACGGCGGCGGCCCGGCCGCCCTGGAGGCGCTCAAGCAGGTCGCCAAGGCCGTGAAGCGGCGCGGCGCGTGCTCGCACCCGGACGGCTCCGCGATGTTCCTGGAGTCGACCATCAAGGCGTTCACGGACGACCTCGCCGCCCACGTCCTCGGAAACGGCTGCGGAAGGCCCGTGGAGGGCGTTCTGCCGCTCTTCGAGGGCGGCCAGCTCCCCGCGGGCATCACGAGCGGCGCGGAGCCCGAGGACAACGGTCCCAGCCGTCAGAAGATCTACGTCGACTGGACGCTGTGCCGGGGCCACGGCCTGTGCGCGGACATCCTCCCCGAGGTCTTCGAACTCGGCGCGGACGGCTTCCCCACCGTCGCGCAGGCCCAGGTGCCGCGGTACGCGGAGGCGAAGGCGCTCCGCGCGGTGCGCCGTTGCCCGGCGCTCGCCCTGCGCCTGGAGGAGGAGACCGCGCGGGACAAGAGCCCGTCCCGGAACCTGCCGGTCCTGTCCCAGGGCCGCGGCCGGCGGGCCCTGGGCCGCTGAGCACACGAACAGCGGGCCGCCTTCTTAAGAAGAGGGCGGCCCGCTGTTCCGTGAACGGCGCCAACTCCCCCTGAACACACCGAAGGCGGGTCATCCCATCGGATGACCCGCCTTCGACTTCTGTGGAGCTAAGGAGAATTGAACTCCTGACCTCCTGCATGCCATGCAGGCGCTCTACCAACTGAGCTATAGCCCCGCGCGGTGCGCTACCGGGTCTCCCCGGCTGCGACGCAAACATTACCGGTGGACCCTCTGGACCACCAAATCGTTTCCGTCCCCGTCACCGTGACCGTGATCGCCGGGACCTCCTCGCGGGGTCCCGGCCGGGGTCAAGCGGTGACGAAGGAATAGAACCGTTTCAACGTGCAGTGCTCTTCCAGGAGTCGACCGTAGATCGGCTCGCCCTCAAGTTCGCGGTACGTCTCGATCGGATCGCCTTTTATGATCAGCGCCCGCGCGCACTCCTCGCACCAGTACTGGTAGTCGGGATTCACCGGTTCCATGTCACGGACGATCGGCGTCCCACTGCCGCACCAGTCGCACTTTCGCCTGTGTGCACCCATCGATCAGCTCCAGCTGTGGCCGCAGGCCGTGCACACGTAGGAAACTCCGCCGTTGTCACCAAGGACTTGGGCCACGTGGGCGGAACCGCAGGAAGGGCAGCTCAGGCGGGTGATCGTATCCCGTATCAACGCCGCATCGAAGAGGTGGTCGACCTCCTCGATGATGCTCGCAGGCATCGCTACTCCCTCCCGTCGGGCCGCGCCCCCTTCCGGCCGTTTGATTCTGCCACGGCCGGACCAATACGGTCAGCGACGCCTCAGTACCAGTCCGGACACGGCACCCACCGCGGCCGTCCCCGCCAGCGCGAACATGCACGCCAAAAGCGCCTCCGCAGAGGTATACGCCCCCGGGGCCCCAAGTGACTCAAGCCGGTTCAAGAACAGTGTGCCGAAAACCGCGACCCCGAGCAGCTGGCCCAGCTGCGCGACCGTGGAGAGCAGACCGCTGGCGTCCGCCGCGTCCTCGGGCCGCACGGTGGCCAGGGCCCGGGTCAGCGTCGGACTGAAGGCGAGCGCGAGCCCGGCCCCCACGCCGACGTACGCCACGTACAGTACGGCCCCGCCGCGGTCGCCGCCTTCGAACGCCAGCCCGACTCCCGCCACGGCCGGGATCGTGATCACGAAACCGAGCGGGGTCAGCGCCCGCTGCCAGGCCGCCGGCCACCTGCGCCAGGTCAGACCGACCGCCCCGAAGACGACCGCGGTCGGCGCGAAGGTGAGACCGGCGCGCAGCGCGCTGAAGCCGAGGCCGCCCTGGACGTGCAGGGTGAGCGCGAACAGGAAACCGGCGTTGACGGCCATCACGGCCAGGATCCGGAAGACGGCTAGACCCATGCCCGGGTGACGCAGCACACGCGGTGCGATCAGCGGGGCTCCCCCGCGCCGGGCGAGCCGGGACTCGTACACGCAGAACGCGGCGAAAAGCACCGCCGACACGATCAGCGACAGCCACGACCACAGCGGCCAGCCCTCCTCCTGCCCCAGCACCAGCGGCACCGTCAGCAGCGAGACCGCCGAGGCGAGCAGCACCAGCCCCGGGATGTCGAAGGCCCGCGCCCGCTCCGGCTCCGCCCCGCCGTCCCTCGGCAGCACGCGCCTGCCGAGGAACAGGAGTACGACGCCCACGGGCACGTTGACGAGGAACACCGGCCGCCAGCTCGTGCCGAACAGGTCGGCGCTGACGAGGACGCCGCCGACGATCTGCCCCGCCGCGGCGCCGACGGCAATGATCGCCGAGTACATGCCGAGCGCCCGCACCCGCGCCTCGCCGGTGAAGTTCCGCTGGATCAGGCTGAGCACCTGAGGGAGCATCAGCGCCGAGCCGGACCCTTGCACCAGGCGGAACACGATCAGCTCGGTCGAGCCCTGGGCCAGACCGCAGGCGAGCGACGCGGCGGTGAAGAGAGCGAGCCCGGTGAGATGGACCCGGGCGTGCCCGAGCCGGTCGCCGAGCCGGGCGCCGGTGATCAGCAGCACCGAGTACGTGATGGTGTAGCCGGCGATCACCAGCTGCAAGTCGGCGCCGGAGGCGTGGAGTTCGGTGCCGATGGTGGGGGCGGCGACGTTCACGATGAACACGTCGAGCAGCGCCATGAACAGGGCCGCGAGCAGTACGGCGAGCATCGGCCCGCGGCGATTGTCAGTGCCAGGGTCTTTACTGGTGGCAGGAGTTGGAACGGGTGCGGAATCCGGTTCCGTACGGGGTGTTGTCGTCATGCCGTCGAGCGTGGGGGCGCTCCGGTACGGGTGCCGAGAGCCCGCTGATGCTGGTACCGGCAGCACCTGGCAGGGACCGAGTCGGGCGCCGAACATGGGGGATGTGACGACGGAGATGGGGACGACACAGCGCCGCCGGCCCGAGCTGGCCGCGTTTCTGCGCAGCAGGCGCGCCAGGGTGACACCGCACGACGTCGGCATGCCGCCGGGCTTCCGACGGCGCACGCCGGGGCTGCGCCGCGAGGAGGTCGCCCAGCTCTCCGGCGTGGGCGTCACCTGGTACACGTGGCTCGAACAGGGGCGCCCGATCAACGCCTCCGCGCAGGTCCTGGACGCCGTGGCACGCACGCTCCGGCTCGACGCGCCGGAGCGGGAGCATCTGTACCACCTGGCCGAGGTGCCGTACGCGCATCCTCCGGAGGCGACCGTGCAGTCGGTGGGGCCTGAGATCCAGGGCATCCTCGACGCCCTGGAGCCGCGCCCGGCGGTGGTCTACAACTCGCGGTACGACATCCTCGCGACCAACTCCCCCTACCGGACGGTGTTCTGGCCGGAGCCGCTGCCGTCGGGCCCGATGCCGAACGTGTTGTGGAAGCTGTTCACGGTGCCGGAGGAGGAGTGTCCGCTGCTGTACCGGGATACGGAGCTGCCGGTGATGGTGGCGACGCTGCGCTCGGCCTACGGGGTGCATACCGGCGAGCCCGCCTGGGAGGAGTTCATACGCGGGCTGTCGGCGGCGAGTCCGCTCTTCGCGCGGCTGTGGAGGAGCGGGGACGTGGCGGAGCCGGGGCGGCGGGTGAAGACGTTCCGGCACGCAGAGGTGGGCGAGATGCGGATGACGTCGGTGTCGTTGTCGGTCAACGGCATGCCGGAGTGCCGGATCGTGGTCTACACCCCGGCCGACGAGGAGACTCGGCTCCGCGCGCAGGCGCTGACAACGACGAAAAGATCCCACCCCTGAAAGGGATGGGATCTCATCGATTCGATCGTGGACGACTCTCGATCCTTGACAACTCAAGAGTGTCGATCTGTGGAGCTAAGGAGAATTGAACTCCTGACCTCCTGCATGCCATGCAGGCGCTCTACCAACTGAGCTATAGCCCCGCGTGTTCTTCCCGCTCGGCGGGCGAACAAGAAGAACTTTAGCCTGCGACCTGCCGGAAAGTGAAATCCGGGGCCGGGGCCCTGGAGGGCCGCTCAGTCGTCGTCGCCGAGCACCGGTTCCGGGAGCGTGCCGGCGTTGTGTTCCAGCAGGCGCCAGCCGCGGGCGCCCTCGCCGAGCACGGACCAGCAGCAGTTGGAGAGGCCGCCGAGACTCTCCCAGTGCTGGGACTCCAGACCGAGGAGGCGCCCGATGGTGGTGCGGATCGTGCCGCCGTGGCTGACCACCACGAGGGTGCCGTCCTCGGGCAGCTTCTCGGCGTGCCGCAGCACGACGGGGGCGGCCCGGTCGGCGACCTCGGTCTCCAGCTCGCCGCCGCCGCGGCGCACCGGCTCACCGCGCTTCCACGCGGCGTACTCCTCGCCGTGGCGGGCGATGATCTCCTGATGCGTCAGCCCCTGCCAGACGCCCGCGTAGGTCTCCCGCAGGCCCTCGTCGTGGGTGACGTCGAGGTCGGTGAGGGCGGCCAGCTCGGCGGCCGTGTTCGCCGCCCGCTTCAGGTCGGAGGCCACGATCGCGTCCGGCTTGAGGGAGGCCAGCAGCCGGGCCGCGCGGCGGGCCTGGCCGATGCCCGTCTCGGTGAGCTCGACGTCCGTGGTGCCCTGGAAGCGGCGCTCCACGTTCCACGCGGTCTGGCCGTGCCGCCACAGGATGACGCGTCGGCCCCGGCCCGCCTTGCGGCCGTCCGCGCCGGCGCTCACCGGACCTCCCCGAACTCGGAGGCGTCCTCCTCGGCCTGCAGCTTGGCGTGCTCGGCAGCCTTGCCGCGGGTGGCCTTGGCCTCGGCGGGGAGGTCCAGCTCGGGGCAGTCCTTCCACAGCCGCTCCAGGGCGTAGAAGACACGCTCCTCGCTGTGCTGGACGTGGACGACGATGTCGACGTAGTCGAGCAGGATCCAGCGGGCGTCGCGGTCGCCCTCGCGGCGGACCGGCTTGACGCCGAGTTCCTTGTTGAGCCGCTCCTCGATCTCGTCGACGATCGACTTGACCTGACGGTCGTTGGGAGCGGAGGCCAGCAGGAAGGCATCCGTGATCGACAGCACATCGCTGACGTCGTAGGCGATGATGTCGTGCGCGAGCTTGTCGGCGGCCGCCTGGGCGGCGGCGGAGATGAGCTCGATGGAGCGGTCAGTGGCGGTCACTACGCGGCTTTCGGTCGGCGGTCAACAGACCTCAAGGGTCTCACGGACCGCGGACGGCACCCCACGTGAATGACGGATCATGCCCCGGACGCCGGTCGGGACACCGGCTCCGGCCTCCGGGGCATGCTCTCCGCCATCCGGCCACTACGCCGCCGTCATGATGACGACGACGGCTTGTAGTCCTCTCCGAGGACCACCGAGACATCCGCGTTCGCGGAGACTGTGCCCTTGGTCACGGTGCTGGTGGGCAGGCCCAGGGTCTTGGCGACCTCGGTGGCGTTCTCCTTGTCGGCCGCGTCGGAGTACGTGATCTTGGACGTGGCCGAGGTCCCGGACGCCGTGCCGGCCTCCAGGAAGGTGAAGCCGCCGTTGAGGAGGACGACGCGGGCCTTCTCGGTGTCGTCCTTGACGCCGGTGGCGTTCTGGACGGCGACCCGAACCGCCGAGCCCTCGTCGGGGCTCTTCGCGGTGCCGCCCAGGATGTCCTTGACGACACTGGCCGAGGCCTGCGCGGTCAGGGTGCCGTCGTTCTGGACGGGCAGCAGGGCCGTCTTGTAGTCGCCGCTCTTGGCGAGGTCGGCGAGCTTGGCGAGGAAGGTGCCGAGATCCTTGTCGGTGAGGGGCGGGTCGAGGATCTGGGCCAGTGTCTGCACGGTGGTGGTCGCCGCCGTCGGGTCGGAGGTCAGCTGGCGCAGCACGCCCTGCATGACCTGGCCGAACCGCTCCAGCTGGGCGTTCTGGGCTTCGCCGGAGGCGCGGTAGGTGGCGTAGGCGACGGCCATCTTGCCGCTGAGGGTCTGGTCCTTGCCCTTGTGGACGAGGGGCGCGGCGTTCTTCTTCGTCGCGTCCGGGTCGGGCACGTCGGCATTGGTGTCGAGGTCGATGTTGCCGACGAGGTCGACCAGGTTCTGCAGGTAGGGGGTGTCGAGGCGCCAGGTGCCCTCGATGTCGGTGCCGAGGACCGTGTTGAGCTGGTCGACGGTGCCGGAGGTGCCGTCGTCGTCGACCGACTTGGCCAGCGTCGTCGTGTTGCCGTCGTCGTCCGTGAGGGCGAGCGAGTTGGGCAGCAGCACGGTGGTGCCCTGCTTCAGGGTGGTGTTGTCGACGAGCAGCACCGAAGAGGTGCCGCCCTTCGCGGTGTTGTGCAGGTGGACGACGATCACGTCGCGGTTCTGGGCGCCCGCGGCCGTCGTGGTTCCGGACTTCGAGGATGACGAGGACACTCCGGGGAGCTTCCCGGCGTACCAGAGGTAGCCGACACCGCCGGACGCGACCAGCGCGAGGACCACGACGAGGGCGACCATGCGGCCGCGGGCGCGGCGCTTGGCCTCCTCGCGGCGCTCAGTGCGGTTCTCGGTGAAGTTCAGCCAGTCGATGACGTCCTCGGAGTCGTCGGTCGGCTCCTCCACGAAGGCGAACTGCTCGGTGCGGTAGTCCCGTTCACCCGCCTCCGGGGTCTTCGGGGCTTCCGTGTCCTCGGCCGGGCCGCCCTGCTGCGGGATGTAGGCGGTCTGCTCGGCGACCCGGGGCTGCTGTCCGCTGGTCGCGGTCTGCCCGTAGGGGTCGTAGGCCGTCGTCGTCCCGGTGGCGTACGGGTCGTAGCCGGACCGGGGCGCCTGCCGGCCCGTGTCGTAAGGGGCGGTGGGCTGTTGAGAACCGGTGTCGTAGGACGACGGGGTCTGCGGCTGGGTGCCCGTGTCGTACGGGGGCTGCTGCTGGCTGCCGGTCGCGTACGGGTCGTAGGCGTAGCCCTGTTGTTGCTGCTGCCCGTACGGGTCGTACGGCTGCTGCTGCGGGGGCTGTTGGGTCTGCTGGGCCGGGACCTGCCGGTAGACAGGCTGGTTGTACTCGTCGTAGCCGACGAGTTCGTACTGGTCGCCGCCGTACCCGGCGTCGTATCGGTCGTTCACCGGTGCCCCTCTCGGCTCACTCGCCGCGGTACAGCTCGCGCTTGTCGATATAGCGCACGACTCCGTCGGGCACCAGGTACCAGACGGGATCACCCTTCGCGACTCTCGCACGGCAGTCTGTTGAGGAGATGGCCAGCGCGGGAACCTCGATCAGCGAGACGCCGCCCTCCGGGAGGCCCGGGTCGGTCAGCGTGTGGCCGGGGCGGGTGACCCCGATGAAGTGCGCGAGGGAGAACAGCTCCTCCGCGTCCCGCCAGGTCAGGATCGCGCCGAGGGCGTCGGCGCCGGTGATGAAGAAGAGGTCCGCGTCGGGGTTGAGCGCGCGCAGGTCGCGCAGGGTGTCCGTGGTGTAGGTGGGGCCACCGCGGTCGATGTCGATACGGCTCACCGAGAACTGGGGGTTCTCGGCGGTCGCGATGACCGTCATCAGGTAGCGGTCCTCGGCCAGGGCGACCTTGCGGTCGGTCTTCTGCCACGGCTGACCGGTCGGGACGAAGATCACCTCGTCCAGGTGGAACTGCGCGGCGACCTCACTGGCCGCCACGAGGTGCCCGTGGTGGATCGGGTCGAACGTTCCGCCCATGACGCCGAGACGGCGCTTGCCGGGGTTCGACGGGCCGTTGTTGCGCGGGCCGTTCGCCATTCGGATCTCCGTGCCGCGCGTCGTGTCGTTCGCCGGACCGGTAGGCATGTCCTGCTCTCCCATGCGTGCAGACCCTACCGGCCCGGTGTGAAGGCCCCGAGACCCGTCCGGCGGACAGAAGGGACAGACCCTAGCGGTCGCGGTTGAAGCGGGTGGTGATCCACAGCAGGAGCATCAGGACGATGAACGCGCCGCCACCGGTGATGATCGGCTGGAGGCTCTCGTGGTTGCCCCCGCCCTCCCCCTCGGCGGCAAGAGTGACCAACTGGGCAGCAGTGCCGTGGATGCTCATCTTCAGCAGAACCTATCCGGTGTGGGCGGGATAAAGATGTCGGCCCATGGTAAGCGGGCGCCCCCGCGACGATCACGCCGACTCCGCCATTGGAAGCCGACGGCAGCCGACCTGGACGCGGCAGGGAACTCGACGGGCGCCTCAGTCGTCCTTCTGTTTGTACCCGCGCAGCAGGAACCACGCGGTCAGGATGCAGCCGAAGAACATGACGATCAGTACGACCTTGAGCAGGTCCCCCGATCCTTGCCGGGGGGCGGCGTTCGCGGCCTCTGCGAGCCAGGCGGCTGCGGAATGGGGCTCCATGCGTTGACTCCTTCGCTGTACTGCCCGTCCACGGTATCTCCGCCTAGGCTGGGCTCTGCTTCGGGGGCACTCAGGGCACACACACGCACTTGGGGGACCACATGTCCGAAGACGGCCACGAGCAGAACGGGCACGAGAACGTACCGAGCAGGCAGCGCAGGCGCTTCCCGGGGATCTCCTCGCGTGCGTACGAGCACCCGGCCGACCGCTCCGCCCTGGTGGCGCTGCGCAAGCTGACCGGGTTCGACACGGTGTTCAAGGCGCTCAGCGGGCTGCTGCCCGAGCGCAGTCTGCGGCTGCTGTTCCTGTCCGACTCGGTGCGCGTGTCGGACCAGCAGTTCGCGCACCTCAACGACATGCTGCGGGACGCCTGTTACATCCTGGACCTGGAGAAGGTCCCGCCGATGTACGTCACCCAGGACCCGCAGCCCAACGCGATGTGCATCGGCCTGGACGAGCCGATCATCGTCGTCACCACCGGCCTGGTCGAGCTGCTCGACGAGGAGGAGATGCGGGCGGTCGTCGGCCACGAGGTGGGCCACGCGCTGTCCGGCCACTCCGTGTACCGCACGATCCTGCTGTTCCTGACCAACCTGGCCCTGAAGGTCGCCTGGATCCCGCTGGGCAACCTCGCGATCCTGGCGATCGTGACGGCGCTGCGCGAGTGGTTCCGCAAGTCGGAGCTGTCCGCCGACCGCGCGGGTCTGCTGGTCGGCCAGGACCTGCGGGCCTCGATGCGCGGCCTGATGAAGATCGCTGGCGGCAACCACCTGCACGAGATGAACGTGGACGCGTTCCTCAAGCAGGCCGAGGAGTTCGAGTCGGGCGGCGACCTGCGCGACTCGGTGCTGAAGATCCTGAACGTGCTGCCCCGCTCCCACCCGTTCACCACCGTGCGGGCGGCCGAGCTGAAGAAGTGGGCCGAGTCCCGCGACTACCAGCGGATCATGGACGGCCACTACCCGCGGCGCAGCGAGGACAAGGACACCTCGGTCACGGACTCGTTCCGCGAGTCGGCGGCGAGCTACGCGAGCAACGTCAAGAACTCCAAGGACCCGCTGATGAAGCTGGTCAGCGACTTCGCCGGCGGCGCGGGCGATCTCGGCGGCCGGGTGCGGCGCGGCTTCGGCGGCTTCGCGAGCTCCACCCCGCAGGACGAGCCGCCGTCGGGTTCGGCCAACGGCACGGAGCAGCCGCCCACGGACACGGACGACACACCGCCGCGCGACTGAGGACCGGCCGAGCCTACGGACGGGGCCGGCCTCGCGACCGCGACGGTGCCGGCCCTCGCGGCGGGGGTCGACCTCGCCACGGGAAGGGCGGCCTCACGCCGGGGCCGGCCCCGCTCACGTGCACCCGCCGCGTCCGGCCCCTTCCGGGCACGGCCCCGGCGGGTGCGAAAAATCAGGAAACTCACACCTTCGGACTCCAGGAACCCGTACCCCCGGAACCCGGAAACCCGCACCCTCGGAGCGCGGGAAACTCACACATTCGGCTGTGCACTCGTCGCCAGCGTCCCGCACAGAGCCGTCGCGCTGCCCGTCGCGTACGGGTCCGTGCCGGCCGGGCCGCCCGCCTTGGCGGTCTGGCCGGCGAGCAGGGGACGCAGATGGGTCACGGAGTCCTCGGCGCAGGACAGAGGCCCGGCCTGGACATAGGAGACGACGATCTGGGCCTGGTGCATGCGCAGGTCGTCGCGGTCGAAGCGGAAGTGCAGTTCGCGGCGGACGGTGAACAGGGACACCTGGGCCTGGTCGCCGGAGCCGGCCGAGGCCGTCGAGCCGGTGGGCCGCAGCGCGTAGACGAAGGTTCCGTCGGCGGTGACTTCGAGGGTGGACGAGTCGATCTCGGTGGCCGCCAGGGTGCCCTGGACGCGGATCTTGCGGTCGGCCAGTTGGACGCGTGAGGGGTCGAAGCGAACCAGCCATCCGGTGGGCTCGTGCCGGCCGTCGGCGGTCGGGTGCTCGAAACTCTGGTCGAACTGGTCGAGTTGGTCCGGGTCGACGAGGACGCGCGCGGGGCGGATCTGTCCGCCGGTGAGGACCGCCGGGTAGAGCGAGGACTCCACGATGTAGTCCTTGGCGGTGCTCAGGGCGGCGATGACCTGGCTGTCCGAGAAGTGCGCGGTGCGCCGCGCGGCCGGCAGCGGTACGCCCTCGGCGCCGACGCTGAACTGCGCGGCGGGGCTGTGCGCGTAGAGGTCCTCGGCGGCGGCCGCGCCCGGCACCGCGCCCTGGGGGGACAGCGGGATGACGGTCATCCGCAGCGGTTCGACGGGCTGCTGGGCTGTGGGGGTCGTGTAGGGGTGCCGTACGCCCATGTAGATCGCGGTGCCGAAGGCCACGGCGATCAGCATGACCAGGATCAGGGCCTGACGGGAGAGACCGCGGCGCAGGGCCGGGCGGCGGCGGACGGCGGGGGCGTGGTCGGCCAGGCGCTCCTGCGCGGAGAACTCCTGGAGGCGGGCAGCGCGGACGAACGACTCGTCGAAGACGACGGATCGGTACTCGTCCTCACCACCACCGGGAGCGCCCTCGGGCGTGCCCTCAGGTGGGTCTCCTGGACCGCCCATACTTTCAGAGTAGGTCTCTGGAGCCTCAGGTAAACGCCCTGGTACACGACAAGTTCTGACAGGTTCTCACCCAGGGTCTGTCCGGCGGACCCTGTCGCAGACGCGGGGCTCACCGGCGCTGATCAGGCACCGCCCATTTCCTGCGACCTGATCCGCCGGACAGGCCCTAGCCGCTCACAACTCGCTCAAGGCGTGCGCGGTACGGCGGACAGTGGTGGCTGGGAGTTGTCGGCGGATGCGGAGGGTGCCGCCGCCGTGCCCTGTTCCACGCCGGTGGAGGCCGGGGGCGGGACGCGGTCCCTGCCGCCCGAGGACGCGCCGCGGTAGACCGCCGAGAAAGCCAGGGCGACCATGCCGATGCCCATCACGAGGGCGAGCAGCCAGGCGACGGGGCGGTGCCAGCGGACCTGTTTGCCGTAGGTCCCCGGGGCGCCGTAGCGGCCCTCGACGAGATCGGCGTCGTCCAGGTCGTCGAGTTCCGGATCATGGCCGAATTCGCGTCCGTAGGCGTCCTCGAACGGATCGTCGTCGCCTCGTGCGCGTCTGCCGTGCTGGGCGCGACGGGCTTCGGCCTCGGAGGCCTCGGCTCTGGCCTGGGCAGCGGCAAGGAGGCGTTCGACGGCGGTCGGCTCGTGTACCACGGCCGCCCGTATGAAGGCCTCGTCGAAGACCACGGATGCGAACTCTTCGTCCGACATTCCGCGGTCGTGGTCGTCGTCGGGCTCCCAGCCGTCGGGAAACGGCCTGCCCCCCACGTCCTCCGGCACCTCTCCAGAGTAGACCTGGGGGGTCAATTTGGGCAGACGGTCGGGAAATTCATCCGTTGTGTGAGACGTCTCTCCCCCGACGAGGCGTTATGCCCGCCGCATATGCCGAACGGCAGGATCTCAGCGGCGGATGTGCCCGTCGCCCGTGACGATGTACTTGGTGCTCGTCAGCTCCGGCAGGCCCATCGGGCCCCGTGCGTGCAGCTTCTGGGTGGAGATCCCGATCTCGGCGCCGAAGCCGAACTGGCTGCCGTCCGTGAAGCGCGTGGAGGCGTTCACGGCGACGGTGGTGGAGTCGACCAGCTGGGTGAAGCGGCGGGCGGCCTGCTGGGAGCCGGTGACGATCGCCTCGGTGTGGCCGGAGCTCCACAGCCGGATGTGCTGGACGGCCTTGTCGAGCGAGTCGACCACGGCGGCGGCGATGTCGTAGGAGAGGTACTCGGTGTCCCAGTCCTCCGGGGTGGCCTCGACGACCGTGGCCTCGGAGTCCTTGGCGTAGGCGAGCACGCGCTCGTCGGCGTGCACGGTGACGCCGGCCTCGGCGAGGGCGTCCAGGGCGCGCGGCAGGAACTCGGGGGCGATGTCCTGGTGGACGAGGAGGGTCTCGGCGGCGTTGCAGACGCTGGGCCGCTGGGCCTTGGAGTTGATCAGGATGTCGATCGCCATGTCGAGGTCGGCGTCGGCGTCGACGTAGACGTGGCAGTTGCCGACGCCGGTCTCGATCACGGGGACGGTCGACTCGCTGACGACGGTCTGGATCAGGGAGGCGCCGCCGCGCGGGATGAGCACGTCGACGAGGCCCCGGGCGCGCATCAGTTCGCGGACGCTCTCGCGGTTCTCGCCGGGCACCAACTGCACGGCGTCCGCGGGCAGTCCGGCGCCGCCGACGGCATCGCGGATGACGCGCACGAGGGCGGTGTTGGACTCGTAGGCGGAGGCGGAGCCGCGCAGGAGCACCGCGTTCCCGGACTTGAGGCACAAGGCAGCGGCGTCCACGGTCACGTTCGGGCGGGCCTCGTAGATGATGCCGACGACGCCGAGAGGGACGCGGACCTGGCGCAGGTCGATGCCGTTCGGGAGGGTCGAGCCGCGGACGACCTCGCCGACCGGGTCGGGCAGCGCGACGACGTCCCGTACGTCCGAGGCGATGGCCCGGACGCGCTCGGGCGTGAGCGTCAGCCGGTCGATGACCGTCTCGCTGGTGCCGGCCGCGCGGGCCTTGGCGATGTCCTTGGCGTTGGCCTCGACGATCTCGCTCGTCCGGACCTCCAGCGCGTCCGCGATGGCGAGCAGCGCGTCGTCCTTCTCGGCGCGCGGCAGCGGCGCGAGGTCGGCGGCGGCGGACTTGGCGCGGTACGCGGCCTGCGTGACCGGGGACAGGGAGTCGTACGGCGAGAGCGTGGTCATGAGGGAAGGGTAGTGCGCCCTGCGAGGGCGTCCACCGGCTATCCCAAACCGCGAGACAAGCACGGAAGGGCCCGAAGACGGCTCAAACCAGACGTCAGAACGGATGTACGCCGACCGGGGTCGCGGGCAGCGGGCCGTATCCCTCGGAGATGCGCTGGTGGTAGGTCTCGCGGTCGATGACCTCCAGGCCGACGATCTCCCACGGCGGCAGCTTCGCGGTCTGGCGGTGCTCGCCCCACAGGCGCAGCGCCACGGCGGCCGCGTCGTGCAGGTCGCGGGCCTCTTCCCAGTAGCGGATCTCCGCGTGGTCGTTGGCGTAGCGGCTGGTCAGCAGAAAGGGGTGGTCGTGGGCGAGCTGTTCCAGACCGCGCCGCACCTCCTTCAGCGGGGCCTCGCCGCCGGAGACGCTGAGGGTGACATGCCACAGCCGGGGCAGGTCCTTGGGTTCCTCGCCCTCGTACCGGGCGCCGGCCGCGACGCTCGTCAGCGTGCGCTCCTCGCCGGGCGCGCGGGAGGTGGTACCACCGCGGGACGCCGCCGCCCCAGGGCGCACTCGTCTCACGACGGCCTCCTTACGCAATGGTCGAGCTGCGGTGCTCGCGCGGATGTGTCCCTGAGCAAAGTTGAGCAGGCCGAAGGCGTCCGCGTGGCGCTTTTACGGAAGGTCCACCTCACGGCTGTCGCCTGGGGCGGGCGTTCCCGCTCTTTTCGACCGCGGGCCCTGGGCGGGTGCTTCAGTTGTTCTACGGGTGCAGGATCACCAGGTCGTCCCTGTGCACGACTTCCCTCTCGTACGACGGTCCCAGCTCCCGCGCCAGTTCCCTGGTGGAGCGGCCGATCAGCTGGGGGATCTCCTTGGCGTCGAAGTTGACGAGACCCCGGGCGACCGCGTGCCCTTCGCCGTCCCGGAGCTCGACGGGGTCGCCCGCGCTGAACTCGCCCTCGACGGCGGCGATTCCGGCCGGCAGCAGCGACATCCGGCGCTGGACGACCGCGCGCACGGCACCGTCGTCGAGCGTCAACGAGCCCTGCGGGGTGGACGCGTGCTGCAGCCAGAGCAAGCGGTCGGCGGACCGCTTCCCGGTGGCGTGGAAGTACGTCCCCGTGTCGCCACCGCTCAGCGCGTCGGTCGCGTGGACCGCGCTGGTCAGTACGACGGGGATGCCCGCGGCGGCGGCGATCCGCGCGGCCTCGACCTTGGTGACCATGCCGCCGGTGCCGACGCCGGCCTTGCCCGCGCTGCCGATCTCGACGTGCGCGAGGTCGGCGGGCCCCCGGACTTCCGCTATCCGCGAGGTGCCCGGCTTGCTCGGGTCGCCGTCGTAGACGCCGTCGATGTCGGAAAGGAGGACCAGCAGGTCGGCGTGGACGAGGTGGGCGACGAGGGCGGCGAGCCGGTCGTTGTCGCCGAAGCGGATCTCGTCCGTGGCGACAGTGTCGTTCTCGTTGACGATCGGGAGGGCGCCCATGGCGAGGAGTTTGTCGAGGGTGCGGGAGGCGTTGCGGTGGTGGGAGCGGCGGCTCATGTCGTCGGAGGTGAGCAGCACCTGTCCGACGCGGATGCCGTACCGGGCGAAGGAGGCGGTGTAGCGCGCCACGAGAAGCCCCTGCCCCACACTGGCGGCGGCCTGCTGCCGGGCCAGGTCCTTGGGGCGGCGGCGCAGTCCGAGCGGGGCGAGTCCGGCGGCGATGGCACCGGAGGAGACGAGGACGACCTCTTTCTCTCCCCCGCTGCGGCTCTTGGCGAGGACGTCCACGAGTGCGTCGACCCGGTCGGCGTCCAGGCCGCCGGCCGCGGTGGTCAGCGAGGAGGAACCCACCTTGACGACGATCCTGCGGGCCTCGGTCACGGCCTGCCTTGCCCCTGCCACGTGCGACGTCCCCTCGGGTAGATGCGGCTGGCAATCTACGCGAACCGGGTCTGCCTGTGCACGTTGGTCCAGGTCGCGGACAGATGGGTTGAGTTCCGGGTGCGGGTGCGTTGTGGCTGGTCGCGCAGTTCCCCGCGCCCCTTAAAAGCTCAGGCCGACCGGTGTCTTTTTAGGGGCGCGGGGCTGTGACATTAGCGGCTTCGCCGCGGGGCGCGACCAGCCCCCACCGGGCCGCACTATGAACTCAAGCGGCTCTCAACATCCGACGCGCTTTCCTTGTTACCCGGCGCAGAAAAACGCCCGCCGCGCCCTCCCGGTACCCCTCGACCTCGCGGGCCTCCCGGGGTTCGGCCAGGTAGAGGGAGTCGGGCAGGGCCGCCTCCGTGGAGCGGAAGTGGGGATACGCCAGGTAGACGCGGCGGCCACCCCTCTCCAAGACGGCGTCAGGGCGCTTCTTCGACTTGATGAACTCGACCACGTCCAGCAGGAGTTCGGGGCGTTCCTCGGCCACCAACTGCAAGCGCAGCCGTTCGTCGACCTTGAGGCGTACGGCCACCTCGGGCGTCCAGTGGGCCGCCATCAACGGCTTGGCCAACTCGAACTTCTGGCGTCGTACCCGCTCGCTGTCCCTCACGTACTTCGGGCCGAACTGCGGGAGCAGGGTGACCAGGAACGGGCGGACCATCAGCTTGTCGCGCTCCACGCCCGGTGGGACCATCTCCGCGATGAGATTCATCAACGCGCGCGCGGAGTCGAAGCGGAGGGTGTAACTCCCGCTCTTCGTCACGTGTTTACCGTCGTCGCGGCCCACCAGGTAGTAGCAGGTGTGGTCGGCGATGACGGAGACGCCGTCGGCCCGCAGATAGGCCTCCATCGTGAACAGCGCGTCCTCGCCGGTGAACAGCGACTCGTCGAACCGCATGCTGTGCCGCTCCAACAGCGCCCGCCGGAACAGCTTCTGCGCGCTCAGCGTGAACTTGATGTTGGAGTGGAAGACGTCGGTGCGCTCCAGCGTCTGAACCCAAGCCGCCTTCGGCGGGACCCTGTTGATGCCCTCGACCTTGCCGAGCACCACGTCCGTGCCGTTGCGGTCGGCCATCGCGACCATGCGCTCCAGCGCCTCCGGGGCGAGCCGGTCGTCGGCGTCGAGGAAGAAGACGTAGCGCCCGCTCGCCTTGCCGAGGCCGACGTTGCGCGGGGAGCTGGGGCCGCCGGAGTTCGCCTGGTGGATCACGGTGACGTGGGTCGCGGCGCGGGCCGCGAACTCCTCCAGGTACTCCCCCGTGCCGTCCGTCGAACCGTCGTCCACGGCGATGACCTCGATGCGGGCCGCGTCCAGCGTCTGCGCCTCGACCGAGCGCAGGCACTCGACCAGGTACGGCATCGCCTCGTACGCCCCGACGACCACGGTCACATCAGGCTGCGTCACGGTCACGCGCCCCCCTTTGTCCATTGAACCGCCATCTGGAAGACGGCCGACCCTGTGGATCGGTTGTGCTCCGTCAGCAGGGGATACGCAAAAGAGCCCGGTTTTCGAGGATCACTCCCCAAAAACCGGGCTCTTCTTGACCAAGTTCTGACTCGCGCGGGTCAGCCGACCGTGGGGTCCGCCGACAGATGCGCCTCGGCCGAAGGCGGACTCGCTCCCTCACCGCTCGCCGCCGCCCGCTCCTGCCCGACGTTGCGCGTCTCGGACTTGAGCGCGAGGTTCTTCACCGCGGTGTTGAACTGCTCGATCGACGTGGGCTCGTCCGGGCCGAGCAGGTACTCCTTGAGTTCCTTGCGGTCCTCGGCCATCGGGTCGGCGTCCGGGGTGCGGACCGCCGCGAGCAACTCGCCCAGTTCCGCCGCCTTGTTGGAAAGGATCACGGCCGCGCGCACCGCCGTGTTCTGCCGCTTGAACTCCTCCACGCCCAGCTTCGCGGAGTCCGTGACCGCGTACGGCTTGCCGCTCGCGATGAAGTCGGAGACCACGCTGGAGATGTCGGAGACCATCGCGTCGGACACGTTGAAGCAGTCGTACAGGCGCGGCTCGGAACCCGAGATGACGCGGTGCTCGAAGGTGCCGACGGAGGTCCAGTACGCGTCGTTCCACTCGGCGCGCAGCCGGGCGATCTCCTCGTACTTGACCAGGTCGACCACGCCGTCGCGGGTCAGCTCGGCCTCGTCGCCCTTGTCGGCGGCGCCGCCGGAGAGTTCGGCGATCCGGGCCTCGATGCGGGCCAGGTCGGCCTTGGCCTTCGTCTGGGCGGCCGCGTCGGCGGTGAAGCGGGGGTCGGTCGCACGCTGGGCGGCGGCCTTCTCGACCAGGGCGACGACCTTGCGGTGCGCGGAGCCGGCCGCGGGGCTGACCGTGCCGGTGAAGGGGTGCGGCTTGTACAGCACACGGACCGGCGGGTCGGCCTTGAGCAGCTTCTTCACGATGTTCTCGCCGGCCAGGAGGAGGGAGGTGTTGCCTGGGTCGTTGTCCCAGCCCTCCCAGGTCGGCGCGTAGAGGACCGTGGGGATACGGCCCTCGGGGACGCCCTGCCAGGTCTGGATCGGGGCGAGCTGCGGGCGGCCGACCTCGACGATGTCGTCGTCGCGGACACCGACGTCGGCGATGGCGTAACGGTCGCGGCCCGCCCGGCCGGCGGTCCACACCTCGTCGTAGACCTTGCTGAACGGATTGACGCTGGCCAGCTTGTCGCTGTCGCCGTGGCCGATGAAGACGTGCTTCATGGTGGGGACGCGCAGCAGGTGGATGTTCTTGCCGACGTTGGCCGCGTAGAGCGCGACGCGCACGGTCGAGAGGTCCATGTTCATCAGGTGCACACCGCCGGGCACGCAGATGACGGGGGCCTTGGTGGGGGCGAGGTTCTGCAGTATCACGCGCTCGCGGAGCAGTACCAGCGGCCGGGTGTCCAGCTGCTCCATGGTCTCAAGCCACATGTTGACCTGGTACGCCGAGTCCTTGGAACCGGAGAAGTAGAGCACCGTCTGCGGCTTGTACTCGTGCAGCCAGTCGTCGACGGCCGCGAGGATGACCTCGGGCGTCGGCGGGATCTTCGTACCCCTTATGTACGGCAGGAGCGCACCGACGTAGAGGCTGCCCAGGAACAGGGTGACGCCGATGCCGACGAAGGCGGCGACGGCTGAGTCCAGCTGTGCGGAGATCAGCAGGCCCACGACGGCGAACAGGTCGAGGTGGAGCATCTTCTCGGCGGAGCGCTCCAGCAGGCCGAACGGCGGGGCGTCCGGGATGTTGATGCGCGAGCCGAGGTCGACGTTGCGGGTGGCGACCGGCATCCGGCGGCGGTTGCGGATCAGCGTGACGACGGCGCCGTGCGGGGCCTGGAGGCCGTAGAAGGCGATGAAGCAGGCGATCGCGCCGTAGAAGATGAGGTTGTCGGAGAGGTCCATGCGGGCCAGCAGCAGGATCAGCAGCAGCTGGCGGATCAGGAAGCGGATGGAGAGGCCCGCTCTGACCTTGCTGAGGCGGTTGATCAGGTAGCTGGCCTGGCGGTGCAGATAGTGGTCCGCGACGTACGTCACGACGGCCGCGGCGGCGAAGGCGGGGACGCTCGGGATGAGGGCGGCCACCATGAGGGCCGGGTATCCCAGCACCATGAGGACGGCGGCGGCCAGCTCAGCCGCGCTGCCCACCCGGGCCACGCGAATAGCGGTGGAAATCACTGATAAACCTGCTCTTGGGGGTTTCGAGTAATTTACCGGAGCTCAGAGTCAGGCTTGATTAAACGCCGTCCTGGACGTCCAGGACCGAGGCGAGGGCGGCCTCGAAGCCGGAGGCCCTGGCCGCGCCGGCCGTCGGGTCCTGCTGGCGGACGTCGATGACATGGCCGGTCAGCTCGGACAGCAGCACGTCGAGTGAGGTGCGGGCCACGGCCTCGGAGGACAGCAGCGTGCCCGTGGGCTCCTGGCCGAAGGCCTTGGTGCGCATCGGGGTGGCGGTGCGCTCCGGGTTGATGCAGTTCACTCGGATGCCGTCGCCGGCCCACTCGTCCGACAGGGCCTGGGTGAGGTTCACCATCGCGGCCTTGGTCGAGGAGTACAGGCTGTACTCGGCGCGGCCGCGCGTGTAGCTGCTGGAGGTGTAGAGCAGCAGCTGGCCCTTGGTCTCGGCCAGGTACTTGTACGCGGAACGGGCGATCTGCACGGGCGCCAGGTAGTTGACCTTCAGCGCCTCCTCGATCGTCGCGTTGTCCGTCTCGGCCAGCTTGCCGATGCGCAGCACGCCCGCGGTGTTGATGACGTAGTCGATGCGCCCGGTCTCGCCGTACGCCTTGGACAGCGCGTCGTCGACCTCCTCCGGGTTCTCGACGTGGGTGCCGGTGGTCGAGCGGCCCAGCGCGTACACCGTGGCGCCGTAGCCCTCGGCGACCTCGGCGATGTCCTTGCCGATGCCGTACGAGCCGCCGAAGACGACCAGGGTCTTGCCGGTGAGCAGGTGACGGTAGGCGTCCTCGTCGACCTGCTCGGGGGCGGCCGTGGAGGCGAGCTGGAAGAGCTTGTCGGCGATGAAGACGTCGACGGGCTGGGTGACCTTCATGTTGTACTCGTCGCCCGCGACGACGTGGATCGGCACGTCCGGCAGGTACTTGAGCACGACCGAACAGTCGTCCGTGGCCTGGAAGTTGGGGTCCCCGGCGGCGACCTCGTAGGCGCGGCGGATCGTGGACAGCTTGAACGCCTGGGGCGTCTGGCCGCGGCGCAGCCGGGAGCGGTCCGGGATCTCGGTGATGAACTCGCCGTCGTCGCCGTGCGTGCGGGTCACGATGATGGTGTCCGCGGACGGGATGGCCACGTCGACGGCCTGGAAGCGCTCCAGGGCCACCACGCAGTCGTCGATCACGCGCTGCGAGAGCAGGGGGCGCACGGCGTCGTGGAAGAGGACGTTGCGGTCCTCGCCCTCGGCCAGGCCCTCACCGAGCGCGGCGATGGCACGCTCGGTGGTCTCGTTGCGCGTGGAGCCGCCCTCGATGATCCGGGTGACCTTCTCGAAGCCGGCCTTGGCGACGATCTTCTCGACGTCCGGGACGTAGCCCGGCGCCATCAGCACGATGATGTCGTCGATCGAGGCGGCGTTCTCGAAGGTGGTCAGGGTGTGCTCGATGACTGCCTTGCCGGCGATCTTCAGCAGCTGCTTGGGGATCGAGAGACCCACCCGCTGGCCGGTACCGCCGGCCAGGATCACTGCGGTGGTGCGGGGCTTGGCTATGTGCGACACAGGTGACCTTGACCTACCTCGGGACAACGGGGGAACTCGCAAATGGTCCCACTCGCGGTTACCGCAGTGCAAGGCGAGTGACCTCCACCGCATATGTGCGCGACACCTGCCATTCATCTTGCACTGCAGGTAACCATGCGATGACAGAACTCAGCGGCGACGGAGCTTCTTCAGACAACGGTGACCGAGAACTCGTACGAGTTCCTTCGACGACGTCTGGTGCACCGTCCGCGCCTTCGCCGGCGCACTGTGCCGCACGGGCGCCGAGGCGGCCGCCGCGAGCGCCCCGTAGAGCGCCTGCGCGGCCACTTCGGGAGCGATCCGCGGCGCCCCGGACGCCTTCCCCACGGCCTCGGGTACGGCCGAGAGCAGTGCCGTGTCCCCTACGATCCGTACACCCGTGGCGGCAATGGTCTCCGCCATCTCGGCGCCGATCGCGCCCGCGGCCTCGACCGCCCACTGCGGCGTGGTGATCTTCACGTCCTGCGGGGTCGGGCTGCACGCATTCTTCATATGCATGACCGCGCCGTTGCGCACGAGCTTGGAATACAGCTCGTCGGGGAGTCCATTGCCGCGGAATTCCACGTTGAGCTTCCGCAGCATTTCGGTCTCGGCGAGGGTAAGAGAACGGTTCGCCGCGTCCGGAACCGGCTGCAGGAGATGCGCGGGCAGTCCGAGCAGTGTCTCGAAGGTGCGCAGCAGTCCGTCCCGGTCGCTGTCGTCGACCACGACGACGGTCACACGCTCGGGCCCGACGACCCGGGCCCAGCGCTCGACCAGCCGGTCGTGCCGGTGCCGGCGCCAGAAGCTGGGGTTGGGCTGCTCGTACGGCGCCTTGCGGAGCATGTGCTCAAGCCAGTTGTCGTAGCCCATGCGCAGGCCGTTCTGCACGTACTGCTGCCACTGCGAGGGCATGATCCTCGCCAGCGGGCGCAGGGTGATGAGGATGTGCACGCGCTCGCCGCCGAGCTGCTCCACGATCCTGGCCAGCGTCTCGTCGTCCTGGGCGTCGGCGAAGAACTCGCTGCTGATCACCGAGGTGCGGTCGCCGGTGGCCCGCACGGCGTCGAGGAGGCGCGTCCAGTGCTTGTCGGTGGGCACGGTGTCGCCCATCATCGCGGGCCGGGCGCAGGCGGCGAGGGCCGCTTCCATCGGGTGTCTGCTGTGCGCGGGGAAGTCGACGCCGTGCGCGGGCATCGTGTCCTTCGCGGCGAAGAGCGCGCCCTGGATGGCGGTGGTCCCGGTCTTGTGCGGGCCGATGTGCAGCAGCCGGGTCCCGGCGGGCAGCGCTTCCTTAATACAATCCGTCTCCATGGTTAACGGACGGTAAGAGTTGTTCCTGAGTTTGCCCTGAGAGGAGCCTGGGACACAGATGAGTCCCAGGCTCCGGCCACACAGGGTTCACGAACTTCTGTACGACCTTCTATACGACGCTGACGCCCGGGTCGTCCGACTCCACCCGGAGTGAGGCGTACGTGCTCGGCGTCGCCGTGGGCTTGAGCACGGTGTCCACGACCCTCACCTTCGCGTCGATGCCGTCCTTGCGGATGTCGAACAGGTGGTAGCCGCGGTGGGCGTCGATCACCTTCCAGTGCGGGTTGTCCGCCATCAGCGGGTCCCACTGGGCGTGGAAGGCGGCCTGGTCCTGGTCGCCGTTGCTGGAGATGGACGTCCCCACGAACTCGGCGCCGACGACATCGGAGTCCGGATCGGCGAAGTCCTCCTTCAGATCGCTGATCATCGTGAGGTGCCGGTCGCCGCTGAGCACCACGGGGTTGCGGACGCTCTTGAAGTCCTGCAGCAGGGCGTTGCGTTCGACCTGGTAGCCGTCCCAGGCGTCGTAGAACCACTGCTTGCCCGCGCCGAGCAGGATGTCGGTCTCGGCCATCATGATCTGCGAGGCGATGACGTTCCAACGGGCGGGCGAGTGCCGCAGCCCGTGCAGCAGCCACGCCTTTTGCACGGCGCCCATCATCGTCATCGCCGGGTCCTCGGCGCCAGCCTGCGTGGTGGCCTGGTCGCTGCGGAACTGCCGGGTGTCGAGGACGTTGAGCCGCATCAGCCGGCCGAATTCGAGGCGACGGTACATCTGGATGTGCGGCCCGTTCGGTACGGCGGTCGCGCGCACCGGCATGTGCTCGTAGTACGCCTGGAAGGCCGCGGTCAGCCGCGCGACGAACGCGTCGTGCGACTGCTTGTCGGGGTCCTGCGGGACCTCCCCCGCCCAGTCGTTGTCCACCTCGTGGTCGTCGAAGGTCACGACCCAGGGGGTATTGGCGTGCATGGCGAGGAGATCGGGATCGCTCCGGTACTGCGCGTACCGATTGCGATATTGAACGAGGCTGTACGGCTCCCCGGTCCCCTCATGCCGACGCGGCCCCGCGTTCGACGGCGCCGACTCATAGATGTAGTCACCGACGAAGAGCACGAAGTCGGGGTCCTGGGCCAGCATGTCGGCGTACGGCGTGAAGTAGCCGTTCTGCCAGTTCTGGCAGGAGGCGAGCGCGACGCGGAGCCGGCCGCCGGAGCTGTTCGTGTGAGGCGCGGTACGAGTACGTCCGGTGGCGGAGATCTGCCCACTGACACGGAAGCGGTACCAGTAGTCGCGGCCGGGCCGCAGTCCCCGTACATCCACGTGAACGCTGTGCCCGTACTCGGGCCGCGCGGGGGCGACTCCGCGGCGCACACTCTTTCTGAAACGGGCGTCCTCTGCGATCTCCCACTCCACGGGGACCACTTGGTCGGGCATCCCGCCGCCGTTCAGCGGGTCCGGGGCGAGCCGCGTCCACAGCACGATGCCGTCGGGCAGCGGGTCGCCGGAGGCGATGCCGAGGCTGAACACCCCGTCGGGCAACGGTGTTTCGGCAGCCCGGGCGGAGGTCGGCAGCCAGAGCTGAGCGGACGCGGCGCCCCCGAGCACCGCCGCACCGGCCGCGAGAAAACGTCGTCGATCGGGTGATACGGCTCCGGTCATCGGTGAACTCCCTTGCGACGTTGGCCTCTTGGGTCACTTGGAAGCCTCACAGTGCGCGGAGTCCCGCCCGTTGAACAGTAAGTATCGCGTCCATGACAAATAAGCGCACAGCGAGAGACCCGTTACTCCAAGAGCAACGGGGTTCGGCCAGGTTGGTCACGGGGGCGGGTGATCTTGACGCCGGACGGAGGACCGGGGGGTGGGGTGACACTGGGGGCGGGGGTGAACCCGGGGGCGGGAGTGACACCGGGGCCGGGAGTGATCACGGGGAGGCGGGTGAGCGAAGTGCGGGGTGCGCGGCGTGGGGAGCGACGCCGGGGGCGATGCGTGGGGTGGGTGAGCGGTGTGCGGGGGTGCGCGATGCGGAGGGGTGTCCGGGGCGGGCGGTCGTCATGCCGAGCCGTACTGGCGGCGCGCCTGACGGGCGGTCAACTTGCCGGGGCTGACGACCAGCGCACTGGACAGGCAGCCGTCATGCCGGGCGAGCGGCCACCACGCCGAACGGGCAACCACCGGCACCGGACGCGTAGTTCGCCCAGTCGGTCGACAGCTCATCGCATCCGCCGGACAGCCATCCCACCGAGCCGGACGAGCAGTTCACTCACACCGGACGGACAACCACCGCGCGGAGCAATCGGCCAGCGCGCCAGGCGAGCAGCCGTCACGCCAAGCCGGACAGGCCGGGACGACTGACGAACGATCAACTCACCGCGCCGGACAGCCACCGCACCAAAAACAGGCAGCCGCCACGCAAGCGAACAGCGACCGCACCGGCAGGGCCCACCCGCCGGCCAACTGGTCACCGCGCCCGACAGACAGTCACCTCGCCGAGCCAGACGACCAGCGCACCGGACAGGCAGCCGTCATGCCGGGCGAGCGGCCACCACGCCGAACGGGCAACCACCGGCACCGGCCGTGCAGTTCATCCCACCGGACGACAAGGCACCGCGCTCGACGGACAGTCACCTCGCCGAGCCAGACGGCCAGCGCACCGGGCAAGCAGACGCCACACCGGACGCGCGACCACCACGCCGAACGGACAACCACCGGCACCGGCCGTGCAGTTCATCCCACCGGACGACAAGTCACCGCACCCGACGGACAGTCACCTCGCCGAGCCAGACGATCAGCGCACCGGACAGGCAGTCGCCGCATCGGACGGAGACCTCTCCGAACAGGCAGCCACCGCACCGGACGACCAGCCACCACACCGGACGGCCCATCACCACGCCCACCACGTGACCATCCCTCCGGACGGCCGATCACCGCACCCGACAGACAGTCACCTCGCCAACCGCGCGATCATCCCGCCCGGCGAACAGTCACCCCGCCAAGCCGCACAATCACCCCGCCCGACAGTCAGTCACCGCCCAGCCCCACTCCCCCGGAAGCCGCGCAGTGCCCCCCTCAGAACGGCTTGAAGTCGTTGAACTCCTGGGTCGCATCGTCCCGTTCGGCCTGGTTGTCGCGGCGGCGCTGTGCCGCCGGGCGCGGGGCCTCGAAGCGGTGGTCCTCGCCGCGGCGGCCGAGCATCTCCGCTCCGGCCATCACCGTCGGCTCCCAGTCGAAGACGACCGCGTTGTCCTCGGGGCCGATCGCGACGCCGTCGCCGGAGCGGGCACCCGCCTTCATCAGGGACTGCTCCACGCCGAGGCGGTTGAGGCGGTCGGCGAGGTAGCCGACGGCCTCGTCGTTGCTGAAGTCGGTCTGGCGGACCCAGCGTTCGGGCTTCTCGCCGCGCACGCGGAAGAGGCCGTCCTCCTCCTGTACGACAGTGAAGCCGCTGTCGTCGACCGCCTTCGGGCGGATGACGATCCGGGTCGCCTCCTCCTGCGGCTTCGCCGCACGCGACGCGGCGATCAACTCCGCGAGCGCGAAGGAGAGTTCACGCAGTCCCGTGTGCGCTACCGCCGACACCTCGAAGACGCGGTAGCCGCGCGCCTCCAGGTCGGGCCGCACCATCTCGGCCAGGTCCTTGCCGTCCGGTACGTCGATCTTGTTGAGGACGACCATGCGCGGACGCCGGTCGAGGCCGCCGTACTGCTTCAGCTCCTCCTCGATCATGTCGAGGTCGGAGATGGGGTCGCGCTCGGACTCCAGCGTCGCCGTGTCCAGGATGTGCACCAGCACGCTGCAGCGCTCTACGTGGCGCAGGAACTCCAGGCCCAGGCCCTTGCCCTGGCTGGCGCCGGGGATGAGGCCGGGCACGTCGGCAATCGTGTAGACCGTCTCGCCGGCCGTCACCACGCCGAGGTTCGGGACGAGGGTCGTGAAGGGGTAGTCGGCGATCTTCGGCTTCGCCGCGCTCAGCACGGAGATCAGCGAGGACTTGCCGGCGCTCGGGTAGCCGACCAGCGCCACGTCGGCGACCGTCTTCAGCTCCAGGACGATGTCCTGGAGGTCACCGGGGACGCCAAGGAGTGCGAAGCCCGGCGCCTTGCGGCGGGCCGAGGCCAGCGCCGCGTTGCCGAGGCCGCCCCGGCCGCCCTGCGCGGCGACGTACGACGTGCCGTGACCGACCATGTCGGCCAGCACGTTGCCCGCGCCGTCCATCACCACCGTGCCGTCCGGCACCGGCAGGACCAGGTCCTGACCGTCCTTGCCGGAGCGGTTGCCGCCCTCGCCGGGCTTGCCGTTGGTGGCCTTGCGGTGCGGTGAGTGGTGGTAGTCGAGCAGCGTGGTCACGGACTGGTCGACGATGAGGATGACATCCCCACCCCTTCCGCCGTTGCCGCCGTCCGGGCCGCCGAGCGGCTTGAACTTCTCACGGTGGACGGAGGCACAGCCGTGGCCTCCGTTACCCGCGGCGACATGCAGCTCGACGCGGTCCACGAAGGTGGTCATGGGATGTGCCTCCAGTTACGTACAGAAAAGTCTTGCGGCTACAGCCAGGTGCTGTCAGCCAGGTGTTGCCCTACCAGTAGAAACACGCGAAAGGCGGACCCGCTTCCCGTACGGGAAGTGAGGTCCGCCTCGCGAAAGCTTCCGATCAGTTGCCTGAATCAGTTGCCTGAATCAGCTACCTGATGCTTCAGGCGACCGGAACGATGTTCACGACCTTGCGGCCACGGTGCGTACCGAACTCCACCGCACCGGCGTTCAGCGCGAACAGCGTGTCGTCGCCGCCACGGCCGACGCCCGAACCGGGGTGGAAGTGGGTGCCGCGCTGGCGGACCAGGATCTCACCAGCGTTGACGACCTGACCGCCGAAGCGCTTCACGCCGAGCCGCTGGGCATTGGAGTCGCGACCGTTCCGGGTGGACGATGCGCCCTTCTTGTGTGCCATCTCTCCTCAGTCCCTTACTTCGCAGCCGCGGGGATCTCAGTGACCTTGATCGCCGTGTACTGCTGGCGGTGGCCCTGACGACGGCGGTAGCCGGTCTTGTTCTTGTAGCGAAGGATGTCGATCTTGACGCCCTTGTGGTGGTCCACGATCTCGGCCTGGACCTTGATGCCGGCCAGCACCCACGGGTCGCTGGTCACAGCGTCGCCGTCGACAACGAGCAGGGTCGAGAGCTCGACCGTGTCGCCAACCTTGGCAGTGGAAATCTTGTCAACCTCAACGATGTCGCCGACAGCAACCTTGTGCTGGCGACCACCGCTGCGCACGATGGCGTACACGCGGATCTCACTCTCTAGCTCAGGGACGGCACCCCCGCAGTCCAGCCGCCCTGCGGAGCAGACGGCCTCTCCCGGCGGAACACGCCCGGGAGGAAGAGGTTTACGGGGATGTGGCGTGTCACCAGTGGACACGCCGACAGTCAAGGTTACGGGGCCGCAGCCGAACGGGTCAAACCGGGCCCGGTGGGGAGTGCGACTGGTCACATGGACCAGCCGCACCCGCCCGGGTTTCAGCCCTCGTCGGTGGAGGCGGTGACGGAGGACGGGTTCGTCCGCTCCGCCGCCGCGGTCTTCTTCGACGTGGTCTTGGCGGCCTTCTTGGCCGTCGTCTTCTTCGCGGCCGTCTTCTTGGCCGCGGTCTTGGTGGCCGCCGTCTTCTTGGCCGCCGCCTTCTTCGCCGGGGCCTTCTTGGCGGCCTTGCGCGCGGCCGTCTTCTTGGCCGGAGCCTCGGCGCCGGCCTCGGCAGCCGGGGCCTCCTCCGCCACGGCCGACGGTACGACCGTCACGGCCGCCTCCTCGGACGCGGTGGGCGCGGTCGCCTTGCGCACGGCACGACGCCGGGGGCGGGCCGGAGCCGCGCTCTCGGCGGGCGCCTCGGGCTGCTCGACGGGCGCGGGCGTCTCGACGACGACCGGCGCGGCGGCCTCGGTGACCGTCACGACGGCGGCCTCCTCGGACCCGGCCGGCGAACCGGCGGGCGCGGTCGCCTTACGGGTCGCACGACGGCGCGTACGCCCCTTGGGCGCGGCATCGTCGACGACCGGAGCCTCGACGGCCGGCGCGGACGCCGGGGTCTCCTGAACCGCGGGCGCCTCGACGACCGGGTCCTCCACGGCGACGGGCTCGGCCTGCGCGACGGCGGCCGGCTCGGCCTCCTCACGCACCTCGCGCGCCTGCCGGGACTCGCCCCGCGGCGCACCGGCCGGAGCCGACGCCCGCCGGCTCGTCCGGCGCCGCGAACGCCCACCACGGGTGGCCGCGGCCTCCGCCTCGGCGGCGCTGCTGTACAGATCCTCGTCGGGCCTGAACTCGGTCTCGGCGAACGGAACCGGCATGGCGACCTCCGCGGCCACCTCCGCCTCGGTCTCGACCTCGTCGTCGGCCACATCGTGCTCGTGGTCGTGCTCGTGCGTGTCGTGGACATCCTGCCCGCTGGCGTCACCACCGCGCCCGCGCCGCTTGCGCTTGCCGCCGCCACCGACCGAGGTCGGCTGCTCCATGTGCACGATGACACCGCGGCCGTTGCAGTGGACGCAGGTCTCGGAGAAGGACTCCAACAGGCCCTGTCCGACGCGCTTGCGGGTCATCTGGACCAGGCCCAGCGAGGTGACCTCGGCGACCTGGTGCTTCGTACGGTCACGGCCCAGGCATTCGAGCAGGCGCCGCAGGACCAGGTCCCGGTTGGACTCCAGGACCATGTCGATGAAGTCGATGACGACGATGCCGCCCAGGTCGCGCAGCCTCAGCTGGCGCACGATCTCCTCGGCCGCCTCCAGGTTGTTCCTGGTCACGGTTTCTTCGAGGTTGCCGCCCTGACCGGTGAACTTGCCGGTGTTGACGTCGATCACGATCATCGCTTCGGTCTTGTCGATGACCAGCGAACCGCCGCTCGGCAGCCAGACCTTGCGGTCCAGCGCCTTCATCAGCTGCTCGTCGATGCGATACGTCGCGAAGACGTCGACCTCGGAGGTCCAGCGGGAGAGCCGGTCGGCGAGGTCGGGGGCGACGTGCGCGACATAGCCGTGGATGGTGTCCCAGGCCTCGTCACCGCTGACGATGACCTTGGTGAAGTCCTCGTTGAAGATGTCGCGCACGACGCGGACGGTCATGTCCGGCTCGCCGTACAGCAGGGACGGCGCGTTCGAGCCGCCGCCGCTCTTCGCCTTCTTCTGGATGTCCTCCCACTGCGCCTGCAGCCGCTCGACGTCACGGCGCAGCTCGTCCTCGCTCGCGCCCTCGGCGGCGGTGCGCACGATGACACCCGCGTCCTCGGGGACGATCTTCTTGAGGATGGTCTTCAGCCGGGCCCGCTCGGTGTCGGGCAGCTTGCGGCTGATGCCGGTCATGGAGCCCTCGGGGACGTACACGAGGTAGCGCCCCGGGAGGGAGACCTGGCTGGTCAAACGCGCGCCCTTGTGCCCGATCGGGTCCTTGGTGACCTGCACGAGGACCGACTGGCCGGACTTGAGGGCGGACTCGATGCGGCGCGGCCCGTTGGCCATGCCGAGCGCCTCGAAGTTGACCTCACCGGCGTACAGGACGGCGTTGCGCCCCTTGCCGATGTCGATGAACGCGGCCTCCATGGAAGGCAGCACGTTCTGGACCTTGCCCAGGTAGACGTTGCCGACGTACGAGGTCGACTGCTCCTTGTTGACGTAGTGCTCGACGAGCACGCCGTCCTCCAGGACGCCGATCTGCGTGCGCTCACCGCTCTGCCGGACGACCATCACACGTTCAACGGCCTCGCGGCGGGCCAGGAACTCCGCCTCGGTGATGATCGGAACGCGCCGACGCCCCTGCTCGCGGCCTTCACGGCGGCGCTGCTTCTTGGCCTCAAGACGCGTGGAGCCCTTGATGGACTGCACCTCGTCGCTGGGGTGGTCGTCCTTCTTGGCGCGCGGCTCGCGGACCTTGACGACGGTGCGCTCGGGGTCGTCCGACGACGAGGGCGCCTCGCTCTCGCCGCCCGAGTCACCGGCGCGACGACGCCGACGGCGCCGGCGACGGCTGCTGCTCGACCCGGAACCGCCCTGGTCGTCGTCCGCCTCCTCGGCGTCCTCCTCGACCTGCTCGGCGGTGTCCTCGGAGTCCTGCGCGGCCTGCTCGGCGGCGTACTCCTCGCCGTCCTCGCCCTCGTCCTCACCGGTGGCGGACTCGCCACGGCGACGACGCCGGCCACCACGCCGACGGCGGCGGCGCGAACCGGTCTCCTCGGTCTCGTCACCGTCGGCGGAGTCCTCGGCCTCGTCGGCCTCTTCGGGCTCCTCCTCCACTACGACGGCCTCGACCACGGCGGGCGCCTCGGGCTCGGCCTCGAAGGCGGCACCCCGGCGACGACGCCGACGACGCCCGCCGGTCTCTTCCTCGACGACCTCCACGGCGACGGGCTCCGCTGCGACGACTTCTTCCTCGTCGTCCTCCACGGCCTCGGCGGCCGCGGCAGCGGCGGCCCGCTCCGGGGTCTGGAACATCGGCTCGGTGAAGACGGGCGCCTGGAACACGGCCACAGCGGGCCGCCTCGGACGACGCGGTCCGTCCTCCTCCTCGGCACCGTTCCCGTTCTTGGGCGCGGGCGCGGAGAACCCGCCGGCGGCGGTCCGCACGGCCCGGCGCCGACGTCGCGGCCCGGAGTCCTCGGCGGGAGCCTCGGCAGGGGTGTTCGTCTCCGCGGTGTCCGCGGCGGTCTCGTCGTTCACAGGGGCCTCCTCGCCCACGGGCGTCCCGGCAGGCGCGGACACACGGCGCGTGGCGCGACGACGGCTCCGACGCGGAGCGGCATCCTCGTCGGACGCGGCAGCCGCGGAACCTTCGGTCACTTCTTCGGTCACTGCGGTGGCTTCGGCACTCTCGACGACCTCAGCGGTCTCGGGCGCACCGGCAGGCGCGGACACCCGCCGGGTGGCACGCCGACGCGTACGCCCAGCGGGCGCGGCAGCCTCTTCCTCTACGACGGCCTCTACGGCGAGGGGCGCCTCGGCGGCAACAGCCACCTCAGGCTCTTCCACGGCCGCAGGCGCCACGCTCTCTGGCGCGGTCACCCGGCGCGTGGCCCGACGGCGGCTGCGCGGCGGCGCGGCTTCCTCGTCGGACTCGGCGGGCGGCGCGGTCTCCTCGACGGCGGCGGGCGCGGCGGCGGCAACGGCCGGCACCACGATCTCGGCCGCCTCGGGGGCCTCATTCGCTTCGGGCGCACCGGCGGGCGCGGACACCCGCCGAGTGGCACGCCGACGCGGACGCCCGGCAGGCGCGGCTTCCTCTGTGGCAGCAGGAGCCTCGGCAGTCACAGCGGCCTCAAGGGGCGCGCTGACCTCGACGCTCTCGTCCTGCTTCTCGTCGCTCACCTCGGCCGGTATGGCCGGAGCGCTGTTCTCGACCGCGCCCTCGGCGGCGGTCGGCGGTCCCGCTGGGCGAGACGCGGCGCGGCGCCTACGGCGCGGCGGCAGCGTGTCGCTCGGGGTGTTCAGTTCGGAACCCTCTGCGGGTTCGGTCGGTTCAAGCATGCGGGCGTTTCTCCCGTCAGGCTCCCGGGCGCCGCGCCTGGTCCGGCAGGGATGCCGGTGACGTCCGCGGCTCGCGCGTTGCGCGGTGCCGCCGTCCGGGGCGCGGGCGCCGCACGGGAGCTCTCTGTGTCCTGTCTCGCCGGTTCCGTACGCCCAGATGCGGACGGCCTGGCGAAAGTCTTGTGGTCGGTGCGCTGCCCGACCCAGGTGGCTCCCGAGTCCGAGGGCGGCGCTACGACATCGGTCCCTACGCGGAACCTTCCCTACGCCGGCGCCTTCGCGGCGGCAGCTTCGGCGACCGTGGAATTTCCGGTCACTGCTGCCTCGCGGTCGGGCGCGAGCGGGTCGGTCACCGTGCCGGTCTCTTCATCGAACAGCCCCTGCGCCAGCCTGGTCACCGCTGCGGCGACCGGCGGCGCCAGGTCGGCCACGGCGCGAAGACCGGACAGGACGTCGTCGGGTCGAACGGCAGGCGTCACGTGCCGAACAACCAGCCGCAGTATCGCACAGGCCTGGTCGGTAGGCCTATCAGCCTGTGGACCAACCGTCTCAAGATGCGCTACGGCGGAGCGGGCGTCGAACGTCCGCATGCCGTTCTTGGCCATGCGCTGGACCTCGACGCTCTCGGCCGCGTTGAACGCGGCCACCGCGCGCTCGGCGTCCTCGGGCGCCACCCCGTCGAGCCGCAGCTCCCACACGGAAGCCGTGAGCCGGTCGGCGAGCCCGGAGGTCCGGGCCTCGACCGCGTCGACGATGTCGAGCCCGACGGGCATGGACTCGTCGAGCAGCTCGCGCAGCTTGTCGGGGTCGCGCTCGGCGGTGAGCGCGATCTCCAGGTATTCCGCCTCACTGCCCGTGCCGGTGGGTGCGGCATTGGCGTACGACACCTTCGGATGCGGCGTGAACCCCGCCGAGTACGCCATCGGCACCTCGGCGCGGCGCAGCGCACGCTCGAAGGCGCGCTGGAAGTCACGGTGGCTGGTGAACCGGAGGCGGCCGCGCTTGGTGTAGCGCAGTCGGATGCGCTGCACCGCGGGTGCGGGCGGCGGGCCTTCGGGCTGTCGCTTGCCCAGTGTCCTAGTCCTTCGTGAGAACGGTCGTACTTCTACCAAGAGTACGTGTCTCGTCGCCCATCGGTTCCCGTCGCTCCACCGGCTCGGGCTGCCGAGGCTCGCCGAAAACCATCCGCCGGAAGTCGGCACGGGCCTGCCGGGCGGACTCGCGCGCGGCGGCCAGCACCTGCCGGGTGACCCGTCCCACAGCGCGCGCGGCCTCGGCGGCGGGTCGCAGCACCAGGTCCCGTACGACGTGTCCGACCGGGGTGAGCACGGTCCGGTACACCCAGCTCACGGGCTCGACGAAGATCCACCGGAAGAGGGTCCCGAGCACCCGCCCCACGGCGAGCGAGATGTGCCCGGCGATCCGCCAGGCGTGCCCGAGGGCGTCCCCCACCTCCCGCCCGATGACGGCGAGCACGCGCCCGACGGGTGTCAGCACCCAGCGCCAGAGGCCGATCGCGGGCAGCACGAGCAGAATCCGGGCCGCCCAGTAGAGGACGAACCCGACCCCGGTACCGACAGCCCGCACGAGCCACACCAGTCCCCGCCCGCACCAGGCGACCGCGTGCCCGATCGGCGTGAGGACCCAGGCGTACAGCCACCCGGCGGGCACGACGAGCAGATACCGCCCGAGCCAGGCCACGCCGGCGGCCAGCCCGCCGACGATCCACGCCACACCGGCGGCCAGCCCGTTCAGCACCCACGCGCACGCGTGGCCGACGGGAGTGAGCACGCGCGCGTAGACCCATGCCAGCCCGCTCCCGATCTGCCGGGCGGCCCGGGCGAGGCCGTGCCCGACCGGGGTGAGCACGTACCGGTACAGCCAGACGAGCGGCACGACGACAAGAAGGTTGGCGAGCAGGCCGAGTGCCTTGGCGAGCGGCACGACGACGTACCGCCACAGCGCCACCCACGGCCACACGAACACCGCGCGTGCCAGCGGCCGCAGCACGGTCCGGTACAGGAACCGCCCGCCGACCACCAGCCCGTCCCGCACCAGCCGCACCGGCACGACCAGCACGAGCACGACGATCCGCACGGGGATGCGGATCGCGACGGCGAGACACCCCTCGGGCGGCTGCGGCGACGGCCGTACGGGCGGCTTCTCGAATTTCCTGGGAGCGTCCATACCGGGCAAGACGCCTCAGCTCCCTGTCCGGATCCAGTACCGCAATTTCCCGTCCCGCTCGTCCTCGAACTTCCCGCCACCGGCCTCGATCACCTTGCGGGACGCGATGTTGGTGGCATCACAGGTCACGAGGACCGGATCCAGGCCGAGCGCCTGAGCGTACGGCAGGACATCGCGGAGCATCGCGGTCGCGTGCCCGCGGCGCCGGGCGCCCGGCCGGACGCCGTAGCCGATGTGTCCGCCGTAGTCGAGGAGCCACTGGGTGAGGCGGTGCCGTATCTGGATGCGGCCGAGGTAGGTGTCGCCGTCGACGTACCAGTACCAGGTGTTCGGCACGAAGCCCTCGGGCCGGCGCCCGTCCTCCGACTCCTCCTCGCGCACCGCCTCGACGTACCGCGCGAACCCCGCCGGCTGCCGCCAGGTGCTGCCGTGCTCGCGCAGTTCGCGCGCGAGGGTGCCGCCGAAGAAGTCGTCCTCGACGATGTGCTCGGACACGGCGTCCAGGAAGGAGACCCGGAACCGGGCGTCGGGCAGGATCAGTTGAGGCATCGGTCAAGGGTAGGGGTCGGTGCGGCCGACGGGGGCGTGCAGGAGCCGGGGCGAGGAGGCGAAGCCGCGGCGGGCGTAGGCCGGGACCGCCCGGGGTGATGAGTGGACGGTGACGCGTTCGAGCCCGAGGTCCTGGGCGCGGGCCAGCACCGCTTCCACGAGCCGTCCGCCGACACCGCCGTCGCGCTCGCCGGGGATCACGTACGCGCACTGCAGATCGCCGCTTGCCCGCCGCAGGGCCTGCGGACTCGGCACCCGCTGGACAACGGCCAGCCAGGCCATCCCGATGAGCACGCCGTCCCGCACGACGACCATGCACCGGTGCGAACTTCCGTTCTCCACAGCCCAGTTGACGAAGTGCCGGACGAACTCTTCGCGGGTCGTGACGGGTTGGTCTCCGTTCTCAAGAATCCAGCGCCACCGGAGTCCCGCGACGACGTCCAGCTCGGCGGGTTCCGCGGGGCGGATCGTGATGTCGTCCACCCGTGCATTGTGCGGCAGTTCAGCGGTCGTCGGCAGGGGGCGCCAGGAGTGCGTCGACGATCTCCCGCAGGGGCGCGGCCAGTTGGTCGGCGGTCGCGTCCCGCAGGGGGCGCAGGCCTACGGCGGACCGTACGACGGCGACGCCGACGCCGAGCGCGACGAGGAGTTCCGCGCGCAGCAGCCGTTCGTCGTCCTCGCCCGCCGGGCCCTCGCCGGACGCTTCGAGGATCTGGCGGCTGAACTCGTCGAGGGCCTTGCGGCGCAGGGCGTCCACGCGTTCGTCGCCGGAGCCGCGCAGCAGCATCAGCACGGGGTGTTCGCCGAACTCCGGCCAGGCACCGGCGGACAGTTGGTGACTGAGCGCCTCGGCGAGCCCGGCCCGGTCGTGCGGGAACTCCTCATCTCGGCCCAGAAAGCGGGGAGTTGAGGCCAGGGCCGCCTTGAACAGCCCCTCCTTCGAGTCGAAGTACCGCTTGATGAGCGCCAGGTTGACCCCGACGTCGGCGGCGACGTCCCGCAACGTCGTGCGGTCGTACCCGAGTCGGGTGAACCGACTGCTCGCGGCCTCCAGCAACGCCTGCCGGGTCGCCGCAGCGTCGCGCCGCCGGGGTCCATCGGCCTCGTCCACGTCACCCGCCACCAGGCGACCTCCCTCCACCAGCCCAAGTAATCACTCGTTGACATGACTACAGGGCATGGTTACGTTAGGCAAGTAATCACCTGATGACTTAGCGACCGAGCGCTCAGCTCACGGAAGGACAGCCATGTCCGAAGCTCTCCTCGTCATGGACGTCCAGCGCGTGATCGTGGACCGTTACCCCGACCCGGACTACCTGCCGCGCCTGCGCAAGGCGATCGAGGCGGCCCGTGCGAACGGCGTCCGCGTGATCTACGTGACCGTCAGGTTCCGCCCCGGCGCCCCGGAGATCAGCCCCCGCAACAAGCTGTTCGGCAGGCTCGCGGGCGCCCCCGCGTCGGCCGCCGCGACCCAGGCCAACGAGATTCACCCGGACGTGGCCCCCGAATCCGGCGACATCCTCGTCACCAAGCGCCGCGTCAGCGCGTTCGCGGGCAGCGACCTCGACATGGTCCTGCGGGCGAACGACATCGACCACCTGGTCCTGACGGGCATCGCCACCAGCGGCGTCGTCCTGTCCACCCTCCGCCAAGCCGCCGACCTGGACTTCACCCTCACCGTCCTGTCCGACGCCTGCCTCGACAACGACCCGGAGGTCCACCGCGTCCTCACGGAGAAGGTGTTCCCGATGCAGGCGGAGGTGACGACGGTGGCGGACTGGGTGGCCGCCGCGCACTGACCCCCTCCGCCAACACCCGTCAACCCGCCGGGACTTCAGCCCTGCGCCGTGGGCCTGACGACGATCTCGTTGACGTCGACCTCCGCGGGCTGGCTGACGGCGTAGACGATCGCCTCGCCGATCGCCGTCGCGGGGATCGCGATGCCCATCATGTCCTCGGCGACCGCGCGCATGCCCAAGTCGCCGATGCCGCCGGTCAGTTCGGTACGGGTGAAGCCGGGGCTGACCACGGTGACGCGCAGGTCGCGGCTCTCCTGCCGCAGCCCTTCGGAGATGGCGCGGACGGCGAACTTGGTGGCGCAGTAGACGGCCGCGGTGGGATCGACGCGGTGCCCGGCGACGGAGGCCACGTTCACGATGTGCCCCGCGCCCTGCTCGCGCATGACGGGCAGCACCGCGGCGATACCGTGCAGCACACCGCGGATGTTCACGTCGATCATGCGGTTCCACTCGTCGACCTTCAGTGCCTCCAGCATCGCGAGGGGCATCACGCCCGCGTTGTTGACGAGCACGTCGACCCGCCCGTACGACTCCTGCGCGGCCCGGACGAAGTCCCGCACGCTCTCCAGGCAGGTCACGTCCAGCTCGCGGTGGTCGGCCGTGCCACCGCCCGCCCGGATCTCCTTGACGACGGCGGCGAGGCGGTCGGCGCGCCGGGCACCGAGGAACACCCGGTGCCCCGCCGCGGCCAGCAGCCGGGCCGTGGCCTCGCCGATACCGCTGCTCGCGCCGGTGATCAGGACGACCTTGCCGGTACGGGAGGTGGAGGTGGACTGGACGGTGGCGGTGGACGAGGTGGAGGCGGTCATGGGGAGCCCTTCGAACGAACCCGAACGCGCGGCGGTGATCCACCGCGTCTTCCGTGCTTTCCGTGCCCTCCGAGCATCGGCGCGATCACCCCGATGAGGCAGGACAAGGCTTCCGGGGTGCGCCACTCCCAGGAAGCGGGAGCGGGGAAGCGAGGGCGCCGTAGGCTTTTGGAATGGACGGCATGGACGGTACGGACGGCTACGCGCTCGGTGACTTCCTGCGTGCGCGGCGGTCCCGGCTGACGCCCGCGGAGGTGGGTTTTCCCAGTTCCGGGGCGCGCCGGGTGGCCGGGCTGCGGCGCGAGGAGGTCGCCGTGCTGGCCGGGGTCAGCGCCGACTACTACGCCCGGCTGGAGCAGGGCCGGGAGCGCAGCCCCTCCGGCCAGGTGGTCGACGCCATCGCCCGCGCCCTGCGCCTCGACACGGACGCCCGCTGGCACGCGTACCGCCTGGCCGGCCTGGTCCCGAGGCCCGTCCCCGCCGAGCCGTCCGACGAGGTGGACGCGGCGCTGCTCCACCTGATGCACGCGTTCCCGACGGCGGCGGCGTACGTCATCAACCGGCGCCTGGAGGTGCTCGCGTCGAACGCGCTGGCCGACGCGCTTCTCGCGCCCCTGGGCGACCGCCGCAGGATGGTCCGCTCGCTGTTCCTGGACCCCGCGGCCCGGGACCTGTTCGCCGACTGGGAGCACGTCGCCCGCTGCTCCGCCGAGGCGCTGCGACTGGCCACGGGACACGACCGGGACGACCGGGAACTCGGCTCACTGATCGCCGAACTCCTCGGTGGGAGCGAGGAGTTCGCGACGTTGTGGCAGAACCACAGCGTCGGCCGCCCCGGCCGCCAGTCCAAGACCTTCAACCACCCGGACGTGGGCCGCGTCACGCTCACGTACCAGACGTTCGACGTGCAGAGCGCCCCCGGCCAGTGCCTCCTGGTCGGCACGGCGGAGCCGGACACGGAGGACGCGGCGGCGCTGGCCCGGCTGGGGTCCCTGCACGCGGCCGGAACCCCGAAGGCACCCCTGCCGTAGGCGAGTCAGCGCCCGGCGAGCCAGTCCGTGTAGCGGGTGGCGGTGATGCGGGCGCCGGCCGGGGCGGTGAGGACGTCACCGGGGGCGGCGGCGAACATGCCCGCGGCGTCGTCGGTGACCACGGAACCCGCGCTGCCCTTGGCGGTCAGGGTGAGCCGGCCGAGTTCGTCGAGGGGGTAGACGTCCGGGCCCGCAATGTCGAGGACGCCGTTCAGCGGGGCGCCCGCGGCGACCTCGGCGACGACGGCGGCGACCTCCGCGGCGGCGATCGGCTGGATCGGCGTACGCGGCAGCCGGACGGTGTCGCCGTCGGTGGTCATCGCGAGGGTCGCGTCCATGAACTCCATGAACTGCGTGGCGCGGACGATGGAGTACGGAACCGCCCCGCCCTTGAGGAGATCCTCCTGGAGGACCTTCGCCCGGTAGTAGTCCAGCCCGGGGACCTGGTCCACGCCGACGATGGACAGGATGACGAAGTGCCCGACCCCGCCCTTCTCGCTCGCGGTGAGCAGGTTGTCCATGGACACCTGGAAGAAGCCGATCGAGGCGTCGTCGAAGGTCGGTGAGTTCGTCAGGTTGACGACGGCGTCGGCGCCCGCGACGGCCGCCTCCAGCCCCTCACCACTGATGATGTCCACGCCGGTGGACTGCGAGTGCGGCACTGCCTGGTGCCCGGCCGCGTTCAGGTTCTTCACGACCTGCGACCCGATCAGCCCGGTACCGCCGATGACTGCGATCTTCATGGCCTACGCCTTCCGTGGATGACTGACGTCCGACATGTACCGCCGACCGATCGCGACGGCACCCCAAGACCAAACTCGGACACTTTCTATCCGAGATAATACCCGGATAATAGATGTCCGAGTCAATCGGCGTCTGAGTAAAATGAGTGAGTGAAGATGTCCGGCGGAGTCGAGTGGGCCCTGCACTGCTGCGTTGTCCTGACCTCGACGGAGGCACCGGTCCCGGCCGCCCGCCTGGCCCAGTTCCACGACGTGTCCCCGACCTACCTCGCCAAACAGCTCCAGGCCCTCTCCCGCTCCGGCCTGGTCCGGTCGGTCCAGGGAAAGTCGGGCGGCTACGTCCTGACCCGCTCCCCCGCGTCGATCACGGTGCTCGACGTCGTCGAGGCGATCGACGGCCCCGACCCGGCCTTCGTCTGTACGGAGATCCGCCAACGCGGCCCGATGGCCACCCCGCCCGAGGCCTGTACGACGCCGTGCGCGATCTCCCGCACGATGGCCGCGGCCGAGTCGGCCCGCCGGGAAGCCCTCCGCTCCGTCACGATCGCCGACCTGGCACGCGACGTGGAATCGGACTCCGGGGAGGGGACGTTGGCGGGGGTCGGTGTGTGGCTGGCTTCGGACTGACCCGCACGGCTGGCGCGTCGGCGTACCGCCTACTTCTTCCTGCCCCTGGCCGCCTTGCCCGCCCGGGAGGCCTTCGGTCCGCGTGCGGGGTTCGACGGCCGGGGAACCGCGGCGGCACGCGGGGCGGAGAACTCCCGGTTGGTCATGGTCTGACGGCGGACGGCGGCGGGCAGGTCCGGCAGGGCCAGCAACTGGTCGCACGCTTCGACCGAGGCCGCGAACTCGCCCACCCAGTAGGCGGTGATCGAGAACTCGAAGAGCAGCCCCCATCGGTACACCCAGGACCTGGTGAAGAGCAGGTCACCCGGTTCCGGCCTGCCGACGACGTCGCGGAGAAGGGCGTACGCGGTGCGGTAGCGGCCCGCGAGCCGCAGGCGGGACGCCAACTCGTAGCAGGCCTCCAGCCGTTCGGGACGCCCGTCCCAGGCCCGGGAGAACGCGTCCATCGCCCCCGGCCAGTCGTCGGCCTTCTCCGCCCGCAGGATTCCGGCTTCCAGGAGGGAGCAGTAGACCTCCTCGCCCCAACCGCCCATCCCCGCGCGCCGCTCGTAGAGGGCGATCGCCAACTCGGCGTGCCCGAGGTCGCGTTCGGTGTTGGCCAGGTAGAAGACCGTGCGCGGGTTGTCCGGGTCGCGCTCGATCTCGCGCCTCAACAGCCGTGCGTCGCGCTCGAACTTGTCGCTGCGGCACCCGCCGTCGGCCTGGTCCTCGATGACGAGCGCGTCCAGGTTCTCCTGGGTGTCGGACTCGTCGGTGCACGGATACTCGTGCGTCACACCCTCGTAGCGCCACGGCCAGTCGCCCCGCATCAGGTGCTTGAACCGGTGCTGGGTGCCCGGGGTGTCGTAGCGCAGCATGTATGAGCCGGCCGTCAGCCGGGGCAGCGGGGCGTCCTGCCGCACGACGTGGTCGGCGTCGAGGGTGAGCAGGTAGTCGGCCTTGCCGCGGGCGTGCTGGATGTTCCGGGTCCGGTTGTGCCCGAAGTCGACCCAGGGTTCCTCGTGGAGTTCGCCGGGAACCCCGTCCAGCACCTTGCGGATCAGGTCCTGCGTGCCGTCCGTCGAGCCGGTGTCGGAGATCACCCAGTAGTCGACGAGGGGGCGGACGGCCTCCAGACAGCGCTCGATCACGAACGACTCGTTCTTGACGATCATGCACAGACAGAGGGTCTGCCGCTTCACGACCTCACCCGTCCCGGACCGCTGACGTCCCGTCGGAATCACGCGCGCCACAGTGGCACGCGTCCGCCTCTCGACCGCCCACCCACGCGGAAGCCCGCGCCGAGAGCCCCCGAACAGCGGCGGCCGAGGCCGTACGGGTGACCGCAGGTAAAAAATGCCCCATCAGAACGCATCAACTAGTCCGATATGACGACATATAGGCGCGTCCTGTACCGCTACACCGGTCACCCGGGCTACCTCAGGCCAAGCTCGCGTCCGCACTCGGATTCGGGACATCACCCGGACCGGTCCCCCAAGGAGCACACAGATGAACCCTGAGTTCCCGACGTCCTCGCCACTCGGCCCCCTCGCCCGGGACAGGTTCAGGAAGGCGGGCACGCTCGCCTCGCTCGCCCTGGTCCTGGCGGCCGGCGTGGCCAGTCCGGCCGCCGCGGCGGCGCGGAGCGTGACCGACCAGCCGAAGGCCGCCGCCGGTCGCGGCGGCGATCACTGCAAGCCGAACCACCACCACAAGTCCCGGGTGACCGAGGCCGGCGGCAAGGGCGACTGCAAGGGACCGACGGGGCCGACCGGCCCGAAGGGTCCGAAGGGCGACATGGGAGCCACCGGCGCGACCGGGCCCAAGGGGCCCACGGGAGCCACGGGCGCGACCGGCGCACAGGGCCAGCCCGGTCTGCCGGGAGCCACCGGGCCGACCGGCCCCACCGGCCCGCAGGGCGCCCAGGGCGCGACGGGTGCCACCGGAGCACAGGGCACCACGGGCGCGACCGGATCGGCGGGCCCCACCGGCGCCACCGGACCGTGCGCCGACATCGACGGGTTCCAGGACCAGCAGGTGTACGAGGTCCGCGGCGCGGTGAGCGGGACCATCACCTACGCGGGCATCCGCGACGTCCGCCCCGACGAGAACCACACCATGAGGTGGACCGACCTCAGCACCCTGATGGGCTATCCGAACGGCGGCACCAACGGCTTCGCCTGCGGCGTGTCCGTCAACGAACACAGCCAGGGCGGTACGGCACTGGCAGGCATCAAGTACGACGTCATCACCACCACGGGTCTGGTCTTCGAGACCATCTGCACCGAGAGCCACGCCGCGAACACCCCGGCCGCCCTGACCTGCCCCGGCCCGTGGACCGCGCTGAACTCACCCGAACCGGGCAACAGCAACAACTGACCGCCCCGCACCCACCTGGTCCGGTCACCTCCGACGACGTGACCGGACCGGGTGCGGACAACACCCGCTCCGGGCGTCCGGCCGCCTCGCCCGGCACGCCGACCGATGAGTTCCGGAGCCCGGCACGGTCTACCCCCACACACAAGGGACAGCCACGCCCACAACCTCTGTGAGGGACCATGACCGCCGACGCACTGCCGCCCGTCGTTGACACCACGACCTGGGAGAACCAGCTCGCCTCGCTCCGCGCCCGCGAAAAGGCCGCGACCCGGGAACTCGACGCCATCGCCGCCGAGCGGCGCCGCCTGCCGATGGTCGAGATGCCCGACTACACGCTGGACGGCGAGAACGGCCCCGTCCGGCTGGCCGAAGTCTTCGACGGCAAGCGGCAGTTGATCGTGTATAGCCACATGTGGTTCGCCGGGAAGGAATGGCAGTGCCCGGGGTGCACCGGGTTCACCTCGCAGTACACGCGCCTGGAGTTCCTGGACAACTACGACGCCCGGTTCGTCATCGTCACCCAGGGACCGATCGACGAGGCGCTCGCCTACAAGGAGCGGGTCGGCAACCGGATGCCGTGGTACTCGACCGCGAACAGTTCCTTCGGCGCCGACGTCGGCGCACCGCCCGACGGCGGATTCGCGGTCAACGTGTTCCTGCGCGACGGCGACACCGTCTACCGCACCTGGCACACCAACGGCCGGGGCACCGAGCAGCTCAGCCACAGCTTCGCCCTGATCGACGTCCTGCCGTACGGCCGCCAGGAGGAATGGCAGGACTCCCCCGAGGGCTGGCCCCAGTCACCCACCTACAGCGGGTGGGCGGGGTCCAAGGACATCGCCGCGCTCTACGGCCCCTCGGACCCCGTCAGCTGACCGACACCCTCAGTGGGTGTGCCCACTCCCCGCAGGCTGCTTCACCGTCAGCGGGAGCAACTTCTTGCCCGTGGGGCCGATCTGGATGGACGTGTCCATCTGCGGACAGACACAAACGGCCCCACATCCAACGGAGGACCTGCCTTCACCCCGCCGCAGTCAGCTGCGCCCGCCCCTCTCCTCCCTGCTCCGCCGGCGGAACCATTGCCCGAGCCCGGTGGAGACTGGCCGTCCTGGCGCGGCCTCCAGAGCTCCGGGCCTAGGGCGGTGCGCAACCTCCACATACAGCGGAGTCGCCACGATCAACCTGTGCTGCCACACGCCGGGGTCGAAGTTGCACAACACGCGAGCATGACCGTGGAGGTAGGCGGGCCCTTCATAGTCTGCTAGCAGCATGTCGTAGGCAGAACGTGCGGCGAACTCCTTGTCACGCCTGCTTGTCGAGAAGAGATCTTCCGGTAACGACGTGTCCCCTCGCTCCTCCCTGTCGACCAAAGCTGCCGCAAGATCGTGCAGCCAGTCGGACCCCGAGCCCATGCGCGTCCGTGGTGCTTCGCACTCCGTCAACACGTGCTGCCGCGAGCCGCAAAGGATGATCTGAATGCCTGGGCACCTGTCATCACCACCTCTCAGCTGACACAGGGGGTCTTCGACCGACATGAAGGTGTAGACGCCCTGGTCATGCAGTCCTACGTCGCTCAGCCTGCGTCCGTGCCGGAAGAACCCGTTGAACTCAAACCATGCACGCGGTTTCAGCGACTCACACGAACTCGGCACGTTGGTACGCGCGTCGCACTTGCCTCGGATATGAGCAAGCACTCGCTCTAATCGCTCCGCAGGCGAGTCTTCGCCGGCTGGGGACTCACCCGCAGCCAGGCGTACTCCGGCTCCGAGAGCCGAAACCTCAGCCTCAAGCGCTCTGCCCGAAAAGCGGTCTCCGCCTTCAGGGAAGAACTCGCCGAGCTTGGCTGTGGACAGATAGAGCAACTCACGCATCTCGACTCCCGGGAACAACCACGGAGCCCACCCGAAGCAGATGGGCTCTGCGTGTATTCCCGGACGCGTACGGTCCAATCAGCTACTTGTTCACCACAGTCAGGGGCAGAAGGTTGTCCCTGGTCGGCCCGACCTGAATGTGCGTATCCGGAGCCGGCCAGACAGACACGGCTCCGCATCCAGGCGAAGGCCCCATTCCCTGCCACCCGCAGTCGCTGCCAGTGGTACTGGCAAGGTGATCCGTAAGGAGACACCTGGTCAGCAGTCAGGCGCAGTTCTCCAACGTGTCCAGCAGGCCTTCGACGTCCGCGCGTTCGGGCAGGGATTCCTCGATGGTGCATGGGAGCGCGGCCTCCCAGAGCGATCGTGCAGTCACGAAATCGCCTGCGGCGGCATGCACACGCCCCAGAGCCACACGCAGACGCATGACCGTCAGGCCGTGGCCCGCGGCAATACGGCGAGCCAGCGCGGCGTCACCGAAATCGATTGCGCGGTCGAGTCGGTTCGCAGCGAGGTACGTCTCGACGATCGCCGTTTCGGCGAGGTCGTCCGGCGCGAAGCCAGGGACACCCTGGTCCAGCAGATCGTGCAGCGGCTCGATCCAATTGAGCGCGTCGGCCACTCGCCCGGCGCGAAGCGAGAAGACAGTCACGGCCGAGAGGGCGTCGTAGAGGTTGTTCTGGGAACCGACAAGCCCCGCCGCGGCCCTGCCTTGGAACAACAGTTCCTCCGCCGACTCCATCTCTCCCACGGCCAGTTGTGTCAGGCCCGCTTGGAGCTTGGCCACCGCTTCAGTCTGCGGTGCACCGTTGCGAGCAGCGAGTGCCAGCGCTTCCTGAGCATGGCTCTGGGAGGCCACGTAGTCGCCCTGAACTCGAAAGATCTCTGCGAGATTGGCATGGTGCACGACGCGACTCGGAAGGTAGTCCGTGTGGAAGGTCAGAGCCGTAGAAGCATGAAGAAAAGCTTCCCTGATCCGGCCGGATCTGGTGCAGGCCTCCGCGGAGTCGTTCCAGGCGGCTGCGAGCCCCCGGGCATAGTTGATGCGCTCGAACTGGATCTTCGCTGAGTTGAGTTCGTCCAGTGCTGCATCCAGGTCTCCCACGTCCCATGCCACGAAGCCGAGACAGATATGGCACATTCCCCGTCCGAGCGGATGGTCGTGTGCTTCGGCTGCACGCAGGGCCGCTCGGCCGACGGCAAGAGCGCCCCCGTCCCGGCGGTGGGGATAGAAGTTTCCGCGCAGCGCGTGGGCCAAGTGCCAGGAGAAGGGGGCGGGCCCGTGCTCAGAGGTGTGGATGATCGTTGTGACGAGATTCGTGTGCTCGGCGGTGAGCCAGTCCTGGGCGTCCTGAGGCCCGGAAAATGTCTGCGGTGAGCCGGTCAGCGGAAACTCTTCGGGGAACACGACCCAGCAGTTCGGCCTGATGATCCTGTTGACGGCGTCCAGGGTGAGTAGATACCACGACAGCAACCGGTGCAGTGCTGGCTCCCTCACCTCCTTCGGCTCTGTATCGGCCAGTTGCTTCGAGTACAGAGCCAGCAGGTCATGGCTGCGGTAGCGCCCCGGTTTCGGCTCGGACAGCAAGTGAGCCGCCAGCAACTCGTCAAGTTCCGGAACCTGCGCCCACAGCTCACGCCCAAGCAGAACGGCTGCCGTCTCGTGACTCGGTTCCGGGCCCGGCATGACGCCCAGGAGGCGGAACAGGCGTTGCGCCTCCGGCGAGAGCGAGCGGTAGGAGAGCTCGAAGGCTGCCGCGACCGCGCTCTCCGGGTCGCCGACCACCTGCAGCCGTGTCAGCAGATCCGCGCCGCCCAACTCGGCAACCATGCCTGCCAGGCTCTGCGCAGGGCGGGATGCCAGATTGGCGGCAGCGATTCGGAGCGCCAACGGCAGATGGGCACAGAGTTCGGCCAGTTCTTCGGCACCCTCTCGCTCCGCATCCACACGGTCTCGGCCCAGTTGGACCGCCAACACTTCGACGGACTCCGCAGAGGGGAGGATGTCCAGAGATATCCGGGCCGCACCGTCGCGGACAACCAGACCTGTCAGGGAATCACGGCTGGTCACCAGCGCGTGGCAGCCGTGGCCGCTGGGCAGCAGCGGGCGAACCTGTGCCGCGTCCAACACGTTGTCCAGAACTATCAACACCCGCCGGTCGGCCAGGACCGATCTATACAGGCCCATCTGCAGGTGGAGGTCGAGGGGGACGCGATCACCCGGAACCCCCAGGGATTGGAGCAGCACCGTCAATGCCTCGGCGACGGTAAGTGCAGGATTGGTGGCGCGCCCGCGCAGGTCGAGATACAGCTGACCATCCGGATAGTCCGCGGCTATCTGATGCGCCCAATGCACGGCAAGCGCCGTCTTACCGACGCCGGCCGTCCCGGTGATCACAGTGACGGGCACGTCCTGACGTGTCCCTGCAAGCGCGACGAGGGCTTCGGCGCGACCAGTGAATCCACCGATGTCTGAGGGGAGTTGACGGGGCGTCAAGCCCGGCCCAGGCGGAAACGAACGGCCTGTCGGCACTGATCTGTGAGCGGCAAGACGACTGTGACGGCCTCTTGCCGAACGCCACGCCCGTTCCCACTGTGCGACCTGTATGGCGTTGGCGCCGCAGGCAAGCACCAAGGACCGGACCAGCTCCAGGGACGGAAGGCGCCGTCGCTGCGGGTTCAGGGCGTCGGAGAGTGTGCTGGTAGCCACGCCGGTCCTGCGGGACAGCACTTCCAGGGACGGGTCGCCGGCCCAGAGCTTGACCGCGCGCAAGGTGCGGACGAAGTCCGCCACGTCCATTTCGTGTTGGGGCAGGGGGAACGCATCTGCCGTCTCCGGACTCGTCAACTACACCCCCGGATCGTCCGGTGTCCTGACTGCATGTACACACCAGTGTAGGGACAACACAAAGCATCTTCAGCCCAGCCGAACCTGTCCGGGTACGTCCGGGTTCCGCCGAGCGGATGGCCGGTGGGACACCGGGAAGGGTGTGATCGCCTTACAAGGACCGGCAACCGGACGCAGCAGCGCTTGGATACGCCGGCATCCGCCGCCACCGCCGTTCCTTGTATCGAAAGGCTCTGCACCGAGCCCGGAGAAAGGCGAGGAACCCTATGCGAGTCCGCACCCGAGAATCAGCCGTACTGGTCGCCGTTTTGATGGGGCTCGACTGGTGGATTCAGCAGGAGCTGAGCTCCTGGTATCTGCTCTTCGTCATGCCGACCGTCTTCTTGGAAGACCAGCGGGACGCATTTGCCATACGGTGCTGCATCGCGACCGTGTTACTCATGGCGGCCACGCAGCACAGCCCGTGAACCGTCTGACGGGCCAGGACGGCGAGCCCCGTTCCGGGCCCCGTCAGAAACAGCTCAGCCCTGCCGGCATCGCAGACGCCCGCAGTACTCGACCAGCTACTTGTTGACCACGGTCAGCGGCAGCAGCTTCTTGCCGGTCGGGCCCACCTGGATCTGAGTGTCCATGGCCGGGCACACCCCGCAGTCGAAGCACGGCGTCCACCGGCAGTCCTCGACCTCTGTCTCGTCGAGGGCGTCCTGCCAGTCCTCCCAGAGCCAGTCCTTGTCCAGGCCCGAGTCCAGGTGGTCCCAGGGGAGGACCTCCTCGTAGGTCTTCTCGCGGGTCGTGTACCAGTCGACGTCGACGCCGAACGCGGGCAGCGTCTTCTCGGCGCAGCGCATCCAGCGGTCGTAGGAGAAGTGCTCGCGCCAGCCGTCGAAGCGGCCGCCGTCCTCGTAGACCGCGCGGATGACCGCGCCGACCCGGCGGTCGCCGCGCGACAGCAGGCCCTCGACGATTCCGGGCTTGCCGTCGTGGTAGCGGAAGCCGATCGAGCGGCCGTACTTCTTGTCGCCGCGGATCTTGTCGCGGAGCTTCGTGAGGCGGGCGTCCGTCTCCGCCGCCGAGAGCTGCGGGGCCCACTGGAACGGCGTGTGGGGCTTGGGGACGAAGCCGCCGATCGACACCGTGCAGCGGATGTCGTTCTGGCCGGAGACCTTGCGGCCCTCGGCGATCACCTTCATCGCCATGTCGGCGATCTGCAGGACGTCCTCGTCGGTCTCCGTCGGCAGGCCGCACATGAAGTACAGCTTCACCTGGCGCCAGCCGTTGCCGTACGCCGTCGAGACCGTGCGGATCAGGTCCTCTTCCGAGACCATCTTGTTGATGACCTTGCGGAGGCGCTCCGAGCCGCCCTCCGGCGCGAAGGTGAGGCCCGAGCGCCGGCCGTTCCTCGTCAGTTCGTTCGCCAGGTCCACGTTGAACGCGTCCACGCGGGTCGACGGGAGGGACAGGCCGACCTTGTCCTCCGTGTAGCGGTCCGCCAGGCCCTTCGCGATCTCGCCGATCTCCGAGTGGTCCGCCGAGGAGAGCGACAGCAGGCCGACCTCCTCGAAGCCCGTCGCCTTCAGGCCCTTCTCGACCATCTCGCCGATGCCCGTGATCGACCGCTCGCGCACCGGGCGCGTGATCATGCCCGCCTGGCAGAAACGGCAGCCGCGCGTGCAGCCGCGGAAGATCTCGACCGACATGCGCTCATGGACCGTCTCGGCCAGCGGCACCAACGGCTGCTTCGGGTACGGCCATTCGTCGAGGTCCATGACGGTGTGCTTGCTCACCCGCCACGGGACGCCCGACTTGTTCGGGACCACGCGTGCGATACGGGCGTCCGGCAGGTACTCGACGTCGTAGAACGCCGGGATGTAGACCGAGCCCGTCTTCGCCAGGCGGAAGAGGACCTCCTCGCGGCCGCCGGGGCGGCCCTCCGCCTTCCAGCCGCGGATGATCTTCGTCATGTCGAGTACGGCCTGTTCGCCGTCGCCGATGATCACCGCGTCGATGAAGTCCGCGATCGGCTCGGGGTTGAAGGCCGCGTGGCCGCCCGCCAGCACGATCGGGTCGTCGAGCGTCCGGTCCTTCGACTCCAGCGGGATGCCCGCCAGGTCCAGGGCCGTGAGCATGTTCGTGTAGCCGAGCTCGGTGGAGAAGCTCAGGCCGAACACGTCGAACGCGCCCACCGGGCGGTGGCTGTCGACAGTGAACTGCGGGACCTTGTGCTCCCGCATCAGCGCCTCCAGGTCCGGCCACACGCTGTACGTGCGCTCGGCGAGGACGCCCTCCTGCTCGTTCAGGACCTCGTAGAGGATCATGACGCCCTGGTTGGGCAGGCCGACCTCGTACGCGTCCGGGTACATCAGCGCCCAGCGGACATCGCACGACTCCCACGGCTTGACCGTGGAGTTGAGCTCGCCGCCGACGTACTGGATCGGCTTCTGCACATGCGGGAGCAGGGCTTCGAGCTGCGGAAACACGGACTCTGCGGCCGCAGCGACTTCGGCAGGCATCTCGCGAACCTTCGTGAGCGGGACTGAACGGACGGGTGACCATCCAGACTAACGCGATCCCGGACCTCACCCGTACGCACCAGCCGTCACGCCTGGACGGACCCTTCGGCCACGATCCCCTTCCACACCTCGGGCAACGCCGCCTCCACCCCGGCCGCCCGCTGCTCCTCCCGCCCGTACAGCACCCCGTACGTGAACGAGCTCTCCCCCGCCGCGTGCGCCACCGCGGACAGTTCGCGCAGGGTCACGCGGACCATCACGCTGTCCTGGTGGTCGCCGAGCAGGCTGGTCAGGGACTTCATGGATTTGGCAAGGGCGCGGGCCGAGGCGCCGAGGGCCGGCGTCGCCGCCTCCGCCGCGTACCGGGTGCGCTTGGCCTTCTTGCGGGCCTCGTGCAGCGCGAGGTCGCGGTCCGGGCCGGGCGGCGCCTCCATCGCCTCTTCGACGAGCGCGGAGACCTTTCCGAAGTCCTTGCGCACGGCCTTGCCGATCACCTTCTCCGGCTTGCCGGCGGCGTCCGGCAGCAGGGGCGGTTCGGCGACCAGCGCGTCCAGGGTGTCGAGGAGCGCGAGATACCGCTTGGAGTCCAGGACGCCGATCAGCCGACGGCGTGATCCGCCGCGCCGGGCGTTGGCCCAGGTGCGCAGGCGGGTGCGGATCGGGCCGGAGATCAGGGTACGGGGCAGTTCACCGAGGACCGTCGTCAGCCGCTCGGTCATGACCTCGCGGTCCCGGTCCACCCCCAACTCGCCCGCCAGCCACCTCAGTTCCTCGCCGATCGGGTCGGTGATCGTACGGTCGAGAACCTTGCCGTAGGAGCGGAACGTGCTGCGCATCCGGCGGGTGGCGACGCGCATGCGGTGGACGGAGTCGTACGCGTCCTGCCGTACGGCCGGGTCGAGTTCGAGGATCGCGTCGCGCTGGGCGCGGACGTAGGCGAGGACGTGGTCGCCGGCTGTGCTGGGTTCCTCGGGGGCGGGCGGCGCCTTGCGCTTCTTCTTTCCCGACCCCGACGGGCGCGTCTCCGCCAGCGCCCGCGCCAGCTTGGACGCCGACGAGGACGGCCGCACCCCCGCCTTGCGCAACCGTTTCTCCACCTTGTCGAGGAATGCCGGGTCGCCGTCGTCGGCGAGTTCGACCTCGATCTCGGTCCACTGGGCGGTGCCGCCGCCGTCGGTGAGGCGTTCCGCGTGTACGGCGTCCACGCTGACCTCGGCGAGGAGCTTGCCCTGGGCGTCCACGAGGTGGCGTACGTCGCGGTCGGAGCGCAGACGGACGGCGGGCAGCAGCTCGGCCTCGCGGACGCGGGAGCGGACCAGTCCGGCGAGGGTGCGCGGCACGGTGTCGGAGAGCGGTTCCCGGATCTCGTCGCGGACACCGGGCGCGACCGGCACCTTCAGGTGCCAGCCCGCGTCGGAACCGCCGGTGCGGCGGCGCAGGGTCAGTGAGGCGGCGGCAAGGCGTTCGTCGGCCGTGTCGTAGTAGACGGCGTCCAGATGCGCGACGCCCTTGTCGATGACGGTCGCCACGCCGGCGACGCCGGTCAGGTCGGGCAGACCGCTCTCGTCGGACTCGTACTTACGCTCGATCTCGCGCTTGGTGTCCGCCATGCACCGAATCTAGTTGCTGACGAGCCGGGATGGCAGGGGGCCGTCCCAAATGAACCCCCGGGGAACTCGGGTAAATGGGGCGGTGACGACCGGGCAAAGATTGCGACTATGCGGACATCGGGCGCTGCACCCGGATCGACTGCAGCAGCCCCACCGCGAGCCACACCGCGAACATCGACGTACCTCCGTACGACACGAACGGCAGGGGCAGACCGGTGACCGGCATGATGCCGAGGGTCATGCCGACGTTCTCGAAGGCCTGGAAGGCGAACCAGGCGACGATTCCGGCGGCGACGATCGTGCCGTAGAGCTCGGTCGAGTCGCGGGCGATGCGGCAGGCGCGCCACAGGACCACGCCCAGGAGGACGAGGATCAGGCCCGCGCCGACGAAGCCCAACTCCTCGCCCGCGACGGTGAAGACGAAGTCCGTCTGCTGTTCGGGGACGAACTGGCCTGTCGTCTGGGAGCCGTGGAAGAGGCCCTCGCCGGTGAGGCCGCCGGAGCCGATCGCGATGCGGGCCTGATTGGTGTTGTAGCCGACGCCGGCCGGGTCGAGGCTCGGGTTGGCGAAGGCGGCGAAGCGGGCGATCTGGTACTCGTCCAGGAAGTGCAGCTGCCACACCGCGATGGCGCCGATGGTGCCCGCGCCGAGGAGGCCGAAGATCCAGCGGTTGGAGGCGCCGGAGGCCAGCAGGACGCCGAGCACGATGATGACCATGACCATGACGGACCCGAGGTCGGGCATCAGCATGACGATCATCATCGGGACGGAGGCCAGGCCCAGGGCCTGGAGGACCGTGCGGTGGTCGGGGTGGGGCTTGTCGCCCGCGTCGACCCGGGCGGCGAGGATCATCGCCATGCCCAGGATGATCGTGATCTTCACGAACTCCGAGGGCTGGAGCGAGAAGCCGCCGCCGAGGACGATCCAGGAGTGCGCGCCGTTGACCGTGGAGCCGAGCGGGGTGAGCACCAGGAGGATGCCGAACACCGAGGCGCCGTAGAGGAACGGGACGACGACGCGCAGGGTGCGGTGGCCGAGCCAGATCACGCCGATCATCAGGGCGATGCCGATGCCGGTGTTCATGAGGTGCCGGATCAGGAAGTAGTACTGGTCGCCCTGGTTGATCTCGGTGCGGTTGCGGGTCGCCGAGAAGACCAGGAGGGAGCCGATCAGGGACAGGCCGATCGCCGACAGCAGTATCGGCCAGTCCAGCCGGCGGGCCAGCGAGTCACGGGCGAAGACCCGCGTCCAGCCGGCCCGGTCGGGCCCGTATCCGGAGACGGAGAAGCTGTTGCCGGTCATGTGAGCATCCTCCGGTTTCCCCTTCTGCGCGGACGCCTGCGGGTGTTGCTGTTGGTGGTGGACGGCGAGGGCGAGATGGCCGGCTGCTGGGTGTCGTCCGCGGGGGTAACGCCTCCCTCGGTCGCCTTCTCCTGCTGCTTCTCCAGCTCCTTGGCCGGGTCGGCGGTGATCTTCGGGGAGGCGATCGTGCCGTCGGCACGGACCTTCGGGAGGGTCGTCTGCGGCGTGGGCAGCATCGCCTTCTTCTTGTCGATGGAGCCGTCGGCCTGGACGCCGTACATCGCGTTGTAGATGTTGCGCACGGCCTCACCGGAGGCGCCGGAACCCGTACCGGCCTGCGCGATCGTCATGACGACCGTGTAGTCCTTGGTGTACGTGGCGAACCAGGAGGTGGTCTGCTTGCCGTAGACCTCCGCCGTACCCGTCTTGGCGTGCAGCTCGATCTTGTCCTGGGGCCAGCCCTGGAACTTCCAGGCGGCGGTACCGCTGGTGACCACGCCCGCGAGGGCCTTGTCGATGCCCTTGTGGGTGGCCGCGCTGATCGGCAGCTTCGCCTTCACCTTGGGCTTGATCTCCTGGACCGTCTTGCCGTCGGCGCTGACGATCGCCTTGCCGATGGTCGGGACGTACTCGGTGCCGCCGTTGGCGAGCGCGCCGTAGATCATGGCCTCCTGAATCGGCGTGACGAGGGTGTCGCCCTGGCCGATGGAGTAGTTGATCGAGTCGCCCTCGCGCATCTTGTTGCCTTCGAGGCAGTTCTCGTACGCGATCTGCTGGACGTACGTGCCGCCCTTCTTGCCGGTCTTGCACCAGTAGGCCTTGTTGGCCTCCCAGGTCTCCTGCTTCCACTTGCGGTCCGGGACGCGGCCGGTGACCTCGTTGGGGAGGTCGACGCCCGTCGTCTTGCCGAGGCCGAACTGGTGGGCCGCCTTGTAGAAGTAGTCCTTCGGCTCACCCTTCTTCGGGTTGATGCCGCCGTCCTTCTTCCACTGGGCGTCGGCGAGACCGTAGAAGACGGTGTCGCAGGAGACTTCGAGCGCGCGGCCCAGCGAGATGGGGCCGAAGTTCTCGCCCTCGAAGTTCTTGAAGACCTGGCCGCCCACCGAGTACGAACTCGTGCAGGGGTAGCCGCCGTCCCACTGGTAGCCGGCCTCGACCGCGGCGGCCGTGGAGACCACCTTGAACGTCGAACCGGGCGCCGACTGACCCTGTATGGCCCGGTTGAGCAGCGGGTAGTCGGAGTTCTTGCCGGTGAGCTGCTTGTAGTCCTTGGCGGAGATGCCGCCGACCCAGACGTTCGGGTCGTACGTCGGCGCGGAGGCCATGGCGACGATCCGGCCGGTCTTGGCCTCCATCACGACGACGGCACCGGAGTCGGCCTTGTAGTTCTCGCCGGTGATCTTGTCGAACTGCGTGCGAGCGGTCTTCATCGCCTTGTCGAGCTGGTACTCGGCGACGCGCTGCACGCGGGCGTCGATGCTGGTGACGAGGTTCGAACCGGGCTGCGGCGCGTCGGACTTGGCCTTGCCGATGACGCGGCCGAGGTTGTCGACCTCGTAGCGGGTGACGCCGGCCTTGCCGCGCAGCTCCTTGTCGTACTCGCGCTCCAAGCCCGAGCGGCCGACCTGGTCGGAGCGCAGATACGGCGAGTCGCTGTCCTTGGCCTGGGTGATCTCGTCGTCGGTGACCGGCGAGAGGTAGCCGAGGACCTGGGCCGCGTTGGCGTCGCCGGGGGCCGCGTAACGCCGTACGGCCTCGGGCTCGGCGGTGATGCCGGGGAAGTCCTCGGCGCGCTCGCGGATCTGCAGGGCCTGCTTGGCGGTGGCCTCGTCGGTGATCGGGATGGGCTGGTAGGGCGAGCCGTTCCAGCAGGGCTGCGGGGTCTTCGCGTCGCACAGCCGGACCTTCTGGATGACGTCCGCGGGCTTCAGGCCCAGCACGCCGGCCAGCTTGGTGAGGACGGCCTTGCCGTCGTCCGCCTGCTTCAGCAGGTCGGTGCGGGAGGCGGAGACCACGAGCCGGGTCTCGTTGTCGGCGAGGGGCACACCGCGCGCGTCCAGTATCGAACCGCGCACCGCGGGGTCGACGACCTGCTGGACGTGGTTGCCGGACGCTTCCTTCTGGTAGGCGGAGCCCTCGCGGATCTGCAGGTACCAGAGGCGCCCGCCGAGGGTGCCGAGGAGGGAGAGGACGAGGATCTGGATGACGACGAGCCTGATCTGAACCCGTGGAGTCCGACCGGTCTCAGGAATGTTAGTCATGGGCGAAGCCCATCCCTCTGAGGGTGGTGGTGGGAGACGGGTGGGCGTTGGTCATTGGTGCTGCCTCCCCCTCTCGGTGTGTGTATGAGTCATATACGACCTACCTGTGTGGCCGTACGCCAACTCCCGCGCCCTCAAAGCCGCTTGACCCCCTTGATGCGCCCGGCCCGGGCCACCCGCGCGCGAGCCGTCTTCATCCGCAGGCCGCCGCGCTGGCCGCCGATCTTCAGGCCGGTGCCGGAGGAGAGCCAACCCGAGGAGATGTCGGCCGACTTGGCGGCGTTGGTCTCCGCGAGCGGGTCGTTGTCGGCGCGCCGGGCCAGCGCCATGATCCCGGGGACGACGAACGGGGCGAGCAGCAGGTCGTACAGGGAGGCCGTGAACAGCAGGCTGCCCAGGCCGACATGGCGGGCGGCGGTGTCGCCGACGAGGGCGCCGACACCGGCGTAGAGCAGGGTGGCGCCGATCGCGGCGGCGACCACGACGGCCATCGGGCCGGTGGCCGACTTCAGGCGGCCGTTCTCCGGTTTCGCCAGGCCCGCGAGGTAGCCGATGACGCACAGGACGAGGGCGTACCGGCCGGCCGCGTGGTCGGCGGGCGGGGCCAGGTCGGCGAGGAGGCCCGCGCCGAAGCCGATGAGGGCGCCCGAGACATGGCCGTAGACCATGGCGAGGCCGAGGACCGTGAGGAGCAGCAGGTCGGGGACGGCGCCCGGGAGGTGGAGGCGGGCGAGGACGCTCACCTGGATCACGAGGGCGACGACGACCAGCGGCACGGAGAGCAGGATCCGGTTGACACGCATGGGGAAGGGCTCCTACTGCTGTTGCTGGCCGTCGACCGGCGCGTTCGCGGACGGGGTGACCGTGACGGTCACCGTCGGGGTCGGGGTCGGCTTGGGCTTCGCCGGCAGGACCGTGTCACGCGGGTCCTTCTTCGGGGCCTCCACGACCACGCCGACGATGTCGAGCTTGGTGAAGTTGACGTACGGCGTGACGTACAGCGTGCGGGTCAGGCCGCCGCCGGAGGGGTCGACGCGGGAGACGACACCGACCGGGACGCCGGGCACGAACGGCTTGTCGGCCTGCGAACCGAAGGTGACCAGCCGGTCGCCCTTCTTCACCTCGGCCTTGCCGTTGAGGAGTTCGACGCGCAGCGGGCCGTCGCCCTCGCCGGAGGCGAAGCCGAGTTCGTCGTTGCCCTCCATGCGGGTGCCGACGGTGAAGTCGGGGTCGTTGGCGAGGAGCACGGTGGAGGCGTCCGGGCCGACGGTCGTCACACGTCCGACCAGACCGTTCCCGTTCAGGACGGTCATGTCGCGCTTGATGCCGTCGTTGGCGCCGACGTCGATGGTGATCGTCCAGGAGAAGCTCTGCGCGGCTCCTATCGCGATGACCTGGGCACCCTTGATGCCGTACTGGCCCTCGCCGGCCACCTTCAGCATCTTGTCGAGCTGGGTCAGGCGGCTGCGGTTGCGGTCGTCGCTGCCGAGCTTCGCCTTGAGGGCCGCGTTCTCCTTCTCCAGGACGGCGAGCCGGTCGTGCCGCTCACCGGAGTCGCGGACCGCGGAGACCGCGTCACCGACCGGGTTCACAGCGGACGACACGCCGTTCTCGATCGGGCCGAACACGGTGGCCGCGGCCCGGCGGGCGCCGTCGACCGGTGAGTCCTGCCCTCCCCGGATGTCCACCGTGATCAACGCGAACGCTACGGCGATCAGCAGCACCAGGAGCAGCCGGCTCTCTCGTGTGTCCCTCACGTGCGGCGGCCGTGCCTTCCTCATAGAAATGTGCAGAGGTTCAGGTATGGAGGTGTTGTACGAGCGGGAGTTGTACGTGCAGACGGAAACAAAGGCTTATGACGGAGCCTATGCCTCCGTATCAACGATCCGCCGCACGAGAGGAGATCATCCCGTACGGCGGAATCGAAGCGTTACGTCATCTGCGCGGCTGGGCGTCCAGAACCTGCTGGAGCGCCTCGAACTCCTCGACGCACTTGCCGGAGCCGAGCGCCACGCTGTCCAGCGGATCCTCGGCGATGTGGATCGGCATGCCGGTCTCCCGGCGCAGCCGCTCGTCGAGCCCCTTCAGCAGGGCTCCGCCGCCGGTCAGAACGATTCCTCGGTCCATGATGTCGCCGGACAGCTCCGGCGGGCACTTGTCGAGGGTCGTCTTCACCGCGTCGACGATCGCGTTGACGGGCTCTTCGATCGCCTTGCGGACTTCGCCGGCGGAGATGACAACGGTCTTGGGCAGGCCGGAGACCAGGTCCCGGCCGCGGATTTCGGTGTGCTGGTCGTCGTCGAGGTCGTACGCGGAACCGATCGTGATCTTGATCTGCTCAGCCGTCCGCTCACCCAGAAGGAGCGAGTACTCCTTCTTGATGTGCTGGATGATCGCGTTGTCCAGCTCGTCGCCCGCGACGCGGATGGACTGGGCGGTGACGATGCCACCGAGCGAGATGACCGCGACCTCCGTGGTGCCGCCGCCGATGTCCACCACCATGTTGCCCGTGGCCTCGTGGACCGGCAGGCCGGAACCGATGGCCGCGGCCATGGGCTCCTCGATGATGTGCACCTGGCGGGCCCCGGCCTGGGACGACGCCTCGATGACGGCACGGCGCTCGACGCCCGTGATGCCCGAGGGCACACAGACGACGACGCGGGGGCGGGCCAGATAGCGCCGCTTGTGAATCTTCAGGATGAAGTAGCGGAGCATGCGCTCGGTGATCTCGAAGTCGGCGATGACACCGTCCTTCAGCGGACGTACGGCAACGATGTTGCCGGGCGTGCGCCCGATCATCTTCTTGGCTTCGGAGCCGACCGCGAGAATGCCACCGGTGTTGGTGTTGATCGCGACGACGGACGGCTCGTTGAGTACGATCCCGCGACCCCTGACGTACACCAGCGTGTTGGCGGTCCCGAGGTCGACAGCCATGTCACGGCCGATGAACGACATTGAGTTCCCCATCAGGATTCGTCTGGCCTTCCTGGGAGCTTCTGAGGGCTTTTCAGGTCGGCGAAGTGGGTGCAGTGACGTGAAGGCTTCCATCGTAGACGCGCCATCACGAACACTGCGCGAGGGTCTTCGCCATTGTCAGCATGCGAGGCACCGCCTCGCTTGTGGAGACGGCCCAACGGGGGCACTCGTTCCCCCGATCGGCACGCATATGCCAAGAGACGGCCGGAAAAACACGGCCGCCCCTGGTCAGGCATGTGGGTTACTGATGGAGATTCAGCCGCGCCCGGGGAAGAAGATCTTCACCTCGCGTTCGGCGGACTCCTCCGAGTCCGAGGCGTGGATCAGGTTCTCCCGCACGATGACACCGAAGTCCCCGCGGATCGAACCCGGCGCGGCGGCGATCGGGTCGGTCGGACCGGCCAGCTGGCGTACGCCCTCGATGACCCGCTCGCCCTCGACGATCAGGGCGACGACGGGACCGGAGGCCATGAACTCCACCAGCGGCTCGTAGAACGGCTTGCCCTTGTGCTCGCCGTAGTGCTGCTCCAGGGTGTCCTGGTCCAGGGTGCGCAGCTCCAGCGCGGTGATCTGCCAGCCGGCCTTGCGCTCGATCCGGCTGATGATCTCGCCGGTCAGGCCACGACGTACGGCGTCGGGCTTGAGCAGGACGAGGGTGCGCTGGGTCACGACGGGACTCCTTCGGATCATGATGATGCGGGTCGACTCACGGTCGTCTCACGACAAGGCCGAGGCTACAGGGCGTGTCCATGCGTCCATTACGCAACGTCAGGTGTAGTGGAGTCGGCCTGCGCGGCCTGTGCCGCGAACCGTGCCTTCGCCTCGTCGATCTTCCGGCCGTAGTGGACCGAGGCCCACCACAGGGCCGCGAAGATCGCCCCGAGGAAGAACATGGACGGCACGACCAGGCCCGACGCGATCAGCGCGATCTGCAGCGCCCAGCCGAGCGCGATGCCGCCCGGCCGGGTCACCACGCCGCACAGCGCGACGGACAGGAACATCGCGACCCCGCACACCGTCCACACGGTGGAGGTGGCCAGATCCGGGTCCTTCATGGCCACGAGCCCGGCGAAGCCGATCACGAAGAACTCGCCGATCAGCGTGGAAGAACAGAGCGTACGCACGGAAAGTCAGCCCCTCCCCAGGAGCAGTCGGGCCTCACCCACGGTGATGACGGAACCGGTGACGAGCACACCGCCGCCCGCGAACTCGCCGTCCTCCTCGGCCAGCGTGATCGCGGCCTCCAGCGCGTCGGGCAACCGCGGCTCGACCTGCACCCGCTCGTCGCCGAACACCTCGACGGCGATCCCGGCCAGCTCGTCCACGTCCATCGCGCGATGACTGGAATTCTGCGTGACGACGACCTCGGCGAACATCGGCTCGAACGCTTCGAGCAGCCCGCGCACGTTCTTGTCGCCGCTGGCGCCCACGACCCCGATCAGCTTGCTGAAGTCGAAGGCCTCCGCGACGGCCTCGGCGGTCGCACGGGCGCCCGCCGGGTTGTGCGCCGCGTCCAGCACGACGGTCGGCGACCGCCGCACCACCTCCAGCCGCCCCGGCGAGGTCACGGACGCGAACGCCTTCCGCACCGTGTCGATGGCGAGCGGGTCGGGCCGCTGCGCCCCGACCCCGAAGAACGCCTCCACGGCGGCGAGCGCCACGGCGGCGTTGTGCGCCTGGTACGGGCCATGCAGAGGGAGGTAGATCTCCTCGTACTCGCCGCCCAGCCCACGCAGGTTGACGAGCTGTCCGCCGACGGCGACCTGCCGTGACACCACCCCGAATTCGAGACCCTCGCGGGCCACGGTCGCGTCCACCTCGACGGCCTTCTTCAGCAGCACCTGCGCCGCGTCCACCGGCTGCTGCGCCAGGATCACGGTCGCGTCCTGCTTGACGATGCCGGCCTTCTCCGTGGCGATCTCACCGGTCGTCTCACCGAGCCGGTCGGTGTGGTCGAGATCGATGGGGGTCACTACGGCGACGGCGGCGTCGATGACGTTGGTGGCGTCCCAGCTGCCGCCCATGCCGACCTCCACGACAGCCACGTCGACGGGCGCGTCCGCGAACGCGGCGTACGCCATGCCCGTCAGCACCTCGAAGAACGACAGGCGGAACTCCTGCTGCGCGTCCACCATCTCGACGTACGGCTTGATGTCCTCGTACGTCTCGATGAAGCGTTCGGCGGAGATCGGGGCGCCGTCGAGGCTGATGCGCTCGGTGATCGACTGGACGTGCGGGGACGTGTAGCGGCCGGTGCGCAGTTCGAAGGCGCCGAGGAGCGCCTCGATCATGCGGGCCGTGGAGGTCTTTCCGTTCGTGCCGGTGATGTGGATCGAGGGGTACGAGCGCTGGGGGTCGCCCAGGACGTCCATCAGCGCGGCGATACGGCTGACCGAGGGCTCCAGCTTGGTCTCGCCCCAGCGGGTCGCGAGCTCGGCCTCTACGGTGCGGAGGGCCTTGTCCAGGGCGGGGTCTTCCGGGCGGCCGGGGACGTCTGCCTGGGGGGCGCCGGTGCCTTGGGCTCGTAGGGTGCGGCTGCCGGCCTCGATCACCGCGAGATCCGGGTCGCGGTCGGTCTCGGCGGCGACGATCTCTTCGAACGGGTCGCTGTCAGTCACAGGGGTCAGTCTACGGAGGTCGGCGTGTTCTTTCGTCTGCGGGCCGGTGGGGGCTGGTCGCGCAGTTCCCCGCGCCCCTTGGGTACGGGAGGGCGCCCGGCGCTGAAAGGCCCCGGCGCCCTGAGGCAGCGAAGGGCCCCGGTGCTGAATCCGCACCGGGGCCCCACCTGACTACAAACCCTTACGCCTCCGGCAAGCCGTCCAGCTGGGCCTTGATGCGGGTGATGTCCTCGTCGGCCTTGGTGAGGCGGCCGCGGATCTTGTCCACGACGTTGTCCGGGGCCTTGGCCAGGAACGCCTCGTTGCCGAGTTTGGCCTCAGCCTGCTGGCGCTCCTTCTCCGCCGCCGCCAGATCCTTCGCGAGGCGCTTCCGTTCCGCCGCGATGTCGATCGTGCCGGAGAGGTCGAGGGCGACCGTGGCGCCGCCGACCGGGAGGGTGGCCGTCGCCGCGAAGGCGTCGCCCTCCGGCTGGAGGCGGAGGAGCTGGCGGATGGCGGCCTCGTGGGGGGCCAGGGCCGTGCCGTCCAGGGTGAGGCGGGCCGGGACGCGCTGGCCGGGCTGGAGGCCCTGGTCGGCGCGGAAACGGCGGACCTCGGTGATGACCTGCTGGAGGGTCTCGATCTCCTTCTCGGCCGGTGCGTCACGGAAGCCTGAGTCCTTCGGCCAGTCCGCGATGACGATCGACTCGCCGCCCGTGAGGGTCGTCCAGAGGGTCTCCGTGACGAACGGGACGATCGGGTGGAGGAGCTTGAGGGTGACGTCGAGGACTTCACCGAGGACGCGCTTGGAGACCTCGGCCGGTTCGCCGCCCGCCATGAACGTCGTCTTGGACAACTCGACGTACCAGTCGAAGACTTCGTCCCACGCGAAGTGGAACAGCGCGTCGGAGAGCTTCGCGAACTGGTAGTCCTCGTAGAGCGCGTCGACTTCGGCGACCGTGGAGTTGAGGCGGGACAGGATCCAGCGGTCCGTCGCCGACATCTCCGACGCGTCGGGCAGGTCGCCCTCGATCGTCGCGCCGTTCATGAGGGCGAAACGGGTCGCGTTCCAGAGCTTGTTGGCGAAGTTGCGGGAGCCCTGGACCCAGTCCTCGCCGATCGGGACGTCGACGCCCGGGTTGGCGCCGCGCGCGAGGGTGAAACGGAGCGCGTCGGAGCCGTACTTGTCCATCCAGTCGAGCGGATTGACCGCGTTCCCGAAGGACTTGGACATCTTCTTGCCGAACTGGTCGCGGACCATGCCGTGCAGGGCGATGGTGTGGAACGGCGGGGTGCCGTCCATCGCGTAGAGGCCGAACATCATCATCCGGGCGACCCAGAAGAAGAGGATGTCGTAGCCGGTGACCAGGACGGAGTTCGGGTAGAACTTCGCGAGCGACTCGGTCTGTTCGGGCCAGCCGAGGGTGGAGAAGGGCCACAGGCCGGAGGAGAACCAGGTGTCGAGGACGTCGGTGTCCTGGTGCCAGCCCTCGCCGGTCGGGGCCTCGTCGTCGGGGCCGACGCAGACGACCTCGCCGTTCGGGCCGTACCAGACCGGGATGCGGTGGCCCCACCACAACTGCCGTGAGATGCACCAGTCGTGGAGGTTGTCGACCCAGTCGAAGTAGCGCTTCTCCATCTCCTGCGGGTGGATCTTGACGCGGCCGTCGCGGACCGCGTCTCCGGCCGCCTTCGCGAGCGGGGCGACCTTGACCCACCACTGCATGGACAGCCGCGGCTCGATAGTCGTCTTGCAGCGCGAGCAGTGGCCGACCGAGTGGACGTACGGCCGCTTCTCGGCGACGATCCGGCCCTCGGCGCGCAGCGCGGCGACGATCGCGGAGCGGGCTTCGAGGCGGTCCTGGCCCTGGAAGGGGCCGGGGACGGTGATGACGGCGTGCTCGTCCATGACCGTGATGGCCGGGAGGGCGTGCCGCTGGCCGATCTCGAAGTCGTTCGGGTCGTGGGCCGGGGTGACCTTGACGGCGCCCGTGCCGAACTCGGGGTCGACGTGCTCGTCCGCGACGACCGGGATGGAACGGTCGGTCAGCGGCAGCTTGATGAGCTTGCCGACGAGGTGCTTGTAGCGCTCGTCCTCGGGGTGAACCGCGACGGCCGTGTCACCGAGCATGGTCTCGGCGCGGGTCGTGGCGACGACGATGGTCTCGTCCCCGTCGCCGTACTTCATGGAGACGAGCTCGCCGTCGTCGTCCTGGTACTCGACCTCGATGTCGGAGATCGCGGTGAGACAACGGGGACACCAGTTGATGATGCGCTCGGCGCGGTAGATCAACTCGTCGTCGTAGAGCCGCTTGAAGATGGTCTGGACGGACTGGGAGAGACCCTCGTCCATGGTGAAGCGCTCGCGCGACCAGGCGACACCGTCGCCGAGGCGGCGCATCTGCCCGGAGATCTGGCCGCCGGACTCGCCCTTCCACTGCCAGACCCGCTCGACGAAGGCCTCGCGGCCCAGGTCGTGCCGGGACTTGCCCTCCTTGCCGAGCTCGCGCTCGACGACGTTCTGCGTGGCGATACCGGCGTGGTCCATGCCGGGCTGCCACAGCGTCTCGTAGCCCTGCATGCGCTTGCGGCGCGTGAGGGCGTCGATGAGCGTGTGCTCGAAGGCGTGCCCGAGGTGCAGGCTGCCCGTGACGTTCGGCGGCGGGATGACGATCGTGTACGGCGGCTTCTCGCTCTTCGCGTCCGCCTCGAAGTAACCCCGCTCCACCCAGCGCTCGTACAGCGGCCCCTCTACATCGGCCGGCGCGTACTGGGTCGGCAGTTCGGAGTCGGGCGCTGGTGGCTGCTGCTGAGCGTTCTCGGTCACGGGCCCAGTTTAGGGGTGTCGCGGGGGTGTCCCGAAACGCGTTTGTTCTGTAACGGTGCGCCCCCCGATGCTCTGCGCTTCCTGTGACTGGGCCAGGATGTCGGGATCACATGAACATCTGGAGGGGAACCCAGAAATGAGCTACAACCAGCCGGGCCCGTACGGCGGGCAGCCTCAGCAGCCCGGTCCGTACGGTCAGCCGGGTCCCTACGGCCAGCCTCCCCAGCAGGCGCCGCAGAGCGCCCCCCAGCCCGGCTACGGCTACCCCCAGCAGGCTCCCCCCGCCCAGCCCGGCTACGGCTACCCGGCGCAGCCCCCGCAGGGCGTCCCGCCGCAGGGCCCCTACGGCCAGCCGCAGCCGCCGTACGGGCAGCAGGCGCCGTACGGCCAACCCCCGTACGGGCAGCCCCCGTACGGCGTCCCGCAGCCTCCGGCGCCCGGCGGCAGGAAGAAGACCGGGATCGTCATCGGCGCGGTCGCGGTCGTCGCCGCCATCGGCGTGGGCGTGTACTTCGTCCTCGGCTACACCGGGTCGTCCGGTCTCGCGGACGACGGTCCGCACAAGCTGACGACACCGGCCAAGGTGCTCACCGACTACAACCGGGCGACCAAGGACGGCGACACCAGCGACAACGGCTCGTCGACCGTGAAGGACCTGGAGAAGAGCGGCGTCAAGAACGGCACCGCAGTCTTCGGCGCCTACACGACGGCCGACCTGAGCGGCTACGACCCGAACGACCCCTCCACCGCGCCCAGCCAGACCGAGCTCCTCACGGCCAAGGGCGTCCAACTCGTCGGCGCCTACGGCAAGATCGCCGATCCGGAGAAGGCCCTGGACGCGTTCTTCGCGGACATCCAGAAGGACGTCAAGCAGAGCAACTCCTCCAGCAGCAGCTCGACGGGCGGCAGCGAACTGGTCGGGGAGCCCGAGTCGGTCGACGTCGACGGCGCGGTCATGAAGTGCCAGGCGGCCAAGGGGACCAATCAGTTCACCAAGAAGCAGCAGACCGACTGGTTCTGCGCCTGGGCCGACTACAGCACCATCGCGATGGTCTCCCCCGGTGACAACACGGCCGACGTGTCGAAGGACACCGCCGTCTCCATGACGACCAAGCTGCGTAAGGAAGTTCGGGTGAAGGCCTGACCCCGGAGGCCTCAACTACGAAGGGGGGCCCGGGGGGTGTACGACCCCGGCCCCCGCGAGGCGTACCTCGCCTTCGCTAGAGCAAAATGCGGCGACCCCCGCATCTCGGCCCCCCGGGCCGCGGCCCCGCGCGTCGCGCGGGATCAGGGTCGGGTTGACGTTCGACAGGACGACGTCCGCCGTGATGACCACGCGGGCCACGTCCTTGCGGGACGGGACCTCGTACATGACGCCCTGGAGGACTTCCTCCATGATGGCGCGCAGGCCGCGGGCTCCGGTCTGCCGGAGGATGGCCTGGTCGGCGATGGCTTCGAGGGCCTCGCGCTCGAAGTCCAGCTCCACGCCGTCGAGTTCGAAGAGGCGCTCGTACTGCTTGACGAGTGCGTTGCGCGGCTCGATGAGGATCTGGAGCAGGGCCTCGCGGTCCAGGTTGTGGACCGAGGTGATGACGGGCAGGCGGCCGATGAACTCGGGGATCATGCCGAACTTGACCAGGTCCTCGGGCATGACGTCCTCGAACTGGTCCTTGGCCTGCAGCTCCCGCTTCGAGCGGATCGTCGCGCCGAAGCCGATGCCCTTCGCGCCGGCCCTGGACTCGATGAGCTTCTCCAGGCCCGAGAAGGCGCCGCCCACGATGAACAGGACGTTCGTCGTGTCGATCTGGATGAACTCCTGGTGGGGGTGTTTACGGCCGCCCTGCGGCGGGACCGAGGCCGTGGTGCCCTCCAGGATCTTCAACAGGGCCTGCTGGACGCCCTCGCCGCTCACATCACGCGTGATCGACGGGTTCTCGCTCTTGCGGGCGACCTTGTCGATCTCGTCGATGTAGATGATGCCCGTCTCGGCCTTCTTGACGTCGTAGTCGGCGGCCTGGATGAGCTTCAGCAGGATGTTCTCGACGTCCTCGCCGACATAGCCCGCCTCCGTGAGCGCGGTCGCGTCGGCGATCGCGAACGGCACGTTCAGCATGCGGGCCAGGGTCTGGGCGAGGAGGGTCTTGCCCGAGCCCGTGGGGCCGAGCAGGAGGATGTTGGACTTCGCCAACTCGATGGCGTCCTCGCGGCTTTGACCGCCGCCGTTCTCACCGGCCTGGACGCGCTTGTAGTGGTTGTACACCGCGACCGAGAGGGCCTTCTTCGCCGACTCCTGGCCGACGACGTACCCCTCAAGGAACTCGTAGATCTCGCGGGGCTTGGGGAGTTCCTCCCAGCGGACCTCGCTCGTCTCCGCGAGTTCTTCCTCGATGATCTCGTTGCAGAGGTCGATGCACTCGTCGCAGATGTACACACCGGGCCCTGCGATGAGCTTCTTGACCTGCTTCTGGCTCTTGCCGCAGAACGAGCACTTGAGCAGATCGCCGCCGTCACCGATGCGTGCCACGGTGTGCTTCCCCTTCGCCTGGGAGACGCCTACGTCCAGCGACTCCTGGTGCTGCCTTATGTCCGACGGTACCTTGCCGGGCCCCCCGTTCGGGCCCCCCTTGGCACGGTTCACTTCCACGTGGACCGTGCCGAGGGGTGGTGGACGATACAGGTCCGGGTCAGCGGACGTCGGCGTTGTTCATCTTCCGGGTGGAGATGATCTGGTCGATCAGGCCGTACGACAGGGCGTCCTCGGCCGTGAGGATCTTGTCGCGCTCGATGTCCTCGCGGATCTTCTCCAGCGGGGTGGTCGAGTGCTTGGCCAGCATGTCCTCCAGCTGGGCACGCATGCGGAGGATCTCGTTGGCCGCGATCTCCAGGTCGGAGACCTGGCCCCGGCCCGTCTCGCTGTACGGCTGGTGGATCAGCACGCGCGCGTTCGGCAGCGCCATGCGCTTGCCCGGCGTACCGGCCGCCAGCAGGACGGCGGCGGCGGACGCGGCCTGGCCCATGCAGACCGTCTGGACGTCCGGCTTCACGAACTGCATCGTGTCGTAGATCGCAGTCAGCGCGGTGAAGGAGCCACCGGGGCTGTTGATGTAGATCGAGATGTCACGGTCGGGGTCCATCGACTCCAGGCACAGCAGCTGCGCCATGACGTCGTTGGCCGACGCGTCGTCGATCTGGACACCGAGGAAGATCACGCGCTCCTCGAAGAGCTTCGCGTACGGGTCGTACTCACGGACGCCCTGCGAGGTGCGCTCGACGAAACGCGGGATGACGTAGCGGGATTCGGCGGCGGGGGCCGTGTATTCGGCGCGTGCGTGCTCGTACAGGCCGTTGCCGGGGAAGTTGTTCACTGTCTCTCTCCTGGGGGCTGTGGCGGTCGGCTGGGGGCTGTCCTGGGGCCTCAGGCCCCGGTGCCGCCGCCGCCCGGCATACCGGCGGCCGTGGGAATCACGTCGTCGATGAGGCCGTACTCCTTGGCCTCCAGTGCGTCGAACCAGCGGTCGCGGTCCGAGTCGCGGGTGATCTGCTCGATGCTCTGGCCCGTGTGCTGGGACGTGAGCTCGGCCATGCGCCGCTTGGTGTGCAGCAGCCGCTCCGCGTGGATCTTGATGTCGGAGGCCGAACCGGCCAGGCCGGCGGAGGGCTGGTGGATCAGGATCTCGGCGTTCGGCAGCGCGAAGCGCTTGCCCGGGGTACCCGCGCTGAGAAGGAACTGGCCCATGGAGGCGGCGAGGCCCATGGCGATGGTCACCACGTCGTTCTTGATGAACTGCATGGTGTCGTAGATCGCCATGCCGGCCGTGATCGAGCCGCCGGGGCTGTTGATGTAGAGGTAGATGTCCTTGTCGGGGTCGGCGGCAAGGAGGAGGAGCTGCGCGGTGATCTTGTTGGCGATGTCGTCGTCGACCGCCTGACCGAGGAAGATGATCCGCTCACCGAGCAGCCGGTTGTAGACCTGGTCGCCGAGGCCACCGATAGAGGGCTCGCCGGCGGCTGTAGGCATCAGATTCGTCACGTATCCACCTGCTCGTCTTTACGACGGCGCCGGGCCGTCTCACGTGTACTGCCGGGGGCAACGGGGACTCCCCTGCCCTCGTATTCATGGACCCTAACGCGCGGGTCCCTTCGGAGAATCCCGCAAAGGGAACTGTTCGCTGTCAGCACATCGCGCTGCGCTGGCCTGAGCGGAATCCGCTGGGGTGGGGTGGTTGCGCTTGTATCGGGGCTGCGGGTCGGTGGGGGCTTGTCGCGCCGTTCCCCGCGCCCCTTCGGGGCGCGCCCAGCGTACGTAGACAAAAGGGCCCCGGGGCTTGTCGCATCCCCGGGGCCCCTCGTTCGGCTGCTTACGCCTCGGTCGGCTCCTCGACGGCCTCGGCCGTCTCGGTGGCCGTCTCGTCGTCCTCGTCCTCCAGGTCGACGATCTCGCCGTTGGTGTCCTTGACCGTGGCGGCCTCGACCACTACGGCCAGGGCCTTGCCGCGGGCCACCTCGCCGACGAGGAGGGGGACCTGGCCGCCTTCGACGACGGCCTGGGCGAACTGGTCGGGGGACATGCCGGAGGAGGCCGCGCGGCGCATGAGGTGCTCGGTGAGCTCCTCCTGGTTGACGTTCAGCTTCTCCTTGTTGACGAGCTCGTCGAGGACGAACTGCGTCTTGATGCCCTTGACCGCGGCTTCCTTGGTCTCGGTGTCGAACTCCTCGGCCGTCTTGCCCTGGATCTCCAGGTACTTGTCGAGGTCGAGGCCCATCTGGCCGAGCTGGTGGTGCTCCAGGTTGTGCTTGCGGGTGTTGATCTCGTCCTCAAGGAGCTTCTCGGGGACGGGCACCTCGACGAGCTCCAGCAGCTTCTCCAGGACGCGCTCCTGGGCCTGCGTGGCCTGGTCGTACTGCTTCATGTTCTCCAGGCGCTTGCGGCTGTCCGCGCGCAGCTCCTCCAGCGTGTCGAACTCGGAGGCGAGCTGTGCGAACTCGTCGTCCAGCGCAGGCAGTTCGCGGGCGGCGACCTGGGTGACCTTGACGGTGACCTGGGCCTCCTGGCCGGCCGCGGAGCCGCCCTTGAGCTCGGAGGCGAAGGTGGCCTCGCCACCGGCCTCCAGGCCGGTCACGGCCTCGTCGATGCCTTCGAGCAGCTCGCCGGAGCCGATGGTGTAGGAGACGCCCTCGGCGACACCGTCCTCCAGGACCTCGCCGTCGACCTTGGCCTCCAGGTCGAGGGTGACGACGTCACCGTCGACGGCGGCGCGCTCGACCGGGGAGGTCGCCGCGAAGCGCTCGCGGAGCTGCTCGACCGACTCGTCGATGTCCGCTTCGCTGACCTCTACGGCGTCGACCTCGACCTCGATGCCCGAGTAGTCCGGGATCTCGATGGTCGGGCGGATGTCGACCTCGGCGGTGAAGTTCAGCGTCTCGCCGTCCTTCAGCTCCGTGATGTCGACCTCGGGCTGGCCGAGCGGGTTGAGCTCCGCCTCGTTGACCGCCTCGGTGTAGAACTTCGGAAGCGCGTCGTTGACCGCCTCCTCCAGGACCGCACCGCGGCCGAACCGCTGGTCGATGACGCGAGCCGGGATCTTGCCCTTCCGGAAGCCCTTCACCGTGACCTGCTGGTTGATCTTCTTGTACGCCGCGTCGAGGCTGTCCTTGAGCTCCTCGAAGGGCACCTCGATGCTGAGCCGAACCCGGGTCGGGTTCAGGGTCTCCACGGCGCTCTTCACGGTTCGGTCTCCTTGGGGGCTGACTTCTTGGTTTGCGGACCCAGACAGGTCCGGCGGTTTCTGGTCGCCCGGAGGACTTCAGAGTGTGAGAGACACACGGGCGCGCAGCTTGCATAGTAGCCGCAGCGACGAGACCCCCCAAAAGGCGATCCCGCGAGGTACTGGTGTGATACCGGACCCGAAGGTCCGGCAGGTGGTCGGGGTGGCGGGATTTGAACCCACGGCCTTCCGCTCCCAAAGCGGACGCGCTACCAAGCTGCGCCACACCCCGTCTGGTGCGACACGTAGGGTACATGCCCGCAGGCGGTCGGGCCGCCGCATTTCACGAGCGCCAGGGTGCCGGAGAGGGCATGGGGAACGCGGTGTGCGCGGAGGGCACCCGACCCGCTACGATGCCTTCTGTGCCGCGGTCGTCTGACCTGCGGCGCGTCGTGTGCGGGCGTAGCTCAATGGTAGAGCACTAGTCTTCCAAACTAGCTACGCGGGTTCGATTCCCGTCGCCCGCTCCACATGGCTCAGGGCCAGGTCGGAGGATCACTCCTCGACCTGGCCCTGAGCCGTTCCCGGGGTCCCAGTCCCCGGTCACGGCTCAGAAGCTGATCGAGTTGATCGTCTCCGCCAGCGAGTTTATGAACCGGTTGATGGACGGAGCCATCCCGGTCGAGGCGAGGAAGAAGCCGAAGAGGATCGCGACTATGGCTGGGCCGGCCTTGATCGATCCCCCTCGGATCAACACCACCAGGATGATCGCCAACAGCAGCACCACAGACAGTGAAATGGCCACAACTGATCACACCCTCGGTCGGTCCGCTCTCCCGGCCCGGGGACGCAACCCGCGCACCCCGCCAGAACCATCGTGCCACCAACGCGGCCCACCTATGCGGCGGGTGACGCATCGTTGGTCGCAAAGGTTCGGCAGAGATGTGTTCGCAGCCCGTTCGCATTATTGGCATGCGCACATGAACAGGCCTTTCCCGTGTGCCCTTTTGCTCCTTTTGATCGGGATGAATCGTGACATCGTGAACAGATTTCGGACGCGCGTCCGATGGTTTCACCGATTCCCACAGGCAACGCTAGGGTGCCTCAGATGTTCCACGTTGACACGCCCCCGGGCCAGAACGAACAGAGCGAAAAGAACGAACAGCCTAAATCGCGTGACGCGTTCTTCGACAACGCGAAGTACCTGGCGATCCTGTTGGTCGCCATCGGGCACTCCTGGGAGCCCCTGAAGGGCGACAGCAGAGTGCTCCAGGGCCTGTACATGGTCGTGTACAGCTTCCACATGCCGGCGTTCATCGTCATCTCCGGCTATTTCTCCCGCAGTTTCGACATGAGCCCCGCCCGGCTGAAGCGGCTCCTCACCGGTGTCGCGCTGCCGTACATCGTCTTCGAGATCGCGTACTCGCTCTTCAGCCGCTACGCCAACGACGACCCGCACCAGCAGATCACCCTGCTCGACCCGCTGTATCTCACCTGGTTCCTCTGCTCGTTGTTCATCTGGCGGCTCACCACCCCGATCTGGAAACTGGTCCGCCATCCGCTGCCGATCGCCCTCGGCATCGCCATGCTCGCCTCCTGCACCCCGGCCATGACCGACGACTTCGATCTGCAGCGGACGGCGCAGTTCCTGCCGTACTTCGTGCTCGGTCTGGTCCTCAAGCCCGAGCACTTCCGGCTGGTGCGGCGGCGCGAGACGCGGAAGTTGGCGGTGCCGGTGTTCGTGAGCGCGCTGGTGTTCGGCTACTGGGCGGTGCCGCGGATGAACGCGAGCTGGTTCTACCACCACGACTCCGCGCAGGAGTTCGCCGCGCCCTGGTGGGTCGGGCCCGTGATGACGCTCGCGATGTTCGGCTGCTCGCTGCTGCTGACCGCCGCCTTCTACTCCTGGGTGCCGAGCCGTACGACCTGGTTCACGGCGCTCGGCGCGGGCACCCTGTACGGCTATCTGCTGCACGGCTTCCTGATCAAGGGCGCCGGTTACGCGGGCCTGTACGACCACGCCTGGCTGCACCGGCCGTACGGCGTCGCCCTGGTGACCGGCCTCGCGGTCACCGGCGTCACCCTGCTGTGCACCCCGCCTGTACGCCGGGTGCTCCGCTTCGTGATCGAGCCCCGGATGGAGTGGGCGTTCAAGCGTGACGCGGCCGAAGTCGCCCGTGAGCGGCAGAGAGCGCTGGTGGGCTGAGCAGCCTTCTCAGGCGCCCTTGAGGTGCCTCATCAGCCGCTCGAAGTCCGTCCATCCCGTGAGGTCCGAGGGGTCGCCCGGGAAGGGGTAGTACAACGCCGGACGCCGCTTCGGGCCCAGCTCGCGCGGCGGCCGCGGCAGCGGGGTGCGCCTGGCCCGGTCGCCGGGCAGCTCGCGCACCTCCTCAGCGCCGAGAACGAAGGCGTACGGGACGCCGGGCCCCTCGAAGCGCGGCGGTACGGACAGGTCGCGGCGGGCCCGGCGGACCTGGACCAGCATCGACTGCAGATCGTGCCGGGTGGCGAGGACCTCCGCCGCCCGGGTCACGTCGGCGTCCGTCGGCACCGTCTCACCCGGGCCGTAGCCGAACGCCAGGGTGACGTCCTCCTCCACACCGCCTTCGGTACGGCTGATCCGGACCGTCGCGAGGCCCGGGCGCTCCGGACTGCCGACGACCACCAGCCAGGTCGGCTCGGGCGCCCGCTCGTACGCCAGGTCCGTCAACTGGCGCAGTGACCAAGGCAGGTTGGCGGGCTCCTCGGTGCCCCAGCCGGCCGGCGGCTCACCGGTGAGCTCACGCCATACGGCTTCCAGGGCGCCGCCGAGCACGAGCCGCTCGTCCGCCGGGTGGACGGCCCGGAAGGACACGGCCAGCTGGCGTTCGCCGTCGTCGGCGACCTCGGGGGTGAACGACTCGGCCACGGGGGTGCGGGGGTCCTCCGGCATCGCGTCCGGGGACCCGGCCGTCACGAACAGGCCGTTGTCCCAGCGCAGTACGGCTCCGGACAGTCCGTCGTAGTAGCCGTCCTTCTCGTCCTGCACCACCCAGCGCGAGGGCCAGCCCGGCAGGTTGCCGCGGACCGCCGGGGACAGGCGCGTGCCGGCGGGGGTGACGATCTGCAGGCCCAGTCCGGCGTTGGCGACGGCCTTGAAGGCGTCCGAGAGCCAGGCGGTCATCGCGACCACCGGGCGGTCCTGGATCACCACGGCGACCTTGTCGGTGAGCACGTCCACGGCGGGCTGCGCCGCGGCCGGGGCCGGCACCGCGCGCACCCCGTCGGTGTCGACCACCGCCAGCGACCGCGCCGCCTGCGGCGGCCAGGCGGTGCCGCCGACCAGGGTGGCGACGCGGGCCGCGAAGGCACCGGCGAGTTCCTCGGCCTCCTTGACGCCGGTGGTGGCACGGGCCTCGGTCCACCAGTACGGCACCTCGGGCTCGGTCGCCCCGAGCAGCCGCCACGCCTCTCCCCTGACCCGCACCAGCAGGGGTGCCTCGACGGAGACGAGGGGACGGCCCCGCTCGTCGCAGAGCTGCACCACCGCGCCGTCTCCCTCGACGCCCGCCAGCAGGTCCGGGCCGCCGGCCAGCAGCCCCGCGAGCACGCTCAGCGGGTCGGGCATCGTCCTGGTGAGAGCGACGACATCCTTCGTCATGGGTACCTCGTCCCGTTGCCTGTTCCCACCCGGTCCTGCCTGTCTCCCGCGTGGACGGTCTGGATCAGCCGGTTCGGCTCGCCCCTGCGGACCAGGACGCCCCGACCGGACGGCTGCCGGCCGGCGTACACACCGGGGAAGAGCTGGCCCTCGCCGCGGTCGCCCGCCATCACCAGGGCCGAGGCGCCGGACTCGCGCAGGCTCTGCAGCAGCGGCTCGTACAGGCCCCGGGAGGCGCCCGCGACCCGGCGGGTGAGGACGAAGTGGAGGCCGATGTCCTGGGCCGAGGGGATGTACGGCAGGAAGGGCGCGAGCGGCTGCTGGCCGGCGGTGGTGAGGACGTCGTAGTCGTCGACGAGGATCACGATCCGCGGGCCCGACCCCCAGCTGCCGGGTTCCAGGTCAGCGCCGTCCGCGCTCTCGTCGGGCAGCCGCTTCTCCAGTTCGCCGGCGATGCCCGCGGAGAGGCCCGCGCACAGCTTGGCGTTGTAGGCGTAGCCGCCCCGGTACTCCTCGGGGACGGCGCCGCGCAGTCCGCGGCGCGGGTCCATGACGCCGAAGACCAGTTCGTCCTCGCTGTAGCGCTCGATCAGGCCCTGTGCGACGGCCCTGAGCAGGTTGGTCTTGCCGCATTCGCTGTCGCCCATGATCAGCAGGTGCTGGTCGTGCTCGAACAGGTCGAGCAGGACGGGCGCCAGCTGGGTCTGGTCGAGGCCGATCGGGACCCGGCGCGGTTCGGCCGCCGGGCCGGGCAGCAGGTGCGGCTCCAGGACCTGTGGCAGCACCCTGACCGGCTGGGCGGTCTCGCCCGACCAGGTCGCGCGGATCGTACGGGCCGTGCGCTCCAGGACCGTGCCGAGGTCGGCGGTGTCGGCGACGCCGTCCGTGCGGGGCAGGGCGACCTGGGCGAAGAGCTTGGTGTCGGTGAGGACGCGTCCCTTCTCGTCGGGCGAGAGGGTCTGCGCGAGCTTGCGCTCGATGCTGGACTCGCCGGCGTCGTTCAGCCGGAGCTCCACCCGCGTGCCGAACTGGGACTGGGCGGCGATGCGCACGTCGTTCCAGCGCAGCATGCCGGCGACCACGTGGATGCCGTAGCCGCTGCCGCGCTTGAGGATGTCGCCGACCCCTTCGTCGAGTTCCTCGAAGTCGTCGCGCAGGGCACCGAAGCCGTCGACGAGCAGCACGATCTCCGTGGAGGCCAGCTCGGGGACGCGGCCCGCGGCGCGCAGGGTGCGCAGCTGCTCCAGGGAGTCGATGCGGTGGCGGCGGAACAGCTCCTCCCGCTGGTCCAGCATGCCGCGCACGGAGTCGACGGTGCGGGCGCACCGCTCCCGGTCGGCCCGGCCGGCCACCCCGCCCACGTGCGGCAGGCCGGACAGCGCCTGCAGACCGCCGCCGACCAGGTCGAGACCGTAGACGCCGACCTCCTGCGGGGTGTGGGTGAGCGCCAGGGACAGGGCCAGGGTGCGCAGCAGGGTGGTCTTGCCGGACTGGGGGCCGCCGATGACCGCCGCGTGTCCGCCCGCCACCGTGAGGTCCAGGTACCACTGGCCCTGCCACTGCCGGGCCGGATCGTCCAGGATGCCCAGCGGCACCTGGAGCGGACCCCGGCGCCGGGCGAGCTGCATGCCGCGAGCGCCCACCTCGACGGGTCCGGCGACCTGGTCGAGGGCGACGGCGCCGGGCAGCGGGGGCAGCCAGATCTGGCGTACCGGCCTCGTGTCGGCGTTCTCTATCTGCCGGACCATGACGCCCATCTCGGTCAGCCCGGTCTCCCGGCGCCGCATCTGCGGCTCCTCCGGCCCCGAACTCTCGCCCTGGCCCAGGGTGTTGTACGCCGGATACTCCAGGGCGAGCGGCCCGGTGTCCTCGGTGTCGCGCCGGACGGGGCCGCGGTAGGCACCGGAGACATAGCCCGCCTTGAACCGCTCGTAGTGGCTGGTGTCGACCTTGAGGTAGCCGAAGCCCGGCAGCGGGGGCAGGTGGAAGGCGTCCGTGGTGTCGAGGACCGTGCGGGACTCGTCGGCGGAGAAGGTACGCAGGCCGAGCCGGTACGACAGATAGGTGTCCAGGCCCTTGAGCTTGCCGCCCTCGATGCGCTGGCTGGACAGCAGCAGGTGGACGCCGATGGAGCGGCCGATGCGGCCGATGGACAGGAACAGGTCGATGAAGTCCGGCTTGGCGGTGAGGAGTTCGCCGAACTCGTCGATCACGACGAACAGGTGGGGCAGCGGTTCGAGGTCGGGGCGCTTCTCGGCCCGCAGGGCGGCGTAGTGGCCGATGTCGGCGACATTGCCCGCCTCCTTGAGGACCTGCTGGCGCCGCTTGACCTCGCCGGCGAGCGAGGCGTGGACGCGTTCGACGAGGCCGGCCTGGTTCTCCAGGTTGGTGATCACACCCGCCACGTGCGGGACGTCCGCGAAGGGGGCGAAGGTGGCTCCGCCCTTGTAGTCGACGAGGACCAGCGCGAGGTCCTCCGGCGGATGGGTGGCGAGCAGCGCGAGGACGAGGGTGCGCAGCAGCTCCGACTTGCCGGAACCGGTGGCACCGACGCAGAGGCCGTGCGGTCCCATGCCCAGCTCGGAGGACTCCTTGAGGTCGAGGAGCACGGGTTCGTGGCTGTCGCCGACGCCGATCGGGACGCGCAGGAAGGCGCGTTCGGCGCGTGGCGCCCACAGCCGGTCCAGGTCGAGGTCGGCGACGTCGTCGATGCCGAGCAGCTCCGCGAAGTCGACCGGACCTGTCAGCGGGGCACCGGCCAGGGACTCGGCGGACAGCCGCAGCGGGGCGAGCATCCGGGCCAGGCCCTCGGCGAGGGCTGTGCCGACCTCGTCGACCGTGCCGTGGGCGCTGATCGGCTCGGCCTCACGCAGGTCCTCGATGACGATCCGGGCGCCGTCGACGGTGATGCGCACGCCGACGCTGCCGGGCTCCCGTACCCGCTCGTCGAGCAGGTGCAGCACAGTGACGCCCATGTCCCGCAGGCCGACCGCGTCGTCGGGGCGCGGCAGGTCGACGGCGTCGTCCCCGTGCGCGTCGGCGACGACGAGGAGCCGGGAGGTCATGCCGAGCGCGTCCCGGCCGGACATGCCGCGGCGCACCTCGGCCGCGTAGGAGGCGCGGCGGCGCAGCTCACCGCCGATCTGCCGGGCGAGCTGGGGCAGCGAGGGGGCGATACGGCGGGCGGCGACCGGGCCGTCGAACTGCTCGGTGTCCAGCAGGTGCGGCAGCCACTTGGCCCACTCCCAGTCGGCCAGCCGGTCGCCGGGGGCCGCGACGGCCAGGGCCACGTCGTCGGGCGCGTGGGTGGCGGCGGCCTGGACGAGCAGCGCGCGGGCGACGCGCAGGGTGTCCTCGCGCGGACCGATGACACTGATGTTGCCGACGCGGTCGAGCGGGACGGTGAGCGGCAGTTCGGTGCCGGTGCTGAAGCGGGAGGTCAGCGCGGAGGCCTCGTTGAGCATGAACCGGTCGGGCGGGGTGAGCGCGGAGGAGCCCTGCTGGGCGACCCGCAGATCGCGCACCGGCATCTGACCGGTGCCGACGCGCACCCGCAGGAAGTCCCCGTCCGTCCGGCGCCGTTCCCACAGGCGGGCGGGGTCGCGCACGATGTCGTACAGCGCGTCCGGCGGCGGGTTGAGCACCTGGGCGCGCTCGCGCCGTTCGCGTTCCTCCTTCGCCAGCTGTTCGCGCAGGTCCTCCAGGTAGGCCAGGTAGGCCTCGCGCTGGGTGCGGCGGACGCGCTGGGCCTTGCCCCGCTGGGAGAAGGCCATGGCGAGGGAGCCGGCCAGGGTGACGACGAGGATGATCGCGCCCAGCCCGGCGAACTGGCTGTTGCGCACGATGGTCATCATCACGACGGACGACATGACCCCGGCGACGGGCAGCAGCGAGTGCAGCACGGAACCGGCCTTGCCCTCGGGCAGGTTGGGCGGCGCCTCTATGGTGCGCGGCTCGGGGGCGGCCGGCGGGCGGGTGGTGCGCGCGGGACGGTGGATCAGTCGGGTGCTCATCTACGTTGCCTGGTCCTCGGGTTGGATTCCTCGGTCCCTTCCTGTCGGGCGGTCAGCGCTGCTTCTGGGAGAGCTGGAAGACGCCGGCGGCCAGCCGGGTGGCGGCCTGCCGGGTGGCCCGGGCGAGGAGATCCGTACGGATGGTGCCGCCGGAGGCGAGGTGGCGGTCGTAGGGCAGGACCGTCACGGTGACTCCGGCTTCAGTGAGCTCCTGGGTCGCCCTGCCGAGGTCGACGCCGGGGTGTGGTGCGACCTCGGTGAGGACGACGACGGTGGAGGCCAGCACGTGCGGGGGCAGGTTGCGCATCCACTCCAGGACGGCGCGGGTGCTGGCGATGCCCTCCAGCGTCGCGGGCACGGTGAGCACCCGGGCCTGCGCGGCGGACAGCGCGGTACGGGCGACCTCGGCGGGCAGGGTCTCGCAGTCGACGACGGTCACCCCGAAGAAACGGCGCAGCGACACCATCACCCGCTCGTAGCCCGCGGTGTCGAGCATGGCGCCGACCTGGCCCTGGCTGCCGGGCAACAGCCAGGCGTTGCCGGGGAGTTGGACCAGGTAGCCGGTGACGTCGAGCAGCGACATCTGCGGTTCCACCAGTCCGGCGAGGTCACCGGTGGTCCAGCGCAGGCTCTCCGCACCGAGCCGCAGCGGCAGCGAGCCGAGCGCCGGGTCGGCCTCGACGAGAAGCACCGGGTCCTGGCGGTAGTGGGCGTAGGTGGCGCCCAGCAGCGCGGCGACCGTCGTCTTGCCGGAGCCGCCGCGGATGGACGTCACCGCGATCTGCCGCCCGGTGGTGACCGCCTGCTGCAGCACCTCGGCGGTCGCCGCGCTGTCGGCGACCTCGCGGGCCGCCGAGGAGGAGACGGTACGGCGTACGGCACGCAGGGCACGGGCACCGAGCGCCTCACCGCGGCGCGGCTTGACCGCGGCGGCGGCGAGCCGCTTGTCGAGCACGGGCCGGGAGTCGGGGGTGACGCGCCGCGCTGCCCGGGGCTGCTGCTGGACGGCAGGCTGCTGCTGGTAGGCGTGGGCCTGTTCCTGGTAGGCGTGGGCCTGTTGGTGGTGAGGAGGCGGGTCGGTGTACGCCTGCTGCTGTGGGTAGCCGTACGCCGACGCGGGACCCGGCGCGGGAGTGCCCGGCCGTTCCGGGGCGCCGGGCCCTTGTTGCTGTTGGTGCTGTTGGTGCTGTTGCTGCGGCACAGGCTGCTGATGCTGAGGCGTACCGCCTCTCAGATCGCGCAGCACGTCGCTCTGCCAGTTGTCCCCGCTCGGCATGTCGCCCTTCACTCCTGCCCTGGCCTCAGAACTTGTTGAGCAGTTGCCCATAGATGCCGAACACCCCGACGGCGAGCGGGAAGAGCCCGATCACGCCGAGGGACTCGATCAGGTCGCCGATCCGCCGCAGCCGTACCTGCACGTGCTCCGGCGGCTGAACCGCGAGAACCAGCAGCGGCAGTACTCCGGCCACGCACAGCAGCACCAGCGCCCCGGCGCCGCCCGCGTGGTCCACCCACTCCACCGCGAGCCGTAGAACGAGCAGCGCGGCGCCGCTGAACAGCGCCACGACCTCGGCGACCAGCGGGAAGGCCCGGGCCTGGGACAGCAGCACCACCGCGGTGAGCGAGGTGAGGGCCACCGTCCACACGGTCGGCCGGCCGCCCGCGGTCAGCAGCCAGCCGCCGCCGGCGGCCGAGACGACGGTGGCGACGGTGATCAGCGCGAGCCCGCGGTGCGTCGCGGCGAGCGCGTTGGCGACCTGGTGGCGGCTGACCGACGCGCCCGCGGAGCGCCGGTCGTCGAGTGCCGTCAGCCCCGAGGCCATCAGCGCCAGCCGCGGCAGCATGCCGAGCAGCACGACGGAGAACACGGCCATCACCGCGCCGAGCCGGTCCGGCCGGTCCTGCACGGCGGCGACGGCCTCCCACACCAGGGTGATGAAGGCCGTGGCGCCGGCCCCGAGGAGCGCCCCACGCCCGAGCGGGGAGAAGTAGGCGAGCAGCACGAGCGTGAGCACCAGCGCCGCGACGACACCGGCCAGCCGGGCCGGGCCGGACCAGCCGTAGGCGTCGGCGGCGGTCCAGGCTGCGAGCAGTCCGAGCCCCCCGGAGGCGAGCAGCAGCGCCGTGGCGAGCCCGCGGTTGCCGTCGCCGATCTTCGAGACGAGCGCTCCGGCGACCAGGAACACGAGCGTGACGGCCGCGAGCGCGGTGGTGACGGATTCGAGCGCGAACTCGCGCCGGGCCAGCAGGGCCGCGGCCACGGCGAACACGACGGTGGCCACCCCGGAACTGGCCCGGCGTGCGGCGGGCCGCCAGCGCCAGGCACGCAGATCGAGGTCGTCGGCGACCTGGTCGGTGACGTCGTGCACGACGGGCGCGGGCGGCGCGGCATGGGCGCGCACCAGCTGGAGCACGGCGCCGTCGGGCACCTCGGACGACGACAGCGTGGCCTCGTGCGGCAGCACCGAGCCGTCGGAGGTGATCAGCTGCCGGGTCATGGGCCGCGCGGCGGCCCGGTCGTCGAGCAACTGCAGGATGTCGGGCAGCAGTTGCCCGATCGGGGTGTCCGACGGCAGGACGATGTCGACGCGCCGGCGCTCACCGACCAGCGTGACCCGGCTCAGTTGTGTCCGGGACGTCGTTGCTGTACTCACCACTTACCGGAACCCATTCATCGCGAAGTTGTGGCCGAGGATGCCGAGGACGGCTGTGCGGAGGAGCCGCTGTACTGCTGCTGCTCCTGCTGCTGTTGCTGTTTCTGCTTGGCCAAGGTGGCCTGCAGGAAGGACCACCCGACGCATCCGGCGCACAGGACGGCCGCGATGGCGATGCCCGCGAAGACCTTCCCGAGCCGCTCATCGGCCGAGCGCCGGGTGCGCTGCGCGCCGAAGAGCAGCGCGTCGCGCATCCGGCGCCGGCGCACCGCCACCGACTCCAGCAGTTGGCTGTCGTAGTCCCGTGCCATTGAGTTGGTCCTGTGCCTGTGCTCTCTGTGCGGTCGTCAGTCGTCGGAGGTCGTCGAGGTTTCAGGGATGTCAGGGGTTTCAGGGATGTCGCGGGTGCCGGGGTTCTCGGCGGTGATGCCGAGGTACTGCCGCATGGCGGCGTACTTCCGCGTCAGACGCCGTGCGGTGGACTCGTCGAGTACGGCCAGCCGACGCGGGTCGGCGTTGTGCGCGAGGTCGGCCGCCTTGACGAGCCGTGCGCCCTCGGTGGCCAGGATCCGCTCCGCGTACGCCCGCGGCTCCTCGCCCGGCCGCTTGCTCAGCGCCCGTACGACGTCCTTGGTCTGCTGGGTGAGCGCGGCCGCCGTCAGCCACTCCTCGCTCAGCACACCGTCCTCGACCGCGTCGTGCAGCCAGGCGGCGGCGATGAGTTCGCAACCGCCACCGCGGGCGCGTACGCCTTCGGCGACGGCCTCCAGGTGTTCGGTGTAGGGCCGGCCGGCCTTGTCCCGCTGGGCGGCGTGCGCTGCGCGGGCGACGGACTCGACCTCGGCGAGCGTCATGACCGGAGCGGACGACCCGTCGTACGGCATACCGCGTTCCCCCTGTCCCCGTGACTTCGCCCGTGCAACATAAAACATGGACGCGCGGGCGGCGTACCCGGGGAGGCCGGGCTGCTGGGAACGGCGCCGAAACCTCCGCAGAACCTGCACACCCAGGGTCCCGATTTCGAGATTCCGCGCAGCCGATCGCGTGATCGGCCGGCCACTGAACAGACGCTTGGCGCTGGACACGCCTCACGTGGTGCGGCGACCTCTCGAATCCGGCTCGCTAGAGGGCGTGTGCGGCGTGCCGGTCCAGGAGCGCGACGACCATGGCGTCGAACAGACCGCTCCGCACGGCTTCGTCCACCGACCCCTCGTTGACGCGCTCACCTACCGCGAGGAAAGTGGCGGCGCGTACGGCGTCCGCGGGACGCAGCCGTCCGTCGGGCGGCACCGTGGGAGGGGGAGCTGCGCTCCAGCGGTGCTCCGGGGTGACGGCACCGGTGCCCCACAGGGCTCTGACGACCCGCCACAGCGGCTTGCTGTAGACGGGATACGGCCACTGGGTCGCTCCGTTCGCGTTCTTCTCGCCTCCGCCCCAGCGGACGTCACGGTCGTCGTCGGTGAGGGCGGCGTAGGCGTCGGCCAGCTCCTGCCAGGCTTCGATGGCACCGTGGTCGAGCTGAGCCAGCAGCCGCCGGTCGTCGTCCTCGGTGACGGCGCGGGCGAGTTCGTCCACGGCCTCGGGGCCGCGGACGCCGACCGGGGGTCCGGTGCCGGCGTCGCGGGCGAGCCGGGTCAGCGCGCCGGCCAGGGGGAGGCCTCGCTCACGGGCCTCCGCCACCTTGGCCGCCCATGTCTCGCCGAGGCGATACCCATCGGCACCGGTCGCTGCGCGCCGCGTCCAGTTCAGGGTGCCTTCGGCGTAGTCGGCCCAGACGTATCCGACGACTTCGCCGTCGGGGGTCTCTACGGCCACGTACTGGACGGGGTGCTGCATGCGGGGTCAGGTCTCCTGGGCGAGGGCCTCGACGGCGGCGGTGTTCGGGGCGTCGGCGAGGGAGCCGGGCAGGGGCCGCCCCTTGCCGGCCGGGTCCGGGTCGGCCGAAAACTCGGCGAGGGCCTGGGACGGCCGAAGGCCGCGTTCCTTGGCCTTGCGCAGCCGACGGATCCAGAAGCCGCCCTCGTTCACCGCCCGAGGCCCTCCAGCCTGCCGCGGCTCGTACGCCGCGGCATCGTCCTCGTCGCAGGCCCACACATACCCGAGGACCGCACCGCCCTGCTTGTCGACCACCGTGAAGTACTGCACCGGCTTGTCGGTCCAGTCCTGGTACCGCGGTGGACCGCCGGGCGCCTCCTGGAACCACATGTCCTCGGCGAAACGCGGGTTGACCGGTCGTTCACTGCTCATGGCGGTGCGTATGCCTCCTAGTCACCCTTGGCAAGGGCCTTGACCGCGGCGGCGTTCGGGGCGTCGGTGAGGGAACCCGGCAGGGCCCGGCCGAATTTGCCTGTTGCCGGTTCGGCCAGCATCTCCTCGATGGCCTGGGACGGTCGGATACCCCGTCCCTTGGCCTTCTCCAGACGGTTGAACCAACCGAGGCCCTCCATCAACCCCCTGGGTCCGGCGGCCTGCCGAGGTTCCCACGCGGCGGCGTCGTCCTCGATACCGGCCCACACGTATCCGAGAATCAAACCGTTCTCTCTGTCGGCCACCTCGAAGTACCGCACCGGCTTTTCGGTCCGGGTCTGGTACCTCGGCGGGCCCGGCTTCACGAGGTTGAAGTGCAGGTCATCGTCAAAGCGCGGGTTGATCGGTCGTTCGGTGTTCATGATGTCCACATTCCTTTGTCACTCCCTGCTCCGCAACGAAGCTACGGCCTCGGCAGAACCTCTCCGTACGCATGCCACTTGCCCGCCTCGTCCACGAAGACCCGTGTCACCTTGTACTCGGTTCCGCGGGCGAGGAGTAGTTCACGTTCTCCCTTGACCTGAGTGATGGACTCCAGCCAGAGGGCAGGCGTGTCCTTCGGCACCCGCAGATGCATCCACACCGGCTTGGCGTCGAAAGGTGGTGGCGGCGTCTTGCCAATTGCAGTGGAGGTGAACGCCTTGTCGTCCCAGACACCACCCTGCAACTCCATCGGCGAATCGAGCCCAAGGTGGTCGATGCCGGTGCCGCGGACAACCATGATGTCCTCGGGTACCGGGCGAGCGTCCATGACCTTGTCCATCTCGTCGATTGTGTGCAAGATCGAATCGGGCACTTTGGTGTCATAACGGAGATGGTCGTTGATGGGATCGTAAGCGGAGCCGGTGTAGGTGACCAGCCCTTCCTTCCTCTCGGGGTCGAGGCCGTCCATGAACTCTTTCCAGTGCGCGTGGCCGTACTCCAGCCCTGCCGCGTTGCTGACGCTGGGCGCGGGGTTCGTGCCGTGCGCCAGTTCGGCCATTGCCACCGCGTGCTGCTGTTCGGGCGTGAGAGCTTCGAACTCGTCATTCGACATGGACGGCTTGTACTCGAACGGTTCTCCGGCCCGGTGCCCCAGCTCGTCCGTGCCCGGGTGACCGGCGTCGGCGCCGTGCATGGCGGCGTCCATCCCGCCGTGCGGATCGACGTGCCCTGCGTCACCGTGGCCGACGTCACCGTGGTGACCAATGCCGTCGTGACCGTGCCCGTCATGCCCGTCGTGACCGGCACCGCCGTGACCGGCACCGTGGTCCGGATGCCCCCCAGTGCCCGGGGTGTCGTGACCGCCCGGGTGAGGGCCGGTCGGCGGAGCGTCGTGCGGGGTGGTGTGCGGCACCTCGTGCGCCGGGGCCGTCGGGGTCTCGTGGTACCACGCCGAGGGCGTCGTACCGGCGTGCTCGCCCGCCGAGACCGCGTCGCCCGTGCCGTGCGGGACGCCTCCGGTGATGCCGTCGCCCGGGACGTGCGGAACCCCGCTGTGGACACCGTCACCGACGGACTTCGGAATGCCGCCGTGGACACCGTCGCCCACGGACTTCGGGATACCACCGTGGATCCCGTCGCCCACGGACTTCGGAATGCCGCCATGGATCCCGTTCCCGGGAACATGCGGGGTGCCACCATGCACGGCGTTGCTCGCAGAGTGGGGAACCGCGCCGTGGACACCGTCACCCACGGACTTCGGAATGCCACCGTGGATTCCGTTCCCGGGAACATGCGGGACACCGCCATGCACGGGGTTGCTCACGGAGTGCGGAACCCCGCCGGGGACGCTGTCCGTCGTGTGCGGGAGGGTCCCGTGCACGCCGTTGTCCACCGCGTGCGGGAGACCCCCGTGCACCCCATTGTCCGCCGCATGCGAGACACCCACGGACGCCGGTTCCGACGCCGGGACGGTCCAGTGGGACGGGAGTCCCGGCGCCGCTTCCTTCGGGATCGGGGTCGTCTCGACGTTGCCCGCGTGGTCGAGGAGGTTTCCGTTCGGTTGCAGGAGGCGGCCGTCGGGGAGGTGTACCGAGCCGTCGGGAAGGGTCGGGATGTCGATCTTGCCGACGCCCTTCAGGTTCTTGGCGATGTCGCCGACCTTGGACAGGCCGGCGCCGGCGCCCTTCATGACGTACGTCATCGGGTCGATGATCTTGCCGGCCTTCCCGGCCAGGGAGACCGCCTTGGCCACCGCGCCCGCCTTGCCGGCGCCGGCCGCGGCCGCACCCTCTCCACCGGTGAAGACGGTGGTGAGGACGTTGAAGGTGACCGCACCCGCGGCACGTGCGGGGTTCTTGCCCCACTCGTCCCACGCCAGCAGTGCCTTCCCCGTCTGCTTCATCGTGTTGCGCGACTCGCGGAACCACGACGGCAGGGCCTTGTCCGGCAATGCCCAGAAAGCGACCTGGGCACCCGGCATCATCGACAGCGTCAACCCGGTCGCCAGCTGCGCCAGGCCCTTCCACGCCTGCCCCATCGCGTCCCAGCCGCCGAACCCGACCAGCGTCCCCAGGCCCTTGATGGTGCCCCAGACGCCGTCCACGATCAGGCCGTCCCACACGAACGACTTCACCCAGTGCCCGACGTCGTACCAGTGGTGCCTCTGCTCCACCGGGTCGCCCCACGGCAGCTTCGCGTCCTTCAGGTCCGACGCGTTGTAGCCGTACTGGTCCTTCCTGTCCGAACCGTCGCCGGCGACCATCTGCGTGCCGTGCCACAACGCCGTGATCTCGTTGTGGCACGTACGCTCGGCGGCCCAGAACGCCGCCACCGCCGCCGTGATGTCGTCACGGATCCGGTTGTGCTTGTCGACCTTGTCCCCGTCGTACTCCCAGTCGTCGTCCCCCTTGACCGAGGCGACGAACTCCGTCGCCTCCGTCTTCAGCTGCTTCAGCTTCGCCACCAGCGGACGGATCTCGGTCGCATATCCCGACAGCGCCGAGGAGACCGTCTCCAGATCCGTGGCGAAGGTGTCCGAGCGATCCGACACCGGCTTGGTCGACGCGAACAGGGTCTCCGCCTCAGGAGCGTGGTAGTACGCCGACAGCCCCTGGAACTGCGCGTGCACATCCGCACCCGTGGAGCGGATGTTCCCGGCGTCCTTCTTCAGAGCGCCGTAGTCCTTCTCCAACTGCTCCAGATCACCGGTGAACTCAGGGATCTCCTCCGGATTGATCACGCCTACTTCACTCCCGGCATCGTCACCCCGGGCATGGACGCCTTGCGCTGCACCTCTGCGGCCATCGCGTCGTCGCCGTTCAGGTACGCCGTCGTCGCGTCCACCGCGCCCTGCATCGACTTGCCCGCCCGTGCGGCGATGAACTGCAGGTCCTTCATGGCGTGCTCGGCGTACTGCGACAGCGCCAGCGCCACCAGGCCGCCCTGTGCCTTCCCGCCGTCCTTGCCGCCCTGACCGCCCGACGCGCCACCCGATCCGCCGTCAGCGGAGATCGTGCCCGCGCTCGACGCCGCCGACTGTAGATGCGCGCCGTAGTCCTTCGCGTACGTCTCCAGATGCGACGCCGTCGTGCCCGTCGTCGTCAGCACATGCTGAATGCCCTGCGGACGCAGGTCCCAGCCCGTCATACCAACCCCCGTGAACCCGGCACCCGGCCGTCACGAACCATCAAGAACCACAACAGACACAGCGACCACAGCGGCCGCCGGTGAACCACCAACCAGCCGCGGTTCAGCCGATGTTGTCCACCGCCGACTTCGCCTTCGCCAACGTCGAATGCGCCGTCGAGTCGTTCTTCTCCATCGTCGTCTTCAGCAGCTGAATGATGTTCCGGACCTCCTGCGAGGCCTGGTTCCAGCGGTGCTCCTTGCCGTGGTACTCGTCCGCCACACCATCGGCCGTGAAGTCCGACATCGCCTTCTTCACCTGCTTGTCCCGCGCCGAGATCACCGTCTCCAACTGGGCGATCACCCCCGCGAGATTCCCCTGTACGTCCCCCGACGCCGTCGTGTCGTAGGAACGACGATCCGAACCCGCACCCGCCATCACACACCACTCCCCGAAAACAACCTGAACGACCTGAACAACGCGAACGAAGCGAACGAAGCGAACTCTCAGCGGCCCGAGAACCGTGCCGCGTCGAAATTGGCGGACCCCATGTGCTGCCGGGCGTTGTCACGCTGCTCGTCGTCACCCGTGCTGAACGCGCTGTCCATCCCGGACTGGCCACCCAGAATCGCCGCCAACGACGAGTTCAGCTCCTTCGTGATCCCGTCCGCCCGCAACTTGAACTGATCGAAGGCCGCACGGCCCCCGCCGTTGAACTTCCCCTCCAGCGGCTCCGCCGCCCGCACCAACTGCTGGATCAGCGTGCCCAGATCCTGACTCGATCCGCGCGAGTCACGCATCAGCGTCGACAGCGCCTGCGCACCCATGTCGAACTTCATGTCGGCTCCCCCGTACAGGCTCACGCGGCGTGTGCCGCTCGTGTCACATACGGATTCATCAATATCAACTCGCGAATCGTCCGGGCAACCCGGGGCCTTCACCATCACAAAGTCGGCAAACTTTCCTCACCGAACACCGGGGAGGAACCGCCTCGCCCGCCGGTGAGGGTCAGCGCCCCGCCTGGGCCGTCGGACCCTCGCGGCACACCAGCAGCAGGGCCCGGTCGTCGTTGACGTCCTTGGCGACCGCTTCGATGAGGTGCCAGGCGGCGCCGTGGAAGCCGCCGGCGACATAGCGGTCGGCCTCGCCGGTGAGGCGGTCGATGCCCTCGACGATGTCCCGGTCGGAGGTCTCCACCAACCCGTCCGTGAACAGCATCAACACGTCCCCTGGCCGCAGCGATCCCTTCACAGAGTCGAACTGCGCGCCGTCGTACACACCGAGCAGTGGCCCTTCCGCCGCCTTCTCCTCCCAGCGGCCGCTGCCCGCGCTGAGCTGGAGGCCCGGCGGGTGCCCGGCGGAGAAGAGTTCGTAGTCGCCGGAGTCGAGGTCCAGGACGAGGTGGATCGAGGTCGCGAAGCCCTCGTCCCAGTCCTGGCGGAGCAGATAGCCGTTGGCGGCGGGGAGGAACGCGTGCGGGGGCAGCGAGCCGAGCAGGCCGCCGAAGGCGCCCGACAGCAGCAGGGCGCGTGAGCCCGCGTCCATGCCCTTGCCGGAGACGTCCGTGAGGACCACCTCCATGGTCCGACCACCGTTCGTCCGGGCCGCGACCACGAAGTCGCCGGAGAACGACTGGCCGCCCGCCGGCCGCAGCGCCATCTCCCTGTGCCAGCCCTGCGGGAGTTGGGGCAGCTTGCTCTGCACCCGGATCCGCTCACGCAGGTCGAAGAGCATCGTGCCGCCGCGCCGCCAGGGGACGCCCACCCGGCTGCGGAACTGCGCGATCAGCAGCCCGAAGAAACCGCACGCGGCCACCACGAGCACCACGCCCGGGGTCACCCGCGCCGGGCCCTCGGTGTACGGGCCGAGCTTCACCGACTCCACGATCAGGCCGGTGGCCGCCGCCGCGTACAGGCCGAGCAGGCTCGCCGGCCGCAGCAGCAGACCGCCCGCGACGATCGGCAGGACCAGCGCGGCCGCTGAGAACCACACCGCGTTGGCGAGGGTCATGGCCACGATCACCGGGATCGTGATCAGCAGCCCGGCCAGCGCGACCCAGTCCGAGCCGTCCCCGCGGAAGTAGTCGACGGCACTTCTGCGCAGGCCGGTGCGGACCCGGTGAACCAGCTTCTTCAACCGGGCCGTGAACGTGTCGGCCTCCGCGCGCCGCTCTCGTCCTGCTGCCATTAGTTCGGGACCCTATCCATCCGACCAGCCGCTTGGCACGGGAGGTCCCACTTGTCCCCCCTGCGAGGTTCAACTTCACAGTGAACTTCACCGGAGGCCGTCGTGGTGGCGCCGAGCGGAAATTCCCTGGCTCGTCCCGCAATGCGCTGGTAGGCATGGCCCATGGGGACAGTTGCGAGAAACACACCGGCCGCGCCGACCGAGCTGCGGGTACTGCGCCAGGACGAGTGGAACACCTGGTACGACAACCTTGTCGACGCCTTCGGTGGCGTCCCGGAGTCGCCCGAGGAGCGTGAGCTGTGGCAGCGGCTCACCGAGTTCGACCGCTCCCTCGGCGTCTGGGACGGGGACGCGTGCGTGGGGACGGCGGGCGCGTTCAGCTTCCGGGTCACCGTGCCCGGCGGCGCCTCCGTGCCCGCCGCGGGCATCACGATGGTCAGCGTGGCCGCGACGCACCGGCGGCGGGGCATCCTGACGTCGATGATGCGGCGGCAGCTGGACGACGTACGGTCCTGGGGCGAGCCGTTCGCCGTGCTGACGGCCTCCGAGCCGGCGATCTACGGCCGGTTCGGGTACGGCGTCGCGACGATGCGGACGATCGCCGAGATCGACACCGACCGGGTGCGGCTGACGGTGCCGCCGGGCACGGACGACGTACGCCTGCGCTTCGCCGAACCCGCCGCCGTACGGGACCAGTGCGAGGCGGTGTACGCGCGGCTGGTGGCCGGGCGGCCGGGGATGACGGCGCGGCGGCCCGGGTGGGAGGACCTGCCGCTGCTGGACCCGGAGAGCGAGCGGGAGGGGTCCTCGCCGCTGCGGTGCGTGGTGGCCGAGAGGGACGGTGAAGTCGTCGGCTACACGCGGTACTTCATCAAGCCCGAGTGGGACGTCCAGGGCCCCAAGGGGACCGTCCTGCTGCGTGATCTGGAGGCGCTGGACCCGGCGTCGTACGCGGCGCTGTGGCGGTTCCTCTTCGACATCGACCTGACGCGGAAGATCGCGGCGCGCAGCCGTCCCGTCGACGACGCCTGGCAGCATCTGGTCTCCGACATCCGCCGGTGCGGTGTCCAGCAGGTGGACTCGCTGCACGTACGGCTGGTGGACCTCGGCGCCTCTCTGGAGGCGCGCACCTACCAGGCGCCCGTGGACGTCGTGTTCGAGGTCGCGGACGCCTTCTGCCCCTGGAACGAGGGGCGTTGGCGGCTCACCGGCGACGCGAAGGGCGCGTCCTGCAAGCGCACCGAGGAGCCGGCCGATCTCGCCCTGTCCGTACGGGAGTTGGGGTCCGCGTATCTCGGCGGGGTGTCCCTCGCGTCACTCGCGGGGGCCGGTCGGGTGCGGGAGCTGCGGGCCGGGGCGCTGGCGGAGGCGTCGCCGGCGTTCGGGTCGGCGGTCGCGCCCTGGCTGCCGCACGGGTTCTAGGACATCCCCAACAGCGCTACGGCTTCTGGCAGTTGGGGCACCAGAACAAGTTGCGGGCGGCGAGGTCGGCGGTGCGGATCTCGCCGCCACAGATGTGGCAGGGCTGGTGGGCCCGGCGGTAGACGTAGACCTCGCCGCCGTGGTCGTCGACGCGCGGCGGACGGCCCATCGCCTCGGGGGTGTGTTCGGGGCGGACGGTGTCGATGCGGTTGTCGCGGACGCCCTCGCGCATCAGCTCGACGAGGTCGGTCCAGATCGCGTCCCACTCGGCGGGCGTGAGGTCCTTGCCCGCGCGGTACGGGTCGATGCCGTGCCGGAAGAGGACCTCGGCGCGGTAGACGTTGCCGACGCCCGCGATGACCTTCTGGTCCATCAGCAGGGCGGCGATCGTCGTACGGCTGCGGGAGACGCGTTTGTACGCCGCGTTCGGGTCGGTGTCCCCGGCCGGGCGCAGGGGGTCGGGGCCGAGGCGGTCGTGTATCGCCTGCTTCTCGGTGTCCGTGATCAGGGCGCAGGTGGTGGGGCCGCGGAGATCGACGTACGACGTGTCGTTCGCGAGGCGTAGGCGGACGGTGTCCGTGGGCGGGGGTACGGGGGCTCCGCCGAAGGTGACCTTGCCGAAGAGACCCAGGTGGATGTGGATCCAGTCGGCGTCCCGGAAACCCAGGAACAGGTGCTTGCCGTGGGCTTCGGTGCGGGTGAGTTCCGTACCGGTCAACAGTGCTGCGGCGTCGCTGAACTTGCCCTGGGGACTGGTGACTTGTACGGCCCGGCCGGTGAAGTGACTGCCGTAGTCCAGTGCGAGCCGGTGGATCGTGTGCCCTTCTGGCACCTGACGAACTTCCTTTCCCACCCGCCCACCTGTCTCGGTCAGTTGACAGGCGGGCGCTCCAAAGACCTCGGGGCTCCGCCCCGGACCCCGCTCCTCAATCTCCCCCAGAGGGGGCACCCCCAAGGCGCTGATTCCGCCTACTGCTGCGGATGATGCGCCGGAATCTCCGGCAGTTCCCCCGTCGCCTCGTACTTCGTCAGCATGTCGATGCGACGAATGTGCCGCGGGTCCTCGGAGAACGGCGTACCGACGAAGATCTCGACGAACTTCGTCGCCTCCTCCTCCGTGTGCATCCGCGCGCCGACGGCCACGACGTTCGCGTTGTTGTGCTGGCGGCCGAGCGACGCGGTCTCCTCGCTCCAGGCGAGGGCCGCACGGACGCCCTTGACCTTGTTCGCCGCGATCTGCTCGCCGTTGCCGGAGCCGCCGATGACGATGCCGAGGGCCTCGGGGTCGGCGGCGGTGCGCTCTGCGGCGCGGAGGCAGAAGGGCGGGTAGTCGTCCTGGGCGTCGTAGATGTGCGGGCCGCAGTCGACGGGCTCATGGCCCGCCTCCTTCAGCCACTCGACGAGGTGGTTCTTGAGTTCGAAGCCCGCATGGTCGGAGCCGAGATACACGCGCATGCGTCGAGTGTGACACGGCTGTTTCCGGGAAGCAGCTCCGGGGCCCGACCACGTTAAATACAGGCAACGCCTCGCAACCTCAAGGAAACCTCAAGTAACGATCTGGATTCAAAGGTTCAGGAATTCCTTTACCTCCGATTCACTGGACCGACTCGTACGCCGCTCGTACGGGCACCCCCACCGGCATCCCAACCGGCGTAAAGGAACTCCCCCCATGACTTCCTCCATGACTGATGGCTCCGGCCTTCAGGCAGGACTCAAGAACCGACATCTCACGATGATCGCGATCGGCGGTGTCATCGGTGCCGGCCTGTTCGTCGGCTCCAGCTCGGGCATCGCGACCGCGGGCCCCGGCATCCTGCTCTCCTACGCGCTCGTCGGCACGCTCGTGGTGCTGGTGATGCGCATGCTCGGCGAGATGTCGGCCGCGAACCCCACCTCCGGCTCGTTCTCGGCGCACGCCGACCGCGCGCTCGGCCGCTGGGCCGGTTTCTCGATCGGCTGGCTGTACTGGTTCTTCTGGGTCGTCGTGCTCGCCGTCGAGGCGACCGCCGGCGCCAAGATCCTCGAAGGGTGGATACCGGCCGTACCGCAGTGGGGCTGGGCCCTCATCGTGATGGTGGTGCTGACCGCCACGAACCTCGTATCGGTCGGTTCCTACGGCGAGTTCGAGTTCTGGTTCGCCGGGATCAAGGTCGTGGCGATCGGCGTGTTCATCGTCGTCGGCGCGCTGGCGATCTTCGGCGTGCTGCCCGGCGCGCACACCGACAAGGCGGGCTTCGGCAATCTCACCGACCACGGCGGCTTCCTGCCGAACGGGCCCGGCGCGATCCTGACCGGCGTCCTGCTGGTCGTCTTCTCCTTCATGGGCAGCGAGATCGCCACGCTGGCCGCCGGTGAGTCCGAGGACCCGCAGCGCGCGGTCACCAAGTCGACCAACAGCGTCATCTGGCGTATCGGCGTCTTCTACCTCGGCTCGATCTTCATCGTCGTCTGTCTGCTCCCGTGGAACGACCCGTCGATCAAGGCGCAGGGCTCGTACGTGGCCGCCCTCGACTCCCTCGGTATCGCGCACGCCGGCCAGATCATGAACTTCATCGTGCTGACCTCGGTGCTGTCCTGCCTCAACTCCGGTCTCTACACGGCCTCCCGCATGGCCTTCTCGCTCGGCGGCCGCGGTGACGCCCCGAAGGCGTTCGCCCGGACCACGTCCCGTGGCGTACCGATGGCGGCGATCCTCGCCTCCGTCGTCTTCGGCTTCGTCGCGGTGTTCTTCAACTACGCCTTCCCGGACACGGTCTTCCTCTTCCTCGTCAACTCCTCTGGCGCGGTAGCCCTGTTCGTGTGGCTGGTCATCTGCGCGTCCCAGCTGCGCATGCGCCGGATCATCGAGCGCGAGTCGCCCGAGAAGCTCGTCGTGCGGATGTGGCTCTACCCGTATCTGACCTGGGCGACGATCGCCCTGATCGTCTTCGTCCTCGGCTACATGCTCACCGACACCGAGGGCGAGAGCAGCGGTCGTACGACCGTTCTGCTGTCCCTGCTGGTCGCGTTGGCCGTGGTGGCGGTCTCGGTGATCAAGGAGCGGGTGCGGGGCGGACAGGCGGTCCCGACCGCGGTCTCCGACACCGACAGCGACAAGGTGTCTGTGAACTAAGCGCCCTACTAAGGGAGTTCACTCAGACTGTTCACAGCACGACGAAGCTGTTCTTGACCCTGTCGTAGGTCTTCAGGGCCTGGGTCTCCACGCCCGGCTGGTACCAGGTGTTGATCTGGTACGACTTCCCGTCCTCGTCGAAACCGAGCAGCCGGGCGTGCCACGGGACGCCCTTGAGCGTGAACGTGTACTCCCAACTCACCGCCGGATAACCGCGGAACGTCGTCCTGTCGAGCCGGATTTTCCGGTAGCTCTCCCCCTGGTGCGCGTTCCGTTCCGAGGCCTCCCAGGTCTCCATCAGGTCACCGCGGGCGAGGGACGACTTGCCCACGAGCTCCTGACTCCCGTCCGGGGACGTGTAGTGCACCTCGGCCCCCGTCTTCAGATCCCGCCGCCAGCCGTTGGGCGTCGCCCACGCGAACCCGCCCGCCTCTCGGTGCGTGCCCGGGGGCAGGGTCGGGGGGCGCGAGGTGCCCTCGACCGTGGGGGACGGGGAGGTGGACGGGGACGTGGCTGTGGGGGACGGGGAGGTGGACGATCCCGCCGAAGCCGATGAAGTACCGGCCGATCCGCCGGAGTTGGCGAGGATCGTTCCGACGACGGCGCCCGCGACCACCACGGCCGCGGCGGCGATCAGTCCGGTACGGCGGCGAGTGCGGTGGGTCCCTTCGGGGGCGAACGGCTGGGCGGGGCCCGGGAGTTCACCGCCCGCCGACGGGGCGGCGGAACGGGGCACACGGGCGGGGTGGGGGCCCAGGTCCGGGCGCCGTAGAGCAGGGCGGGGCGAGCGGGCCGGGTGGGGACCGGGGTCGGGGTGCGGTGGTGCCGGGCGCGGGGCCGGCGGGTGGGCCGGGAGGGCCACGGGCTTTCGCGCGGTCAACGCCGCGGCTCGTTCGGCGAGTTGAGACTCATCGCCGCGCTCGGCTTGTGCGGCGCGCTCACCCCGATCAGCGCGGTCGAGGGAGACGCCCGTCCTTCGAGGAGCAGTTCGCCGGTTGTTGGACGAGGCCTCGGAGCTCGACTCCGAGGCGGCCTCGGCTGCGGAAGCCGGTTCTTCGGCGGCGGAAGCCGGTTCCGCTACGGCGGGACGCTGCGTCGGTATCGCGTCCTCGACGGGGTGGGGGTCGCGGTCAGGGGCGGGTTCGTAGACCCGGGGATCGCGTGCCGCGCGGACGAGCGGCGGCGGCAGGAAGGCCGGGGTCGGTGACTCCCGATAGGCCACGGGCGGCGATTCCTCCTCCAACTCCGTTTCCGGCGCGGCGAGTTCCTCTCTCCCCTGCCCCGCAGGCCCGCCAGGCTCCTCCGGCGGAGACGCCACCGGCACCAGAACCCGTTCCAGCTCGTCCAACCCCGGCCGGGCCTCAGGCTGCTTCCGCAGGAGCGCGGCGAGGATGTCGCGCAACGGGCCTGCGGCGGACGGGAGTTCCGGCTCCTCGTACAGAACCGCGTGCAAAGTGGCGAGTGTTGTGTCCCGGGAGAACGGTGACCGGCCGCCGAGTGCGGCGCAGAGTGTCGCGCCGAGGGACCAGATGTCCGAGGGCGGTCCCTGTGGATGGCCGGAGATCCGCTCGGGTGCCATGTAGTCGGGCGAGCCCACCAGCATGCCGACCACGGTCAGCGCCGTGGCGTCCTGGATCGCGGCGATGCCGAAGTCGGTGAGCACGACCCGGTGCCCGTGGCTCTCGACGAGCACGTTGCCGGGCTTGATGTCGCGGTGCAGGACGCCTCCCGCGTGCACCTGGCGCAGGGCGGCCACCAGGCCCAGACCGATACAGGCCACCTCGCGCGGGCCGAGCGCGCCGTCGTCCGCCAGCATGCGTTCCAGGGAGCGGCCGGCGACCAACTCCATGACGATCCACAGGCGTTCGCCCTCGTCGACGACGTCGTAGACACGCACGACGTTGGGGTGGTCGATGCGGGCCGTCGCCCTGGCCTCGCGCAGGGTGCGCTCGCGGCGGGTGCGGGTGTCCTCCGGGTCGAGGCCGTCGATGCGCATTTCCTTGACCGCGACCTGCCTGTCGAGCATTTCGTCGGCGGCTCGCCACACCCGCCCCATTCCCCCCTGGCCGATACTTTCGACCAGCCGATAGCGTCCGGTCACCCGTAGTCCCGGAACACCGCCGCTCCCCATGTTTCCCGTATTCCCCATTTTCCCCGGCAATCCGCCGCACCCCCACAATGGTCACACTTCATGCCGTACCAGCATAGTGCGGAGAAATCTTGTGGTACCTCTTCAAGTACTGCGAATTCAGGCACAGTCGCAGGGGGATACAGGGGAACACAAGGGGGACGAACATGAGTTCTCGTCGTGCTACGACCATGACCACGGCCGTGGCCAAGACCATCGCAGGATCGCTGCTCACGGCATCCTTCTCGGCGGTGATGGTCCTATCCTTCACCGCCTCGGCGGATGACCAGGGACCGGGGAGCGGCAAAGGCGGAAAGGCGATGGACGCGGCTCCGGCCGGAGTGAAACTGACCACGCTCCTGCCGGAGAAGATCTCGGTCGACAACCGTTCGAAAAAGACGGCGATCACCGCCACGGTGAAGAATGAGGGGACCAACGCGAGCGGCGATCTCCATCTCCTGGTCGTCGGTTTCGACGGCCTCAAGGTCAATGGCGTGCAGGGTTGTTCGGCTATCGCCGAAAAAGATCTGCCGCCCGGTTCGAACAGCGGATTCACGTGCTCCGTCGGCGCTCTCGCCGCGGGCAAGTCGAAGTCGTACGCCGTCGAAGCGACGTACGACCTGAGCAAGGCCGGGAAGATCTGTCTGCCGGTGACGTCCGCCGACGGCAAGAAGACGTTCTGGCAGCAGGGCCCGGTCCCGTTCGGTACGACGAACCCGTCGCCGAACGCCCCGGCCACCCCGTTGCTGCTCGGCACCGACAACAAGCCGGTGGCACCGGGTGGCGACACCCTGCCCAAGACGGGGGCCGGCGATGACGTCCTGCCCCTGGGCGCGGCCGGCGCGGCACTGATCGCGGCGGGTGCGGCGGGTCTGTACTGGTCCCAACGACGGCCGAGGCAGCGGCCGTTGGGAAGCTAGGGCAAGGGGGAGGGCCGGGTAGCGGGAGTACCCGGCCCTCCCCCGCTCGCTCTCGCTCGTTCCCGCCGGAAAGCCTGACGGCACATGTCAGGTTATGCGGCCAGCATGAACCCATGAACCGCACACAGCCGCTCACCTTCCACCCCACCGACCCCGGCTACGAGGACGAACTCGCCGGTTTCCAGACCGGGTTCACCCAGCGCCCCGCCGTGATCTTCGGCGCGCGCTCGGCCGACGACGTGATCGCCGCCGTACGGTACGCGGCCGCCGAGGATCTGCCGGTCGGCGTCCAGGCCACCGGACACGGGCTGCCGGGTGCCTCCGAGGGCGGGGTGCTGATCACGACGAAGCGGATGGACGGGGTGAGTGTCGACCCCGAGGCACGCACCGTCCGCGTCCAGGCGGGCGTGCGCTGGAGCCAGGTCGTCGCGGCGGCGGAACCGTACGGCCTCGCTCCCCTCAACGGATCCGCGCCGAGCGTGGGTGCCGTGTCGTACACGCTGAGCGGTGGACTGGGCATCCTGGCGAGGGAGTTCGGGTACGCGGCCGATCACGTCCGCTCGCTCGACGTCGTCACCGCCGATGGCCGACTCCGCCGGGTCACACGGGAATCGGAGCCCGAGCTGTACTGGGCGCTGCTCGGTGCCGGTCACGCCTTCGGAGTCGTCACGGAACTGGAGATCGGTCTCGTCCCCGTGCCGAGGCTCTACGGCGGTTCGCTCGCCTTCGACGGACGGGAGGTCGATGCCACGGTCCTGCTGCGGGCGTACGAGGAGTGGACGCGGACCGTACCGGACGAGCTGACCTCGTCCTTCGCCGCCGTACCGTACCCGGACATCCCGGTGCTGCCGCCGCATCTGCGCGGGCGGTACGTGCTCTCCGTGCGCGTGGCCTACACGGGAAGCGGCGATGAAGGTGCCCAACTCGTCGCGCCGCTCAGGAAGTTCGGGCCCGTGCTCGCCGACTCGTTGCGGGAGATGCCGTACGCCGAGAGTCATACGATCCACAGCGACCCGCCCGCCCCGCACGCGTACTACGGGGACAGCGCGGTGGTGAGCGAGCTGGATGCCGCGCGGGTGGGCGAGGTGTTGTCGCTCGCCGGGCCGGACGCGGCCGGCATGTGTGTCGTACAGGTCAATCATCTCGGCGGGGCGCTGGCGAGCCCCGCGCCGAACTCGGTGCCGTATCGCGAAGGGCGGTTCCTGGTACGGATGTTGGCGGTCGGGGAGCGGGAGGCCGCCCGTGCGCTACTCGACCCCGCCTTCGCGCTGCTCGCGCCCGCGACGCTCGGGCGGGCGGGCAGCTTCGCGTTCGGGGCCGGCGATCGGAGCGAGGGGCTGTACGACGCGGAGACGCGCAAGAGGCTCGCCGAGCTGAAGTCGAAGTACGACCCGGCGAACCTCTTCCGGAGGAACTTCCTTGTCAGCTCTGCTTGTTGACGAACTTCCAGGCCGTCGGGGCCGCGCCCATCGCCAGGGCCGCCTTCAGGGCATCGCCGATGAGGAACGGGGTGAGGCCTGCGGCGAGCGCGGCGCTCGTCGAGAGGTCGAGGCTCAGCGCGAGGTACGGGACGCCGATCGCGTAGATGATCGCCTCGCCGAGCAGCATCGTGCCGGCCATGCGGAGGACCGAGCGGTCGGCGCCACGGCGGGCCAGGGCGCCGACGGCGGCGGAGGCGAGCAGCATGCCGACGATGTAGCCGAAGGAGGCGCCGCCGCCGGAGGTGCCCTGGGCGAACCACGGCACGCCGGCGAGGCCGAGCAGCGCGTACAGGGCGAGGGAGAGGAAGCCGCGGCCGGCGCCGAGGGACGTGCCGACGAGCAGGGCGGCGAAGGTCTGGCCGGTGACCGGGACCGAGGAGCCGGGCACGGGCACGGCGAGCTGGGCGGCGAGGCCGGTGAGCGCGGCGCCGCCGAGCACGAGGGCGATGTCCCGGACGCGGGAGGCGGGCAGCAGGTCGGCGAGGACCTGGCCCGGGCGGGCGGTGGCGACGGCGGTACTCAAGGGGGACTCCGCAGGTTGACGGGGGTACAGGGGGACCTCGTGACGCTATCCCAGGGTCCTCGCGCCGATCACCGTCAGCGTCCGACAAAGGGTTCGTCGCGGACTTGGCGGGCTCCGGACAAAGGATGCCCGTTACACGCGCCTCGGCGTGATGCCGGTCACGCGGACCTCGTGCCGTCTCGCACACCAGTACCCGTGCCGTCTCGCACACCGGTCACCGTCTGGGCAGCCGTGGGCCGCTTTGCTAGCTTCGACCGCATGGTTGCCCAGGCCCGGAACTTCGCGTCGCGTCGCTATGTCGACCTGCGACGCCAGGCCGCGGCGACCTGTCACCGCCCCTGAGGCGGGCGGAGCGGATCCGGTGCGCCTCCCATCCGAGACGGCGCACTGTCGGACCCGTTCCCGAGGAAGATCCCCATGCCCCGTACCGCGGCACCCCTTCTCGCCTCCCACTCCCCCAACTCCCCCATACCGCGCGCCGCCGACAGCGACCGGCGGCGCACCAACGCGAGCGTCATCCTGCGCTCGGTGCTGGAGCACGGCCCGGTGGCCCGCTCCACCATCTCCCGGCTGACCGGGCTCTCCCCTGCGTCGGTCACCGACTACTGCGCCCGCTTCACCGAACTCGGGCTCATACGGGAGTCCGCCACACCCCAGCGCTCGAAGGGTGTGGGCCGGCCCCATGTGCCCGTCGACCTGGACGGGTCACGGTTCGTTGTGGGCGGAGTCCATGTGGCGGTGCCCTATACGACGGTCGCGCTGCTCGATCTGCGCGGGCGGGTGGTGGTCGAGCGGCGCCTCGATCACGACGGCACCAACCCGTCTCTGGTGCTGGCGAGAGCCGCCGAGGGACTGGACGCATTGCTCGCGGAGGCGGCCGGGACCACCGCGCTGGGTGTCGGGGTCGCCGCCGGCGGCTGGGTCGACCGGGACTCCGGGACCATCGTCGACCATCCGCTGCTGGGCTGGCGGGACGTGCCGGTGCGCGAACTGCTCGGCGCCCACACCGGGCTGCCGGTCCATGTGGACGGCCACGCGAGGGCGTTGGTGAACGGGGAGCGGCTCTTCGGGCGGGCGCGCGGCAGCCGTAGCGTGCTGCATCTCTTCGTCGGCAATGTGGTCGACGCGGCCTTCGCCACCAACGACGAGGTGCACTACGGCCCCCGTTCGCAGGCGGGAGCGATCGCCCATCTGCCGTTGCGCGGCGGCACGGAGCCGTGCGACTGCGGACGCGTCGGCTGCCTCCAGGTCGAGCTGAGCGAGCGGACGTTGTGCCGGCGGGCGCGGGAGGCGGGGATCGTCGACGGGGTGAACCCGACCCACGTCGTGACGGCGGCCGAGCGCGGAAACCCCGTCGCCGTACGGCTGTTGACGCAGCGGGCGCGGATGGTGGGGCGGGCCGTCGGGCTGCTGCTCGACATCCTCAACCCCGAGACGGTGGTCGTCACCGAGCTGGGGGTCATACGGCGGGAGGACTGCCTGCGCGCGCTGCGCGAGGAGGTCGGCGACGCACGGGCGTCGGCCGTGATGCCGACGAGTTTCCCGGATTCCGTGCTGGCGGTGGCGGGCGGTTCGGTGATGCTGGATGTGCTGTACCGGGATCCGTTGAGCGTGTGACCGAGCGTTTCACCGGGCCGTATTTAATTCAGAAACTCCGAATGTTGACAGGGGGCTCGCATGACCGGGAACATCCTGGTCATGAGCCTGCAGATGAGTTGTCGCACTTCTTGTTGCTGACCCGTTGACGCGCCCCGGGCGCCGGTCTCATCCTGCCTGAATTCCTTTCTCCGGACGGCTCCGTCTTTCGCCGTCCGTGAATTCCGCGCGCATTCCCGCGTTCCTTCGTTCCCTCGTTCCCGAAACTTTTGATCAGGGAGTCCTCCCATGCCGTATTCCCGTGCGCCCGGCGTCGACCGGCGGCTCTTCCTCACCTCCGTGCTCGGTGCCGCGGCAGGCATCGCCGGTCTCAGCGGCTGCGCCACGAGCAGTGCCGCGGCCGCCAAGTCGGGGGCCGGTCTGTCCGCACCGCTCGCCGAGAAGGTCCCATCCGGCACGAGCCTGAAGATCTCCTCGTACCTGAACACCCAGCAGCTCCAGTTCAAGCTGGCGAAGCTGCCCAAGTTGCCGTTCACCGTGTCGAGTTGGGTGAACATCGGCGCCGGTCCCGATGTCATCAACGCGTTCCGCGCCAAATCCCTGGACCTCGCCAACAACGCGGGCATCCCGCCGATCCAGGCGCACTACCAGGGCTACGACGCGAAGATCGTCGCGATCGACGTCACCCGCAAGCCCAACTACCTCTTCGCCACCAAGCCCGGCAGCGACATCCGCACGGTCGCCGACTTCAAGGGCAAGAAGCTGGCGTTCTCGCAGGGCCAGGCCCAAGGCGTCGTGCTGCTGCGGGCGTTGAAGGAAGCCGGGCTGAAGTACGACGAGGTGAAACTGGTCCCGCTGACCAGCAACCAGTTCTTCACGGCCCTGCAGTCGGGCCAGGTCGACATCGCCCCGCTCGCCAACAGCCAGGCACCGGCATACCTCAAGCAGTACGAGGCGAAGGGCGCCCGCGCGATCAGGACCGACGTCGTAGACCTGCTCAATCTGCTGTGGGCGCCGTCCGCCGTGCTGGCCGACTCGGCGAAGGCGGCCGCGATCGCCGCGTACATCCCGCAGTGGGCGCAGGGCCAGGTCTGGCAGTACGAACACCCGGACACTTGGAACGAGGAGTTCTACGTCAAGACGCAGAACCTGACGCTCGCGCAGGCCAAGTCGGTAACCGCGCTCGCCAACAAGCCCTTGTTCCCGCCGAGTTGGGACGAGGCCGTGAAGTGGGAGCAGGAGACCGCCGATCTGCTCGCGGAGGGCGGCTTCGTGAAGGAGTTCACGGTGGACTCGCTCTTCGACCGGCGCTTCGAGGAGATCGCGGCGAGGGCCGTGCCGGCGGAGTACCGGAGGTGACCGCGATGACCACCTCCCAGACTGTGGACACGTCTGCCGCAACTCCCCTGCCGGTGACCGCCGTTGAGGGTGCCGTAGAGGCTCCGCGCAGGCGGCGGCGTGGTCTCGCCCCCGGCAAACGGCTGCCCGCCTCCCGGATCATCGGCCCCGCGCTCTTCCTCGCCCTCTGGGCCGTCGCCTCCGCCGCCGGGCAGCTGGACCCGGCCGCGATCCCGGCGCCCTGGACGGTGCTGCGGACCGCCGGCCGGCTGTGGACGTCCGGCACGCTGCCCACGGACATGCTGACCTCGCTGGAACGCGCCGCCTACGGCTTCACGCTCGGCCTCACCGCCGGTGTCGTCCTCGCCCTGGCCGCCGGGCTGAGCCGGATCGGCGAGGCGCTGATCGACGGGACCGTGCAGCTCAACCGGGCGATCCCAACCCTCGGCCTCATCCCGCTGTTCATCCTCTGGCTGGGCATCGGCGAGACCTTCAAGATCGCCATCATCGCGATCGTCGTCTACATCCCGATCTACCTCAACCTGCACGCCGCGCTGTCCGGCATCGACCACCGTTACGTCGAACTCGCCGAGGTCCAGGGCCTGTCGAGGCTCCAGTTCGTCCGCCAGATCGTCATCCCCGGTGCCCTGCCCGGCTTCTTCGTGGGCCTGCGCCTCGGGGTGACCGGCTCCTGGCTGAGCCTGGTGGTCCTGGAGCAGATCAACGCCACCAGCGGCCTCGGTTACATGATGTTCCAGGCCCAGAACTACGGCCAGTCGGACGTCATCCTCGTCGGCCTGCTGATCTACGGCGTGTTCGGCCTGGTCTCCGACAGCGCGGTCCGTCTCGTCGAACGGAGGGTGCTGTCATGGCGCCGCACACTGAGCAGCTGACCACCGCGCCCGCCGTCCCTGCGGTTCCGGCGGTTACTGCGGTCCAACTCCGGGGGCTTACCCGGTCGTTCGACGGTCGCACGGTTCTCGACCACATCGATCTGGACCTGCCCGCCGGGCAGTTCACCGCTCTGCTGGGGCACAGCGGTTCCGGCAAGAGCACGTTGCTGCGGGCCATCGCGGGGCTCGACCACGAGGTCGTCGGGAGTGGTCAACTCGCGGCCCCTGAGCGGGTGTCGGTGGTCTTTCAGGACTCCCGGTTGCTGCCGTGGCGGCGGGTTCTCGACAACGTGCTGCTGGGGACGGAGGGCAAGGAAGCCGCCGCGAAGGGCCGCGAGGCCCTTGCCGAAGTGGGGCTCGCCGGGCGTGAGCGGGCCTGGCCCAACGAGTTGTCCGGGGGTGAGGCGCAGCGGGCGGCGCTGGCCCGTTCGCTCGTCCGTGAGCCTGAACTGCTGTTGGCGGATGAGCCGTTCGGGGCGCTGGACGCTCTGACCCGGATCCGGATGCATGTGTTGCTCCGCGAGTTGTGGGAGCGGCATCGGCCCTCGGTGTTGCTGGTCACCCATGACGTGGATGAGGCGATTGTGCTTGCGGATCGGGTGCTTGTGCTGGACCAAGGGCGCATTGGGCTCGACCTGGTCATCGATCGGCCTCATCCGCGGTCGTATCGGGAGCCAGTGCTTGGTGAGTACCGGGAGAGGTTGCTTGCGGCGCTGGGGGTGACGGAGGACGTCGATTGACCGTGCGTTGCGCGCCGTTGCTGGGGGCTGCGCCCCCAGACCCCCATCGGCCCTGAACGGGCCTCGTCCTCAAACGCCGGACGGGCTGAAAAATGCCGGCCTGTGTTGAGAAGTCACCCGACGAGCTGATTCACGCACCCGGAACTCCCACCTAAGGACCTCCCATGCCCCGCCAACTCCGCCTCAACGCCTTCCTCATGAACACCGGTCACCACGAGGCCTCCTGGCGCCTCCCGGAGAGCAACCCCTACGCCCACGTCGAACTGGACCACTACACACACCTCGCCCGGATCGCGGAGCGCGGCACCTTCGACTCCCTCTTCCTGGCAGACGGACCGCAGTTGTGGAGCAACCTCGCCCAACGCCCGGCAGGCGCCCTGGAACCACTCACGCTCCTCACCGCGCTGGCGACAGCCACCGAGCACATCGGCCTCATCGCCACCGCGTCCACGTCCTACAACTCCCCCTACAACCTGGCCCGTAAGTTCGCCTCGCTCGACATCATCAGCGGCGGCAGGGCGGGTTGGAACATCGTCACGACCGCCGGTGCAGAGGCCGCCCGTAACTTCGGGCTGGAGCACGAGCCCGCGCACGCCGAACGGTACGCGCGGGCCGCCGAGTTCCTCGATGTGGCGCTGAAGCTCTGGGACAGCTGGGAGGACGACGCGATCGTCGCCGACAAGGCGGCCGGCGTGTGGGGCGACGACACGAAGATCCACCCGCCCCACCACCAGGGGACGTACTTCAGCGTCGCGGGCGCTCTCAACGTCCCCCGCTCACCGCAGGGTTACCCCCTGCTCGTGCAGGCGGGTTCGAGCGAGGACGGCAAGACGTTCGCCGCGCGGTACGCGGAGGCGGTGTTCACCGCGCAGCAGACCCTCGCCGACGCGCAGGCCTTCTACAAGGACCTCAAGTCCCGTACGGCGGCGGCCGGTCGGGACCCCGAGCACATCAAGGTGCTGCCCGGCATCGTCCCGGTGCTCGGCTCGACGGAGGCCGAGGCGCACGCGAACGAGCGGCTGCTGGAGGACCACATCGTGTACACGCACGGCGTGGACCGGCTGGAGCGACTCCTGCAACTGCCCTCCGGCACGCTGGAGTTGGACGCCCCGCTGCCCGCCGACCTCCCGCCCGAGGACGCCATCGAGGGCGCGAAGAGCCGCTACACACTCGTCGTAGAACTCGCCCGCCGCGACCGACTGACCGTACGACAACTCATCGGGCGGCTCGGCGGCGGACGCGGGCATCTCACCTTCGCCGGTACGCCGGAGCAGGTCGCCGACGCGATCGAGTCCTGGTTCACGCAGGGCGCGGCCGACGGCTTCAACATCATGCCCGCGGTCCTGCCGTCCGGCCTCGACGCCTTCGTCGACCACGTCGTCCCGCTCCTCCGCACCCGTGGCCTGCTCCGCACGGAGTACGGCCCACGCACCACCCTCCGGGAGCGCTACGGCCACCCCCGCCCGGCCAACCAGTACACCCGACCCACGCAGCCCACCAAACCCGCCCTCGTCTGAAAGGACTTCACCATGTCCATCGAGATCCAGAAGGTCACCGCGAACATCGGCGCCCGCGTGTCGGGCGTGGACATCGACAAGCCGCTGGACGCCGAGCAGGTGACGGCGATCCGCGATGCCCTCAACATCCACAAGGCCCTGGTCTTCGACGACGTCCACCTCGACGACGAGGGCCAGGAGGCCTTCGCCCGCCACATCGGCGACCTCACCACCGCGCACCCCACCGTGCCCGCCGTCGACGGCGCCCCGAACGTGCTGCCCGTCGACAGCGAGCGCGGCCGGGCCAACCACTGGCACACGGACGTGACCTTCGTCCTCAACCCGCCCCAGGCCAGCACCCTGCGCAGCATCACGGTCCCGCCGTACGGCGGCGAGACGCTGATCGCCAGTTCGGCGGCGGCCTACCGCGATCTGCCCGAGCCCCTGCGCGTCCTGGCGGACACCCTGTGGGCGGAGCACACCAACGACTACGACTACGCCGTACCGGACGAGGAGATCGACGATGAAAAGGCGGCCCAGCGCGCCCAGTTCACGTCGATCAAGTTCCGCACGGTCCACCCGGTCGTCCGCGTCCACCCGCTGACCGGCGAACGCGGCCTGTTCATCGGCGGGTTCGCGCAGCGGATCGTCGGCCTCTCGACGGGCGAGTCCCGCAAGATCCTGGACCTCCTCCAGTCCTACGTCACCCGCCCGGAGAACATCCTGCGCTGGCGCTGGTCCCCCAACCAGCTCGTCCTGTTCGACAACCGCATCACCCAGCACTACGCCATCGACAACTACGACAACCAGCCCCGCCGCCTCAACCGCGTCACCGTCGCCGGCGACATCCCGACCGGCATCGAGGGCAAGGAGAGCTACTCGATCGAGGGGGACGCGTCGCACTACACGTCGGTGGCGGAGTGACTACACGACGCCTTTTCGCTGCTAGGTTGTAGTTGCAAGCTATGTGCAATAAGAAGTCCGGAGGGGATCGATCCGCCATGCCCGTCTACACGTTGCCCGACCTGCCCTACGACTACTCCGCGCTCGCCCCCGTGATCAGCCCCGAGATCATCGAGCTGCACCACGACAAGCACCACGCGGCCTACGTCAAGGGAGCCAACGACTCGCTGGAGCAGTTGGCGGAGGCGCGCGACAAGGAGCAGTGGGGTTCGGTCAACGGGCTGGAGAAGAACCTGGCGTTCCACCTCTCCGGCCACATCCTGCACAGCATCTACTGGCACAACATGACGGGCGCCGGCGGCGGCGAACCGCTGGCCACGGACGGACTCGGTGGCCTGGCGGACGCCATCACCGAGTCCTTCGGTTCCTTCGCGGGCTTCAAGGCCCAGCTCACCAAGGCCGCCGCGACCACCCAGGGCTCAGGCTGGGGCGTACTCGCCTACGAACCCCTGAGCGGCCACCTGATCGTCGAGCAGATCTACGACCACCAGGGCAACGTCGGCCAGGGCTCCACCCCTCTCCTCGTCTTCGACGCCTGGGAGCACGCCTTCTACCTCCAGTACAGGAACCAGAAGGTCGACTTCATCGAGGCGATGTGGGCGGTCGTCAACTGGCAGGACGTGGCAAGCCGTTACGAGGCAGCGAGGTCCCGGCAGACGATCCTGCCCTCGTAGGAAGCGTCCTGCCTCGTGATCGTCTTCTCAACCTTCACGTGGGCGGGCGAATGATGAGGAGGGCCCCCGCGAGGACGTGACTCGCGGGGGCCTTCCTCATCTCACTTCACCTCGAAGACGTGCCTCACCAGTTCCCCGTCCTTCTTGGGGAGCGCCAGGTCGAACGTGCCGTCGGCGGTGACGAGTTCATAGCGCTCGAACTTCGGACCCAGCGCCAGCTTCACACCGGTGGGCTTGAGGGAGAAGGGCGGCCTCAGGCTCGCGGTCCGGTCTCCCCTCCGGTCGTTCCAGACCGGTTCCTCCCCCACGGCCAGACGCAGTTGTCCCGATCTGAGGCGCGCGATCTGCTTGCCCTTGCCGACCGAGGACATGGCCGCCCCGCCGATGCTCTTCGTGAATCCCGCGACAAGCAGCGCCTGCCCGTTTTCGAAGTCCTCGATGTCCTGCGCGGACGTACGCCGTCGGATCCACGTCCAGCGCAGCAGCACATCCACCCCGGTCAGCGTCCCCGCGGCACGCCGTGCCGCCCGCTTCTCCTGCCCCATCGTCCCCACCCTCTTCGGCCGTCGATTACACAGGCACGTTAAGCGAGAGGAACGCGGCCCCGCCCGGCGCCATCCGGATCTCGGACACCGCCGCGTTGCGCAACTGCGGAAACACCCGCCTGTATTCACCGAGCGGAATCCCCAGCAACCGGCACAGCACCAGTCGGAGGAGGGTGTTGTGGGCCACGATCAGGACGCGCCGGCCGGAGTGCGCGGCCGCGATGCGGTGCAAGGCGGCGGTGCCTCGCTCGGCGGCGGCCAGTGGGTCCTCGGACTCCGGGAAGGGGTTCGCCACCGGATCGGACCGAAATGCCTCCGCCGCCCCGGAGTTCTCCGCCGCGAACTCCGCGAGCGTACGGCCCTCCACCACGCCGAAGTCGCATTCGCGCAGGGCCGGTTCGGTGTGGGGGGTGAGGTTCAGGGCGCGGGCGGCCGGGGCTGCCGTGAGGATCGCTCGGGAGAGCGGGGACGTCCAGATCGCGTCGACCGGGTGGGCTGCGGCCCAGCGGCCGAGGGCTTCCGCCTGGGCGACGCCCGTGTCCGTCAGGGCGACGTCGCTGATGCCGGCGTAGCGGTTCTCGGCGTGCCAGGTGGTCTGGCCGTGGCGGGCGAGGAGGAGGGTGGTGGTGCTCATGAGTCGATCGTGTCCTCGTTCAGGCGGGTGCGGGTGTGGGTCGCGAGCGGGGTCGGCAGCCAGCCTCGGGTCTCCAGTTCGTCCACCAGGCGAGCGTACGGTTCGGTGAAGCGGGCCGTGTGGGACGCGCGGGGTTCGAGGAGTGTGCGGATGCGGACCATGCGCTCGGCGACCTCCGCCAACGCCAACCCCGTCCCCGCCCTTGTCCCCGCCCCCATTCCTGTCCCCGCCCCCGCCCCCACCTCCGTCCCGTACGCCGCCAACACCGCCATCCCCAGCGCCGGTTCGATCTGTTCCGGTACTCGGGCCGGGCGGCCGAGGATGTCGGCTCGGAGCTGGTTCCAGTACGCGCTGCGGGCCGCGCCGCCCGTGAAGGTGAGAGGGCCGTCTATCGGGGCGCCGAGGTAATGCAGGTAGTCCAGGCACAGGCGCTCCGTGAACGCCACGCCCTGCAGTACCGCCGCCCAACTGTCCGCCTCCGACGCCGGCTTGCCCAGGGTGAACGCCGTTGCCTCCGGGGCGAAGAAGGGGAAGCGTTCGCCGGGCGAGGAGAGCGGGTACGTCAGGGCGCCTGACGGTTCGTACTCGGCCGCCCGGATGTCCATCTCCGACGGATCCGGCCCCACCGGCAGCGCCCCCGCGCCCACACTCGACGCCCCACCTGGTAGCCAACTGCCGTCCGGCGCACGGTGGTTGTAGACCACCCCGGCGTCGTCCCGGACGGGGTTCGCGGACGCGCCCTTGAGGACCAGGGTGGTGCCCAGCACCGAGTTCCAGGCGCCGGAACGCAGGGCGCCGGACGCGATCTGGGCCGCGCAGCCGTCCGTCATGCCCGCGACGACCGGGGTGCCGGCGGGGATGCCGGTCGCCTCGGCGGCGGCTCGGCAGACCTCGCCCAGCCGGGTGCCGGGGCGGACCACCTCCGGCAACACCTCGCCCACGCGGGCCAGTTGGGGCGGCCAGGCCTCGCGCTCCGCGTCGTAGCCCGTCTTGAGGGCGTGGCTGGAGTCGGTCGGGACCACCCCACCCGTCAACTGCGCTGTGATCACGTCGGGTTGGTGCGTCACCCGGGCCACCTGCCCCCTCCCCTCCTTCCACCCGTACGCGTCCAGCAGCCACAACGCCTTCGGCAGCGCCCAGCTCGTCTGCATCCCGACCCGCGCCGCCTCCTCCGTCGCACGCCCGTCGTCGTACATCAATCCCCGTGTGAGCGGGCGGCCTTGGGTGTCTGCCAGCAGGACGGTCCCGGAAGTGCCGCACACCGCGAGGCCGCCGATCGCCCGTACCGGTGAGGACCCTTGCGACATCGCGGCCCGGGACGCCGTGCACGCCGCCTCCCACCACTCCCCCGGGTCCTGTTCATGCCGTACGCCGTCCCGGTGGTTGGTCAGCGGGGCGGTGCCCGCGCCGAGGACCGTGCCGTCGGCGGTGACCAGCAGTGCGCGGACGCTCTGCGTGCCCAGGTCGATCCCCAGCCACGCTTCGGCTTCGCCCTCGAACATCATCCGGACCTCCCTCAGGGGTTACGCATTCGGCATTCCCCGTTCATCGTGGCGGAGAGGGAGGGAGCCCCACGATGACCGAGACCCTGCGTGTCGTCGCCGCCGGTGACCATTTCGTACTGCCTTCGCTGATCACTGCGGCCATCACCGAGGAACTGCGCGAACACCCCTTCACCGTAAGAGAGTTGACGCTCGGCTGGCCCCTGGAACCCTTCGGATCCGTCGCCGAGGTGGAGGAAGCGAGCGATGCCGAGGACGAGGTGATCGAAGCCCTGCGGAGCAGCGGCGGCCACGTGCTGGTCACTCAGATGGGCCCAGTCACCGAGCGCGTACTGGAGGCCTGCCCCGATCTGCGGCTGGTCGTCGTGTGCCGGGGCGGTCCCGTCAACGTCAACCTGGACGCGGCGAAGACCCACGACGTACGGGTGTGCTTCGCGCCCGGGCGCAACGCCGCCGCGACCGCCGAGTTCACCGTCGGGATGATGCTGGCCGCCCTGCGCCGCATCCCGCAGGCCCATGAACTCCTTGCCGGACAAGGGAGTTGGGAGGCTGGGGCCGCCTACTACACCTACGAGCACAGCGGGTTGGAGCTGGAGGATCTACCGGTCGGGCTCGTCGGGTACGGGGCCGTCGGCAGCCGGGTGGCGCGGGTGCTCTGTGCCTTCGGGGCACGTGTGATGGTGTACGACCCGTATGTGCACGGCGAGATCCACGGACTCCGGGTCGGCGGGCTGGACGAACTCCTCCGGCGTTCCCAAGTCATCACCCTGCACGCCCGGTTGACCACCGAGACGCGTGGTCTGATCGGCGCCCGCGAGCTGGCGCTGCTGCGGCCCGGTGCGGTGGTGGTGAATGTGGCGCGGGGTCCGTTGCTGGACGAGGAGGCGTTGTGCGACGCGTTGGAGAGCGGGCAGGTGTCGGCGGCCGCGCTGGACACCTACGCGCGTGAGCCGTTGCCCGCCGGGGCACGGCTGTTCGGCTTCGCCGACCGGGTCGTCCTCACCCCCCATCTCGGGGGTGCCTCACGGGCAGTGGCCGAGAAGGCGGCACGCATAGCGGCGGCGGAGGTGGGCCGCTGGGCCCGAGGTGAGCGTCTGTCCCACCAACTCGGGTGAGAGCCCACCAAGTCCCGCTGTCCCCACGTGGACGGCCGAGAGGGAGCCGTAGGGGCGCGCCGGTGTCGAGAGACCCAGCGCGCGGAGGCGCGCAGCGCCGAGCACGGTGGGGCTCTCGACACCGGCTCCCAGCGCCCCGAAGGCGACCGAACCAATAGAGGTGCGCGCGCGTGGGTGCGTTGACAACACAGGCCCACCTACGCCACACCACCCAACACCGGCCCACCTCCACCCCGCCCCACCCCACACCCCATCCCCCACCCCCAGGAGGCCCCCATGTACGTCGGAATCGATGTCGGCACGTCCACGGTGAAGGCCGCCGCCTTCGACGGCTCCGGGCGTGAACTCGCCGTAGCCGCAAGGCCGGTGGGGCTGTCGATGCACGGTGGGTTCGTCGAGCAGGACATGGACGAGGTCTACGGCGCGGTCGTCGCCGTACTGGACGAACTCTCGGCGGAGGTCGACGGACCGTTCGAGCTCGCCGGGCTGACCGGGCAGGGCGACGGGGTGTGGCTGGTGGACGCGAAGGGGCGGCCGGTGCGGGCGGCGGCGTCCTGGATGGACGGGCGGGCCCATGAACTGCTCGATCAGTGGCTGGCGGACGGGACCTTCGAGACGGTGTTCCGGCGGACCGGGAGCGCGATGTTCCCCGGGTGTCCGGGGCCGCTGCTGGCCTGGCTCGCGGCGCACGAGCCCGCCGCTCTCGACGCTGCCACCAGCGCCCTGTACTGCAAGGACATGGTGTTCCAGCGGCTGACGGGGGCGCGTGCGGCCACCGATGTCTCGGACGCGTCGATGCCGTTCCTCGACCCCCGGACGCGGTCGTACGACAACGGTGTCGTCGAGCTGCTCGGGCTGACCCGGAGGCGGGGGCTGCTGGCGCCGGTCAGCGATCCGGTCGCTACGGCCGAGACGCGTGGCGAGGGGCTGCCGGCGGGGACCCGGATCGCGAACGGGCCGTACGACCTGCCTGCCTGCGCGCTCGGCGCGGGGGTGACGGAACCGGGCGACGGGCTGCTCATCGTCGGGACCTGTCTCGCCAGTCTCGTCGCGACGACGGAGCTGGATCTGAGCGGTGAACCGGCCGGGCTGTACATCTCCCTCGACCGGCCGGGGCACTGGCTGCGGGCCATGCCGGCGATGGTCGGTACGGCGGCCCTGGACTGGGTGCTGTCGACGACGGGCGTCCGGCACAAGGAGGTGGACGGGCTCCTCGCGGCGACCCCGCCGGGCGCGGGCGGGGTGCGGGTGCTGCCGTACTTCGCGCCGTCCGGTGAGCGCGCGCCCTTCGTCGAGCCCCGGCTCCGCGCCGAACTGACCGGTGTCTCCCTGGAGTCGACGCCCGCCGACCTGATCCGGGCGACCTGCGAGGGCATCGGTTACGCCGCCCGGCACTGTCTGGAGGCGGCGGGGCTGACGGGGTCGCTGGCCGTGTGCGGTGGGGGTACGCGCAGTCCCGCCTGGATGCAGCTGCTCGCGGACGTGCTGGGGCGGCCGTTGCGGATCGTGGAGGGGGAGGTGGGGGCGCGGGGCGCGGTGCTCGCGGCGGCCGAGCGGTACGGGGTTCCGCTGGACGCGGGGGCGTGGACCCGGCCGACCCGGATCGTGGAACCGGACGCGGACCGGGCGGCGTACTACTCCGCCGGTTTCGAGGACCACCTCGGCCGGCTGACGGCGGCGCGCCACCGGAGCCGGTGATTTCGGGGGCGGGCGCCCGCGATTCGCGGTGTACTACCGGCCTGGCCGTGCGTGGCGAGGAGGAGTTCATGACGGTGCTTCGACGGTGGTGCCCGAACTGTCTCGGGTGGCAGGACTTCCAGAAGATGACCGACGCCGAGAAGGCCGCCGTCCGTGCGGAGAAGGGGCCCCGGCACTACGTGGGGGATCTGTGGCGCTGCGCCGTCAAGGGCTGTGTGCGGTACCAGCCGGCGTACCACGCGCGAGGCGGCGGCGATCTCCCCGAGAAGTTCCGTGAGGAGAAGGCCGCCGCCCCGGAGTGAGAGTGAGCGCCGCCGTGCCTACACCAGGTTGCTGAAGTCCGGGCCCTTCGTGCGGGTGCGCTTCAGCTCGTAGAAACCGGGGACCGAGGCGACCGCGACGGTGCCGTCCCAGAGGCGGGCGGCCTGCTCGCCCTTGGGGGCGGGGGTGACAACCGGGCCGAAGAAGGCGATCTGCTCGCCGTCGGGGCCGGGGACGGCGATGACGGGGGTGCCGACGTCCTGGCCGACCTTGTCGATGCCCTCCTTGTGGGAGGCGCGCAGCTCGGCGTCGAACTCGAAGTCCTCCTGGTCGGCGTAGTCGATCAGGTCTGCGGGCAGGCCGACCTCCGCGAGCGCGCCGGCGATCGCCTCGACGGTCGGGCCCTCGCCGTTGTTGTGGATGCGGGTGCCGAGCGCGGTGTAGAGCGGGCCGAGGGCGTCCGCGCCGTGCTTCTGCCAGACGGCGGTGACCACGCGGATCGGGGCCCATGCCTTGGTGGACAGCAGCTCGCGGTACTCCTCGGGCAGCTCGTCGAGCTTGGGCTCGTTGAGCACCGCCAGGCTCATGATGTGCCAGCGGACCTCGATGTCGCGGACCTTCTCCACTTCCAGCACCCACCGGGAGGTCATCCAGGCCCAGGGGCACAGCGGGTCGAACCAGAAGTCCACGGGCGTCTTTGCGGGCGTGGTCGCGGTCTCGGACATGACTCTCCTCGGAATACGGCCGTTTCCCCTCGCAACACCGTCCCTCGCCACCTCATTCCCGGGTACCTGCGGTCAGGGGCACATGGCAGGATCGGCCCTGACCGCATATCGAACACCAGCCGACATCATCCGAGGGAGCCACTCCGTGCCCGGTGAGAATCTGACCCGCGACGAGGCCCGCGAGCGGGCCGCCCTGCTGTCCGTCGACGGGTACGACGTGTCCCTCGACCTGCGTTCGGCGGTCGGCGACGACGCCGGTGAGGGGCCGCGGACCTTCCGGTCGGTGACCACGATCCGGTTCCGCTGCGCCGAGCCGGGCGCGGCGAGCTTCGCGGACCTGATCGCACCGGCCGTGACCGCCCTGTCGCTCAACGGCAAGGACCTCGACCCGGGCGCGGTCTTCGACGGCACGCGCATCCAGCTGGAGGACCTGGCCGCCGAGAACGAGCTGGTCGTCGACGCGCGGTGCGCGTACTCCCGTACCGGCGAGGGCATGCACCGCTTCGTCGATCCCGAGGACGGCGAGGTCTACCTCTACACCCAGTACGAGCCGGCCGACTCGCGCCGGGTCTTCGCCACCTTCGAGCAGCCGGACCTCAAGGCGCCGTTCCGCGCCGAGGTGCGGGCCCCCGAGGGCTGGACGGTGTGGAGCAACGGCGTCGGCGAACTGACCGACGGTGTATGGAAGTTCGCGGAGACGAAGCCGATCTCGACGTACATCACGGCGTTCGCGGCGGGCCCGTACCACTACGTGACGGACTCCTACTCCCGCACCTTCGACGACGGTACGACGCTGGAGATCCCGCTCGGCGCGATGTGCCGCAAGGGTCTGGCGCCGTACTTCGACGCCGACGACGTCTTCCTGATCACCAAGCAGGGCCTGGACTTCTTCCACGAGCACTTCGACTACCCGTACCCCTTCGGGAAGTACGACCAGGCGTTCGTGCCGGAGTACAACCTCGGCGCGATGGAGAACCCGGGGCTCGTCACCTTCCGCGAGGAGTACATCTTCCGGGGGAAGGTGACGCAGGCCTCCTATTCGGGGCGGGCGAACACGATCCTGCACGAGATGGCGCACATGTGGTTCGGCGACCTCGTCACCATGGAGTGGTGGGACGACCTGTGGCTGAAGGAGTCCTTCGCCGACTTCATGGGCGTGTTCGCGAACGTCGGCGCGACCCGCTTCACCGACGCCTGGATCAGCTTCGCCAACCGCCGCAAGGCGTGGGCGTACCGCGCGGACCAGCTCCCCTCCACGCATCCGATCACCGCCGACATCCGCGACCTCCAGGACGCGAAGCTCAACTTCGACGGCATCACGTACGCCAAGGGGGCTTCCGTACTGAAGCAGTTGGTGGCGTACGTCGGCCAGGACGCGTTCCTGGAGGGCGCGCGCCGCTACTTCAAGCGGAACGCGTACGGCAACACGCGCCTCGGTGACCTGTTGTCGGTGCTGGAGGAGACGAGCGGGCGGGACATGGCGTCCTGGGCGCGGTCGTGGCTGCAGACGGCCGGGGTCAACTCCCTCACCCCGCAAGTGGTGTTGGACGTGGAGGGCGGCCGCATCGCCGAGCTGACCGTGCTCCAGGAGGCGGCGGAGTCGCACCCCGAACTGCGCCCGCACCGGGTGGTGGTGGGCCTCTACCGGATGGAGGGCGGCCGTCTCGTGCGGTACGAGCGGGCCGAGGTGGACGTCGACGGCGCGCGGACGGTCGTGGTGGAGCTGGCCGGTGCGGACGCGCCGGAGCTGGTGCTCGTCAACGACGAGGACCTCACGTACGCCAAGACCCGTTTCGACACTGTGTCGTTGGCGACCCTGCGGGACCATCTCGGCGCGCTCACCGACCCGATGGCGCGGGCGCTGTGCTGGTCGGCGCTGTGGAACATGACGCGGGACGCGCTGCTGCTCGCGCCCGACTTCATCGACCTGGTGATGCGGTTCGGGCGCCGGGAGACCGACATCGGTGTGCTGCAGATGCTGCACGCGTGGGCGAACTCGGCGCTGGTCAACTACTCGCCGCCGTGGTGGCGCGAGACCGGCGCGAAGCTCCTGGCGCACGTCGCGCTGCGGGATCTGCGGGACGCCGAGCCGGGCAGCGAGCAGCAGCTGGCGTGGGCGCGCTTCTACGCGTCGGTGGCGTCGGCGCCGGAGGAACTCGCCCTGCTGCACGCCCTGTTGGAGGGTACGGAGAAGATCGAGGGCCTGGCCGTCGACCAGGAGCTGCGCTGGGCGTTCCTGGAGCCGCTGACCGCGCACGGCGCCGCCGACGAGGCCGTCGTGGCCGCCGAACTGGCCCGGGACGACACCGCGTCCGGCAAGCGCCACCAGGTCCGCTGTCTCGCCGCCCGCCCCTCGGCGGCCGTCAAGGCGCAGGCGTGGGCGCAGGTCGTGGAGTCGGACGCGCTGTCCAACGCGCTCGTCGAGGCGACGATCGCGGGGTTCGCGCAGCCGTCGCAGCGGGAGTTGCTCGCGCCGTACACGGAGAAGTACTTCGCGGCGATCGAGCGGGTGTGGTCGGAGCGGTCGATCCAGATCGGCGTGGACGTGGTGCGGGGACTGTTCCCGGCGTACCCGGCGGCCGAGGACGCGCAGGCGACGCTGGACGCGACGGACGCGTGGCTGACGTCCCACGAGGGCGCGGCGCCGGCGCTGCGACGGCTGGTGCTGGAGTCGCGGGACGACCTGGCGCGGGCGCTGCGGGCGCAGGCGGCGGACAACGAGGGGCGGGGCGCTGAGGGGTGACCTCTTCGACCGGCGGTCGGGGGCTGCTGGGTGCTGCCGGGTGCTGCTTTGGCCAATGATCCAGCCGTGCTTTGGCCTGTGATTGGCCTCTCCGTCACCGTTACTGAATACAGCTAATCCACCCCGTAACCCCTGGTCCACCCCATCCGGACCAGGGGTTTTCGGCGCCTACTCGGCATCCGAACGCCTGTCCTTTAGTACCGCGTTGTCCGGATTTGTCGACGGGCGTGTAACAGCGGTTAGGGACCGGATCCGGCGCGGGAAACCCCGTTGCATGAACCACGACACCCCGCTCTCCCCCCGCCCCCTCAGCCACCTCACCGAGGTGCACCGCCGCGTGCTGACGACGGCTCAGCTCCGGGCGCACGGTGTCCCGGCCGCCGAGGTGAACGAGCAGTGCCGTCCCGACGGGCCGTGGCAGCAACTCCTCCCCGGCGTCGTCCTGTTGCACTCCGGCCCGCCGACCGGCGAGGAGCGGCTGCACGCGGTGCTGACGTACGCGGCACGGGAGCGGACGGCGGGGGTCCCGGTCCAGCCCGGCGCGGAGGGGCCGCACCGCCCGACGTACACGGAGACGATGGTCACGGGCCTGGCGGCGCTGGCCCTGCACGGCTTCACGTCGGCGCCGGAGCCGGCCTCGCTGAAGCAGATCGACGTCCTGGTCCCGCGGATGCGCCGGCTGCGCTCGACGGGCTGCGCCCGCATCGTCCGCACCGCGTCGCTCCCCACCCCGCAGCAGGTGAAGGGCGTCCCGGTCGCGCCGGTGCCGCGGGCCCTCGCGGACGCGGTGGCCGAGCTGTCGGACGCGAACGCGGTACGCGGGCTGCTCACCGAGGCGGTACGCGGCGGGCACTGCGAACCGGCCGCGGTGGTACGGGAGTTGAACAACGCCAAGCTGCTGAGTCGGCCGCACGTGGTGGACGCGGTGGACTCGCTGCTGGCCGAGGGCCGCGCGATCGCGGAGGACCGCCTCTACCGGATGGTGAGCGAGCACGGCCTCCCCGACCCGGTGTGGAACGTCGACCTGCGCCTGCCGGGCGGCCCGCACCTGGGCGGCCTGGACGCGTACTGGCCCGAGCAGGCGGTGGCCGTCGAGCTGGACACCCGCGCCCCCCGTCAGGACGAGGACGCCCTGTGGTCGGAGTACGCCCGCAAGCGCGAGCACCTGGAGCGGCTGGGCATCACGGTCGTCCACATCACCCCGAAGAAGCTCCGGGACGCGATGGAGCAACAGGCGGCGGTGGTCCGAACGGCGCTGATGGCGTCGGCCGACCGCGATCCGGCCGCGTATGTCGTGGTGCTGCCCCGGTAGTGACGGACCGGGGCGGCATCAGGAGGGGAGAGGAGGGGCCACCGGGGGTCGGTGGCCCCTCCTCATATGTGCCGTCGCGTGTTTTACAGGGGTGTGTTCTACAGGGGCTCGGGCAACGGCGGCGGAGTGGCGCTCGTCGTCGTGTGTCCCGCGTGCAGGCCGTCGATGAGGGCGGCGTAGGAGGCGATCATGCGCGTACGGCTGAAGCGTTCGCGGCTGCGGGCGTGGGCCTTGGCGAACTCCGCGCGGCCGATGACCGCCTCGGTCCAGGCCGACGCGACGGCGTCCGGGTCGGGGGGCGTGATGATGCCGTGCCCGGCGACGATGGACGCGCTGTCGCCGATGTCGGTGGAGACGGGTACGGCCCCGCACATCATGCCCTCGATGAGGCAGAGGGGCGCGGCCTCGCCGAAGGACGACGTCAGCGCGACGACGTCCGACCCGGCGTAGACGGTCTCCATGTCCCGGCGTACGCCGAGGAGATGGAGCCGCTCGGCGAGTTCTTCTTTGTCCGCTCCGAAGGCGTCGTCGATGTCGGCGGCGAGGGCGGGCTGGTCGTGGGCGGTCATGCCTGTGCCGCACATGAGGACATGGCCGGCGGGTTCGCGCCGTAGCCATTCGCGGGCGGCGCGGAGGAAGAGCGGGACGTTCTTCATGGTGGCGTAGCGGGCGGCGAAGACTACGACGGGTGCGGCATCCGGAATTCCGAGGGAGGCGCGCAGCGCGAGCCGCCGGACGGGATCAGGCCGGAAGCGGAACAGATCGACGCCGTTGGGGATGACGTGCAGGACCTCGGGCGGGATGCCGGCGGCCTGGTAGGCGTCGCGGGTGGACTCCGCGCAGCAGACGGCGGCGACGACCTTGCCGTCGGCGATGGCGGCCTTCAGTTCGTCGAGAGCGGTGCCCGAGTGTTCGGGGTCCGAACGGTGCAGGCACACGACGACGGGGCGGCGGGGCAGGCCCGCCTGGTTGAGCAGCGAGAGCGGCTGCTCCTTGAGCGACAGGACGACGTCGGCGTCCGCGAGGGCACGGGCGGCGTCGGCGAGCTCGGGCCCGGTGAACCCCACGGTGGCCTGGTCATCACCACCGCCGAAGCTGCGGCCGAGGGTCGAGACGCCGACGCCGGCCGCGGTCAGTTGCTGATAGCAGGCGTCGTTCTCCATGGCCTGCCGGGTCGCTTCTCGGTGTACTTCTCCGTGGATGCTGAGCACCGTATGGTGCTGGCCGCCCTCCACCAGCCCCAGTACGACGTCGCTGTGGACGATGCGGGCTCCTCCGGAGAAGAACCCCTCGTAGACCGACAGCACGTGCAGCTCGTGTCTAGCGCGCACACGACCACCCGCCTTGCATATGAATCGAGCCATCCCCGTGAACAGCGGGTTAGCCGTTATGAGGCGGCACGGACATTTCGTCCGAATGAACTCGGCGTCTCGTGTCTGGGTCCGATTGGTTATCCCGGGGTCAATTGGTACAGGGGCCTACGGCGAGCTGGACGCGAACCGTCTTTCCGATGTCTCCGCGCAGAAATCATTCGGGTGATTCGAGGGCTTTCCCGACCACGGCGAACACCGGCGCCGGGGCCGATACGCCGATCGTCTCCGCGGTGGTCTCTTCGTCTACGGCGGCTCTCGGTCGGACCTCGCATCCGGGGAGCCGTCCGTGCCGTACCGCGGGGGTGGGAGCGCGGGGTGCTGATGGCTGCCGGGTCCGACGGGTCTTCTACTGGGGGTGGTTCACGGCCACTCGTACAGACATCGCAGCCGCACTACACCACCCACCGACGACTCCGACGAGTGGCAGGCCCATGCTGACTCGCCCCACCGCCTCACCCTCACCGGCATCGCGGTCCGCGACTCCAAGAACCCCACCGGCCCGGCGCTACTCCTCCCCGCGACGCCATGGACCCGCTTCGTCACCCAGCTCCGCGAGACGGACTCACGCGACTGACGAACGCCCACCCTGCTGCGCATCACCCGGCTCGCTCCCACCGTGCGCGGTGAAGACGAACGCCGACGTGTCGCCATCCAGATCAATGGTCAGCGAGGCGTCCAGCGCCTTGGCCAGGCGGGTGAGCAGGGGCAAGGTGGGTACGGAGTCGCCGCCCTCGATGTTGGAGATCTGCGGCTGGGTCATCCCCGCCCCGCGAGCCAGCTCGGTCTGCGAGAGGCCCAGCTCGGTACGCCGATCGTGGACGGCCTGCCCCAGAGCAAACGCATACCCGGCCTCCACGTAGGCCGGCGACTCCTCGACAGGCTCGCCCAGGAGCTTCCTGGTCCGCCGGGTCTTCCACTGGGAATGGTTCACGGCCGCTCCTCCTCGATCCGCTCGTAGCTGTGCTCGGCGGATCCATGCTCCGCCTCGCACACCTTCTGCACGCATTGCCATCCATAAGGAAACGCAGCTCCCGCACCTTGCCACCAAGGTGCCGCGAGAGAAGCTCCAGCCGCTGCCGGACTTCGGGCTCGATCTCGATCCGCCAGAGGTCGCTCACACCCTCCGCTATACAGAAATCCATATAACGCAGCGGGTGGGTTCCTGCGCGTCCACGAAGCCCGGGGCCCGAGCCGTCACGCCCCGCAGAACTCCCCCACCACCACCGCCCCCGCGTCCCCCGACCAGTCCCCGTTGAAGTTGAACGCCAGCGAGTGGCGGCCGTCCGGCGTCGCCACCACCGCCGACGACGAGCCGTGGATACCGCCGTCGTGGCCCCAGAGATGGACACCGCAGGGCAGCTTGATGTCGGAGATACCGAGGCCGTAGCGCGTGGTCGGGCTGTCGCCCGCCGGCACTGTCGTCTGCATCTCCTTGAGCTGCTTCGCCGGGAGGAGCTTTCCGCCCAGCAGCGCGCCGTAGAAGCGGTCCAGGTCGGCGGAGTCGGAGATCATCTCGCCCGCCGACGACGCGATGGACGGGTTCAGCTTCGTGACGTCGTACGTCGGGCCCGTCGTCTCCTCCGCCAGCTTGCTGTAGGCATGGCTGCTCGGGCTCGGAACCGTCACCTTCGTGCCGGGGAGTGAAGTCGCCCTCAGGTGCAGGGGGTTGATGATGCGGTCGCGGATCTCGGTCGCGTACGAGTGACCGGTGACCTTCTGGATGACCATGCCGGCGAGCACGTAGTTGGTGTTGGAGTAGTTCCACGACGTGCCCGGGGCGAAGTCCGGCTTGTGGGTCATCGCGATCGCCACCAGGTCGGCCGCGCTCTTCGTGTCGTAACGGTGCTGAAAGAAGCCGTCCTTGGTGAAGTACGCGGTGCCGAAGTCGTCGTCCGCCGTGTAGTTGAAGATGCCGCTCGTGTGGTTCAGCAGCTCGCGGAGGGTGATTTCGCTGCCGTCGTTGCCGTTGCCCTCGACCACACCCGGCAGCCACTTCCCCACCGTGTCGTCGAGCGACAGGCGGCCCTCTGCCTCCAGTTGGAGCAGCACCGTCGACACGAAGGCCTTGGTGATACTGCCCACCCGGTACCGGTCGTCGGCCGAACGCGGCTTGCCCGTGCGGAGGTTGCCCACACCGGCTGTCGCCGACCAGGTGGTGCCGCCGTCCCGCACGGTGGCCGTCACACCGGGAACGCCGTCCTGCACGGCCGCCCGGAGTGCCTCCCGGGTCGCCGTATGGTCATTGCCGGCGGGCCCCGCCGCCAGCGCGGGCCCCGCCAGTGCGACCGACAGCGCCACCGCCGTCGCGGCCATGAGTGCCGTACGGACTGCCATGTCTTCCCCCTTCGTTGAGCCTGGTTCGGCTCGGTCGGGGGGAGGGACACGGTGGTCGGGAGCGAAGGTTGCTCCGCTGTACGCCAGTTGAGTGAGTTTCAGCCCTTCTTAGAGTCAGCCCTTCTTGAGGAGCAGCTCCGTGTTGCGGTCCCTCGCGGCGCCGCCCAGCACCGTGCTGGAACCCGGTGCGTTGTACGACAGTTCGCGGTACAGGGCCGCGAGGCCGGTCTGGGTGAGGTCGGAGAAGTCGGTGCGGTGCGGGGCCGCGGACTCAATGAGGGTCGTGAAGAGGGAGAGCGTGCCGTCCTTGTTGTCCACCAGCTCGATGACGCGGGCGAGTTGGGGGTAGTCGACATGCGAGGCGGTGGAGATCTCCCAGAAGCTGCGGCCGTCGGGCGCCGAGTGCGGGGTGATGACGTTGCGGTGGATGTGGCCGTTGACCCAGGCCAGCACGTTAGGGTGGCTGCCGAGGAGGGCGATGACCGCCGAGCCCTCGTAGCGGCGCTCGGTGGGGTGCGCCGGGTCGGGGCGGGTGTTGTCCATCGTCTGGCTGGTGTGGTGGCTGAAGATCACCGCGTACGAGTCCTTGTTGTCGCGGAGTGTCTTGTCCAGCCACCTCAACTGCGTTGCCCCGATGGACCCTTCGTAGTGGCCGCCCGCGTCCGTGGTGTCGAGGCTGATGCCGATCACGTCGTCGGCGATACGGAACGCGTAGTACTGGGTGCCGGCGTCGACGTTCGCCGAGGAGTAGCCGTGACCGACCGGGCCGAGGCCCTGGTAGGCCGGGTCCAGGTGAGCCTTGAGGTACTCGGCGGAGGTGTACGGGGCGCGCTTCTCGTCCGGTGTGATCGACCGCGCGGAGCGGGCGTGCGCCTTGAGGAAGTCACGGTAGCCGGAGCCCTTGGGGTCCTTGGCGTCCCGGATCGAGTTCTGCAGCTTCTTCGCCTCGGCCGCCGTCGCGGTCATCAACTTCTTGCCGCCGATGGCGAGTTCGGTGAGGTACGGGTCCGCGTGCGAGCCGAAGCAGCCGAGCGGGAGCGCGTCGTGGTTGCCGACGGTCGAGTACCAGGGCAGGTTGAGGCCGGGGCTGCGGACCTCGCGGATCGCGGCGGCCAGGAAGCCCTTCAGGTGCGGGAAGCCGACCTGCTTGTCGCCGTCGCGCACGGTGGAGTCGGGCTGCCAGTACAGCTTGAGACCGCTGTTCATGACGCCCTCGTAGTGGCGCGGGTCACCGGTGTTGGGGGTGAACCGGCCGCCGCTCATGATCTTCAGGAACCATTCCAGCTCGGACTTGGCGTTGTTGTCCGTGTTGTCGCCGGTGGTCATCACGAAGTGCAGCGGGGACCCGGTCACCGGCGCCCCGCGCAGCGCGTTGACCCGCTCGACCAGCGAGATCCCGCCCTGCACGGTCAGCGCCTCGTGCGGCCGCCACGCGTGCTTGTCGGTGGAGCGCAGGTACTCCAGGCGCAGCGGGTGCTGGGTGTCCATCAGGTGCAGATCGGTGAACTGCACGAACGACGCGAGTGCCGTACGGCGGCCCGCGCGTCCGGACTTGGCGTTGGCGAGGTCGCCGCGCACGACGCGCTTCCATCCGGCGCCGTCGCCGAGCCGGCGGTAGCCGGAGCTGGTGCGCGGGGCGGCGACCGTGGCGAGGGTGGTGCCCCTGGTGTACGGGGCGAGGGGTGCGGCCGGTGCCACGCGGGAGTGCGCGACGGGCGCCTCTGCGGCGGTGTTGGTACCGGCGGCGTCGGCCGTGGCCGCCGCGCTGTCGGTGGGCCTCAGGGCGTACCCGACGCCTGCGGAGACGGACACGGCCGCGGTGGCGGCGAGGACGGTACGGCGGTTGACCCCCAGCGCGGAGCTGGCGACAGAGCGTGTGCGCGACATGGCGCGATCTCCCCGAGTACGAACTGCGTCGGCAGTGGTCGCGGGTGTTCGCGGCGATCGGTTTTCGATCGCGGTCGCGAACTTCCCGCTCGTACTGGATGCTTGGCATCGGGGATGACCTGCGCGTAAACGAGACGGCAACGTGTAGCGCCGATCACCGTACGTCGATCTTGGAGACCCCTGTGCGTTCGTGAACGCTCGTCGAGCCGCCGGGAAGCCGCTACTCCGTGTTCATCTGCCGGGGTACTGAAGCTATTCCGGGACCCGTTCGACCCGCCCTACGGCCGGCCGCTCGCGCCACAGCCGCAGCGCGATGTCGATCAACGGGACCCGCCGCAGGCCGGACACGTCGTCCAGCGGATGCCAGGCGGCCATGTCGGTGGAGCCGCGGATCTCGTTGCGCAGCTCGCCGCCGACGATCCTGGCCTCGTAGACGAGCCGGAGGCCGTGCTGGTCCACCTTGCGTCGGTGGCGCCATGGAATGACGTGGTGGATCGAGTCCATGCCGAGGAAACCGGTGACCTCGACGTGGTAGCCGGTCTCCTCCTCCAGTTCCCGTACGACCGTGTCGTTCGGGTGCTCGGCGTGGTCCATGCCGCCGCCGGGGAGCACCCACTCGTGTCCTCCGCGCTCGGCCGGTGAACGGGCGAGGAGGAGTTGGCCGTCCTGGACGCAGACGGCGTAGGCGGCGACCCTCAGCTTTTGGCGCATCCGGAGACGTTAAGTGCTCTGTAGGAAGTGCCGCAATGTGTCGTTGTTTGGGTGCGGCGCCGTTGTGGCTGGTCGCGCAGTTCCCCGCGCCCCTTCCGGGGCGCTCAACGCGCCGGGGTTGGATTGGCGGGGGAGTATTCGGGGGCGGACCAGCGGAGTGGGAGTGCGGTGGGGGTCTCGATCACCTCGGTGAGGGTGAAACGCACCCTGCGTTCGCCGTTCTGCCCGAACTCCGGCCTTGCCTCGCCGGTTAGTTGGAGGGTGGTGCCTGTGGTCCAGTCGAGGAAGAGGAGGCCGGCTCGGGGGTCGGTGAGGAGGTTGCCGAGGCTGAGGAACATGGCGTTGCCCGCGTAGTCCGGCCAGGTCAGCTCGTGGGGTGAAGTCGCTTGTACGAAGCCTGGGTTGCCGCCCCGGTGGCTGGTGTCGGCGCCGTGTTCGTGGACGGTGGCGAGGAAGAAGGTGTCGGCCGCCTCGATGAACGAGGCCTGCGCGCGCGTCAGTTCGGTATCGCGCCTCGGCCGTGCGGGTTCGCCGTCGGCGACCGTCTCGTAGGACTCCCTCCGCTGGATGTACTTGGGGCAGTTGGCGAAGACTCGTTCTGCCTCTATCGCCAACCCCCTTGTCGTGCACCGGAGTTGGCCGTCCACGCGCATACGGCGGCGGGTGCGGGGGTCCAGGGCGATCGTGCCGACCGGGAGGTCCTGTGCCTCGGTGAGGGCCGGGGTGAGGGGGTCGGTGGGGCGGGTGGCGCCGGTGATCGAGATCTGGTGCGGGCCCGTCGCGCGGACGAAGCCGGGGGTGCCGGTGAGCGGTGAGGCCCATACCCGGCCCGTCGCGGGGTCTGCCGCGCCCAGGATCAGGAGGGGCTGGAGTTCGAGGAAGGCGGCGGCCACGGGTTTGATGCCCTGGCCGATGATCTGGCCGACGTGGTCGGCGAGTTCACGCACCCCCGCCCGGTCCTGCATGGTGCGGGAGCCCGCGTGATAGGTCTCCATGGCATCGGCGGCTTCCATGGTTAGAAGAAGCCGCAGGTCGGGGCTTCCGCGTTCGGGGCCGGGGCGTCCTCCGCGCCGGTCGGCACCGAGATCTCCAGGCGGGTGCCGTCCGGGTCGTGGAAGAAGATGCCGCCGGAGGCCGCGCCTTCGCGGTGGGCGACCACGCCCTCGTACGCGAACTCGGCGCCGCAGGCCTTGAGCGCCTCCTCGTACCGCCGGACCCGCTCGATCGAGTCGGCCGCGAACGCGAGGTGGTGCAGGCCGGCGCGGTCGCTGTCGTACGGCCCCTGCGCCTGCTGCCAGAGGGTGAGGACGGGGCGGCTGTCGTCGACGTCGCCCAGGAACGCGTAGCGGCGGTCGTCCTCCTTGCCCTCGGCTAGGACCGCGAAGCCCAGGACGTCGCGGTAGAAGGCGAGCGAGCGGTCGAGGTCGGTGACGTTCAGGCCGATGTGGCCGAGGTGCGGGGTCATGGGAAGCCCTTCGCCGATATAACCGTTGCCGGTGACTTTAGTGGTTAGGATCGGAGACAGTCAACCGGTCACGTACTCTTGACCGGTTAGATCAGAGGAGAGGCACCCGATATGCCGAAGCCCACGTCGAAGCCGACGCCCCTCACCGAGGACCCCCGGCCGCTCATCGGCGAGCCGCTCGCGCTCGACCTGCTCAACACGTGGTGGATGCGGGACGGGGCCCTACAGGATCTGTTCGCCGTCCCGGGCGGGCTCGCCGTGTGGCTCGGGTCGAACGGGCTCGGCGAGCGGTTCGCGGCCGACACGGTCACCCTGACGCATGTCAGCATCACGCGCACCGCGCTGAAGCTGGCCCTGGACGACGGTCGCACGGACGACCTCGACGCCGTGCTCAGCATGGGACGCATCCGGGCGACGCTCACCGCCGACGGGCCCGCCGAGGTACCCGAGTTCCAGGACCCCAGGTGGGGGCCCGGCTGGCTCGCCGCCCGCAGTTATCTGGAGCTGCTCTCCACCGCCCCGGACCGCATCCGCCACTGCGCCCACGAGGCGTGCGTCCTGCGCTTCTTCGACACGTCGCGGAACGGCACCCGCCGCTGGTGCTCGATGGCGGCCTGCGGCAACCGCGCGAAGGCGTCCCGTCACTACGCACGTTCGAACCCCGGGCACGAATAGGGGGTTTTCCCCATACGTTCATAGCGTTTCGGTCAACACTTCCCAAACAAGCGTCCCTTGGGTAAAGCTGTGCCCTCGTCCGGCACTGGATTCTTCACCTACAAGGGATGCCGATGACCCTCTCCCACCAGAGACGCGTGGCCCGAATATCCGTGGCCGCCGGTCTCGTCGCCGCGCTCTCCGCGGCCGGGCCGATACCCATGGCCTTCTCCGCCGACTCTCCGTCCGCCACCACACCCGCGGACGCGACCGTCAAGTCCGCCGCCGCCAAGCTCGGTTCGGACGACGCCGATCTGCTCGCCACGGCCAAGGCCGACGGCGACAAGAACGTCACGATGATGATCGCCACCGCGCCGGGCGCGACCGAACAGGTCGCCCAGCAGCTGGACGCGGTCAAGGGCGGCTCCGTGGGCCGCACCTACGACAAGCTCGGCTACGTCCGCGCCACCGTCCCGACCGCCAAGGCCGACTCGGCGATCGCCGCCGCCGCGAAGCTGTCCTCGGTGCAGGCCATCGACCTGCGGCAGGAGATCGCCCTCGACGACCCGACGCCGAGCGCGGACACCACGAGCGGCGCCAAGAGCGCCAACAAGACCACGGCGACGACCACTTACTCCGGGCCGAGCAAGAGCACCCCCGCCGAGAACCCGTACAACCCGTCCTTCGAGACGGGCGCCGTCGACTTCGTGAAGAAGAACCCGAAGGCGGACGGCCGCGGCATCACCATCGGCATCCTCGACTCCGGCGTCGACCTCGGCCACCCGGCGCTGCAGAAGACCACCACCGGCGAGCGCAAGATCGTCGACTGGGTCACCTCGACCGACCCGATCGTCGACGGCGACCAGACCTGGCGCCCGATGGTGACGGCCGTCTCCGGCCCCAACTTCACCTACGGCGGCACGAGTTGGACGGCGCCCGCAGGGTCGTACGAGATCAGCACGTTCAAGGAGTCGTACACCACCGGCGGTGACGCGAAGGGCGACGCGAACCGTGACGGTGACACCACCGACGCGTGGGGTGTCCTGTACGACCCGGCGGCCGGCACGGTGACGGTCGACCTGAACAACAACCAGAACTTCAGCGACGACACCCCGATGAAGCCGTACAAGGACGGCTACCAGGTCGGCTACTTCGGCACCGACAACCCGGCGACGGACGTCGTCGAGCGGCAGCCGTTCGTGGTGCAGATCAGCAAGGACGTCCCCATGGACCCGTACGGCGGGTCCTGGGTCGGCAAGACCGCCGACTTCGTCAACATCGGCGTCATCGAGTCCGAGCACGGCACGCACGTCGCCGGTATCACCGCGGCCAACGGCCTGTTCGGCGGCAAGATGAACGGCGAGGCGCCCGGCGCGAAGCTCGTGTCGTCCCGCGCCTGCACCTGGACCGGCGGCTGCACCAACGTGGCGCTCACCGAGGGCATGATCGACCTCGTCGCCAACCGCGGTGTCGACATCGTCAACATGTCGATCGGCGGCCTGCCCGCGCTGAACGACGGCAACAACGCGCGCGCCGCGCTGTACACGCGGCTCATCGACACCTACGGCGTGCAGCTCGTGATCTCGGCCGGCAACTCCGGTCCGGGCGCCAACACGATCGGCGACCCCGGCCTGGCCGACAAGGTGATCTCGGTCGGCGCCTCGATCTCGAAGCAGACCTGGGCCTCCAACTACGGCTCGCAGGTGGCGACTTCGTACCAGCTGCTGCCGTTCTCCTCGCGCGGTCCGCGTGAGGACGGCGGCTTCACGCCGACGCTCGTCGCGCCCGGCGCCGCGATCAACTCCACCCAGACCTGGCTGCCGGGCTCACCGGTCGCCGAGGCGGGTTACACGCTGCCGGCCGGCTACTCGATGCTCCAGGGCACCTCGATGGCCTCCCCGCAGGCCGCGGGCGCCTCGGCGCTGCTGCTGAGCGCCGCGAAGCAGAGGAACATCGCGCTCACCCCGGCGACCCTGCGCACGGCGCTGACCTCAACGGCCGATCACATCAAGGGTGTTCAGGCCTACGAGGAGGGCGCGGGCCTCATCAACATCGTGGACGCGTGGAAGTCCATCAAGGACGGCGCCAGCGCCCACGAGTACACCGTGAAGGCTCCCGTCGACACCGCGATCGACTACGCGCTGAAGACGCCCGGCTTCGGAACCGGTCTCTACGACCGCGAGGGCGGCCTCAAGGTCGGCTCGAAGAAGACGTACGACATCACCATCACGCGAACCACCGGTGCGGACAAGGCGGTTCGGCACGAGCTGCACTTCGAGAACAACGCCGGTGGCACCTTCAAGATCGTCGGCTCGGACGAGGTCAAGCTCCCGCTGAACCAGCCGGTGACGGTCAAGGTGCAGGCGGCGCCCAGGAGTTCGGGCATCAAGAGCGCGATCCTGGAGGTCGACGACCCGAAGACCGAGGGCCTCGACAAGCAGATCCTCACGACGGTCGTGGTCGCCTCGCCCGTCAACTACACCTACTCCACGGCGAATTCGGTGCAGCGCAACAGCACCCAGTCGTACTTCGTGACCGTCCCCGAGGGCGCCAAGGCCCTTGAGGTCGCGATGAGCGGGCTGAAGGACAAGAGCCAGACGCGGTTCATCTCGATCCACCCGTACGGCGTTCCGGTCGAGGACACCGGCACCCCGTACTGCTACAACAACTACCTGGACGGCAACGGCTGCAAGCCCGACGTGCGGTCGTACGCCGACCCGCAGGCCGGTGTCTGGGAGATCGAGGTCGAGGCGCGCCGTACGTCGCCGCTGCTCGACAACCCGTACAAGCTGGACGCCACCGTCCTCGGCGCGGCCTTCGACCCGGAGACCGTGACCGTGCCCGAGGCGAAGGTAGGCGTCCCGGCCACCGCCTCCTGGAAGGTGACGAACAACTACGCGGCGCTGGACGGCACGTTGAAGGGCGGCCCGCTCGGCTCCTCGCTGACCGCGCGGCCCACCATCACCGAGGGTGTCACCCAGACCACCACGGTCGACGTGCCCGCCGGCGCCACGTCCTTGGACGTCGCGATCGGCAACGTGTCGGACACGGCGGCGGACCTGGACCTGTACGTGTACAACTCCGCCGGGACGGTCGTCGGCCAGTCGGCGGACGGCGACTCGGAGGAGGCGGTCTCCGTCGCCAACCCGGCCGCCGGTACCTACACGGTCGAGGTCGCCGGCTACTCGGTGCCGTCCGGCTCGACCGCGTACGACTACCGGGACGTGTTCTTCTCCCCGGCGCTCGGCACGGTCACCGTCGACGGTTCGACGCCGGTGAAGCTCGCCACGGGCGCCTCGGCGACGGTCTCCGGCAGCGTCACCGCCCTGGCCCCGGCCCCCGAGGGACGTGAGTTCTTCGGCCAGGTCCAGCTGGTCAACGCCCACGGCACGGTCGCGGGGCTGGGCAGCGTGAAGATCGAGAAGGTCACGTCGTAGCCCTGAAAGGGATACGGCGGTGAGGGGGGCGGGCGTCCGTGCGGGCGCCCGCCCCTTTCCTGTCAGCCGGTCGGGCAGGTGGTGGTGCCGGGCGCGGTCAGCGCTTCGACGATCGCGTCCCGGTCCGTGGCGACCGCGTCGTCGCCGACGGCCCAGAGGGTCGCCGTGTCCGAGCCCTTCGGGACCCCGACCAGCACGTGCTGACCCTGGCGCGGCGCCGGTCGCGCCCCCGCGGCCAGGACGACCGTGACGTCGGCCGGGCCGTGGGCGGGCCGGTAGGAGCGGGTGACGGCGAGCGTGATCCGTTTCCGGGGGTCGGAGCCCGGCCGCACCTCGGTCACCGTCCCCTCGACCAGGAGGCGGGAGCAGGCCACGTACAGCTCCGGGTCGGACAGCGCGCCCGAGGCCTCCGGTGCCTTGTCCTGCGCCGGGCCGGAGCCGGTCTTCGACCCCTGGTCCGCGCTGCTGGACGCGTCGCCCGAGAGCCCGTTGTGGGCCCCGAGCCAGGCGAGCCCGGTGACCATCCCGGCGATCATGGCCGTGGCGAGGGTGCCGTAGGCGAGGACACGCAGGGCGGGACGGCGGCGGCGGGCCGGGCGGGCCCTGGTCACGGGTTCCGGTGCCGGGGGTGCCGACAGTTTCTCCCCGATGATCCCCAACTGCTCGCGCAGCAAGGCGACCTCGGCCGTGGCGACCCGGTGCTCGGCCATGAACTCGGCGTCCGCGTCCGCCCCTCGCGGCAACGGCTCGTCCGTGATCGCGGCCATCAGCGCGTCCACGCCGTCGTACTCGGCAGCCACGTCACACCACCTCGTCCTCGTGCAGGCGGTCGCGCAGGGCGCGGACCGCGGAGTGCAGCCGGCTCTTGACCGTGCCTTCCGGGATGCCGAGTTCCTCGGCGATCCCGCGCACGGGCAGGTCGGCGTAGAAGCGCAGGACGAGGACCTGGCGGTGCTGGTCGGGCAGTTCGTCCAGGCCCTGTGCCACCGCCATGGACAAAACGCTCGTGTCCTCGCCGGAGGGGTGCTCCAGCTGGCGCAGGGAGGCCAGCCGCTCCCCCACCCGCTCCTGGCGGCGTTTGGCGCGGTGCCAGTCCATGGCGAGGTTCGAGGCGACGACGGCCGCCCACGCCGAGACGTCGCGCGGCGCCTCGTCGCCCTTCGCCGCCCGCTCCAGCAGTCGCAGCCGCACCTGCTGGACGCCGTCCGGCAGATCCGCCTGCGGCACCCCGCCGAGCGCGAGCACCGCCCGTACCCGGCGTTCCTGGGCCGCGTCCAGAGGATCGTCGTCCTCCTGGACCCGGCGGGCCTTTCTGCGCAGCACAAGCCACCCCCTCACCGCGTTTCCTCTACGACGCGGGAGCGGGCGGAAACGTTCGGCCGGGCGAGGAGAGTTTTCCGCGGCGGCGGGCGGAGGCGTGGATCACACCGGCGGGCGGGACGGCTTGCGGTCCGGGGCCGGTGCGGGGCGGATTTCTCGCAGCGCGCGGAGCCGTCGCCGCAGGATCGGGCCGGGGGCGGTCGGGTGTCGCGTCCCACTCCTCGGGCCGGGCGGCGAAAGGATTGGACACGCGGGCACGGGTGAGACGCATCATGGAAGCGCTGGACCACGTAGAACGCACGCAAAGGGAGTCGCCGTGAAGGTCGGAATCGTCGGAGCCACCGGTCAGGTCGGCACGGTCATGCGCAGGATCCTCGTGGAGCGGGACTTCCCCGTGACCGAGCTGCGTCTGTTCGCCTCGGCCCGTTCGGCGGGGACGGTGCTGGACGGCGTGACGGTGGAGGACGCGGCGACCGCGGACTACTCCGGGCTCGACATCGTGCTGTTCTCGGCGGGCGGCGCGACCTCGAAGGCGCTGGCCGAGAAGGTCGCCTCGCAGGGCGCGGTCGTCATCGACAACTCCTCCGCCTGGCGCAAGGACCCGCAGGTCCCGCTGGTCGTCTCGGAGGTGAACCCGCACGCGATCGTCGACCGTCCCAAGGGCATCATCGCCAACCCGAACTGCACGACGATGGCCGCGATGCCGGTGCTGAAGCCGCTGCACGCGGAGGCCGGGCTTGAGGCGCTGGTCGTCGCCACGTACCAGGCGGTGTCGGGTTCCGGGCTCTCCGGTGTGGCCGAGCTGCACGGGCAGGCGCTGAAGGTCGTCGCCGACGCGGACAAGCTGACCCACGACGGCAGCGCGGTCGACTTCCCCGAGCCGCAGGTCTACAAGCGCCCCATCGCCTTCAACGTGCTCCCCCTCGCCGGTTCGATCGTCGACGACGGCCTGCACGAGACCGACGAGGAGCAGAAGCTCCGCAGCGAGTCCCGCAAGATCCTGGAGATCCCCGAGCTGAAGGTCTCCGGCACCTGCGTCCGCGTCCCGGTCTTCTCGGGCCACTCCCTCCAGGTCAACGCCCGTTTCGCCCGCCCCATCCCGGTCGAGCGCGCGACGGAGCTGCTGGGCGGCGCCCCGGGTGTCGCCCTCACCGACATCCCGACGCCCCTCCAGGCGGCCGGCCAGGACCCGTCCTACGTCGGCCGTATCCGCGCCGACGAGACGGTCGAGCACGGGCTCGCGCTGTTCATCTCCAACGACAACCTCCGCAAGGGCGCCGCGCTGAACGCGGTGCAGATCGCGGAGCTGGTGGCGGCGGAGCTGAAGGGCTGACGCCGGGAGTTCTCCGCCCCCGCCGCCCCTACCCGTCCCATCCTTCTGGGGCTCCGCCCCAGACCCCGCTCCTCAAACGCCGGAGAGGCTGAATTCGACCCCGGCCGGGGCTTGGTCTTCCAGCCCGTCCGGCGTTTGAGGACGCTACGCCCTGCGCACCTCAAAGAAGAAGCACCCGTACTCCACCGCCCTGATGTGGACGAGGACCACCGACGGGTCGGAGAAGGCCCTGCGGATGGCCTCGTCGTCCAGGGTGTCGACCAGCTCGCCGCCCAGGATGTGCCCCTCGGCCGAGTAGCGGCGGACCGTGCGGTGGGCGTTCACGAAGGGGTACCCCGAGCCGGCCGCAGGGCCCTCGCACTCCTCCGCGTGGACGAACACCGGCCCCTGCTCGTCGTACGCCCCCGGCTCGGCCCCCGTCTGCGCCGCCCAGCGCCGCAGCGGGGCGTAGGAGACAAGGGCGATCCGCTCGCCCGGCTCGCTGCGGCGCAGGCAGCAGCGGAGCGGAGCGCCGCCCTCCTCATCCATCACGGGAACCATTCGGCGCCCCGCATCGTCAGCAGAGCGCAGCTCCTTCAGGACCGTGGGGTCGATGGGTCGTGCCGTGTACGTCGTCATGTCCCCATGCTCGCGCTCGTCCGCCCCGCTCACCGGCGGGATACGGACATCGCGCTTCCCGCAGGTCCCGTGGAAGGATGGCGCAACCCACACATAACGAGGAGATGACCGCGTGCCTGGCACAAACCTGACTCGCGAAGAGGCGCGGCAGCGGGCAACGCTGCTCACCGTTGACTCGTACGAGATCGATCTCGACCTCTCCGGCGCGCAGGAGGGCGGGACCTACAGGTCCGCGACGACGGTGCGCTTCGATGTGACGGAGGGCGGCACCGAGTCCTTCATCGACCTGGTCGCCCCGGCCGTCCACGAGGTGACGCTGAACGGCGACCCGCTCGACCCCGCCGAGGTCTTCAAGGACTCGCGGATCGCGCTGGCGGGGCTGCTGGAAGGGCCGAACGTCCTGCGGGTCGTCGCCGACTGCGCGTACACCAACACCGGTGAGGGACTGCACCGGTTCGTCGACCCAGTCGACCAACAGGCGTACCTCTACACCCAGTTCGAGGTCCCGGACGCGCGAAGGGTCTTTGCCTCCTTCGAGCAGCCCGACCTCAAGGCGACCTTCCAGTTCACCGTGAAGGCGCCCTCCGGCTGGACCGTCATCTCCAACTCCCCGACGCCCGAACCCCGGGACGACACCTGGGTGTTCGAGCCGACGCCGCGCATCTCGACGTACATCACCGCGCTGATCGTCGGGCCGTACCACTCCGTGCACAGCGTGTACGAGAAGGACGGGCAGTCCGTCCCGCTCGGCATCTACTGCCGGCCCTCGCTCGCCGAGTTCCTCGACTCGGACGCGATCTTCGAGGTCACGCGGCAGGGATTCGACTGGTTCCAGGAGAAGTTCGCCTACCAGTACCCGTTCAAGAAGTACGACCAGCTGTTCGTCCCGGAGTTCAACGCGGGCGCGATGGAGAACGCCGGTGCCGTCACCATCCGGGACCAGTACGTGTTCCGGTCGAAGGTGACCGACGCCGCGTACGAGGTGCGGGCCTCCACGATCCTGCACGAGCTGGCCCACATGTGGTTCGGCGACCTGGTCACCATGGAGTGGTGGAACGACCTGTGGCTGAACGAGTCGTTCGCCACCTACGCCGAGGCCGCCTGCCAGGCCTACGCCCCCCAGTCGCGCTGGCCGCACTCCTGGACGACCTTCGCCAACTCCATGAAGACGTGGGCCTACCGGCAGGACCAACTGCCGTCCACCCACCCGATCATGGCCGAGATCAACGACCTCGACGACGTGCTCGTCAACTTCGACGGCATCACGTACGCCAAGGGCGCGAGCGTCCTCAAGCAGCTCGTCGCGTACGTCGGCATGGACGAGTTCTTCGCGGGCGTGCAGGCGTACTTCAAGCGCCACGCGTACGGCAACACCCGCCTGTCCGACCTGCTCGGCGCGCTGGAGGAGACCTCCGGGCGTGACCTGAAGACCTGGTCGAAGCTGTGGCTGGAGACGGCCGGCATCAACATCCTGCGTCCGGAGATCGAGACCGACGCCGACGGCGTCATCACCGCCTTCGCGATCCGGCAGCAGGCCCCGGCGCTCCCGGAGGGCGCGAAGGGCGAGCCGACCCTCCGCCCGCACCGCATCGCGGTCGGCTTCTACGAACTCGACGAGGACACCGGCAAGTTGGTCCGCGACGAGCGCGTCGAGCTGGACGTGGACGGCGAACTCACCGCCGTACCGCAGCTGGTGGGCAAGCGCCGTCCGGACGTCGTCCTGCTCAACGACGACGACCTGTCGTACGCCAAGGTCCGCCTCGACGAGCAGTCCCTCGCGTTCGTCACCGAGCACCTCGGCGACTTCGAGTCCTCGCTGCCCCGCGCCCTGTGCTGGGCCTCGGCCTGGGACATGACGCGGGACGCCGAACTCGCCACCCGTGACTACCTGTCGCTCGTCCTGTCGGGCATCGGCAAGGAGTCCGACATCGGCGTCGTTCAGTCGCTGCACCGCCAGGTGAAGCTCGCGATCGAGCTGTACGCCGACCCGGCCGCCCGCGAGGCCCTGCTCACCCGGTGGACGGACGCCACGCTGGCACACCTGCGTTCCGCCGAGGCCGCGAGCGACCACCAGCTGGCGTGGGCCCGGGCGTTCGCGTCCACGGCCCGTACGCCGGAGCAACTCGACCTGCTGGACGCCCTGTTGGAGGGCACCCAGACGATCGAGGGGCTGGCCGTCGACACCGAGCTGCGCTGGTCGTTCGTCGAACGCCTCGCGTCCGTGGGCCGGTTCGACGAGGCGGAGATCGCCGGCGAGTACGAGCGGGACAAGACAGCCGCCGGTGAGCGCCACGCGGCGACCGCCCGTGCCGCCCGCCCGACCGCGGAGGCGAAGGCGGAGGCCTGGGCGCAGGTCGTCGAGTCCGACAAGCTCCCCAACGCCCTTCAGGAAGCGGTAATCTCGGGCTTCGTCCAGACCGACCAGCGCGAACTCCTGGCGCCGTACACGGAGAAGTACTTCGCCGCCGTCAAGGATGCCTGGGACACCCGCTCGCACGAGATCGCCCAGCAGATCGCGATCGGCCTCTACCCGTCGATCCAGGTCTCCCAGGACACCCTGGACCGCACGGACACCTGGCTGACGGCCGCCGAGCCCAACGCGGCCCTGCGCCGCCTGGTCTCGGAGTCCCGCTCGGGCGTGGAGCGCGCGCTCAGGGCACAGGCTGCGGACGCGGCCGCTTCATAGCCGGTTCTACGACGACGAAGGGCGCCCGGTGCATCGGCCGGGCGCCCTTCGTCGTCCGCTCAGCCCGGGAACATCCCGCCCGTGACGTTGACGAACGTGCCGGTGATGCTCGCCGCGTGGTCCGAGGCGAGGAAGACGGCGGTCGCGGTGATCTCCGCGAGGGTGGGGTTGCGGCGGGTCATGCGCAGGCTCGACAGGTGGTCGAGGATGCCCTGGATAGCCGCCTCGTTGAGGGCGGGGTTGACCTTGCCGAGCTTCTCGACGGTGAGGGTCTCGGGGATGCCGGCGGCCCACAGACCGACCGCGCGCACCCCGCGCGGGCCCAGTTCCATCGCCAGGTTGCGCACGAGGCTGTCGGTCGCCGCGTCGGCGGGACCGGTGCCGCCCATCATCGGACTGCCGTGCGCGGAACCGCTGTTGAGGGTGAGGACGACGCCGCGGCCCCGCTCGGCCATCCGGCGGGCGGCGGCGCGGGCGGTGATGAAGTTGGCGCGGGTGCCGTTGATCACCGGCCGCAGGAAGTCGTCGACGGGCATGTCGGTGATCGGCAGTCCCTGGACGTCGCCGCGCGAGACGAGGTTGAAGGACACGTCGATGTCGCCGACGCGGGCGAGGTATTCCGTGACGGCGCTCTCGTCGAGGGCGTCGACGACGGCCACCTCGGCGTCCTTGAGGTCACCTGCCACGGCCTCCAGCGTCTCCCGGGTGCGTCCCACGAGGTGGACGCGGGCTCCCTCGGCGGCGAAGGCGCGGGCGACCGCACCGCCGATCGAGCCGCCGGCGCCGTAGACGACCGCGGTCTTGTCGGTGAGCAGCATGGTGATCTCCTTGCGGGTCGTGTGTCGTTCGAGTCGGCCATACAGACGCACGCGGGACCCGCCACTAATCGGTCACAACCTCAGCGGCAGTCCGAAGGCCGGGAACAGGTGCGGTTCGAAGGACGTGATCTCCACGATCCGGTCGTCGGCGTCGAAGCGGAGCACGTCGAGGACCTGGGCGCGGTAGACCGTCGTACCGGGCCTGCGGACGTAACCCCCGGCCGCCAACTGCCCGTTGGCGCGGGCGGGCAGATGGCGCCAATGGCCGTGGAACATGGGCGAGTTGGGGTCGAGGCTCACGCTCAGGAACTCCAGGAGCGCATCGCGGCCGGTGAACCAGAACGGGTTCGGCGGCATGGTGAGCGTGACGTCCTCGCTGAGCAGCTCGGCGACCTCGGACAGGTCGAGGCGTTCGGCGGCGGCCATGTACCGCTTGACCAGGGTGCGTTGGTGCTCGGTGGGTCCGGCGGTCGTCCAGTCCGCGCGGCGGCCGGGCAGCCGGTCGCGCAGGGTGGGGCGGGCCCGTTGCAGCGCGCTGTTGACCGAGGCCACGGTCATGCCGAGCGCCTCGCCGGTCTCCACGGCGGTCAGCCCGAGCACGTCCCGCAGCACCAACACCGCGCGCTGGCGCGGCGGGAGATGCTGTACGGCGGCCAGGAAGACCAGTTCGAGGGTCTCGCGGGAGACCGCGGCGGCCTCCGGCTGCTCCTCGGCGGAGGGCAACTCGTCGTCGGGGTACGGCTGTAGCCACGTGATGCGGGCGGGCGGCTCCCCGCCGCCGTGGTTCATGCCGGGCAACGGTTCGTAGCGCTTGGGGCGGCGGGCCGTACGGCGCTGGAAGTCCAGGCAGGCGTTGGTGGCGATGCGGTACAGCCAGGTACGGGCACCGGCCCGCCCCTCGAAGGTGTCCCGGGCCCGCCAGGCCCGCAGGAACGTCTCCTGCACCAGGTCCTCGGCGTCGTCGTACGACCCGGTCATGCGGTAGCAGTGGACCTGGATCTCACGGCGGTGGGACTCGACGAGGGCCGCGAAGTCGCCTTCGTCCACCGGGACTTCAGGAACAGCGGGGGCTTCGGCAACAGCGGGGACTTCCGTAACGGGTACATGGGTGACGGATTCCTGAGCGGTGTCCCGCGCCGTCCGCGCCACCCTCCTCAGCCGCGCGACGGACGACGACAGTTCCGTCACGCCGGAGTAGAAGACGGAAGGCGGCTGCGGCACCAGCTCCTCCACCTGCCGCCCGATCTCCCTGATCAGCCCGTCGACTCCGACCCCGCCACCGCCGCCCTGCCGCTCGCGGTAGGCCTTCTGCCGACAGGCGGCGGAACAGTACACGGAACGCCGGCCGGTACGACCCGCCCGCGCGGTGAGCGGTTTGCCACAACTGGGGCAGGAGTCTTCGGCCACGAGCGCCTCCGGCGTTGCGTCACGAGCGTTGCGTCACAGCTGTCGCCGCACGGCGTTGCGTAACGGCATTCCCGCGTGACGCTACCTCCCGAACGGGAACAGGAGGCGTACGCGTACCGGTCTGCCCGAACACCGTCGCCCCGAACGCCAGCGCCATCCCCGCCATCTGCACCGCCGTGAGCGCCTGCCCGAGCGCGGCCCAGCCGACGACGGCCGCGGTCAGCGGGGAGAGCGGGCCGAGGAGGGTGACCTGGGTCGCGGAGAGCCGGCCGATGCCGCGGAACCAGAGCCAGTACGCGATCGCCGTGTTGGCCAGCGCGAGGTACAGGTATCCGCCGACCGCCCGGCCGTCGAGCGCGGGCGGCGCCCCCTCGGCCAGGAAGGCGACGGGGGCTATCAGCAGCCCGCCCGCGGTGAGCTGCCAGCCGGTGAGGGCGAGCGGGCCGACGCCGTCGGGGCGGCCCCACCGCTTGGTCAGCACGGTGCCGGTGGACATCGAGGCGGTGGACGCGAGGGCCGCGAGCACGCCGACCGGGTCGAGCGCCCCGGCCGCCTTCAGCACGACGAGACTGACGCCGAAGGCCGCGACGGCACCGGTGAGCACGCTTCGGGCCGTGGGCCGCTGCCCCAGCAGCAGCGCCGAGAGGCCTACGACGATCAGCGGCCCGACCGATCCGACGACCGCCGCCATGCCACCCGGGAGCCGGTACGCCGACAGGAACAGCAGCGGGAAGAAGGCACCGATGTTCAGCGCGCCGAGCACCGTCGCCTTCCACCACCAGGCGCCGCGCGGCAGCACCCGGGCGAGCGCGAGGAGCACGAGACCGGCGGGGAGGGCGCGCATCAGGCCGGTGAAGAGGGGGCGGTCGGGCGGGAGGAACTGGGTGGTGACGGCGTAGGTGGTGCCCCAGGAGACGGGGGCGAGGGCGGTGAGGGCGGCCGTCAGGACCGGACGACTGGCCATGGGAGAGACGCCTTTCAGCAGGGGCCGACGGAGGTCGGAGTAGGTCGACGGTGATTAGCTTACCGCTAAGCAACTTACCGTCAAGCCACTGACCCTTGATCCACTTTCTTGCGACCGACCTACTGACCGGCGGATACTCACCCCATGAACGACAAGGACCCCGTCGACGCGATCGTCGAGCAGTGGGCGACGGTGCGGCCCGACCTCGACACCGCCGCGATGGAGGTCTTCGGGCGGATCTTCCGGCTCGCCCGGGCCATGGGCGACCGCATGGAGAAGGCCTACGTCCCGCACGGCATCTCCCGCGGCGAGTTCGACGTTCTCGCGACCCTGCGCCGGGCCGACGAGCCGTACACGCTCTCGCCGCGCGAGCTCTCGGCGACCCTGATGCTCACCACCGGCGGCATGACCGGCCGCCTCGACAAACTGGAACGGGCCGGCCTGCTCCGCCGCTCCCCCGACCCGCACGACCGCCGGGGCCTCCAAGTCACCCTGACGGAGAAGGGGTTGGCACTCATCGACGAGGCGGTCGGCTCAGGCCTCGCCACCCAGACGGCGGCCCTCTCCGGCCTCGACGCCGAACAGGCCGCCCAACTGGCCGACCTGCTCCGCAAGTTGCTGACCTCGACCGAGCGGTAGCCCAAGTCCCGCTCCATGCAGCCCCGTTGAACCGACCGTCTCCTACGGCACCCTTCAGCCGACGTGCCCGGCGAGCGCCGCCCCGACCGCGGCCGGCTCGGCGGTGTCCGCGGCCCACGCCACGTAACCGTCGGGCCGCACCAGCAGCGCCGTACGACGATCGCTCGCCCAGTGCTCCATGGCCAGCCGGTCCTTGCGGGTGCCCTGGTCCTCGTACGGCTCCGGCGTGATCAGTACGAACCGGCCGCCGCGCAGCGCCTCGTAGAGGCGGCCGCCGTTCGCGAGGGAGACGTCCGGGGCGCGGGTGCCGACGAGGCGGTGGGCGCCTCGGGGGGACGGGTAGGCGTAACCGATGCCGGTGAGTTGACCGAGGGCCTTGCGGCGGGCCGGGGCCACGTGACCGAGGACGGTGGTGAGGGCCGCGCGCAGGGCGAGGGTCCAGGGGCGTTTGGCCATGGCGAGGCGGACGATGCCGCCGCTGCTCCGCAGGACCGCCTTGCCCACCGGGTGCCGCTCGGCCTGGTAGGTGTCGAGGAGGTCCGGGGCCGCGTGGCCGTCGATCACCGCGGCCAGCTTCCAGCCGAGGTTGGCCGCGTCCTGGAGGCCGGTGTTCATGCCCTGGCCGCCGGCCGGTGTGTGGACGTGCGCGGCGTCGCCCGCGAGGAACACGCGGCCCACCCGGTAGGCGGGCGCCTGGCGCTCGTCGCTGTGGAAGCGGGACATCCAGCGGGCGTCGCGCATCCCGAAGTCACGGCCGAGGGCGAGCCGGGTGATCTCCCTGACCTCGTCGAGGCCGAGGGGTTCGTGGTCCGGGACGTCATGGGCGCGGTTCCAGCCGATGACCCGGTAGTAGCCGTCGCCGAACGGCGCGATGAAGGCGAAGGCGTCGCCGACGGTGGCCACCGTGAGCAGGGTCTCGGGCTTCTCGTCGAGCAGCACGTCCGCGAGGACGACGGAACGGATGACGGAGTGACCGGGGAAGGGCAGCCCGATGGCGTCCCGCACCGCGCTGCGCATCCCGTCCGCCCCGACGACGTACGCGGCACGCAGCGAGTCGGCCACCCCGCCCGGCCCGCGCACCTCGACGGTCACGCCGGCCGCGTCCTGCGACAGCCCGGTCATCTCGGTCTCGTAGCGGAAGTCGACCCCCGCCTCGGCCGCGCGCCGCAGCAGCGCCTTCTCCACCTCGTACTGCGGCAGGACGAGGAGGTGGTTGAAGCGGGAGGGGAGAGGGGTCAGGTCGACGGTGAGGCGGCCGAACAGGCGGAGCCGGTCGAGGGGTTGGCCGACGGCCTCCAACTCGTCGGCGAGGGCGCGGGCGTCGAGCTGCTCCAGGGCGCGGGCATGCAGGACGAAGGCGCGGGACAGGTTGCTGATCTTCCGCGGGCGCTTCTCCAGCACGGTGACCGGGACGCCGGCGGCGGCGAGGTCACCGGCCAGGAGCAGACCGGTGGGGCCGGAGCCGACGACGATGACGGTGCGGTTCATGATGGCCTCCTGGGGTCAACGCTTGTTTGCCAACGCTTGTTGACGAACATAGAACCGGATCCCTGGACTGTCAACACATGTTGGCCTACGCTCGTTGGCATGGACGACAGCATCACCAACGGCACCCAGGGAGCCCGCCGCTCCGACGCCACCCGCACCGCCATCCTCGAAGCCGCCCGCGAGCGCTTCGCCACCGATGGCTACGAACGCGCGACCATCCGCGCCATCGCCAAGGACGCACGGATCGACCCGTCGATGGTGATGCGCTACTACGGCAACAAGGAGGGCCTGTTCGCGGCGGCCGTCTCCTACGACCTACGGCTGCCGGACCTGGCCTCGACCGCGCGGGACGCGGTCGGACGGGCGCTGGTCACGCACTTCCTCACCATGTGGGAGGAGAACGAGGAGCTGACGGCGATGCTCCGGGTCGGCGCCACGAACAAGGGCGGGGCCGAGCGGATGCAGGGGATCTTCCGGGATCAGCTGATGCCGGTCGCGCGGCAGGCGTGCCCCGACCCGGAGCAGGCACCGGCGCGTGCCGGGCTGGTCGCCTCCCAGCTCCTGGGGCTCGCGCTCACGCGCTACGTACTGCGCTTCCCGCCGACCGTCGCACTGGCCCGCGAGGAGATCGTGGCCTGGCTCGGCCCCACCGTGCAGCGCTATCTGACGGCACCGAGCCCGTGACCGGAAGCGGACATGCCGAAGGCGCCCGCCTCACCGCTGTGGGTGATGTGGGCGCCTTCCGGAAGAGGTGAGGTCAGACCTTGGCGTCGACGGCGGTGCCGGTCTTGCCGGACTTGGCCTTCGGCGCGCGGTCCTTGGACTTGTCCAGCGCCATGACCAGGCCCGCGATGACCGCGAACAGGGCGAGCGGGATCAGGACATAGAGCCCCAGCGTCTGGGCGACGCTCAGGCCATCGCCCGGGTCGTCACCGTCGTCGCGGGTGATCGCGAGCGCGGGGGACGTCATGAGCAGCATCATCAGCGTCGTACCGGCAGCCAGGGCACCGGCGCGCAGGGCGTTCTTCTTGTCCACACCGCAAAAGTAGCGAACGCTCGAACGGGCCGCGCGCCCGGGGGTGCCGTATGGGGCGCACGCCCCTCACGCACCCCCTCCACCACCGTCCCCCGAACCCTCCCCCAACCCCACCCGCAGCACATCCACCAGCGCGTGCAGCCGCGGCGACGCGGCCAGTTCCTCCAGCGTCACCGGCCGCCCGTCCGCGTCGGCGATGGGCAGGCGCCAGTTCGGATACTGGTCCCACGTGCCGGGCAGGTTCTGCGGGCGCCGGTCGCCGACGGTGTCCGGCAGCCAGACACCGATCATCCGGGCCGGGGTGCGGAGCAGGAAACGGTGGACGGCGTGGATCTCCGCCTCCTCCTCGGACGCGGGCCGCCCGCCGCCCGCCGGGTGTTCGTAGAGGCCGAGCCGGGCCAGCAGCGCGAGCCACTCCCCGACATCGGTGGCGGACTCGATCCGCTCCTCCTCCACCGGCCGGGTCAACAGGCCCAGCCGGTCGCGGAGTTCGAGGTGTTCGCCGGTGAGCCGGGCCGCGGTGGGCGGCAGATCGTGGGTGGTGGCGGTGGCGAGGCAGTCGGCGCGCCACTTCTCGGGCGCGAGCGGACGCCCGTCGCCCTCCCAGTCCCGCTCGAACCACAGCACCGACGTGCCGAGCACCCCCCGCTCCTGCAAGGTCTCGCGCACACCCGGTTCTACGGTCCCCAAGTCCTCGCCGATCACCACCGACCCGGCACGCGAGGCCTCCAGCGCGAGGATCGCGAGCATGGCCTCGGCGTCGTAGCGGACGTACGTGCCCTCCGTCGGAGGATGTCCCTGGGGGACCCACCACAGGCGGAACAGGCCCATGACGTGGTCGATGCGCAGGGCGCCCGCGTAACGGAAGAGCGCGCGGAGCAGGCGGCGGTACGGGGCGTAGCCGGACTCGGCGAGGCGGTCGGGGCGCCAGGGCGGCAACCCCCAGTCCTGGCCGAGGGAGTTGAAGGCGTCCGGGGGCGCTCCGACCGACATGCCGGCCGCGAAGTACCGCTGCTGGGCCCAGGCGTCGGCACCGTCCGGGTGCACCCCGACCGCGAGGTCGTGCACGACGCCGATCGGCATGCCCGCGTCCCGCGCTGCCCGTTGGGCGGCGGTGAGCTGGTCGTCGGTGAGCCAGGCGAGGCGGCAGTGGAAGTCGACGCGGTCCATCAACTCGGCGCGGGCGCGGGCGGTTTCGGGTGAGCGCGGGTCGCGCAGCCCGGCGGGCCACTCCCGCCAGTTCGAGCCGTGCACCTCGGCGAGGGCGTACCAGGTGGCGTGGTCCTCCAGCGCCTCGCCCTCGCGGGCGAGGAAGTCGACGTAGGCGGCCCGTCGTCCGGGGCCGAGGGGGACCTCGCGGACGAGTTCCAGCGCCTCCCGCTTCAGCTCCCACACGGCGTCGCGGTCGATCAACGCGTCCTTCTCCAGGACGGATTCACGCAGTCGCGCGGCCTGCGCGAGGAGTCCGAGCAGCCGCTCCCGCTCGCTCTCCTCGACGTACGCGAACTCGGGGATGTCCTCGACCCGCAGATACACCGGGTCGGGGAAGCGGCGCGAGGACGGCCGGTACGGCGAAGGGTCGGTGGGCGCGCCCGGCACGGCCGCGTGCAAGGGGTTGACCTGGACGAACCCGGCCCCGAGCGATCGCCCCGCCCAGGCGGTGAGTTCACCCAGGTCACCGAGGTCGCCCATGCCCCAAGAGCGCCGGGAGAGGAGCGAGTAGACCTGCACCATCAGCCCGTACGACCGCTCGGTGGGCCTGGGCAACCGGTCCGGGGCGATGACGAGTTGGGCCTCGGCGCTGCGGCCGTCCGGCACGGTGGCGGTCAAGTGGTGGACGCCGAGCGGGAGTTGCTCGGCGCTCGCCCGCAACTCGCCCTGCTCGGTCTCGATGTGCAGCACGGTGCCCTCGGGCAGCGCGTCGAGCGCGGCGGGCGTACTGCCGTACCGGCCCACGACGGTGGGCGGCAACAGCCGTCCGGCCAGCTCCTGTTGGCGGGCGGCGAGCGCGGCGGCGGTGGCCTGCGGGGTGCTCGCGTCGACGCCGAGGGCGGCCAGCGCGGCGACGACCGCGACGGCCGAGGCGGGGACCGCGCGGTCCGGTGAGGGGCTGTAGGCGGTGGCGACGCCGTGCAGTTCGGCGAGGTGCGCCAGGTCCTCGCCGAGGGTGTCGGCCGGCCGGGGTGCGGTCATCTAGGGCCTCGTCGAGTCCGGGTCGGCGAAGGGGGCGGCCGCACCGCTCATCGGGTCGTCGAACGCGACGGCCTCGCTGGTGAGCGGGGCGTCCATGGTGGCGGACTCACTGGTGAGCGGGGTGGCGTCGGCGAGCGGGGGCTCGCTGGTGAGGGGTTCGGCGTCGGCCAGCGGCGGTTCGCTGGTCAGCGGGGTCTCGGCCCAGGCCCCCTCGGAGTCGAGGAAGAACAGGTCGGGTGCGAGATCGGCGGGCGGCTCCGGGGTGCGTTTGGAGCGGGCCGGGCGCGGAAGCGATGCCGATGCTGCGGCCACGGGGGCCTCCTTGTCGTGTCGGGCGTGCGGGCGGGTCACCGCAGCCCTACCCAGTGGGCGCGACGGCAGACCTCCAGGCTGGGGTACAGGTGGCACCGCAGCCACTCCCGCCCCCACTCCCCGCAATTCTCCTACTGATCACTATTCACTCAGTACATGTACCTGGTGCATACTGAGCGCCATGAGCACCCGCCACATCCTGCTGGGCCTGCTCGCCTCGGGACCGAGCCACGGCTACGACCTCAAGCGACGCCACGACGAACGTTTTCCGCAGGCCCGCCCGCTGGCGTACGGGCAGGTCTACACGACCCTGCAGCGCCTCGTCCGGGACGGTCTCGCGGAGGTCGACGGCACCGGCTCGGACGGCGGCCCGGAGCGCACGGCGTACCGCGCGACGGCGGAGGGTTCGCGTGAACTCGCCCGCTGGGCAGGGGAGATCGCGCCGCCCGCGCCCTTCGTGACGAACGAGATCTTCGCCAAGGTCGTCGTCTCGATCCTGGCCGACGGCGACCCCGAGGCGTATCTGCGGGCCCAACGCGCCGCCCACATGGAGCGGATGCGGGAACTCACGGCGGTCAAGACCGCCAAGGGCTCCGACCTGGCGACCGTGCTCTCGGCGGACTACGCCCTCAACCACCTTGACGCGGACCTCCGTTGGATGGCGACGACGGCGGCCCGGCTGACCACTCTGACCGCGGAGGTCGACACAGCATGAGCGACAACGGGGGTACGGCGGCGCCGCTCCTCGCGGCCCGTGACCTCGCCAAGACGCACGGCAGGACGAGGGCACTGACCGGCGCCTCGGCCGAGCTGGGCGCCGGCGAGATCCTCGCCGTCACAGGCACCAGTGGCAGCGGCAAGTCCACCCTTCTCCACTGCCTGGCCGGGATCGTCCGCCCCGACGAGGGGACGGTGACGTACGCGGGCCAACGGCTGGACGAACTCCCCGAGAAGCGGCTCAGCGAGCTCCGGCGCACCGAGTTCGGGGTGGTGTTCCAGTTCGGCCAACTGATACCCGAGCTGACGGCCGCAGACAACGTCGCGCTCCCGCTGCTGCTCGCGGGCGCCTCGCGCACGGACGCCCGGGCGGCGGCCGGGGAGTGGCTGGAGCGGTTCGGGGTGCGCGGGCAGGGCGAGCTGCGGCCGGGCGAGCTGAGCGGCGGCCAGTCCCAACGGGTCGCGCTCGCCCGGGCGTTGGTCACCTCCCCGAAGGTCGTCTTCGCGGACGAACCGACGGGCGCGCTGGACTCCCTGGCGAGCGAGCAGGTGATGACGGCCCTGGTCACGACGGCCCGCGAGTCCGGTACGGCGGTCCTGCTGATCACCCATGACGCGCAGGTCGCGGCCTACGCGGACCGCGAGATCCGGCTGACGGACGGGACCGTGGCGACGGCGGGGGTGGCGGTATGAGGTCCCTGGGGTCCGATCTACGGCTGGCCTGGCTGCTCACGCGGGGTTCCGACCGGCGGGAGTGGTGGCGGGTCGGGCTCACGGCGGCCGGGGCCGCGCTGGCGACGGGGATCGGGATCGGCGTCGTAGCACTGCTGTCGTTGGACGGGTTCTACTCGGTGTCCTTCGGGTCGGGGCTGTTCGACTCCCCCAGTGACCGGCAGAACGTGAGCCTGGCCCTCGGGCTGCTGCTGATCCCGGTGCTCGGGTTCCTCGGGCAGTGTGCGCGGATCGGGGCGGTGCACCGGGACCGGCGGTTGGCCGCGTTGCGGCTGGCGGGTGCCGGGCCGTGGCAGGTGCGGCGGATCGCGGCGCTGGAATCGGGGCTGGCGTGCCTGGCCGGGGCGGTGGTGGCGACGGCGGCCGTCGTACCGCTGCTGCCCTATGCGACGGTCTGGACCGGGGTCGTCGTAGTCGCCGTGCCGGTGCTGGGGGCGGTCGTGAGCGCGATGGCGTTGCGCCGGGTGGTGGCGGATCCGCTGGGCCGGGTGCGGCGAGTGCGGCCGGTGCGGGGGCCGGGGAGGTTGTTCGGTACGGCGACCCGGCTGCTGACGGTGACGCTGGCGGCCATCGCGCTGACCCCGTTCTTCGGCAGCCCCGTCTCCTTCGATCTCGGCCCCGTGACGGTGCTGGTCCTGGCCGGCCTGATCAGCCTGATCGCGATCTGGCTCTCCGGCGCCTCGTCCCGCCAACTGGGTGAGGGCTTCGCGGCCGGCACCTCGCGCCCCGCGCTGCTGATCGCGGCGGAACGGCTGCGCGAGGACCCCTGGTCGACCGCCCGCACCCATGCGGCACTGCTGCTGGTGACGGTCGTCGGCTCGGGCTTCGCGGGCGTACGGCAGATCCTGCTCGCGGATCTGGAGGACATGCGCCGCAAGGGCCACCTCGGCACGCCCATGTCCTACTACACGACGGGCATCGACCTCACCGCCGCCGCAATCCTCGTCGCCCTCGCGCTCGTCCTCACCGCCCTGGCCGTCGGCACCGCCGAGTCCCTCGCCACCCGGCGCCGGGGCCTGGCCGCACAGGCGGCGGCCGGGGTGCCGCACGCCGTACTGGCCCGCGCGCTCCTCCTGGAGACCGCGCTGCCGCTGCTCCCGGCGATCGCGGTGGCGGGCCTCGGCGGTACGGCGATCAGCTTCTGGTACGGCGCCGCCGTCTCCGGGCACACGGACGTGCCGGTGCCGTACGCGGCGCTGCTGGTGCCGGTCGGCGTGTACGCGGCCTGCGTGCTGGCGGCCGCCACATCACTGCCTCTGCTACGGCGGTCGGTGCGGCCGGGCGAGCTGCGGTACGCATGACGGTCCGCCCCGGCAGCACGGGGGGGCTGCCGGGGCGGACGACTCCGTACCGCCGTACATGGGCGTACACAAAAGCCCGGATCGTCAGGCGGAGATGCCGTCGATCCGGGCCATCGCGTCCTCCGCGCCGTACGGCTGCAAGTACGGCAGCCAGCGCGGGTCCCTATGACCTGTCCCGATGATGCGCCAGGCCAGGCCGGTGGGTGGGGCGGGTTTGTGGCGCAGCCGCCAGCCGATCTCGAAGAGGTGTCGGTCGGCCTTCGTGTGGTTGCAGCGGCGGCAGGACGCCACCACGTTGTCCCACGCGTGCTTGCCCCCGCGGCTGCGCGGAATGACATGGTCGACGCTGGTTGCGACGCCACCGCAGTACATGCACCGGCCCCCGTCGCGCGCGAAGAGCGCCCGGCGGGTCAGAGGAACGGGCCCCCGATAGGGAACCCGTACGAATCGCTTGAGCCGGACCACGCTGGGTGCGGGGACTGTGACGGTTGCGCTGTGCATAAAGGCGCCGGATTCCTCAAGGGAGACTGCCTTGTTCTCCAGGACGAGGACGAGCGCGCGGCGGAGCGGTACGACGCCGAGTGGCTCGTACGACGCGTTGAGGACCAGGACATGCGGCACGGATGCCTCCTTGTGCGTCGGCGGCGCGTGGCTCGCGCCGGGACGATCTGTAGTCAGTCTCCCCTCATGCCTGGTGGAAGCGCCACCATGTCCCGGTAACGGGCTGGGAGTGTTTTCGACCACATGTGATGCGGGGCCGGGACGGGTGTGGGTTCGTCCCACCTGTTCATTCCCGGCTGAGCACAGCCTCTCCCCTGAACATGGCAACGATCCACACACGATGCCCCGATAGTGTGGTGGGCCTGCCCTCCTGGTGACCTATTCGTGACCTTGCCCCTGTCGGACCATGCCGGAGGGCGGACGCAGCACCTGGAGGTACCTGCCGTGTCCTTGTCCGCCGTCCTACTGGCCGCCGCTTCGCCGTCGCCGTCCCCGAGCCCCTCGGAGACAGCGGTGACCGTGCCCTCGCTCCAGGACGCCCAGGAGAGCGCGACCAACGCCGCGAGCTGGGTGGAGCAGAACTGGTCCACATGGCTGGCGATAGGTCTCCGGGTGCTGCTGATCGTGGTGATCGCGGCGGTCCTGAGAATGACGGTGCGGCGGGCGATCACCAAGCTGATAGACCGGATGAACCGCACGGTCGAGTCGGTGGACGGCACGGCTCTGGGCGGTCTCCTGGTGAACGCGGAACGCCGCCGCCAACGCTCGCAGGCGATCGGCTCGGTCCTCCGCTCGGTGGCATCGTTCGTGATCCTGGGCACAGCCGCACTGATGGTGCTGGCGACCTTCGAGATCAACCTGGCCCCTTTGTTGGCCTCCGCCGGTGTCGCGGGCGTGGCGATCGGTTTCGGCGCCCGCAACCTCGTCACGGACTTCCTCTCCGGTGTCTTCATGATCCTTGAGGACCAGTACGGCGTCGGGGACCAGATCGACGCGGGCGTCGCCTCCGGCGAGGTCATCGAGGTCGGCCTCCGCGTGACCAAGCTCCGCGGCGACAACGGCGAGATCTGGTACGTCCGCAACGGCGAGGTCAAGCGCATCGGCAACCTGTCCCAGGGCTGGGCTACGGCGGGCGTCGACGTGACCGTCCGCGCCTCCGAGAACCTGGACCGGGTGAAGGCCACGCTCGACTCGGTCACGGAGAAGATGAGCAAGGAGGAGCCCTGGAACGAGTTGTTGTGGGGCCCGATCGAGGTCCTCGGCCTGGACAGTGTGTTGATCGACTCGATGGTCGTCCGGCTGTCGGCCAGGACCATGCCGGGCAAGTCGGTGAGCGTCGAGCGGGAACTGCGGTGGCGGGTGAAGCGGGCGTTCGACGAGGCGAACATCCGCATCGTGGGGGGTGCGACTGCGGATCCGGTGGAGGACGCGGGGGATCCTACGGAGGCGGTTGCTGCGCCGTCGGTTTACTCGAACTCGGATTCGCCTCAGGTGGCGAATACTTCGCCTATTTCTTCGCAGCGGGGGTCGGGGCGGTAGTTGCAGGGGCCGGGTGTTCCCGGGCTGTGCGGGGGCGTGCGGAGGCGGGGCCAAGGTCGGGCGGAACGGTTCAGCACACCCGTTCGAGTGAACGCATGCGGAAACCCAGGTCGCAGGCCTTCCCGGCGGCCCATGGTTCTGCCGGGGCACCCGGCACGGGCGTAGCCTGGCAGCAGCGTGACGAGGGAGAAGCATCGATGAGCGCCGAACCCATCATGGAGCCGGTCATGACGCAGCAGGACCCCATCGATCTGCTGATCGCGATCGAGGAGGCGTCGACGACGCCGATTCGACCCGAGTACGTCGAGGGGATGGCCATCGTGCCACCGGCACCGAACGACAACCACAACGACGGCGCGGGGGAACTGTTCTTCCAGTTCCGTGTCGCCGGACACCGCCTCGTGGGCATGGGCAACGGCTATCGAGCAGCCCACAAGGACGGCACCACGATGGCCCTGCTCATCCCGGACTTCTACGTCCGTCGCCGCAGGCCGAGCGAACTCGACGAGTCGTACCTCAAAGCCCACAGGGGCTGGTGCCCCATCGACATGATCGCCCTGGTCGGCGAGGTCACGTCCACCAATCACGAGACGGACACCGGCCCGAAGCTCCGCACCTACGCCGCCGCCGGAGTCCCGGTCTTCGTCCTGATCAACCGCAACACGAAGACGGCCCACTGCTACACCGCCCCCGTTCTCCCCGGCGACGATCCCAAAGAGGCGTACTACGACGCCGAGTCCAAGGTCGGCCTGGGCAATCCCCTCGTCCTCCCGGCCCCGTACCCCACCCTGGACACGGCACCCTTCCTGGAGAACTGAGGCCGAGGCCAGGGGCACGCCTCAGGCCCCGGCCCGCTCCGCCCCCGTAGCGAAGAACCGCCCCACGTACTCGCCGGCGGGCAACCCGCTCTCCCGCATGAGCGAGAAGACCTCGGCGCCCTCACCCGGCTCGCCGAACATCCGGTACGCCTCGGCGAAGTCGGCGTACTCGACGCCGTCGAGGTCGGCGCAGTACTCGTACGCCTCCAACTCCCCACGGCTGACGGCCTCGTCGAGCGAGGTGGCCCGCCACAGGGTCAACCGCTCCTCGTAGACGCCGAGTTGGCGGTGCCGGAACACACACCGGACGCCGTACCAGGACTGTTCGCTCACCTGTCGTCCCCCACTCGTCACGGTCGCACAATCGGTGAACCGCTAGCCGAACCAGCCCACTTGGACCACCACGATCCGCTCCCCACGCACATCCGTCAGATAGGTGAGCATGAGCAGGCCGCGGGTCTCAGTACGCACCCCGGGTCCGGGACCGGTATAGGCGGCACCCTCCAGAAAGACCATGGACTCGCGTACGGCGACCTCGTTGGCCAGCCGCTCCGTCTCGGCGTGTGTCGCATCCGGGAGTCCGTCCGGCAGTTCGTCCTGGAACAGCTTCCAGCGCCAGTCAGCCACCCGCGACCTCGCGGTGCGCCGTCCGTACGATCTCCCCGGCCTCACGGATGGCACGGTCGCGTACGGCGGGGTCGGCGCTGTTGATCGCCTGCTCGGCGGCGTGCAGTCTCCGGGTGGCGTTCGATCTCGACGATCACGCCCCACTCCCGGTAGAACATGCGGATCGGTACGACGCTGTCCTCGTCGCCGGCCCGTACGAACGCCTTCTGCACGTCCTCGAAGAACTCCGGGAGGCGGGAGGGGACGACGGTGGCCACGGCCTGCCGAAGTGCCGCGAGGGTGAGTTCGGGACGGGGGATCAACGGAGCGTTCCCCTCCGCGTACGGCATGGTCATCGGCCGCCCCTTCCGCTCACCGAGCGCCCTTGTGGCACGTGCCCACGCTAACGCCATTCCCGTCGCCCCCTCACGCCCACGAGCGGATTGCCCACGGCAGGGTCAGCCCCGAGCACCCACTCCGCGTACACGGTCTTGCCGACGGAACGGGGCTCCCACCCCCAGCGGTGGGACAGGGCTCCGACCAGGAGTAATCCCCGCCCGAACTGGTCCGTGTCGCCTGCCGGGCACGGGCTCGGCAAGCGTTCACCGCGCGGATCACTGACCTCGACGCGGAGGGTGACCCCGGTGACCGTGATCCGTACCCGGATCAGCCGGTCCCGCAGGCTGCCGTGCAGCAGGGCGTTGCTCATCAACTCCGATACGACGAGGGCGACATCACCGGCGAGGGCGGGATGCCCCCACTCGGTGACGAGCCTTGCGATGCGGCGGCGGGCGAGGGTGACGCTGCGGGCGAGGGGGGTGTAGTCGAGGCAGTCTTCGTGGGGAGCGGGCGGGGCTTCGGTCATGGGACACGCGCCTCTCTTTGTAGCGGGATGAGCACCGAAAGTAGCGACACCCACACCCTCAGCGCAATCTACTTGAGGAAGTTCTTCCTGAGAGGGTGAAACCCTTCGACTCGGTGACGCCGATGGGACACACTGTGACCGTGATGCGATCAACTCAGCCTCGACAGGGCCAGGTCTCAACTGTCTTGGCGCGCAGGCTCGGTGGAGAACTACTGCGCCTACGAGACGCCTCGGGCAAGACCCAGCAGCAGGCCGCCGAGTCCATCAACGCGACCGGCACCAAGATCGTGAAAATGGAACGCGGCTGGGTGCCGATGCGGGACCCGGACATTCGGGTGCTGTGCGAGTTCTATGGCGTGGAGGACAGCAAAGTCGTAGGCCGGCTAATGGAGTTGGCGAAGCTGGACCGCGAGCGACGCAAGGCCAAGGGATGGTGGCAGCACTCGCCGCACCCGGGCACGCTGTCCGAATACATCGCGCTGGAGGATGCCGCGAGCCGGGTTCGGACATGGCAACTCTCTCTGATCCCAGGGCTGTTCCAAACACCCGAATACGCCCGGTCGCTGGCAGTCAGCGAGGGAGTGGGCCCGTGGGAGGACCCTGACGAGATCGAGCGACTCGTCGAGATCCGGATGCGCCGCCAGGAGCGTTTGCGAGGAACCCATCCGCTTCAGGTGTACGCCGTCGTCTGGGAAGCAGCGCTACGGCAGTTGATCGGAGGCCCGGAGACGATGCGTGGCCAACTGCAGCATCTGCTTGAGCTAGCGAAGCTCCCGAACGTCCGGCTCCAGGTGCTCCCGTTCCGCGCGGGCGGACACCCGTGCATCACAGGGCCGTTCACCATCATCTCGTTCGCCGAGACCGAGGCGGTGGACGTGGTCCATGCCGACACCATCGCGTCTACCGTATGGGTGGAGAACGAAGCCGACAGCGCCGCCTACGCCGATTTCTTCGACCGCACGGCTCGGCTGAGCCTCGCCCAGCGTGACTCAGCCCAGCTCATCGACACCATCCGCCAGGAGATCTGACCCGTGCCCGAGTTCCACTTCGTGAAGTCCAGCTACAGCAACACCGCAGGCGAGTGCATAGAAGTAGCCCTCAACGTCTCCGAAAGCGTCGCTGTCCGCGACTCGAAGACTCCCGACGGCCCGGTACTCCGCCTGACTCCCACCACCTGGACCAAGTTCGCCGCGACGCTGCGCTGACCGAACCTGACGCCGCGCGACTTCCTCGCACTCGTCGACAGCCTCCGCAAGGAGATGTGACCATGCCCGAGTTCCACTTCGTGAAGGCCAGCTACAGCAGTGGAAACGGCGAGTGCCTCGAAGTCGCCCGCAACATCCCAGGCACCATAGCCATCCGCGACTCGAAGTCCCCCACCGGCCCGATACTCCACCTGACCCCCACCACCTGGACGAAGTTCACCGCGACCCTGCGCTGACCAACTAACTCCCGGACAGGTCAGCCGAGTTGGTCTCTACGACACACGCGACTCCCCCTCGCCCTCCCCCTCGCCCAGCCCCAGCCACCCAGCCACCTGACACAGCGCGACGAACGACACCCCCCGCCGCAACCCCGAAGACCCCGTGTACGCCCCACTCGCCCGTAGGTCGACCAGCACAGTCCCCGACCTCTCGTCGAAGGCGATCGAACCCCAGACCGTGCGTCTACGCCGCCCCGGCCTCCAGTGGAACCAGATCTCCTCACGCCCCTTCTCCGCCGTGACGGACGCGCGGTCCGACGCCTTCAGCTCCGTGCGCATCCGGTCCGACCAGCCCACCGAGGGTCGTAGCACGCGGAGTTGGCGGGTCTGGCGGGCGGCGAGGGCATCCGGGGTGAGGGTGATGCCCGACCTGCGCGCCCGGTGCCGTAGCGACAGCCATGCCACGGCGGCCCATACGACGCTCGCGGCGGCCCATGTCGCCGCCAGTTCGCCCGCCGTGCTCCAGGCGAGGCCGCCCCGGTCCCAGAGTTCGAAGCCGACCCTGATCACCACGGGTACGGCGACCGCGCACACCGCCTCCCGCCAGCACCCCGCCAACACCCTCACGCCCCGCACCCCGTTCCCTGGATCCCCCTGCCCCGCAAACGCCGCTGATCAAAAGTCAAAAACCTGTGAGGCGGCTGGCAGGACAGGTAGGCCCACATCACGAATCGGCCTCGGGGGCGGAGCCGTAGCGGCCGAAAAGCGCCCAACAGGCCTCGCAATTCCGGCAGATCGAGGGAATCTACGCCACCCGCCCCCACCTGCGGCTTTACCCATCGTGACGAACCCGTGATGCGATCACCTTCACAGCTCCAACTCATTTTCACCGCAGCCTCCGCACACCTAAGGTCACCCCCACGACGGGCCCTTGCTCTGGAGCGCAATGCCCAGGGGTCCGTTTCGAATGTGGGGACAAGAATGAGAAAGCTCGCCATCGGCGCCGCCCTGACCGGTGCCCTCGCCCTGACCGGTCTGGCCGCGCCGCTCGCGCAGGCCGCTACGCCGGCCCTGGTCTTCAGCGGGGTGACGGTCAACAAGGGGAAGGCGGTCGTCGTAGGGACGACCGCGACGGTGAAGGTGCCCGTCACGTACACGCTGACGCGGCCGTCCGACGTGACGATCGACTACAAGAAGACGTTCGCCGGGGTCATGCTCTACCGCGGCTCACTCGCGGCCTTCGACAACGAGATCGACGCCGACATGTCTCCGACCTGCACGACCACCGCGACGACGGACACCACCGTCACCGCGTCCTGCTCCGACACGATCACGATCGATCCCGGGGACAGCCTGTACGAGACGGCCGACGCGACCACCTGGAACGTCGCCGGCGTCTACGCCCACATCGACGCCGACCTGGACGACTCGGACGACCAGATCAGCTACTCCACCGACTTCGCCGCCTGGGGCAACAAGGGCAAGGTGAAGATCCAGCGCGCCGCCAAGCTCACCGCCAACGCCTCCCCGGAGCCGGTGAAGAAGGGGAAGACCATCACGGTCACCGGCAAGCTGACCCGGGCCGACTGGGAGCGCGGTACGTACACCGGTTACGTGTCGCAGCCCGCCAAGTTGCAGTTCCGGGCGAAGAGTTCGAGCACCTACACCACCGTCAAGACGGTCACCACGACCAAGGGCGGTGCCCTGACGACGACCGTGAAGGCCGCGCAGGACGGTTACTTCCGCTACGTCTTCGCCGGCACCTCCACCACCGGCGCGGCGACCGCCGCCGGTGACTTCATCGACGTGAAGTAGCAGACCCGGCGAGACGCCGGGCTACACCAGCACCTCCCCACCGCCCCCGCAGGTAACGAGTCTGTTGCCTCGGGGGCGGTGTCTATTGACGCCCCCTTCGCCCCGGGCTTACGTTCCTTCCACCCAATTGGAAACTTTCCTAACAGTGATCACGTGACACGCTGTGTGGTTCGGGAGTTCGAAAGGCAGGTGGCGTAAGACATGGCAGGAACCTCCGGTACCCCGGGCACCGGCACCCCGGGCACCCCCCGCGTCCTGCGCGCCATGAACGACCGTGCCGCCCTGGACCTCCTCCTGGAGCACGGCCCGCTCTCCCGCACCCGGATCGGCAAGCTCACCGGCCTCTCCAAGCCGACCGCCTCCCAGTTGCTGGCCCGGCTGGAGGCGGCGGGGCTCGTCCTCGCCACCGGGACGAGCGAGGGGCGGCCCGGCCCCAACGCCCAGCTGTACGTGGTCAATCCGGGTGCCGCGTACGCCGCCGGGCTCGACGTCACGCCGGAGCGCATCCGCGCCGCCGTCGCCGACGTCACCGGCCGGACGGTGGGGGAATTCGAGCTCGCCACTCCTGGTCGGCGGCCCTCCCAGCCCGTCGTACGGCAGGTCACCGACGCCCTCGACGGGGCCGTGAAGGCGGCCGGGCTCGCCCGGGACGACGTCCACCGGCTCGTCATCGGGACCCCCGGCGCCTTCGACCCGAACACCGGCCGGCTGCGCTACGCCTCGCACCTGCCGGGCTGGCACTCCCCTGCCCTCCTCGACGAACTCGCCGCCGCGCTGCCGATGCCGGTGGAGTACGAGAACGACGTCAACCTCGTCGCCATCGCCGAGCAGCGGCTCGGCGCGGCTCGCGGGCACGGCGACTTCGTGCTGCTGTGGAACGAGGGCGGTCTCGGCGCCGCCCTGGTCCTCGGCGGCCGGCTGCACCGCGGCTGGACCGGCGGCGCGGGCGAGGTCGGGTTCCTGCCGGTGCCGGGCGCGCCCCTGGTCCGCCAGGTGACCAAGGCCAACAGCGGTGGTTACCAGGCCCTGGCCGGTTCACAGGCCCTGCCCGGGCTCGCCCGCGAACTCGGCATCACCGAGATCCCGACGGGTCCCTACGCCGAGGTCGCCGCCGCCCTCGTCGCCACCGCCGCCGACCACACCACCGGTCCCCAGCGGCGGCTTCTGGAGATCTACGCGACCCACCTCGCGACCGGTCTCGCCTCGCTCGTCTCCGTACTTGACCCCGAACTCGTCGTCCTCAGCGGTGGCTCGCTGGCCGCGGGCGGCGAACCTCTCCGTGCCCTCGTCCAGGCCGAGTTGGAGGAGCTGGCGGCATCGCGGCCCCGGCTCGTCGTCGGCGACGTCCACGAACAGCCCGTGCTGCGCGGCGCGTTGGAGAGCGCGCTGGCAACGACTCGCGACGAGGTCTTCGACACCTCGCGCTGAGACCACGCCCCGACCGACCAACTCCGGCTTCCCCGAACCGACTTCGACCTACCCCCGGCTTCCTCCGGACCGACTCCGACCCACCCGCACCGCCCGCACCACCCGGCCCCTCCGGACCGACCCCGGGCACCCCCGCCCCACCTCGCCACCCCCGAACCAACTCCGACCCACCCGCACCACCCGGCCTCTCGGACCGACCCCGCACCGGCCCGCACCACCCACATCGCCCGCCCCACCCGGCGCCCCCGCAACCACCACATCACACCCCGCCCTGCCCTTGGGAGACCTCGTCATGCCCGGAATATCCCGGAAAGCGGTCATCGCGCTCGCCGCCTCCGCCTCCTTCGCCCTCCTCACCACCGCCTGTACCGGCCAGTCCTCGTCCGGCGCCTCCGACGACGCCTCGAAGGACGTCACCATCAACTTCTGGCACGCCTGGAGCGCCGCCTCGGAGCTGAGCGCCGTGAAGTCGCTGGTCGCCGGGTTCGAGAAGGCGCACCCCAACATCCACGTGAACGTCGTCGGCAACATGACCGACGACAAGATCAACCAGGCGCTGCGCACGGGGGGTGGCAAGTCGCCCGACGTGATCTCGTCGTTCACCACGAACAACGTCGGCAAGTTCTGTTCGTCGGGGGCCCTGGTCGATCTCAACCCCTTCTTCAAGAAGGCCGGCATCGACCCGGAGACGACGTTCCCCAAGGCGATGAACGAGTACACCCAGTTCGACGGAAACCGGTGCACCGCACCCCTGTTGGGCGACGCGTACGGGCTCTACTACAACAAGACGGAGTTCAAGAAGGCCGGCATCACCAACCCGCCCAAGACCTGGTCCGAATTCGAGGCCGACGCCAAGAAGTTGACGATCTCCAAGGGTGACTCGTACTCGCAGCTCGGGTTCATGCCGGACTACCACGGCTGGGAGACCACGACCGAGCACATCTTCGCGCAGTTCTCGCCGACGTACTTCGACAAGAGCGGAAAGTCGGCGCTCGCCACGGACCCCGCGTTCAAGGCCGGTTTCACGCTGCAGAAGAAGCTCGTCGACGAACTCGGCGGATTCAAGAAGCTGGAGAGCTACCGCTCCACGCTCGGTGACGAATGGGGCGACAAGCACCCCTTCCACACCGGCCAGGTCGCGATGCAACTCGACGGCGAGTGGCGGCTCGGGATGGCCACGGCCGCGAATCCCAAGCTGGACATCGGCGTCGCCCCGCTGCCCGTCCCGGACGACCAGGCCGCCCAGTACGGCAAGGGCTACATCACCGGCACGATCACCGGGATCGCCGCCAACAGCAAGAAGCAGAACGCCGCTTGGGAGTTCGTCAAGTACATCACCACGGACACGGACGCGGTGGTCGGCTTCTCCAACTCCATCCACAACGTGCCCTCCACCCTCGCGGCTCTCAAGTCCCCGAAGCTGAAGTACGACCCGCGCTTCAAGACCTTCCTGGACATCGCGTCGAACCAGTACTCGACGACAAGTCCCGCCTCCATCAACGGCGGTGTGTATCTGACGACGATCCAGAACCTCGGCTACGACTACGAGAGCGGCAAGGTGAAGGACCTCGACTCGGCCCTGAAGAGCACGGCCAAGCAGATCGACACCGACATCGCGCAGGCGAAGTAGTCCCGGAATGAGCACAGTCACCCTGGCGTCGAAGCGCCGTAAGTCGGCGCTTCGGACTCTCGCCTTCATGTCGCCCTGGCTGATCGGCTTCGCGGTCTTCTTCGCCTATCCGCTGATCTCGACGGTCTATTTCTCGTTCATGCACTACGACGGCTTCAAGCCGCCGACGTGGGTGGGGACGAAGAACTGGACGTACGTCTTCAAGAACTATCCGTACTTCTGGCCCGCGATGCGCAACACCCTGTGGCTGGTCGTGGTGATGGTCAGCCTCCGGGTCGTATTCGGCCTGGGCGTCGGGCTGTTGATCACCAAGATCAAGACGGCGACCGGCGTCTTCCGGACCCTCTTCTATCTGCCGTATCTGGCCCCGCCGGTCGCGGCGACGATGGCGTTCGCGTTCCTGCTCAACCCCGGTACGGGACCGGTGAATTCGATCCTGGAGAAGGTCGGCATCCCGGCCCCGGGCTGGTTCAACGACCCCACCTGGTCCAAGCCGGCCCTCACCCTGCTCGCCCTCTGGGGCATCGGCGACCTCATGGTCATCTTCATGGCCGCGCTGCTCGACGTACCCCAAGAGCAGTACGAGGCAGCCGAGTTGGACGGCGCGTCGGCCTGGCAGCGGTTCCGGTACGTCACGCTGCCGAACATCTCGCCGATCGTGATGTTCGCCGTCGTCACCGGCGTGATCCAGACCATGCAGTACTACACACAGCCCCTCATCGCCGGGAAGGTCGCGTCCGGTGTCATCCAGGGCGCGGGAACCCAGTTCGAGCCGGGCTACCCGGAGAAGTCCACGCTCACCCTTCCCCAGCTCGTCTACAACCTCGGCTTCCAGCGCTTCGACTACGGCTCGGCCTGCGTGGTGGCACTCGTCCTGTTCGCCCTGTCGATGGTGTTCACCGCGTTCCTGATGCGGCGCCGGGGCGGCCTCAATCTGGCAGGTGACTGACCATGGCCCAAGTACTCGACAAGCCCGTGGAGTTGAGGGCGCCGGTGACCCCCGCCGAGCGCACCGCCCGCCGCAAGGCGCTCATGGAGTGGATCGCCGTCCACTCGCTCGGCGTCGCCGCCGCGCTCTTCTTCACGCTCCCCTTCGTGTTCGTGTTCCTGACCTCGCTGATGAGCGACAGCCAGGCCCTGAGCCGCGACCTCATCCCGCACACCTGGGAGTGGGGCAACTACAAGAAGGTCTTCGACACCCCGGGCTTCCTCACCTGGTGGAAGAACACGCTGATCTACGCCGGTCTCGGCACCGTCCTGACCGTCGTGTCGTCGATCCCGGTGGCGTACGCGCTCGCCAAGTTCCGCTTCCGGGGCCGGAATCTGTCGCTGATGCTGGTCATCTCGATGATGATGCTGCCGCCGCAGGTCGTGATCATCCCCATGTACCTGTTCTGGGCCAAGCAGTTGGACCTCTCGGGCACGCTGTGGCCGCTGATCATCCCGATGGCGTTCGGGGACGCGTTCTCGATCTTCCTGCTGCGCCAGTTCCTGATGACCATCCCGAACGAGTACCTGGACGCGGCGAAGGTGGACGGCTGCGGCGAGTTCAAGACGCTCGTGCGGGTCGTCCTGCCGATGGCCAAGCCGGGGATCGCCGCTGTGGCGCTCTTCCAGTTCTTCTACGCCTGGAACGACTACTTCGGGCCGCAGATCTACGCGTCCGAGAACCCCGGTGCCTGGACGCTGAGTTACGGCCTGGAGTCGTTCAAGGGCGCGCACCACACCGACTGGAATCTCACCATGGCCGCGACCGTGCTGGTCATGGCCCCCGTGATCCTCGTGTTCTTCTTCGCGCAGAAGGCGTTCGTCGAGGGCGTCACGCTCACCGGAGTGAAGGGTTAACCACGCATGCTGTGCCTTCCCGGGGGACAACCCCCGGACCCCCGGCAGATGAAAAACGTCCCCGGCGCCCGGAAGCGAGGAGACCTCCAGTGAAACTCACCGTGGTCGGCGGAGGCTCGACCTACACACCCGAACTCATCGACGGCTTCGCCCGGTTGAGGGACACCCTGCCCGTCGAGGAACTCGTCCTCGTCGACCCGGCGCCCGAACGCCTGGAGCTGGTGGGCGGGTTGGCCCGCCGGATCTTCGCCAAGCAGGGGCATCCCGGCAAGATCGTGACGACGTTCGACCTGGACGCCGGTGTCGAGGGCGCCGACGCGGTGCTGCTGCAGCTCCGGGTCGGCGGTCAGGCGGCCCGCGAGCAGGACGAGACATGGCCGCTGGAGTGCGGCTGTGTCGGCCAGGAGACGACCGGCGCGGGCGGCCTCGCCAAGGCGCTGCGGACCGTACCGGTGGTCCTCGACATCGCGGAACGGGTCCGCCGGACGAACCCGGACGCCTGGATCATCGACTTCACCAACCCGGTGGGGATCGTCACCCGCGCCCTGCTCCAGGCCGGGCACAAGGCAGTTGGCCTGTGCAACGTGGCGATCGGCTTCCAGCGGAAGTTCGCCGGACTCCTCGGGGTCACCCCGACCGATGTGCACCTCGACCATGTGGGCCTCAACCACCTCACCTGGGAAACCGGTGTGCGGCTCGGCGGCCCCGAGGGCGAGAACGTGCTGCCCAAGCTGCTCGGCGAACACGGCGACGACATCGCCGCCGACCTGAGCCTGCCCCGGGTGCTGCTCGACCGGCTCGGCGTCGTCCCGTCGTACTACCTGCGCTACTTCTACGCGCACGACGAGGTCGTACGGGAACTGCGGACCAAGCCGTCGCGGGCCTCCCAAGTGGCGGAGATGGAACGTGAGTTGCTGAAGATGTACGCCGACCCGGCCCTCGACGAGAAGCCCGCGCTGCTCGCCAAGCGCGGCGGGGCCTACTACTCCGAGGCCGCCGTCGACCTGGCCGCCTCGCTGCTCGGCGGGGGCGGGAGTCCCTACCAGGTGGTGAACACGTACAACAAGGGGACGCTGCCGTTCCTGCCGGACGACGCGGTGATCGAGGTGCAGGCGGCCGTCGGCGCGAAGGGCCCGACTCCGCTTCCCGTGGCCGAAGTCGACCCGCTGTACGCGGGGTTGATGGCCAACGTGACGGCGTACGAGGACCTCGCCCTGGAGGCCGCGCTGCGCGGGGGCCGGGACCGGGTGTTCCGGGCGCTGCTCTCGCATCCCCTGATCGGCCAGCACGAGTACGCCGAAGCCCTGACCGACCAGCTGATCGCGCACAACTGGGAGCACCTCGCGTGGGCCTGACCGCAAGTGTCCTCGCCGTCGACGCGGGCAACAGCAAGACCGACGTCGCGGTCGTGGCGGCCGACGGGGAAGTCCTCGCCACGGCCCGCGGCGGCGGGTTCCGGCCGCCGGTCGTGGGCATCGAGACGGCCGTGGACAACGTCGCCGAAGCCGTCGCCCGCGCCTTCGCGGAGGCGGGGGTGAGCGCCGTCGGCCATGTGTCGGCCTGTCTCGCCAACGCCGACTTCCCCGTGGAGGAGGAGCAGTTGGCGACCGCCCTGCACGCGCGCGGGTGGGGCACGAGTGTGGAGGTGCGCAACGACACGTTCGCGATCCTGCGGGCGGGCATCCCGGAGCCGCGTGGTGTCGCCGTCGTGTGCGGGGCCGGCATCAACTGCGTCGGCATGCGGCCCGACGGCCGCACCGCCCGCTTCCCGGCGATCGGCCGTATCTCCGGTGACTGGGGCGGCGGTTGGGGCCTGGCGGAGGAGGCCCTGTGGCACGCGGCCCGCGCGGAGGACGGACGCGGCGGTCCTACGGCCCTGGCGCGTACGCTCCCGGCGTACTTCGGCCTGGACTCGATGTACGACCTCATCGAGGCGCTGCATCTGGAGCACGTCGCGCATCGCCGTCGGCACGAGTTGACGCCGGTGCTGTTCGCGACGGCGGTGGACGGCGACCCGGTGGCCCGCTCGATCGTGGACCGGATGGCGGAGGAGGTCGTGGCCATGGCGACGGTCGCGCTGACCCGCCTGGAGCTGCTCGACGAGGAGGCGCCGGTGCTGCTCGGCGGCAGCGTCCTCGCCGCCCGGCATCCCCAACTGGACGACCGTATAAGGGAGTTGCTGGCCGCCAGGGCGCCCAAGGCGGTGGCGACGGTCGTCACCGCGCGGCCGGTCCTCGGCGCCGTCCTGCTCGGTCTGGACCATGTGGGCGCCGCGGCCGAGGCGCATGCGCGGGCCAGGGCCCATTACGAGCACTGACACCCGGGAACCGAACAGATTCCCACGGCGTATTCATGGACAGGGGGGCGGTGCGGGGCGTTGTGTGGTGCCGGAAATCCGGTGACCGCGCTGCGATCCGATCAAGATCCAGTGAAGGCCGGTGCGGAATGTCAGTCCTGGCGGCGATACTTGCCGCGACGGGATGACCCTGGGGGAGGTCAGCAGTGACACAACCGCAGAAGAGCAGTACGGCGCCACCGGGCACCGCCGTGCCCACGATGCCGGCGCTGCCGCCGCAGCCGGGCCGGCCGGGGCCGCCCACGCCCCGGCGTGCGCCGGACGCCGCGCCCGCGCGCCGTACGGCGCTCGCCGAGGGCGTCGATCAGCTGCGCGCCGCGGCCACCACGGAGCCGGGGCGGCTGCGGGCCATCGGCGCGCTGCTGGCCGTGCTGGTGGTCGCGTTCGGCGCGGTCGCCGCCTGGCAGACCGACAGCCGCGCGACGGCGGCCGACGACGTGCTCCACCACAGCCAGCCGCTCAGCTCCGACGCGGCGGCCATCTACCGCTCGCTCGCCGACGCCGACACGATGGCGGCCAGCGGTTATCTGGCGGGTCTGCAGGAGCCCCCGGCGACCCGCGCACAGTACGAGAAGGACATAAAGACGGCCGCCGCGAAGCTCGTCACCGCCGCCGCCAACACCGACCCGGGCTCGTCGTCCGCGGCCATCATCACGGATCTCAACGAACTCCTGCCGCAGTACAAGGGGTTGGTGGAGTCGGCCCGCGCCAACAACCGACAGGGCTTCCCCGTGGGCGGCGCCTATCTGCGCGCCGCGAACGACACCATGCAGAACCAGATGCTCCCGAAGGCCCAGAAGCTCTACAAGAACGAGAACGCGCGGCTGAACGCCGACTACGGGAACGCGACGCCGTACCCGTGGTTCGCGATCGCCCTCGGGCTCCTCGCGCTCGGCGGCCTGGCCTGGGCCCAGCGGCGCAACTACCAGCGCACGAACCGGGTGCTGAACAGCGGCCTGGTCGCCGCCTCGGCCACCACCGCGGTCGTCCTGCTGTGGATGGTCGTCGGCCACACCGTCGCCCGCGCGGGCCTGAACGACTCCTTCGACCACGGAGTCAAGTCGCTCAACGTGCTGCACAACGCCCAGATCGCCTCCCTGAAGGCGCGCAGTGACGAGAACCTGATCCTGGTCAGCCGCGGCGCGGCGACGAAGACGCTCGCGAACGAAGAGGTCGTGGACGCCTACGACTGGGGGTACGACCAGGAGATCGCCGCGCTGGGCAGAGGCCTGGAACTGGCCGACTCGCTCGCCGACGACTCCGCGGGCCGCAAGCCCGTCGCGGTCGCCAACAGTTCCATGCAGGTGTGGAAGTCCCGCCACGACAAGGTCAGCGAAGCCAACAACGCGGGCGACTACCAGGCGGCGCGCAGCGGTGTCATCGGCGACGACAAGTCGACGGGCGAGTGCTTCACATCGGTGGACGACTCGCTGAACCTCGCGCTGAAGCACGAGACCGAAGAGTTCAAGCAGTCCGCCGGTGACGGCCTGGACGCGATGACCGGCCTCACCGCGGGCGCCGCGGTGCTCGCGCTGCTCGGAGCGGCCGGCGCCGTACTGGGCATCGGGCGCAGGCTGTCGGAGTACCGGTGAAAGGGGGCGTGACGATGCGGGCACGGAGTGACTTTTTTCGCCGCCTGGGCGCTGTACGACGTGTGCGGGCCGGTCTGCGGGGCTGGGGCGGGGTGGGCGCGATGGCGGTCGTCTGCGTCCTCGCGGTCGCCTTCGTCCTGCTGCTGCCGCTCACCCAGTCACGCGGGGAGGCCGGCGCGGACCTCGGCGGACAGCGCACGGCCCAGGGCGTCCAGGCCAAGGCCCCCAAGTGCGAGGAGAGCACGGTCCAGGACCAGAGCCCGCCCCCGTCGGACGCCGACGGCACCACGATCAACGCCATCAAGGAGCGCGGCTACCTGAACGTGGGCGTCGACCAGAACAGCTACCGGTGGGGCTATCTCAACCCGAACAGCTCCGGCGAGCTGGAGGGCTTCGACATCGACCTCGTGCACGCCATCGCCAAGAACATCTTCGGCAGCTCCTACAGCCCGAGCAAGGTGCATCTCCTGGCCATCCCGACCGACCAGCGCATCCCGGCGGTCCAGAAGAAGCGCGTCGACATGGTGGTCCGCACCATGACGATCACCTGCCTCCGGACCGATGACGTCGCCTTCTCCGCGCCGTACTTCGTCACCGGCCAGCAGGTCCTCGCCCCGAAGGTGTCGACGATCACGGGCTACAACAACACCCTCGCCCACAAGAGGGTCTGCTCGGCGGCGACCTCCACCGCGAACACGCGTCTGCACGCGGACAAGGGCCACAAGATCCCCGCCACTGTCGACATCCTGAAGCCCGTCCCGAACCAGCTCGACTGCCTGGTGGAGCTCCAACTCGGCCAGGCGGACGCGGTGGTGACCGACGGCGCGCTCGCCGCCAGCCAGGCCGCGCAGGACCCGACGGTGGAGCTGAAGGGCGCTCCCTTCACCACCGAGTACTACGGCGTGGCGATGAACAAGAGCGCCACCGACCTGGTGCAGCGGGTCAACCGAATACTGGAGACCTACCGCACCAGCACCGGCGCCGAGGGCTGGCACGCGTCCTACACGAAATGGCTGCTTCCCACCCTCGGCAAGGACTCGCCGTCCGCCGACCCGCCCACCCCGCACTACAAGTGACGGACCGTCAACAACGGAACGACACAACGGACTTCCGACAGACCACAACGCAGCGAGAGGTGATCGATGGGCGTCACGGGACCCCCCGGGCCGGTAATGGACCGGGACGAGGTGGACCGTGCGCTGGCGCGGCTCGGCGCGGAGCACGAGGCCATCGAGACCTCGCTCCTCGCCCTGCAGGACCACGCGGGCCGCAGACTCCTCGAAGGCGCCGAGCTGACCGGCACGACCAAGGAGCGCTGGGCGTCCACGGACGCGTCGATCACGCTGCTGTGGGCGTACTTCGACGCCTACACGGACGCGTTCCACGCCGCCCAGAGCATCCGCTCCCGGCGCCGCTGGTCCAGCCGTGAGGACCTGGTCGAGCTGACCGAGCTGCTGCGCGGCGAGTCCGTCACGGTCGCCGGATCCACCACGGCGACCGCCAACGCCCCGACGCTGACGGGCGGTTCGAGCAAGCTGAGCCACCAGTTCTCGCTGAGCGCGCTGGTCGACGAGATGAACGAGCTGTACGCGACCTCTCTCGACATGGTTGTCACGTCCGACGCGGTGTGGTCGGCGCTGCCCGCCCGGATCGATTTACTGGCCGCGGAGTTGCAGCGCACGCGGCAGCTCGCCCACTCCGTCGGCGTGCGCCCGGGCGAACACCCGGCGGGCGACGACCTGGAGCGCATCACCCACACCCTGACCGAGCTGCGCGAGCGGGTCATCTCCGACCCGCTGGCCTTCTGGGTGCGGGCGCAGGGCAGTTCGGCCCCCGGCGGCGGCCGCCCGGACACCACGGTCTACGACCGGGAGGCGCGCGCCCTGGAGGACGTGCGCCGCGAGATCGACGCCGTGCTCACCGTCCGGCAGGACGCGGAGGCGCGGCTGGTGAAGCTGCGGGACGTGCTGTCCCGCGCGGACCGCACCCTCTCCGAGGCGCGTACCGCACGCGGTGAGGTCCTCGCGAAGATCGCCGCCACGGAGGTGCCGGTCGTCAGCGGACCGCCGACCGTGCTGCAGGAGCAGCTGTCGACGGCCGCCGAGTACCGCAGACACGCCCAGTGGCACCGTCTGTCCCCGCTCCTGGAGTCCCTGGAGCAGAAGGCGGAGGACGAACTGCTGCGCGCCCGCGAGTCGTTGACCGCGGTCACCCAGCCGCTGGCGGTCCGCGCGGAGCTGCGCGGCCGCCTCGACGCGTACAAGGCGAAGGTCGCCCGGCACGGCCTCGCGGAGGACCCGCTCCTCATCGAGCGGTACGACGCGGCCCGCCGCATGCTGTGGAGCGCGCCCTGCGACCTGCGCGTCGCCGAACAGGCGGTGCTGCGCTACCAGCACGCGGCGGCCGAGCAGTTCAACGCTCCGCGGACACAGCCGCAGGGCGGTCCCGAGGACCAGAGGGGGCCGGGCGCGTGAGTGACGAGGGAGAAGCGGGGTCGGTCATGAGCGAGACACAGCAGAAGTGTCAACGGCCGGGCTGCGAGGGGTCGTACGAGGACGTCGGCGGCGGCGAGCTGTACTGCGACACGTGCGGTCTGGCGCCGGTGGTGTCGGCGAAGGGCGCGATCAGCTCGCCGCCCACCGGGATGACCAGCGGCAAGGGCTCGCGGGGCACGGGGAGCGGCAGTTCCCGTACCAGCAGCCGCAGTTCGCGTACGTCGTCGCAGTCGTCGAAGTCCCGGCGCTCGGTGTCGGGGCGGCTCTCGCGCTCGGAGTCGGGCCGGGCCTCCAGCCGTTCGGTGTCGGTGCGCAGCTCCGGTTCGTCGTCGGGGACCTCCAGCCGAGGCCGGCTCGGCGTCGGCCTGGTGCAGGTGCCGGGGGTGCCGCGGCCCGACCCGCGCGAGATGGTCCTGGAGAACCCGGAGGTGCCCGAGCGGAAGCGGTTCTGCTCGCGCTCGGACTGCGGTGCTCCGGTGGGCCGGGCCCGCGGCGACAGCCCGGGGCGCACGGAGGGTTTCTGCACCAAGTGCGGCAACCCGTACTCGTTCACGCCCAAGCTGGAAGCCGGCGACATCGTGCACGGCCAGTACGAGGTCGTGGGCTGTCTCGCGCACGGCGGCCTGGGCTGGGTCTATCTCGCCGTGGACCGCGCGGTCTCCGACCGCTGGGTGGTCCTCAAGGGCCTCCTCGACACCGGCGACCAGGACGCGATGGAGGCCGCGATCTCCGAGCGGCGCTTCCTCGCCGAGATCGAGCACGCCAACATCGTGCGGATCTACAACTTCGTGGAGCACCTGGACCAGCGGACGGGTTCGCTGGACGGGTACATCGTCATGGAGTACGTCGGCGGCAAGTCCCTCAAGGAGATCGCCAACGACCGCCGTACGGAAGGCGGGAAGCGCGATCCGCTGCCGGTGGAGCAGGCCTGCGCGTACGGCATCGAGGCCCTGGAGGCGCTCGGCCACCTGCACAGCCGCAACCTCCTCTACTGCGACTTCAAGGTCGACAACGCGATCCAGACCGAGGACCAGCTCAAGCTGATCGACATGGGCGCGGTGCGCAGGATGGACGACGACGAGTCGGCCATCTACGGCACGGTGGGCTATCAGGCGCCGGAGGTCGCGGAGGTCGGCCCGTCGGTGGCGAGCGATCTGTACACGGTCGCCCGCACGCTCGCGGTGATGACCTTCGACTTCCAGGGCTACACGAACGTCTTCGTGGACTCCCTGCCCGACCCGGACAACATCGAGGTCTTCCGCCGCTACGAGTCGTTCTACCGGCTCCTGGTCCGCGCCACCGACCCGGACCCGGCCCGCCGGTTCGCCTCCGCGCAGGAGATGGCCGAGCAGCTGACGGGCGTGCTGCGCGAGGTCGTCTCGCTGCAGACCGGGCGGGCCCGCCCGTCGCTGTCCACCCTGTTCGGGCCCGAACTCAAGGTCACGGACACGGAGTTGTTCCCGACGCTGGACGGGGACGTGTCCCTGCTGGGCGCGAGAGCGGTGCAACCGCCGAAGCGGACCCCAAGTGGCCGCTCCGGCACAGCACTTGCCGAACGCCCCAACGGCGGCCCGGTGTTGACCGCGCTCAACGGCAGCGCGCCGAGCACCGTCAAGGAGGTCGACTCCCCCGCCGTGGCGCTCGCGCTGCCCGTTCCGCACGTCGACGCGACCGACCCCAACGCGGGTTTCCTGGCAGGCCTGATGGCGACCGCGGCGACCGAACTGCTCGGGGCGCTCGCCTCGGCGCCCTCGCCGTCCGTGGAGACCCGGCTGCGGCAGATCAGAGCCTGGCTGGAGAACGGCGACTCGTACACCGCGCTGGACGCCCTGGCGAAGCTGGAGGACGAGCGGCCCGACGACTGGCGGGTGGTCTGGTACACGGGCGTGGCCGCGCTGGCGACCCGTGACTACGAAGCCGCCGCGCTGTCCTTCGACGCGATCTACGACGCCTTCCCGGGCGAGCCCGCGCCGAAGCTGGCGCTCGGCCTGTGCGCCGAGGTGCTGGGGCAGCTGGACAACGCGGCCGAGTACTACCGGCTGGTGTGGTCGACCGACCCGAGCTATGTGAGCGCGGCCTTCGGCCTGGCCCGCGTCCAGTTCGCGACCGGCGACCGGCAGGGCGCTGTACGGACGCTGGAGTCGGTGCCCGAGGCGTCGATCCACTACACGGCCGCGCGGGTGGCCGCCGTACGGGCGCGGCTTCGGGAGCGGGCCGCGACGGCGGACGACACGCCGTTCCTGGACGATCTGACCGCGGCCGCCGGACAGGTGGAAGCGCTGGAGGGATACGGTCTGGACGCCGTCCGGCGCGAGCGGTTGTCGGCCGAGGTCCTCGGCCGCGCCCTCGACTGGATACTCTCCGGAGGCCAGGGTTCCGTACCGCTCACGCGGCGGGAGCTGCTCGGCAGCGAACTGGACGAGCGGGGACTCCGCTTCGGCCTGGAGCGTTCGTACCGCACGCTGGCCCGGCTGGCACGGGACGGCGAGGAGAGGATCGACCTGGTGGAACGAGCCAACCGTTACCGCCCCCGGACGTGGGTGTAGTTGATGTCGCAGATGCCCCAGCTCTCCGCCTGCCCGAGCTGCGAAGAGCCCCTGGAGTCCGGTGACCGCTTCTGCGGCGCGTGCGGATACGACCTGTCCGCCGTGCCCGCGCCGCCGGACGACCACCCGACGCTCACCATGAACGGCGCGGTGCCGCTCCCGCCCGAGGAGGCCGCGGACGTGGACTGGCCCGTCGTGCCCCAGCCGGAGAACTCCGAGACCCCGGCGACGGTCCATCTGCCGACGGACCTGCCCGGCACCGACTCGGGTGGCATCCCCCTGCCGTCCAACGCCCCGCTGCCGCCCACCGGTTCGCCGGTCTCCCCGGCCACGGGCGTACGGTTCGACCGGCCGCCGGAGCCCGACGAGTACCCCCTGCAGGCGCCGGACCCGCGGGTCGCCGCCGATCCGCCGACCGCGGGCGGGGGCGTCAAGGTGTGCGTGGCCTGCCGCTCGGGCCGGGTGGACCCGGACGGCTACTGCGAGAACTGCGGGCATGCCCAGCCCCGCGAACGCGACCACATGGAGCAGGAGTTGGGCCCGCTCGCGGCGGTCAGCGACCGCGGGCTGCGCCACCACCGCAACGAGGACGCCTTCGCCGTAGGACAGTGTGTGCTGCCGGACGGGGCGCCCGCGCTGGTCGCGGTGGTGTGCGACGGGGTGTCCTCGGCGACGCGGCCCGACGCGGCCTCGCTGGCCGCGTCGCGGCAGGCGGGCGAGTCGCTGCTGGCCGCGCTGCCGCAGGGCACGCACCCGCAGCAGGCGATGCACGAGGCGATCATCGCGGCCTCGCACGCGGTCAACTCCCTTGCCCAGGAGCCCGCCACGGCCCGCGAGCACGCCCCGCACCAGAACGCGCCGGCCTGCACGCTGGTCGGTTCGATCGTCACCCCGACCCTCCTGGTCGTCGGCTGGGTCGGCGACAGCCGCGCCTACTGGATCCCGGTGGACCGCAGTTCACCGCCGGCCCGGCTCACCGAGGACGACTCGTGGGCGGCGCAGATGGTCGCCGCGGGCCTGATGAGCGAGGCGGAGGCCTACGCCGACGAGCGCGCCCACGCGATCACCGGCTGGCTCGGCGCGGACGCGTACGAACTGGAGCCGCACACCGCCTCGTTCAAGCCGGACCGCCCCGGTGTGGTGGTGGTCTGCACGGACGGACTGTGGAACTACGCGGAGTCCGCCGAGGAGATGGCCGAGATCGTCCCCGCCGACGCGGCGGTCCGTCCGCTGCACAGCGCCCAGGTGTTGGTCGGCCACGCGCTGGACGGCGGGGGCCACGACAACGTAACAGTGGCCGTCGTGCCGTTCCCCGCCCCGCCGCAAGGGGCAGTAATCGGCTGAGGCCGTACAAACGGGGGCGGCCTCGGACCGGTGGGGACCGGTCCGCATATAGTCATCGCCCCATCCAGGTGGGGCACTTGAGGGGGATCAGAGCAGGCATGGCCAATTTCTCGAAGTCGAACGTGCCACAGTTCTCGGTCGACGTGTACCAGAACGAGTACCTGCCGGAGGGCGGGCGTGAGGTCAACGCGATCGTCACGGTGACCTCGACCGGCGGCGGCACCATCGGGAGCCCGGTCGCGGCGCCCCACCTGTACTCGGCCGGGCAGGGCCCGGACGCGGCCGTGGCGATCATGGTCGACTGCTCGGGGTCGATGGACTACCCGCCGACCAAGATGCGCAACGCCCGGGACGCCACGGCCGCCGCGATCGACACCCTGCGCGACGGGGTGCACTTCGCGGTGATCGGCGGCACGCATGTCGCCAAGGAGGTCTATCCGGGCGGCGGGGCGCTCGCGGTCGCCGACGCCCGGACCCGCGACCAGGCCAAGCAGGCGCTGCGCAAGCTGAGCGCGGGCGGCGGTACGGCGATCGGCACCTGGCTGCGCCTCGCCGACCGGCTGCTGTCGTCGGCGGACGTCTCCATACGCCACGGCATCCTGCTGACCGACGGCCGCAACGAGCACGAGGCGCCGGAGGACCTGAAGGCCGCCCTCGGCTCCTGCGCCGGACGTTTCACCTGTGACGCGCGGGGCGTGGGCACCGACTGGGAAGTGAAAGAAGTCACAGGGATCGCCTCCGCGCTGCTCGGCACCGCCGACATCGTCGCCGACCCGGCCCACCTCGCCACCGACTTCACGAAGATGATGGAGACGGCGATGGGCAAGGAGGTCGCGGACGTCGCGCTGCGGCTGTGGACGCCGGTGGGCACGGCCATCAAATTCGTCAAGCAAGTCGCGCCCAGGGTCGAGGAGTTGACCGACCGCCGCACCGAGGCGGGCCCCCGCGCCGGGGACTACCCCACCGGTTCCTGGGGAGACGAGTCCCGTGACTACCACGTGTGCGTCGAGGTCCCCGAGGCCGGCATCGGCCAGGAGATGCTCGCCGCCCGGGTCTCCCTGGTCGTCCCCCAGCCCGACGGAAGCACCCAGAACCTCGGCGCCCAGGGCCTGGTGAAGGCCGTGTGGACCGACGACATGGTGGCCTCCACGTCCATCAACCCCCAGGTCGCGCACTACACCGGACAGGCCGAACTGGCACAAGTCATCCAACAAGGGCTCGATCTCCGCAAATCGGGAGATGTCGACGGAGCAACGGCCAAACTGGGACGGGCCGTTCAGCTCGCCAGCGTCTCCGGAAACGCGGATACTGCGAAACTGCTTGCGAAGGTGGTGGACGTGGTCGATGCCGCGACGGGTACTGTGCGACTGAAGGCGAAGGTCGCGGAGGCCGACGAGATGACTCTCGAGACACGGTCCACAAAGACTGTTCGTGTAAAGAAGTGACCTAGCCAGCACGACTCCGTGAGACCCAGAACGACCCTGTGCGAAAGGGGGACGCGCCGACATGCCGACCTGCCCGAACGGACACCAGTCGGGTTCCGACGACTGGTGCGAGGTCTGCGGTCACCGCATGGCCGGTGCCGTGCCCCCGCCCCCTCCCCCGCCCCCCGGCGGCGGCTACGGCTTCCCGCCGCCCGCGCCCGGCCGCGGCCCGGCCGCCGAGGCGGAACTCTGCCCGCAGTGCCGCACGCCCCGCGAGGGCGGTGCGCCGTTCTGCGAGGAGTGCCGATGGAACTTCCTCACGAACACGGCGACCTCGTACACCCCGGCCGCCCCGCGCCCCTCGACCCCGGGCCCCGGCCCCGGCCCGAGCCCGGCGTCCCGCTTCCAGCAACAGCCTCCGCCGCCCGGTCCTGGCCCCGGTCAGTCGTACGGCGGTGACCCCTACGAGTACCAGGGCTCGCGGCCCTCGCAGATGAACCGGCCCGCGGAGCCCATACCCCCGTTCGGCAGCGAGCCGACGGGGCGGCCTGGTGCGCCTGGGGGTCCCGGCGGACCTGGTGGTCAGGGCGGACCCGGCGGACCTGGTGGACCGAACGGTCCCGGTGGTTTCGGTGGCGAACGGCAGGGCGGACCCGGCCCGCAGGGCTTCGGCGGCGAACGCCAAGGCGGACCCGGTGGCCAGGGCGGACCTGGTGGACCTGGCGGGCCTGGTGCCCCCGGTGGCCAGGGCTCGCAGGGCTTCGGCAATGAGCGGCAGGGTGGCCCCGGCGGTCCTGGCAGTCCCGGCGCGCAGGGCTTCGGCGGTGAGCGCCCGGGCGGCGGTCCCGGTGGTCAGGGTGGACCTGGTGGTCCCGGTGGCCAGGGCTCGCAAGGCTTTGGCGGCGAGCGGCAGGGCGGCCCTGGTGGCCCCGGCTCGCAAGGTTTCGGCAATGAGCGGCAAGGTGGCCCCGGCGGCGGCCCTGGCGGCCCCGGCGGCGCGCAGGGCTTCGGTGGTGAGCGTCAGGGTGGCGGTCCCGCGCCCTTCGGCAACAACGACCCGTCCGGTCCGCCGCGCCCCTTCGGCAACGACCCCTCCGGCCCGCCCCCTCCCCCGCCCTTCGGCAACGAGGCGTCCGGCCGTCCCGGCCCGTTCGGCAATGAGCAACCCCCGGGTCCCGGCGGCCAGTTCGGCAACGAGCGCCCCCGCCAGGGTGACTTCGGCGGCGGCCGCCCCGGCACCCTCGGCGGCGAGCGGCAGGGTCCGCCCGGACCGTTCGGCAACGAACCCTCGAACCCGCAGGGTCCCTCCAACTTCGGCCCCGACCCGTCGCGGCCGGTCCCGCCGCCGCCCGGACCGACCCCGCCCGCGGGTCCCGGTGGGACGAGCGGCGCCCCGCAGGCCTTCCAGCAGTCCGCTCCGCCGGCCCCGCCCGGGTTCCCGCAGGAGACGAACCGTCCTCAGCAGGGCGGCCCGTCCTTCGGCGGCGGTGACGACGACTGGGTGATCTCCCCGCCGACCCCCGGCTCCCCGGGCGGACCCGGTGGGCCCGGTCAGGGTGGCGGTGGCTACGGCTATCCGCAGCCCGGTTCGACCCAGGCACCGCCTCCGCCGCGTCCGGCGTACCAGCAGCAGCCGACGACGTGGATGGCGACGATCGGGCCGGACCGCGAGTACTTCATGGCGATGATGCAGCGTTCGGGGCCGGAGGCCGCGGGGCTCAATCTGCCCGCGTACTCGCCCGAGCAGCAGCGTCAGCTCACCGGCAACCAGATCACCATCGGCCGTCGACGGCACTCCACCGGCGAGTCTCCCGACATCGATCTGTCGGTGCCGCCTGAGGATCCGGGTGTCTCGCATCAGCATGCGGTGCTGGTGCAGCAGCCGGACGGGAGTTGGGCCGTCGTCGATCAGAACTCGACGAACGGTACGACCGTCAATGGTGGCGAGGAGCCTATTCAGCCGTTTGTGCCGGTGCCGTTGCAGGACGGGGATCGGGTGCATGTGGGGGCTTGGACGACGATCACTGTGCGGCGGGGTTAATTAAAGGTCCCGCAGCGTCGTTTTTCGTCTGCCGCGCCGTCATGGCTGGTCGCGCCCTGCGGCGGAGCCGCTAATGTCACAGCCCCGCGCCCCTTGCAGGGGCGTTGCAGCTAGGGGAGCTGCCAAGTGTGCGGGCTCTCCGGCGCGTCGAGCCACGCCCACGCCCCTTCACCGCTGACCGTGACGCCGTAGCGCTCTCGCCCGGGTCTCCCTTCGCGCTCCCACAGCTCGCGGGCCTCCCCCGGATCAAGCGTCCCGTGGGTGAGGGTCAGCAGGAAGCGGAGTAGTTCGGGGTCGCCGGGCCGGTGCGGGATCTCGCCCGCCGAGCCGGGCCCGGCGCCGCGCAGGGGCACGAAGTACGCGGCCGTGTCCAGGAAGCGGCCCTCGGCGTGCTCCGCGTCCCGGACGGTGAGGGTGATGAGGCCGGTGGCCAGTGGGGCCAGGATGCGGGCGCCGGGGGTGCACTGGGCGGGCCAGGCGGGCGGGACCGTGGGCAGGGCGCAGGTCGCGATGATGCGGTCGTAGGGGCCGTGTTCGGGGACTCCGCGGGTGCCGTCGCCGGTGACGACGGTCGGGCGGTAGCCGGCGTCGGCGAGGTGGGTGCGGGCGGAGTCGGTGATCTCCGGTTCCAGGTCCACGGTGGTCACCAGGTCGTCGCCGAGCCGGTGGGCGAGCAGTGCCGCGTTGTAGCCCGTCCCCGCGCCGATCTCCAGGACCCGGTCCCCGTCCGCGACCCGTAGCTCGGCCAACATCCGTGCCATCAGGGAGGGTTGGCTGCTGGACGACACCAGCTCCCCGTCCCGCAGCCGCGTGGCCAGCGGTACGTCGGCGTAGGCCCCGCGCAGCCAGCGCTCCCGGGTGCGGGGGTCGGGGCTGTCCCTCCACAGCCGCTCGTTCCCGTCGGCGACAGCCACGTAGTAGTACGGCACGAACAGATGCCGCGGTACGGCCGCGAACACCGCGCGCCAGCCGGGGTCCGCGTCCCAGGCGCCGCTCAGGCCGATCGCCCGCACCAGCTCCGCCCGGGCGGAGACGGCGACGGCGTCCAGGTCCTTGTCGAGAACGTGCGCGCTCATACGTCCACTGTCCTGCGGCGGGGGCCGGGAGGCGAGCGGTCCTAAGTCTCAAGTCGTCGGTAATGCACGGATCGTTTGTAACAACTTTCTGTAGCTGGTGAAAGCCCAGCTCAGGACGGGTGCCGGGGGCGGCTCGTCGGCCAGTTCCGGAGCGTAGTCAGGCGGAGGGTGGCCGGACGGTGCCGCCCTCGACCGACCGGCGCCAGGCACCGGAACGCAACAACTGGGTCTTCACCCGCGACCACCACGGGGTCCGGCTCCTGGTCTTGAATGCGGCCTCATCCCGCACCGCGTCGGCAAGCTGCCGGTCTGCTAGGTCAACGGTCTTCGCGAAGTCCTCGACCTCCGCCCACTTCTCGTCGGCCGCAGCCCACATGTCCGCGTTGCTGTGGTGAGCCGTGGCACGGGCGTGCAGCTCGCGCCACTCCGAGAGGGCACGGTTCCAGTGGTTGAACGCCGCCAGGGAGAGAGTGTCCAGGGCCCGGATCGCGGGCGAGCCGAACATCTCCAGTTGAGCCTGCATCAGCATGAACGCCTTGAATTCACCCTCGGCATCGAGGAGGGCTGCCTTGGCTGACTTGGCGTGGAGTACGTCCGCCCGGTGCTGAGCCAGAACCCGGCGTACCCGCAGTGCCTCCTTGTAGGTGTCCATCCGGCGATCCCACACGCGATGCTGGCGTTCCCTGTTGCGGGTCAACCGGTGGGTGACTAGTACAGCGGACGTCGAAGCCAACACCGAGGCGGTCCCCACAATCAAGGTGGCCTCGACTGGTTGCAGTGCCATGAAGTGATCGTATGCACCAGCCTCAACCATTTGGGGCCACATCACGAGACCCCTACCGCCAGGGCAGGATCTGCCGCGTCAGGGCGCGGTCGTGCAGCCGGGCGCGCAGCTCCGGGGGCCACGTCTCCACGGCGGCCCGGTCCGCCTCGGTCAGCCCGTCGGTGGGATCGACCACCGTGTCGGACAGGGTGCGCTCGCGGTCGGCCGGGGCACGGTCGGCCGACTGGAGCCGCCGGTACTCGGCCGTGAGCCGCTGCGCCTCCCCCGGCTCGGCCGACGCCGGGTCGCGCTTGATCTCCCGCAGCCGCCGCTTGATCTCCCGGCGCCGGTCAGCCTTCATCGTCGTCCTCCAGATCTCCGAACTCGTCCTCGAAGTTCGCCAGTTGAGTCAGCACGTCATCAACGCTGTCCCGCTCGCGCCAGCGCCGGGGCGTGGACGGCTCGGGGGCCGACGGGCCCGGCGGCAGGGCGAGCTGCGGCCGGGGAGCCTCGGGGCGCGAGGCGCCGGGGTCCTCCCCGTCGATGGAGCGCAGGTGCCACCCGGCCAGCTCCAGGGCGTAGGTGGTCAGCCGGGCCCGGAAGGCGCCGTCCATGTCGACGGCCTCCAGCACCTCGGGGATCACCTTGAGCAGCACCTCGGCCATGTCGGCCGACTCCTCGTCCACCCGGCGCTCAAGAGCGATGTTCAGTTGCTCCGGGGCGTCCAGGCCGAACAGCTTGCGCCACGACTCCGAGATGCGGACGAGCTGTTCGTTCGCCTTCAGGGTCGGGGCGTCGTCGCGGAGCGGCTGGCCGTTCGGGTCGAGGACGACGGCCCCGCCCTGGACCACTTCGCGAGGCGGCAGCCGAGCAGGGCATCACCCTGGAGGCGTCGTGAGTGCCGCCCGGCCGGTGTGTGCCTGCTCGGGCTCGGGCCGCAGCCTGCGTCCGTGCCTGAAGCACTTCGCCGCCCTGCCGCCCGCCGAGCGGAGCCAGGTTCTCCTACGGCTCGGCCTCTCCAACCCCCGTACCTCCAGGAGGAGTTGACCATGCCCGGTGAACTGGATCAGGAGCGCGAGCGCATCGCACAGGCCGGGCGGGAGGCGCTGGCCGACATCCAGCGAGCCTCGGCCGAGGCGTCGGCCTCCGTGGTGCGGGTGATCGAGCAGCAGACCGGCATCACCCTGACCCCCGTGAGGCCGTCCGTGATGGACGCTCACTTCCCCGAGCTGGCCCGGATGGAACGCCAGGCCGCCGCGTACGTCGAGGTCATGCGCATCGTCCGGCAGTGGATGCTGCCCACCGATCCGCGTCGCCTCGGTGAGCTGGTGCCCGACCTGCCTGAGGACGTCCGGGAGCAGATCGCTGACAACTTGGTCCAGGCGGGCCTGAGTTGAGCACTTCTCCCTCACTGATCAACCCCGGGCAGCGCAGGAGGCTGCGGGACTTCGTCGCCGCCCACCCGGGCCTTACACGCCCCGAGCTGATGGCGGCGGCCGACCGCGTCCAGATGCGGATGCTCATCACCGACGGCCTGACCGAGGTGGTGCACAGGTCGATGGTCCAGCAGGACGACGACGGCCGGTACTGGCCCGCCTGAGCTGAGGGAATGCCTTGCCGGCCGATTAACCTAAATCGCTGTCAGCGGGGGTTGCTCGGCCGCACACTCTCGGCATGATTGCTGCGGCTGCTGATCCCTGGTGGGCCGACTGGCCCAAGTTCCTGCCCGGCTGGCTCGCGTTCGCCTGGACCCTCGGCCTCGGGGCCCGCAAGGTCTGGCTACGCCGCCACCGCCTTGCCGTCGGCCCCGACGTCGAAGGCGTACGGGAAGCGGTGATCGGCGTCCGCAGTCTCTGCAACGAGATCATCGCCAAGCGTGGCTGCATGGCTCAGTGGTTCAGGGAAGCCGGGCGTCGTGAGGCCCACCTGTCCCTGACAGATGCTGCGGGCCGGGTGGACGACAAGGAACTCAAGAAGTCCCTTGAGACAACGGCCCGTGAGTGGACCCACCTAGTCGAGCAGGCGCCGATCGCTCGGGCGCGCGTGTCAATCATGGGCACACCCGATCCGCCGGGTGTACGGCAGCAGCGTGCCGACGAGACCCGCAGACTCAAGGAGCAGGTGCTGGGGGCGAAGGGCATCGTTCTCGCACTTAGATGTCACCCTTGCCCGCCTGAACGAACTGGAGCGCCGCACCCTCGGCCGGTGATGACGGAGCCCCGCTCGGGTGTACCCGAGCGGGGCTCCTGTGCGGTCGGGCTACGGACGCGAGATGGACTCGCAGCGCGACTCCTGCGCCATCTTCTGGTCGTCGGCGGACCAGTTGGACCGGGTGTCGGCACGCGGGCAGAAGACCTTGGCGTAGCCGGGGACGTTCGCCCCGAGCACACCCCCGGCCAGAGCCCAGACGATGATCCCGATGCAGATCACGGTGGACAGGCTGAGTTTTCCCTTACTCATGATCAGCCTCCGAGGCCGGGAACGGCGGCGAGGGCCGCCTGGATGAACTCCTGCGGACCGCCCATGAGCATCACCACGGCGGCGGCTGCGATCAGGACGGGCACGCGGTGCTGCTTGGCGACGGCGACGATCACCCCGAGGGCGACGAGAGCGGCGAACTCGATCACAGGTACGGCCCTGCCTTCCGGCGCTCCCGGCGGACGGCTGCGCCGACCGAGCCGGGGTTGGCCTCGGGGATGATCGCGAGCACGTTCGCGATTGCCTCGGCGTTGCTCGCCGTGTTCGCGATCTGCTCGCGCACGATCGCCGCCATGTTCGGGCGTTCGCGATCCGTGTTCGGGCTGGTCGGCGGGGGCGTGCTCGCGCCGTTCGCGATCTGCTCGCGAACAGGCTCGGGGTGCTCGCGAACAGGCTCGCCCGTGTTCGCGATCTGCTCGGCGAACTGCCTCCCGGCGCTCGCCAGTTCGGCCGGGCTGGTGTCGCGGTCGCTGGCCGACAGCTCCAGCACGGTCGGCCGGGCCCCCTCCAGGGACCGGCGCAGCGCCTCGGTGTGCGCGTCGACCCGGAGCGTCTGCCGGTCCACCAGGGCCACGGCCTGCCGGACGTGCGCCTTGCTCAGCCGGTCGGCGAGGTCGTCCCGGTCCTGCTGGGACAGCTCCCGCTCGATGTGCTTCATGATCCCGAGCCAGAGCACCTTGGCTATGGCGCTGGTCAGGGCGCCGACTGTGGCCATGCGCCAGTCGGGGGCGCCGTGCCAGAAGATGGCGCCCATGGTCACGACCAGCAGCGCCCACCCCAGCGCCCGGGGGAAGGCCCGCTTGTCGGGGTCGTACCGGGCCTTCCACTCCAGGATCAGGCAGGTGGCCCAGCTCAGGTCGAACACCGTCGCGGCCAGGAACCCGAGGCCGCCGTGCAGCAGGCTGCCGATGCTCCAGGTGGACCAGGCCACGGCAACGGCGGTCAGCGCGAGCACCATGCCGACCCCGGCGCGCGTGCTGATGACGTCCCAGTCCCGGGGCGGCTGCGGCTCGGGGGCGAACTCGATCGTCTTGGTGGTCTCGAACGTGGAGCCGTCGGGCCGGGCGACGGTCACCCGGCGCCGCTCGGGCGGCGGGGTGCGTACCTTCATGAGGAGTCCTCTTCCTGTGCGTTCACGTGGGGGAGGGTGAAGCCGTCCGGGGTCTCTTCGACCAGCCCCCGGACGGCCAGTTGGCGGATCTTGCGGTGGACCGAGCCGGGATTGCGGCCGGTGGCGCGGGCGACCTCCCGCACGCCCGCCGGGCCCCCGAGCAGCGCGCGTTCGATCTCCTCGGTGAAGGCGTCCGTCCGGGTGTTGCGTGTTGCCGTCGCGGGCGCAGAATGCGAGGTCAGGCGCGTGTCCGGGCGTGCAACAGCAACGGGCGCAACGCGCTTGTCCAGGCTGACGGGTGCGCCCAGCGCGGTCACCTGTCCGTGCACCCGCAGCCCCCGGAAGCGGCCAGGCGAGAGCCACAGGCCGTACAGGGTGCGCGGGCTGCGGTCGTGCTCCCAGACCAGGCAGGTGCCCGGCCCTCCGAGCAGGTGCGGCGCCCACCCGGCCGACCCGAGGCCCGGGAACACGACCTCGGACTCCTTGGCCGACTTGAGCCGGTGGCTGATGACGCAGGCGAGCTGCGACCGGAGCTGGGTCGGGATGGTGAGGGCGAGCGGGTGCTGTACCGCGAGTACGAAGAACACCCGCAGCTCCCGGCCCATCTCCACGGCCCCGAAGAAGTCGCGTTGGGCGTAGGCGTCCAGCTCCCGCAACAGCGTCGCGGCCTCGTCCACGAGCACGACGAGATACGGCACGTCCTCACCGGCGATCAGCCGGTCGGCCCGCTCGGTGAACTCCCGGCCGACCAGATCCCGCAGCCGGGCGGACACCTCGGCCGCCGTGACGCAGGTACGGGCCCGGCCCCGGTAGTCCCGCAGGGCAGAGATCCGCTTGAGGTCCCACACCTCCAGGCACGCGTCCGGCGCCTGGAGCACGTGCGCGGCGATGACCCGCTGGGTGCTGGACTTGCCGGAGCCGGTCTGTCCGGCGAGCAGGATGTGCTGCGTCAGGCGGATGCGCTCTCGGCGGCCGAGGGGACCCCGCCGGGCGAGCGCCACGGGGGCCGTGAACGGGCGCGTACGGGCCTCGGAGCGCCACCGGAACAAGGTTCTGGCTGAGCGTCAGCGGGAGCACGCTCAGCACCCGCTGAAGGACGGGGCGGCGGGTCTTCGCGGCACCCTGGGCACGGAGCTTGGCGGCCTCGCGCCGCATGAGGCGCCACGCCCGGTACCGGGCCCGGACGTAGAAGAAGCCGACGACGGCGACGAGCACGAGAGCGAGGCTCACGACGGCTCACCCCCGTGGGCCTCCAGGTACCGGACGAGGTCGGCCGTGCGGACCTTCTGTCGGCGGCCGACGGTCCGCACCACCGGCACAGGGAACTCCCCCCGGGCGGCGAGAGTGAAGGCGGTGGTGCGGCCGATGCCGAGGGCTCGGGCCGCCTGGGACAGGGGGACGAGCGCGGGCCAGGCGCGGACCTCGTCGAGGGTTGCTGGTTCGCCCATGTGGGGCTCCTCCGGGGCAGGACCCGGCCCAGCACACGGAAACGACCACGGACCGTGTTCTGGTCCGTGGTCGTTGGTCGTTCTGCTGCTGCCAGCGTACGTCTACGTTCGCCGGAGTTCCAGAGGATTCGGGGGCGTACAACACCCAATCTGAACTGGGGATTTAGTCGATTCGGCTAATCAGCCGGCAGGGGGCCCGGGTCAGACGTTGAGCGCCTGGCGCGCGTCGCTGATGAGCCGGTGCGCCTCGGCCCCGTAGACGGCCGACTCGCGCAGCGTGTTCCAGGTGCGGAGATAGGTGCTGACGCTGGTCTCGTCCTCGATCCACAGCTCCGAGTGCCACGTCTCGACGATCACGCGGCTGTCGTCGTAGACCCAGAAGGCTGTAGCAGGCGGGATCTTGAGCGAGGCACTGAACGGGATGATTCCCAGCTCGACCGTGTCGAGGCCGACGGCTCCGGACAGCCGGTCGAGCTGTCCGGCCAACACAGACGGCGGACAGACCAGCGCCCGGAGCGCGGCCTCCCAGAGGATCAGGTGGAAGCGCTTGGAGGAGTCGTACAGCGCCTCCTGCCGCTTGATGCGGGAGCGGACGGCTTCCTCAGTGTCCCGGGGCGACTGCTGGAGTTCGGCGTACCGGGTGAAGATCGACCGGGCGTAGTCGGGGGTCTGGAGGATGCCGAAGATGATGGACGACTCCCAGCCTCGGAACACCGAGGCGTCACCGTGGGCGGCCAGGTGTGTGTCCTGCACGGGCTTGTGCCCCGAGGCGAGTTGCCGCCGCCATGAGCGGATGTGGGACTCGAACCCCCTCAGCCGGGCGAGGAGTTCGTCGTACGCGTCCGGCTGGCCGGTGCCCTCGGCCCAGGCTCGGAGGTCGTCGGGGGTGGCGGTCTGGCGGCCGTTCTCCAGCTTGGAGACCTTGGGCTGTGGCCAACCGAGGCGCCGGGCGAGCGCGGAACCGGTGAGCCGACCGTCCGGCGCGGTGAGCCTCAGCTCACGCAGCCGGACCCCGAGCGCTTCGCGCGCCTGCTGGTAGTCGGTGGTCACCGGTTCCGCTCCCTGCTACTCGCTGGCGGCGAGCCTCGCCGCGAACTCCTCGTACGGCACGGCGTAGTGCGTGGCGGCGTCGCGCGCCTGGCAATAGCGGTTGACCTCCACGGGTTCCGTGATCAGCTCCACACTGACGAGGTCGTCGGCGTCGTCGAAGTTGAGCCGGGCCACCAGCCGGGAGTCGAAGAGCCAGAAGTCCTCGTCGGGAAGCTGGAGGCGCTCGGCCTCGGGCCGCCAGATCTGCCGGATGTCCTCACCGACGGAGCTGTTCCGCCGGGCGTTGTCGAGCAGGTAGAGCTGCCCCGGGGTCGGGGGGTTGTCGACGACGCGGACGCGCTCGAACCTCTTGCCGAGAGCGGTCTGTTCGCGGCGCTCGGCACACCACTCGGGGTCCCTGCCCTCCCAGTCGACGGACTCGCCCCGGAGGAACTGCGTGTAGGTGTCGGTGACTTCGTCTGAGGCGTACCGGCGCCGGGTCTCCAGCCTCCACGCCGTGTGCTGGAACTGGGTGAACAGCCGGTCGAACTCGTCTAGGCCGATGACGTTCGGCACGCGTACGACCTCCTTGGGGCCGAAGTCCACGAGCAGTTCGCGCGGGACGATGATGGGCACCTCGCCCCCTCCGAGGTGCCGCAGGCGGGCGATGTCGTCAGGGTCGGTGAGCGCCGGTCCGTGAATGATCACTTCGCCGGTGTCGAGGTCTTCGTGCACGGCCGGGCAGCCATTCACGCCGCTGCCCGTGCCGTTGAAGCGCAGCCGTCGCGCCATGATCAGTTCCTTTCGCCGGGTACTGACTCCTTCATGATCACCGTGCTGGGGAGTGGACGGTACGGATCCGCCGGGCCCTTGTGGATATAAACGGCTATAGATAACCCTTACCCGAGAATAATCGGGTATAGGCGCTAGCCCTCTCAACTGGCCCACCAGAACGCTGAGTTCATGGTCACAGCACAGCAAGAGCCGGGCACCTCGGATGTCACAGCGGCGGTCGAGACTCTGCGGGAAGCACTGACGTCGGCGGGGATCGTACTGCCGTCCTTGGGGGCGGACGCAGCGTCGCCCTCTCTGAACCTGATCAACCTCGGCCGGGTGCGGGCAGACGTCGCCCTCCGGCTGGCCGACGTGATCCAGCGGGGGTGCGCATGAACTTGTTCATTCCGGAGATCGGCGAGTTGGTGTACGACGTGGCGACCGGCAAGGTCGGCCAGGCCATGGGCCACGAGGGGCCGCACTGGCAACTTCGGCCGGTCGGCGGGGGACGCGAGTGGGACGCCCTGGGGCCGATCCGTCCGCCGACGGATGCCGAGCGGCTGTCGGCAGGCGTGGCCCTGGCCAACGCCCGGAGCCGGGGTGAGTGCGCATGAGCGCGCCGGTCGGCAAGGTGGCGTCGTACGACGTTGCCGCGTACCGGAGGCTCCTGGACCACGGGCAGGCGTGCCCCGGCTGTGTGAAAGCCATGTGCCCCGAGGCCCGGATCATGTGGAGAGCCGTCAAGCGGCGGGAGTTGTAGCCACCCCAACAGCGCGATGCCCGGCCGACAGGGGGAACGTCGGCCGGGCATCGCTCGTATGTGATGTGGATCAGGCAGCGGTGACCCACTTCAGCCGGTCCGGCACCGGGTCCCTCCATCCCTGCGATGGCGTGATGCGCACCTGTCCGAGGGCATCCGGGACCAGAAGCAGCGCCGCTACGGCACGCTGGCGATGGACGTCGGCCGCCTGCCACCAGGCAATCAGATCCGCCTCGGGGTCGGCCGGGAGAAGGTCCGCAAGTGGGGCGGGCGTCGTGAGCTTGGCCAGCTTGTTCTCCAGGACGGCGATGTCCTGCTCCAACTCCTCCATGTCGGCGGTGCGCTGGATACGGGCGCGGGCCGTCTTCGGCTGGGGTGCTGCCTCCAGCTCCTCCAACTCGGTCCGGAGCCCCGCCAGTTCGCTGCGCGTCGCCTGCTCCTCCGGGCCCCCGGCCGGGCGCTTACGGAGCCGGGCGACCCGGTGGGGTGCGGACAGGTACGCGAGGATGACACCCAACTTGGGCTTCGCCTCGCCGGTCCCTGGGTCGACGGCCGTCAGGTCGCCGATGAGGATGCGGTCCACCTCCGCCTTGTCGACGCGGACGCAGCCCTTCTTGGCGCACTCGTAGCCGGGCACCCCGGCCTTGCGGCAGCGGACCGTGATCGGACCATCGCAGGGGTTGCAGCGCAGCGTCGTGGTCAGGACGTGCTGCACGCCTGTGTCGAGGTAGGTACGCCGGGACGGGTCGGCGAACAGCCGTTGAACCCGGCTGAACACCTCGCGGGACACGATCGGTTCGTACCCCTCCCACTGCACCGGGATCAGCGTGTCCTTGTGCTTCCTCAGCCCCGCGTAGGCGGGCCGGGTCAGCATCTCCCGCAGGTTGCCGTCGTGGAAGGGCTTGCCGGACGCGTTGACGAGGCCTCGCTCCGCCCATTCCTGCGCGATGGCATAGACGGCCTCAGGGAGCGCGTCGTCCCCGACGGGGTTGCTGTAGAGCAGCGCCACAGACTCATCACCCATCCGGTTGTCCCGTACTCCGGCCGCGCGGACGAACAGTTCGGCGATGAGCTTCCCGTCCCCCGGGCCCGGGTACTGACGGACGCAGCGGGGACGGCCGTCCATCACTTCGTACTCCCGGGCGTAGCCGAACGGGATCTTGCCGTGCGGACGGCCCTCCCCTGCGGCCGAGTTCACACCTCGCTGCGTCCGGGCGGACAGGCGCCGGGCCTCCTTCTCCGCGTCGAGGATGCCTCGGTTCAGGAGGTCGTAGTCGTTGTAGTTCCGGGGGTCGTACGGCTGACGCTCGTCGCTCGTCACGTGGATCAGGTAGCCGCCCACCTCGCACAGCTTGATGATCCGGTTTCCCACCCCCATCTCGCGAGCGAGACGGCTGATCTCCCACAGGACCAGGACGTCACCGGGCTTGCCGAAAGCGCCGGTCGCGAGGTCGTCCATCAGCTTGTCGAAGTCGCTGCGCGCCTTGGTCGCGTACTTGCTGGCGCTGCCGGTGTCCTTGTACGGCTCGCCCGTCCAGGGGCCGTACTCCAGCTCGGAGGCGAGGTTGCCGCTGTGCTGGTCGGTGATGCTGCGGGCCGTCCGCCCCTTGCCCTTGCTCACGCGCAGGTACTCCCGCGCGGTCCGGGTCGCCACCTCGGCGGCTATCTGTGCGGTTGCGGTAGCCATTGCCCCTCCTCGTCACCTTGTGTCCCCTTGCACCCCCAATTTTGGTACCTACGGTCCATCCTTAACCTCGGCCGCCCTGTCTGAGACCATGGAGAGCGTGAAAGAGATTCGGCGCGGCACGCTTCAGGAGCAGACCTTCTACGAGCAGGTCGGCGGGGAGAAGACCTTCCGCCGGCTCGTCCACCGTTTCTACGAGGGCGTCGCCGGGGACCCGCTGCTGAGGCCCATGTACCCGGAGGAGGACCTGGGCCCGGCCGAGGAGCGCTTCACCCTGTTCCTGATGCAGTACTGGGGCGGCCCGACGACGTACAGCGACAACCGCGGCCACCCGCGCCTGCGCATGCGCCACGCGCCGTTCCAGGTCGACCAGGCCGCGCACGACGCCTGGCTGAAGCACATGCGCGTCGCCGTCGACGAACTCGGTCTGTCCGAGGAGCACGAGCACACGCTGTGGAACTACCTGACGTACGCGGCCGCCTCGATGGTGAACACGGCGGGCTGACCGCCGCTCACTGAACGTCGGATTCCGGTCGTCCGGCGCCGATATCCGGTCACAATCCGGTCAAGCAGTGGTCGCAAACGGTTACTCGCCGCCGGTCCCCTCTGGCAGCATCGCCGGAGAAGATCCGGACGACGGCGGGGGGCCGGGTGGGGTTCGTCCTGGTACGCGCGCGGGCACACCGCCTGCTGCTCGCCGCCGCGCTGCTCACGGTGCTGCTGACCACGGCGGTCCTCACGACGCTCACGGCCTACTCGGGCGCGATCGGCGACGCGGCGCTCCGGCACTCCCTGAACGACGCCCGCAACGCCCCCGACACCGCCCTGATCGTCAAGGCCGAGGTCCCGCCCGCCCAGCGCGCGTCCGCCGACACCGCCGTACGGAAGGCGGCGGGGCGGACCTTCGACGAACTGCCCGTGACGGTACGGACGTTGGTGCGCTCCGGGCCGTACGCCCTGCCGCGCTCGCTCCAGCCGCGGGCCGAGCGGTCCGGCGATCCGGATCTCACCTACTTCGGGGCCCTGGACCGGTCGCAGGTGCGGCTGATGTCGGGCCGCTTCCCGCGCGCGACGGCCTCGGGGGACATCGAGGTCGCGCTGCCCCGCACCGCGGCCGAGGGACTCGGGGTGCGGGCCGGCACACGGCTCACCCTCGACAACCGGCTCAGCGGGCCCAAGGCGCACATCCTGGTCACCGGTGTCTACCGGCCCGCCGACGCGAGCACGGCCTACTGGCTCCTCGACGACCTGCGCGGCCGCGGCCTCAGCACGGCCGGTTTCACGACCTACGGCCCGCTGTTCACCGATCCCGCGAGCCTCGCCGAGTTGAGCGCCGGGCCGTCCGCGTGGCTCGCGTCGGCCGACTTCTCCACGCTGACGACCGGGCGGATCGGCACCCTGCGCGCGAGCGCCGGGGCGGGCGGCACCTCGCTGCAGAAGTCCGGTGCCGTACCGGGAGTCACCACCGCGACGACCTCGTTGCCGGACGTACTCGACCGCATCGACCGCTCGTTGCTCGTCTCCCGCTCCACCCTGCTGATCGTCGCGCTCCAGCTCGCGCTGCTCGCGGGGTACGCCCTGCTCCTGGTGGCCCGGCTGCTGAGCGCCGAACGGGCGGGCGAGAGCCGGTTGTTGCGGGCGCGCGGCGGTTCCCGGGCCCGGATCGCGGGCCTGTCGGCGGTGGAGGCGCTGCTGCTGGCCGTACCGGCGACGGCAGTTGCACCGTTGCTGGCGGGTCCGCTCACCGAACTCCTCGCCGGACACGGCGCGTTGGCGCGGATCGGCCTGCACCTGGACACCCCGGCGGGCGGCCGGGCGGGGGTGTGGCTGGTCGCGGCGGCCGTCGCCCTCGGCTGCGCGCTGGCGGTGACGCTCCCCGCGCTCACTTCCTCCTTCGAGGGCGGCCGGGCCCGCGCGATCCCCGCTCCGCTGCGCGCGGGCGCTGACCTCGGGCTGCTGGCCGTGGCCGGGGTCGCCTACTGGCAGCTGAACCGGCAGACCTCGGGAGCCGTCAGCAGCGACAACTCCGGGACGCTGGGCATCGATCCCCTGCTGGTCGCGGCCCCCGCCCTCGCCCTGCTCGCGGGCACGGTCCTGACGCTGCGGCTGCTGCCACCGGTGGCACGCCTGGCCGAGCGCCGGGCCGCCGCCGGGCGGGGGCTGCCGGTGGCGCTGGCGGGCTGGCAGTTCAGCCGCCGTCCGATGCGTGGTGCCGGGCCGGTGCTGCTGCTCGTGCTCGCCCTGGCGCTGGGCATGCTCGCGATCGGCCAGAGCGCCTCCTGGAGCCGCTCGCAGGGCGACCAGGCCGACTTCCAGGCCGGGGTGCCGGTCCGCGTACTGGCCGCCGGTGACGGCGGGTTGGGCCGCACGGAGACCTACGCGGACCTTCCCCGCGTACGGGAGGCGGCTCCCGCCGTCCGCACCTCCCTGTCCCTCTCGGGCGACCGCACGGCGACCGTGCTGGCCCTGGACACGGCCCGCGCGTCGGACGCGGTGCTGATGCGAGGGGACCTGACGTCGGGGCACCCCGCCGGTCCGCTGCTGGCCGGCCTGGGCCCGAAGGGGCGCACAGCGGGCACCGGGATCCCGGCGGGAACGGCCGGGTTGACGGTGCGGGCGGGCATCGGCGGCACGGGCCCGCGGACCACGGCCGACGTCACGGCCACGGTCGAGGACCGCTACGGCACCCCGTACCAGGAGTTCCTCGGCCAACTCCCCACCGACGGAAGACAGTACGACCTGAAGCTGGACGTCTCCGCGTCACCCGGCCCGCTGACCCTCACCGGACTTCAGCTCGACCTGCCCCAGCCCGGCGAGCACTCGTCCCGGCACCGGCTCACCGTCAGCGGGCTGACCGCCACGGACGCCCGGGGAAAGGTCCGGCCGCTGCCGCTGCCCACCGCCTGGACGGCGCGGGCCGCCACCAGCGAGTCGTACGGTCCGCGCTCCAACCCGCCCACCCCGAAGGTGACTTCGACGAAACCACTGACCGTCGACTACGGCACGGGATACATCCCGGGCAAGGACATCTGGACGGTCTCCTCCGTCACGGTGCGGCTGCGTGTCGCACAGCCCCCGGCGCCCGAGATCACGGCCGTCGCCACCGACCGCTTCCTGACCTCGGCGGGTGCCCGCACCGGACAGCGGGTGCAGGTGACGCTCGGCGGCGAGAACCTGCCGGTGCGGATCGTGGCGGCGGTGCGGGGACTGCCGACGACGGGTGGTGCCGAGGAGGGCGACGGCGGTGCGCTGCTGGTCAATCTCCGGTCCGTGAACCGGGTGTTGGGAACGCGCTTCGTCGATGGCGTCACGCCCACCGAGTGGTGGCTGGGGACGTCGCCGGGCGACGCGCCGGCGGTGGCCGCGGCGGTGCGCGCCCTGCCCGACGTCGATCCCGGGGAGGTCGTGGTGCGGGAGGAGATCGCCCAGGAGCTGCGCGACGACCCGTTCGGCGCCGGTCCCGAGGCCGCGTTCGCGGCGGCGGCGCTGGTGGCGGCGGCGCTCGCGGCGGTCGGGTTCGCGGTGAGCGCGGCCGGCTCGCTGCGGGAGCGCGATGCCGAGTTCGCCGTGCTGCGCGCGCTGGGCGCCCCGCGCCGCCAGCTGGCCCGGATGATCGCCGCCGAGCAGGGGGTCCTGGTCGCCCTGGCCCTCGTGGTGGGCGTCGCCCTGGGGACCGTGCTGACCCGCGCGGTGATCCCCCTGATCGTCCTCACGGCCCAGGCGACCCGCCCGGTACCGGGCGTCCTGGTCGAACTCCCCGTCACACATGTGGCGTTGCTCCTCGTGGCGGTGGCGGTGACACCGCTGATCGTGACGGCGACGCTCGCGCTGCGCCGGGCCGACCCCGCCACCTCGCTCCGCGAACAGGGAGGCGAGTGACATGAGCACCCCCCATGCCTCCGTGACCGCACCCTGGATCCGTACCCATCTGCGCTCCGCGTCCGGGACCGCCTGGACGCTGGCGCTGCTCGTCGCGGTGACCGCGTGTCTGGCCGCCGTGTTCCCGCGGGCCCTCGACCGGTACGAGGACGCCGGGCTGCGGCGCTCCGCCGCGCAGGCGGGCCCCGGCCGGACCTCCATCCAGCTCTCCGGCGAGCAGCCGGACCCGATGCTCCCGCCGGACCAGCGCGAGGCGGCCCTGCGCCCCGACGTGCTGCGCTCGGGGTACGAGCGGGCGCGCACCGTGGTGGGCCGTCCCCTTGTCGTCGACACCGCCCAGTCCGCGTACGGCGTGCGCCCGGCCGACGAACCGGCCGTGCCGGACACCTGGATACCGCGCCCGAACGGCCTGCCCGCGCATGTCTACCCGGCGACCCAGAGCGACCTCGCAGGACACGCGACCGTACGGGAGGGCAGACTGCCGCGCGCCTCCGCACCGGTCACCGCGCAGACCCCGGAGGTCGAGGCCGCCGTCACCGCCGCGACCGCCAAGAGCCTGCACATCAGGGTGGGTTCGGTGATCCACGTGCCCGGCGAGGGACGCGGCCCGCTCGCCGTCCGCGTCACCGGCATCCTCGTCCCGCGCGACCCGGCCGGCGCCTACTGGTCGGCCCAGCCGCTGCTGCGCACCCCGACCCTGGTGGCCCTGCCGACGCCGGACCGGCCGAAGTACTGGCTCGGCGCCCTGCTGCTGGCCCCGGACGCGGCCCCGGCCCTCCTCGGCACCTCCGCGCAGCCGGGCCCGTACTGGCAGTTGGCCCCCGATCTGACCACCCTGCACGCCCACGACCTGGACCGCCTGAAGACCGCGGTCGCCTCCGTCGAATCGGGTCCCGGCCTCCAACTGGCCCGTACCTACACGACCCCCGACACCGAGGTGAGCACCGGCCTCGACGACATGTTCACCGCCTACGGCGAACTCCGCTCGGGCATCCGCCCGTTGACCGCCGTCGCGGCCTTCGGCACCGGCACGGTCGCGCTCGTCGTCCTGCTCATGGCGGGTGGCCTCACCGCCGACCGCCGCCGCACGGAACTCGCCCTGCTGCGCGCCCGCGGCGCCTCGCTGCGCGGCCTCACCGCCCGCCTGCTCGCCGAGACGGCCGTGATCGCCGTACCGGCGGGCGCGGTCGGGCTGACGGCGGCGCTGCTGGCCGCCCCCGAGGGCCGTCGCACCCACGCCGTCGCCGCCGCCCTCGCGGTCGCCCTCACCGCGTCCGCCGCCCTGCCCGTGCGCGCCGCGCTCACCCATCGGACCGTGGGCGTCCACGGCCCGCGCGAGGACGTGACGGCAGTACGTCCGTCCCTGAGCCGCACGGTCGCCGAACTCACCCTGCTGGTGCTGGCGTCCGGCGCGGTGGAGGCGCTGCGCAGACGCGGCACGTCCGGCTCGGCGGGCGATCAACTGGTCGCACTGGCACCGGTGTTGGTGGGCGTGATCGCGGCCCTGGTGCTGGTCCGGGTCTATCCGCTGCTGCTGCGCCGGCTGACCCGCCCGGCCGGCCGGCTGCGGGGCGCGGTGGGCCATCTGTCGCTGGCCCGGGCGGGCCGTACGTCCGTTTCCGCGGTGCTCCCCCTGCTCGCCCTGCTGACCGCGCTCACCACGGCCGCGTTCGGCGGCTCGGTCCTCGCGGGGGTGGACGACGCCCGCGACCACGCCGCCCTGCTCGCCGTCGGCGCCGACGCCCGCCTCGACGCGACGGCTCCGCTGCCCGCCGAACTCCCGGGCCGGGTAAGCCGGTTGGCCGGAGTGGACGGGCTCGCCGAGGTGAGCATCACGGACCAGGCGAAGCCGCTGGACGGCCAGGAGGCGGTGCCGCTGGTGGGCGTGGACCCCGGCTCCTACGCCGAGTTGACGGACCGGACGGGCTTCGGGGCCTTCACCGGAGGGCGGTTGAAGCGCTCGGGCTCCGTCCTCCCGGCCCTCGCCTCCCCCTCCGTGGCGTCCCACTACGGCACCCGCCCCTTCCTCGTCCGGCTGCCGGACACCAGCGCGGTCACCGTGCGGATCGTGCTCGTCCGGGACGTGACCCCGGCCGTGTCCGGCGCCGACTTCCTGGTCGTGGACCGGGCCGGGCTGTCCGGTACGGCGGCCCGGCCGAGTTCGCTGCTGGTGACCGGCGCCCATGTGAGCGGTTCCGCGCTGCGCGGCGCGGCCGGTTCCTCGGCCGGGGTGACGGTACGGGCCGAGGAACGCGCCCGGTACGTCGACTCGCCCCTGCAGTCCGGTGCCGAGCGCATCTACGCGGCGGCGGTGGCGGCGGGCGCCGGGTACGCCGTCCTGGCCCTCCTTCTGGCCCTGCTGCGCGCGGCCCCCGAACGCGCCGCCCTGCTGGCCCGGCTCCGCACGATGGGTCTCAGCCGGGCGCAGGGCCGCCGGCTGCTGATCCTGGAGTCCCTGCCCCAGGCCGTGTTGGCGGCGGCGGGCGGCGCGCTCACCGGCTGGGCGACGATCCGGCTGCTCGCCCCGGGCTTCGACCTGACCTCGGTGGCCCTGGCCTCGACCCGGAACCCGCTGGGCGAGGCCCGGTTGAGAACCGACCCGGTGTCGCTGGCGGTGCCCGCGATCGGGGTGCTGCTGGTGGCGGTGGGGGTCGCGGGGGTACAGGCGTGGTGGTCCGGACGGCAGTCGTCCGTACGGGAGTTGAGGGCGGGGGACGCGCGGTGAGCCGTGGCGAAGGTGTCGGTGGAGCAGGCTTGGGCCGGAGTGCCGGCCAGGACCGAGGAGAGCGTCGATGACCACGAACCCCACCCTCGCCGACCTGGCCACCCGCGCGGCCGAGAGTCGCAACCGGCCCGCCTACGGCCATGACGCGCTGATCACCTGCGACCGGCTGGTCCGTGTCTTCACCGCGGACGGGGTCGAGGTGCAGGCGTTGCAGGGGCTCGATCTCCTGGTCAGGGAGGGCGAGTTGATGGCCCTGGTGGGGGCCTCGGGCAGCGGCAAGTCAACGCTGATGAACATCCTGGCCGGGCTGGACACGCCCACCGCCGGTGCGGCCCGGGTGGCCGGCCGGGATCTGCTCGCGATGACTGCCAAGGACCGGCTCGCCTACCGTCGTGAGGTCGTCGGGTTCGTCTGGCAGCAGACCTCCCGCAATCTGCTCCCCTACCTGACGGCAGCTCAGAACATCGCCCTGCCCATGCAGTTGTCCGGCATCCGCTCCGGGCGCCGGGCGAAGGCCGAACGCGCCCTGGAACTCCTGGAGTTGCTGGAGGTCGCCGACTGCCGTGACCGGCGGCCGCGGGAGATGTCGGGCGGTCAGCAGCAGCGGGTGGCGATCGGGGTGGCCCTCGCCAACGCCCCGGCCGTGCTGCTCGCCGACGAACCGACCGGCGAACTCGACTCCCACACCGCCGAACAGGTCTTCGCCGCGTTCCGCACGGCGAACGAGCAGTTGGGCACCACCATCGTGATCGTCACCCACGACCAGGCGGTGGCCGGCGAGGTCCGCCGCACGGTCGCCATCCGCGACGGCCGCACCTCCACGGAGGTCCTGCGGCGCAGCGAGGTCGACGCGACGACGGGCCACGAGACGGTCGTAGCGAGGGAGTACGCGATGCTGGACCGGGCGGGGCGGCTTCAACTCCCCGCCGAATACACGGAATCGCTGGACATGCGGGACCGGGTGGCCCTGGAGCTGGAGTCGGACCACATCGGTGTGTGGCCCGACGACAGCGAGCAGCGGTGACCGCGCTCAGCGCACGCTGACGCCGAGCGCCCCAAGTCCCGCCCTGCGTACGGCGATCGAGCCGTACGGGGTGCGCAGGCGCAGCCACGCCCCCGACGAGAAGAGGCCCGACTCCCCGCCGGGGCGCAGGAATCCGAGGGACTGGGCCGCGTGCACGGCGCGCACCGGGAGCGAGGTCTCGCCGACCGTGCGGGACCAGATCTCCCGTCCTATGCGGTCGAGTTCGGCGCGTGTGCGGGTCTCGGGGGTCAACTCCTGGGTGCGGGAGCGGAATTCGGCGACTCCGGCCGCGACCATCCCGCTCAGTGCCTGCGGGCCCGGCAGGCCGGACTCGGGGGTCCAGCCGCGGCGGGGCGGCAGCACCCCGGCCCACGGCGGGCCGGTCACCGCGGCCGGCACCCCGGCCGTGGCCGCCGACTCGTCGAGCAGCTCCAGGAGTTCACCGGCGGAGACGGTCACGTCGAGGGTGACGTCGAGGCCGTTCTCGTACGGCTTGGCGAGGCGTACCGCACGGATGGCGAGGACCTCGAAGGACGGCGGCCGCCCGAAGACGGCGAGTGCCGTGCCGACCGCCTGGAGGCGGACCGCGGCGCCGCGGTCGTAGTGGAGCAGCCGGGAGAGGAAGGCCGCGAGATCCGCCGCCTCCCCCTCGTCGGCGAGGTGGAGGACCGTCATGCGGCGACGGCCTCGTCCTCGTCGTCGTCCCGGTATTCCTCCAGGAACTCCCGCTCCTCGGCGGTGATCCGCCGCGGGCGCTGCGCCTCGAAGTCGAACGGGACGACGACCGTGGAGGCCCGGACGTAGACCAGGTCGCCGTCCTTCACCTCGTAGGTGATGGTGAAGGACGCCGCCCTGATCTCGGTGATCCACAGCTCGATGTCGACCGGGTGGTGCCGGTGGACGAGCTGGCGTTTGTAGTCGATCTCGTGGCGCGCCACCACCGACCCCTGCTTGAAATCCTTTTCCGGGCGGAAGAGGAAGTCGATACGGGCTTCTTCCAGGTAGCGGATGAAGACCGCGTTGTTAACGTGGCCGTACGCGTCCATGTCCGACCAGCGCAGTGGGCAGCGGTAGATGTGGCGCAAGAAGATCAGCCCCGGGTCAGCTTCTTGTAGGTGGCGCGGTGCGGACGAGCCGCGTCCGCACCGAGTCGCTCGACCTTGTTCTTCTCGTACGACTCGAAGTTGCCCTCGAACCAGTACCACTTCGACTCGCCCTCGTACGCGAGGATGTGCGTCGCGACCCGGTCCAGGAACCAGCGGTCGTGGGAGATGACCACGGCCGCACCGGGGAACTCGAGCAGCGCGTTCTCCAGCGACGACAGGGTCTCCACGTCGAGGTCGTTGGTGGGCTCGTCGAGGAGCAGCAGGTTGCCGCCTTCCTTGAGGGTCAGCGCCAGGTTCAGGCGGTTGCGCTCACCACCGGAGAGGACACCGGCCGGCTTCTGCTGGTCCGGGCCTTTGAAGCCGAAGGCGGACACATAGGCCCGCGACGGCATCTCGACCTGGCCGACGTTGATGTAGTCGAGCTCGTCGGAGACGACGGCCCACAGCGACTTCTTGGGGTCGATGTTGGCGCGGCTCTGGTCGACGTAACTGATCTTGACGGTGTCGCCGACCTTGATGGAGCCGGAGTCCGGGGTCTCAAGGCCCTGGATCATCTTGAACAGCGTGGTCTTGCCCGCGCCGTTGGGACCGATGACCCCGACGATGCCGTTACGCGGCAGCGTGAAGCTCAGGTCATCGATGAGAACCTTGTCGCCGAACGCCTTGGAAAGGCTCTGGACCTCGACGACGATCGAGCCCAGACGCGGGCCCGGCGGGATCTGGATCTCCTCGAAGTCCAGTTTCCGCATCTTGTCGGCCTCGGCTGCCATCTCCTCGTAACGGGCGAGGCGCGCCTTGGACTTGGTCTGACGGCCCTTGGCGTTGGAGCGAACCCACTCCAACTCCTCCTTGAGCCGCTTCTGGCGCTTCTCGTCCTTGCGGCCCTCGACCTTGAGGCGGGCGGACTTCTTGTCGAGGTACGTGGAGTAGTTGCCCTCGTAGGGAATCGCGCGGCCGCGGTCCAGTTCGAGGATCCACTCGGCGACGTTGTTCAGGAAGTACCGGTCGTGAGTCACGGCGACGACGGCGCCCGCGTACTTCGTGAGGTGCTGCTCCAGCCAGTTCACCGACTCGGCGTCGAGGTGGTTGGTGGGTTCGTCGAGGAGGAGCAGGTCCGGGGCCTCGATCAGCAGCTTGCAGAGCGCGACGCGGCGCTTCTCACCGCCGGAGAGGTTGACGACCGGCCAGTCGCCGGGCGGGCAGCCCAGCGCGTCCATGGCCTGCTCCAGCTGCCCGTCGAGGTCCCAGGCGTTGGCGTGGTCCAGGTCTTCCTGGAGCTTGCCCATCTCGTCCATCAGGGCGTCCGAGTAGTCGGTCGCCATCAGCTCGGCGACCTCGTTGAAGCGGTTGAGCTTGCCCATGATCTCGGCGGCACCGTCCTGGACGTTCTCCAGGACCGTCTTGGTCTCGTCCAGCTCCGGCTCCTGCATGAGGATGCCGACGCTGAAACCGGGAGTCAGGAACGCGTCGCCGTTCGAGGGCTGCTCAAGCCCCGCCATGATCTTGAGAACGGTGGACTTACCGGCACCGTTCGGCCCGACCACACCGATCTTCGCGCCGGGCAGGAAGCTCAGCGTCACGTCGTCAAGGATGACCTTGTCGCCGTGCGCCTTGCGCGTCTTGCGCATGGTGTAGATGTACTCAGCCAAGAGAAACCGTCCGGCAGCTTGAAATCTGGAGTGGGCAGACGTATCCATCTTGCCTGAGGTCCCGGCTTGGGTGGTAACCCGTTTGGTCGGGGGGCTGTGAGCTGGGGGTTCGCCGCGGACGGCGGCGCCCCGCCCGGCGGGAACTACGCGGGCTTGCCCGGAGTCCCGTTCCACGGCCAGTACTCGAACCCGTTGCCGGTGTACCAGTCGAGCCTGGTGCCGCCGCAGGCACCGCTGCGGACATCGAGGAAGTCGTAGTCGACAGCCTTGATCGATTTCTTGGGGAGTTCCACAGCGCCAGTGAGCCGTTGGTTGGTCTTCTTGTTCCAGTGCAGGCTCGCCTTGTGCCAGTGCCCGTTGCCGACGCGCCACTGCACGAGGGGCGCCGGCCGCGGTTCTTCAGGAGATTGCCCAGGGCGAAGACCTAGGTGGCCTTGGGCAGTGCCACGGCCTCCCTCCCCCCACACACATCCGATGTCGATGGTGTTCCGTACCCGTACCCGTACCCGTACCGCTACCGCTCAGCCCTGCTGCCCGGGCTTCCGGTCCCGCAGCAGGACCAGGGTCGTGGCGCCGATGCCGACCAGGCCCAGGGCGAGGACCGTGATCATCGGGGTGATGCCGGAGCCGCCGGTCTCGGCGAGGTTCGTGTCGACGGTGGTGCCGCCCACCGTCGCGGGGCTCGGTTCGCTGAGCGTCTGCGTCACGTCACCGCCCGCGTCGCTCTGCGTCCGGCAGTCGAGGACCCCGGTGAACCGCTTCTCGTAGCCGTTCGGCCCCGTGATCGTGAAGTCGTACGCCTGGTCCTCCTGGAGCGGGACCGTCACCGTCGCGGACTTCCCTGCGTCGATGCCGTGCTCGATGCCCATCAGCTCGAAGGTGAACGTCGCGTCGCCCTGGTTGGCCGCGGTGATGTCCACAGCGCCCTCGGCGCAGTTCTTCCGCGCCGACAGTGCCGGTACGGCACCGGTCTCCGCCCAGTTCGCGCTCGCGGCCGCGGCGACCGTCGACTCGCTGGAACCGGCGAGGATCTGCGTCTGGCTTCTGCTCTCGGAGGTGAAGGCCCGGCCGACGGGCACGGTGGTGGAGGCCTGCACGGTCAGGTCGGCCGACCCAGCCCCGGCGTCCTCGGGCACGTCGAAGAAGACCTGGCTGCCGTCCGCCGCCGACGTGACGACCTTGCCGTCCTTGTCGACGATCCGCACCCCGGTCGTGGCGGCATCGGCGGGCGGTGTCACCGTCACCCCGCTCGCGTTGGTGTGCACGGTCACCGGGCCGAGCCGCTCACCGGGGTGACCGGAGACCGCAGGCGGGTCGAGGGTCAGCGAGGCCTTCGGCTCCGCCACGTTCCGCGCGCTCTTCTCCAGGTAGTCCGCGAGCTTCTCGGCCTGCGGGTCGACCGCGTCGACGTCGGCACCGTCCGAGTAACGCCAGATGGCCACCTGGGTGCCGGCCGCCGCGTCGCTCTCGGTCAGGCCCTTGGTGCCGGCCTTCGCGGAGAGCGCCGCGAGGTCGTTCACCTGCGGGTAGGAATGCTGCAGGATCCAACTGATCCTGCCCGCGCTCTTGTTGGCGCCCAGCGATGTCCCGCTCCACGCGGTCTCGTGGTACTTGGCGTCCCGCTGGGTGGGGTTGCGGAGATCGACGCAGTACGTCTGCAGGGTGCCGCCGCCGTCCACGGACATCTCGAACAGGCCCGCGGAGACCTGCACATCGCTGCCGCCGTCCTCGTGGAGCACGGCGGCGCCGTACGTCTTGAGCCCGCCTATCGTCGCCGTCGCCCCGCCCTGGGTCTGCGGTGTCTCGTCGGCGACGGCCGGGCCGGCGCCGGCCAGCACTCCGGCGGCGACGAGTCCGCACGCCCAGGTCGCGGCGACGAAGCGCACGGCGCCCCGGCCGCGCAGGGACAGCGCGGAGAACACAGACAACGCAGATGACACGGAATTCCCCTTCGAGCAGGACCCGTCGACGTGGGGGTGCGGTCCCACCAGCAGAATCAAAGCGCCGGGAGCTGTGCCCGAGCCATGCCCGGCATCCTAGGGACGCGGGCCCACCCCCTTCTCCAGTCGGGTCATCCGATAACCGATCCGACTCGGAATCGTTATCCCCAAGATCGCCTGCGAGCAGGGCTTATCGACAAATCCACCGGGTCTTTCGGAGCGCATTCATCGATAAGCCGCAGTTCGATCAGCTGGGGGCATTCACTGACATCACGTCATCACGAGGCTCTCCGCGAGCTGTTGGTCGGAATGCCGGCCATCGGCGGAAACAGCGCTCTCGGCGGAATCGGCGGCCGAGTCGGCCGAATCCCCCGCCGGTGTCTCCCAGTTGGGCTCGGGCCGGGGCGGAGAGGCCGCCGACTCCTGCTTGTTGGCCCGGCGGAAGGCCGAGGTGCCGCGCGCCAGGTCGTGGCCGATCGCCACGGCGTCGATGTCCGCCGAGGACCAGTTCGGCTGTCCCTCGCGCACTTCCGTCCGCACCTTCAGCCGGCCCTGGACGACGACTGGGTCGCCGACCGACAGCGACGCCGCCACGTTCGTGGCCAGTTGGCGGTTGGCCCACACCGTGAAGAAGCTGGTGTGGCCGTCCGTCCACACGTTCTTCTCGCGGTCGAAGTAACGCGCGGTCACCGCCAGCCGGAACCGCGCCGACGGTCCCGCCGCCAGGTCCCGGTACATCGGCGGGGTCGCCACATTGCCGACCGCGCAGATCGTGGTGTCGTTCATCGCTCGTCCCTCCCTGACCCGGCCCCGCGGGGCCGGGCGGAAACGCGTACGGGCCCGTCCCGTACGGCTGCAGTCAGACTGCCTCCGCCGAGCCGGGCCCGCTGAGCGCCGTGGACCACCGCCCACCTGTGGAAAACCTCATCACCCGCACGAGGGAATCGCGTCCGGGGTCAACCTGCCGTTCCCCCGGCCCCGTTCACCCGGCCCGGTTCACCCGACCCCCGCCCCCGTGACCCGCGCGTACTGCTCCCGCACCTCCCGGTACCGCAGCAGCTCCGCGGCCAGCGGATCGAGCACCCGCGCCCGTCCGCATCCCGCCGCGGCCTCGCGCAATCGGCGTTCCGCGTCGAGGCCGTAGCGCCGGGCGGGGCCGCGGGCCGCCATCCGGCAGCTCCACTCGACGAGCGGGCCGCCGATGATGCCGGCCACCATCAGCAGCACCGGCACCCCCAGGTTCGGCGCCATGAAGCCGATGATCTGACCCACCAGCCAGAGCCCGCCGACGACTTGGAGGATCGTCATGGACGCCTGTGCCAGGACGGCCGCCGGCCACCAGCCCGGCCGCGGCGGCCGCCCCACGGGCAGCCCGGCCCGCGCCGCCAGCTCGTCCAGCGCCTCGGGCAGCCCCTGCGACCCGCGTACGGCCGCCTCGCGCACCGCCTGCGCCCACGGCGCCGGGAGCCCGCCGGAGGCCCGGTCGGCGACCGTACGGACCGCCTGTTCGACGCGCTGGCGTGCCGTGGCCTCCTCGTCCGCCTGTGCGCGGATCGGCAGTCGGCCGGTGATCGGTTCGCGCCGGTCGTTGTACCAGCGCCACAGCCGCAGCCAGGGCGTGCCGCAGGCACGGTTGGCGTTGCGCAGCCAGGCGCGTTCGGCGGCCTCGCCCGCCGCGGTGGCGCCCACCGAGTCCGCGAGCCGCGCGGCGAACTCGTCCCGCGCCTCCTCGCTGAGCCCGGTGCGGCGCCCGGTGGCGTAGACGGGCCGCAGCCGCCACGCGGCGGCGTCGACATCGGCTGAAATTCGCCGTGCCGCCGCTCCACGATCCATGACGAACTGGCCCAGAACCTCACGCAGTTCGGGGATGCCGTCCCCGGTGAGCGCGGACAGGGAGAGGACGGTCGCGCCCGGTTCGCCGTACTCCCCCAGGGCGATGCCGTCCTCGTCGAGGAGCCGGCGCAGATCGTCGAGGACCTGGTCGGCTGCCTCTCCGGGGAGGCGGTCGATCTGGTTGAGGACGACGAACATGACCTCCGCGTGGCCCGCCATCGGCCGCAGATAGCGCTCATGGAGGATCGCGTCGGCGTACTTCTCCGGGTCGACGACCCAGATGACCGCGTCGACGAGTGCCAGCACCCGGTCCACCTGTTCGCGGTGCGCGACGGCCGCCGAGTCGTGGTCGGGCAGGTCCACCAGGACGAGCCCGCGCAACTGGGCCTCCATCTCGGCGCTCTGCAGGGGGCGTCGGCGCAGCCGTCCCGGGATGCCCAGCCGGTCGATGAGGGTGGCCGCGCCGTCGCTCCAGCTGCACGCGATGGGCGCGGCGGTGGTGGGCCGTCGTACGCCCGTCTCCGAAATGGCCACTCCGGCGAGGGCGTTGAAGAGCTGCGACTTGCCGCTGCCGGTGGCGCCCGCGATGGCGACCACGGTGTGCTGCCCGGAGAGCCTGCGCCGCGCGGCCGCCTCGTCGAGCACCCGCCCCGCCTCGGCGAGGGTCCCGCTGTCGAGCCGGGTGCGGGAGAGCCCCACGAGTTCGCGCAGCGCGTCGAGACGGGACCGTAGCGGCCCGTCGTACGCCAACGGGGCCGGGACGTGGGCGGCTTGGGCGGCGTGCGCGCTGTGCGCGGCCTGCGCGCGGGAGGCCCTGATCTCCACGGCGGCGGCCTGCTGCGCCGCGGTGGTCTCGTTGACCCGCCGCGCGATCAGCCCGTCGTCCCAGGAACCGGTCGATTCCTCGGGGTCGGCCGGGTCCGCGGACGCCTTGGATTCCGTACGGCCCGAGGTGTCGGCGTCGGCCCGCACGCGCGCGTGGTCGTCGGCGTCCTCCGGGGCACTCGCCTTCTCCGCGTCCTCTACGGGGAGGCCGTTCGCGGGAGTCGCCTCTGGACCGCCCGCTACGGGGGAGGCATTTTCGGGGTGCTCGTCCTGGGCGGCGACCGCGTCCCCGGTGTGCGTGACGTGGTCCATCTCGTCCGTGTGGTCCTGGTCAGTGACGGCAGTCACCGGTCACCTCTCCTTCTGCAGTACGGACAGCGCGGCGATGAGTTCGGCCTGGGGTTCGGGGTGCACCTCAAGGGCGTCGAGCGGGGCGAGCCGCCGTTCGCGCTCGGTGTGCACGACCCGGTCCAGATGGTCGTTGAGCAGCCGCCCGGCGCGGTCGCGCAGCCGCAGCGCGCCGTGGGCGCCGATCCGCTCGGCGAGCCCTTCGCCCGCGGACCGTGCCCTGCGGCCACCCAGGAGCGCGGTGGCGACCAGGGCGGCGACGACCTCGGGATCGGGCGCGATGCTCCGGTCGAGGTCGGCCACCTCCTCCTCGGCGTACTCCTCCAGCTCGCGCCGCCACCGCCGTACGGCCATCCCGATGCGGTGCTCGGCGCTCTCCAGCGACGGATCGCGGTCGGTGAGCTCCGGGGCGCCCGCGGCCGGTTCGCGGCGCCAGGCGTCGTCCACGCGCTCGTCGGCGGCCGTGACGGCGCACAGCAGCAGTGCGGCGAGGCTCTCCGCGAGGGCGTCGAGCAGTTCGCCGGCGGAGCAGTCGAGCGGGAAGGCGCGCCAGCGCTTCAAGGCGTCCCCGGCGAGCACGGCCCCGGCCTGCAACCGCCCCCGCACACGCGCGTGCTCGCTGTCGTACGCCCCGTCGACGGCGGCCGTGAGCCGGAGCGCGGCCGCGTACTGGGCGGCGGCGGCGCTGGCCAGTTCGGGCATCCGCGACTTGAGCGAGTCGAGGACGCCGTAGGCCGTGCGCGCCATCGACTGGTGCCGGGCGCCCGGGTCCTGGGCCTGCTGGACGAGCCAGCTCCGCAGTGGCGCCACGGCACTGGCCGGGAGCAGCCCGCCGCCCCAGGCGGATTCGGGGAGTTCGGGCACCGTGAAGCGGGGGACGTCGCCGAGGCCTGCCTTGGCGAGCAGGGCGCCGTACTGCCGCGACACCTCGGACACCACCTGGTGGGGCACCCGGTCGAGGACGGTGACCAGGGTCGCGTTGTGCTCCTTGGCCGTGCGCAGCAGATGCCAGGGCACGGCGTCGGCGTAGCGGGCGGCCGTGGTGACCATGACCCAGATGTCGGCCGCGCAGATCAGTTCGGCGGCCAGCACCCGGTTGTCGGCCACCAGGGAGTCGATGTCGGGCGCGTCCAGGAGGGCGACTCCGCGCGGGAGGGTGTCTGCGGTCTCGATCCGCAGCACGCGCATACCGTCCTCACCGGGGAGGAGCAATTCGTCCCCCGGGTCCTGATGGGGCACCCACACGCGCGTGAGGTCGGGCAGCACCCGCATGCCGCTGAACCAGTGATGGTCCTCCGGGTGGCAGACGAGCACCGGTGTGCGGGTCGTCGGCCGCAGCACGCCGGCCTCGCTGACCCGGCGCCCGACAAGGGAGTTGACGAGCGTCGACTTCCCCGCACCGGTGGAACCGCCGACCACGGCCAGCAGCGGTGCTTCGGGTTCTTTCAGGCGGGGCACCAGATAGTCGTCGAGCTGGGCGAGCAGTTCATCGCGATTGGCACGCGCGCGTGGAGCCCCCGCCAGGGGCAGCGGGAAGCGTGCGGCGGCGACACGGTCGCGCAGGGCGGAGAGTGCGTCGAGCAGCTGAGGCCGTACGTCCAAGGTCACCACATGTGAAGAATGCCCAATTTTGGGGGAATTCTGAAGCATATGAGCATGTCTGCGCGCCGACGGAACACAACGGACGGAAGGGATGACTGGGGCATGGGCACAGTCCAGGCATAACGAGTGCACAACACCCGTGGCCCGGGGCACCAAAAGCGATGCACGATTCGTACCTGCCTGCGATTATCAGGACCGCTTCACTGAACCTCCACATCGAGCCACGGAGGGGAAGGAACAGGGACAAGGACCCGGGAGCCCTATCCTTGTCCCCGGCAACGTCACGGACCGGCCCACACCCGGGCACACCACGACCGAGGCCACACACCCGGCCCCCGTAGCTCAGTGGATAGAGCAGGCGCCTTCTAAGCGCTTGGCCGCAGGTTCGAGTCCTGCCGGGGGCGCCCAGCTACACCCCGCGTTTACGCAGTCCAGGCGGACGTCACCGGCTACCGGCACCCCTTCCTTCGACGGGCGCCCCGCAACTCCACGCGTGTCGGGCCGGGGTGACGGCGAGCCACCTCCGCGCGCTCGGCCGGACGGACTTCGGGCGTCACAGCCGGCAAGCGTGCATGGCGGTGGTCAGGATCGCCCGCGCCCCCAGCTCGTACAGGCCGTCCATGATCCGCTGTGCCTCCTTCCCCGGAACCATCGCGCGGACGGCCACCCAGCCCTCCGTGTGCAGCGGCGACACCGTCGGCGACTCCAGCCCCGGGGTGAGGGCGATCGCCCGCTCCAACTGCCCGGCGCGGCAGTGGTAGTCCATCATCACGTAGGCACGGGCGATGAGGACGCCCTGGAGGCGGCGGACGAACTGCCGTACGGACGGGTCGGAGGCGTCCGCGCCCGCGCGGCGGACGACGACCGCCTCGGACGTCGTGATCGGTTCACCGACGACCTCCAGGCCCGCGTTGCGCAGGCTGGCACCGGTCTCGACGACGTCGGCGATCACCTGGGCGACCCCGAGTTCGATCGCCGTCTCCACGGCTCCGTCGAGATGGACGACGGAGGCGACCACCCCCTGGTCGGCCAGGTGCTTGGCGACGATGCCCTCGTAGGAGGTGGCGATGGTCAGACCGTCGAAGTCGGCGATCTCCCGCGCGGTGTCCGGCCGGGCCGCGTACCGGAAGGTCGAGCGGGCGAAGCCGAGCGGCAGGATCTCCTCGGCGTTGGTGCCCGAGTCCAGCAGCAGGTCGCGGCCGGTGATGCCGAGGTCCAGCCGGCCGGACGAGACGTAGATCGCGATGTCCCGGGGCCGGAGGTAGAAGAACTCGACGTCGTTCTCGGGGTCGACGAGGACCAGCTGTTTGCCGTCCTTGCGCTGTTGGTAGCCGGCCTCGTGCAGGATCTGGGCGGCGGGCCCGGACAGGGAGCCCTTGTTGGGGACGGCGATACGCAGCATGGGCCGGTCTCCTTCAGGTGAATACGACGGACGGGGGACATCGGGGCGGGGGACGGGCGGAGCTAACCGCCGAGGGTCAGTACCGCCGACGACTCCGCGCCGCTCGACGCGTTGATCGCCGACCCGGGCCGCACCGGGGCCTGGCGCATGAAGACGCCGGCGAAACGGCCGCCGAACACCAGCGGTGCCAGCACCACTTCACGCCCGCCGGACGGCCCGACGCCCGGCAGACCGACCACGGACGGCCGCACCCGCTCCTGCAGCACATGGCGCTCGCGCGGGTCCGCGAGCCGTTCCCGCAGCTCCGCGGCCCAGGACCGGTCGTCCTCGGCCAGGAAACCGAAGGCCAGGTCCTTGCCGCCGTAGGCCGAGGCGGGCTTGCAGAGCAGCCGCCCGCGTCCCTCGACCGCTCGGTCGAGGGTCTCCGGCCGCAACCGGAAGGTCACCGGCACGTACGCCTGGACGAGGGCCTGTTCCTCGTCGGTCAACAGGCCCTGGAACCCGGGGTCGTGGAGCAGGGCCAGGTTCGCCTTGTTGTCGTGGAGCGCGGCGGCGGGCGAGCCGATGAAGTCCAGCCTGCCGGCCGTGTCGAGCTCCATCAGCGCACGGGTCAGCGCGGACGGCACGAAGTTCTTCGTCTCGTGCCAGGTGTACGCGGTGAACACGGCGTCCACCCGCCTGCCCCGGAAGTGGGCCCCGTCGTCGGTGAGGTCCAGCTCGGTGATGAGCCCGCAGCTGATGTCGTGGCCCGCAGAGCGGATCATGTCGACGAAGAACCGGCGGCCGCCGTCGAGGTCCGCCGGGTTGGCGGTGGCCTCGAAGACGTGCAGCGGCCCGTCGCCGCGCGCCCGGGTGAGCCCGGCGAAGACGTCGAGCCACACCCGTGCCGTGTCGGGGCCGTCCAGCCGCAGTCCGCGCCCGGCGAGGAAGGCCGCGTACCGCGAGTCGCGGGCCGCGCTGGTGTACGGGGCGAGCGTGCTGAGTCCGCCCAGGGAGGCGGCCACGTTCAGCTCGACGAGCTTGAGTCCCTCGTCGGTGACGACCAGATCGGGCCGCATGAAGGCGGTGGCGACCCGGCGCAGCCGGGGCCGGTCCAGCGCCTCGGTCATCAGGGACGCGTCCTCGTCCGGCAGGCCGAGGTAGCCGGCCCACGCCGCCAGGTCGTCCCCGAAGACGCGGCGCGGGAAGCCCGAGATCAGTTCGGCGAGCCGCACGCCGACCGTCTCGACCGTGCGTGCCGCTTCGGCGGTGAAGGCGTGCGGCGGGTACTGGTGCCGCCAGACGGGCCGGTGCAGCCGCTCGGTGAACCACTCCCGGTCGGTCTCGGCGGCGGGCGTCGCCGCGAACTCGTCCCAGGCCGCGAGGGCGCGCGGCTCCAGCCAGGACCACGCGTCGGGCCCGGCCGCTCCGCCCTGGAGTGCCCCGGCCCGCGTGACGACCCCGCTCATGACAGCTTCCCGGCGGTCCGCAGCGCCGCGAGCACGGTGTTGACGGCCTCCGAGGACCTGTCCTCGCCGGTCGCCCGGTAGTGGTAGCTCAGCCCGCCCGGGTTCACCATGTTGACCTCGATGACGTAGGGGAACGCCAGGTCGATGCCCGAGTAGAAGATCCCGAGGTCCGTCATCCGCTTGCCCAGCGCGCGGACGAACTCGTCCTCCTCCGGGGTGAGTTCGAGCGCGGCGAAGCCCGCGCCCAGGGTGGCGTTGGACCGGTGGTCGTTCTCCGGGTGGAAGCGCAGGAACCCGGAGACGGGGACGTCGCCCGCGAGGATGACCCGCTTCTCGTTGGTACGGATGTTGGGGATGTACTCCTGGACCGCGGTGTGCCGCTTGGCCATGCCGATGACGTCACGGCCGTAACGCCCGTAGCGGGACGCCGCGTTGCCGGTGGCGCCTGCGAGCAGGGCCGAACGGTTGCGGTCGCCCTTGTTGACGACGAACACGTCCGCCCCGCAGCCGCCGTTGGTCGGCTTCACGACCCAGGAGCGGTCGCCGTCGGCCTCGACGAGCCTGTTGAGCTGGTCGAAGTCGTTCGAGACGTACGAGACCGGAAGGTGCTCGGCGGGGACCACGGCACCCAGGTTGATCTTGGTGTTCAGGTAGAACAGCGCGGACGCGTCGTTGACGAACGGCACCCGCTGGTTGAGCAGCCACAGCAGCTGGAAGGAGTCGGTGCCCGACTCCGGGTGCGTACCGGCCAGCACCCACACGAGGTCGAACTCCTCGGCGGACGCGTACGGCAGGCTCAGCTCGGGGAAGCTGCCGCCGCTGGTGAACTCCTCGCTCAGCCGCACCCGGTCGCAGACGACGACGGAGTCGTGCACGCACAGGGTGTCGATGTCACCGATGTGCACCTCGTGGCCCTCACGGTGGAGGGCACTGGGAATGATCGAGTGGTTGTTGAGCTCGAAGGTGGACGCCCCGGAGACCAGGACCAGGATCTTGTACGGCAACGGATGCACCTTGTTCTGTGAGTCGTGGGTCGGGTGGGTCGGGCGGGCGGAGTGCGGGGTTCGGGCGGTCATGCGGGCTTCGACCCCGCCGTGAGGGTCCGGACCGCTCGGGCGAGGTTGTTCTCCAGCTCCTCGCGGGTGTCGCCGGTGCCGACCACGAACGCGTGCCGGTCGCCCGACCTGCGGACCTCCGGCGGGGTCGCGCCCGCGGGCACGCTGATGTGCACCTCCGCGACGCCGGGCAGCGAGGCGACGAGTTCGGTGCTGATGCCGTGCAGCGGGACCATGCGGTCGAAGGTGACGTACCGGATGCCGGCGACCCGCTTGCGGGGGCCGGCCGGGAGCGGTTCGAGGCCGAGGACGGCGGCGATCATCTGGGCGAAGACGTCCTCGCCGAGGGCCAGGTCCAGCATGTCGCTGATGCGGTCGCCGCCGGGCCGCCCGTGCGACTCGATGAGCCGGGGTCCGGCCGCGGTCAGCATGACCTCGGTGTGCGAGGGCCCGTAGCGGTAGTCCACGGCGTCCAGCACGGCGGTGACCAGCCCGGTGATCGCCTCCTCGGCCGCGGGGCCGAGCGTCACGGGCAGGGTGTGCCCGGTCTCCACGAAGTGCGGGGCGCCCGTGGTCGCCTTCTCGGTGACGGCCAGGACGCGGTGGCCCTCGGGCGAGGTGACCGCCTCGACGGAGTACTCGGTGCCGGCCAGGAACTCCTCGACCAGGTGGGGCGTGGTGAACTCCGCCGAGCCGGTCACGAAGTCCTCGGCCGCCGCACGGTCCGCCAGGTACCGCACCCCCGAACTGCCCGTGCCGTCCACCGGCTTGACCACGCAGGGGAAGCCGATCCGTTCGGTCGCGGGCAGGATCTGGTCCCTGCCGGTGCACAGGGCGTGGGCGACCGGCGCCCCGGCCCGGTCGCCGACCACGGCCCGCAGCCGTGCCTTGTCCTTGAAGGCGGCCAGCGCACCGGGGGGGTTGCCGGGCCAGCCGAGCCGCTCGTTGACCACCGCGGCCGCCGCGCAGCCGAGTTCACCGAAGCCGAAACAGCTGACCGGCGCGGGCAGGTCCAACTCCCTCAGCAGCTCGATGAGTTCACCGGGGTCCTCGATCCAGGCACTGCGCAGCGGCTCGCCGGGCGCGTTGTCCGGCAGCGGTGCGGTGGGGTCGCCGACGACGACCATCGCGCAGCCGAGCTTCACGGCCGCGTCGATGACCCGGTCCCGGGGATTGAGCAGGACCGCCGTCGGGATGCGGAGGTCGGTGTCCGGTGCGTCAGCCATGCTGGGCCCGCGCTTTCGGTAGAAGGAGACTGGTCAGCGCCGCGCAGAGGGAGAGGGAGACGAGCACCAGCCAGATGCCGCGCCCGCCGCTGAGGGACTGGAGCAGATAGCCGCCCATGCTGGAACCGAGCAGGCTGCCGACCGCGCCGACGGCGCTCATCGTGCCGAGGGCGAGTCCGGTACGGAGCGGCGAACTCGCCCTGACCGCCTGCTCGTCCAGGCTGGGCGAGATCAGCATCTCCGCGAAGGTGACCGGCAGGACGAACACGAACAGCGAGAACCAGCCGGTGAGCGGGATGAACACCGCGTAGGCGAGGGCGAAGGCCAGGAAGCCGGCGAGCAGGAGGGTCCGTGCCTCGGCCCGGCGGAACACATGGCGCAGCAGGGTGTACTGACACAGCACCACCAGTGCGCCGTTGACGACGAAGACGACCGAGATCGCGGCCGTGCTCCCCGTCGTCCGCTCGGCGGTGATGGGCATGACGACGTTGAGCTGGCTGTAGATCGCCCAGTACGCCACGCCGAGCAGACACAGCGGCAGCCACTGCCACGGCCCCCAGCCGTCACCGGCCGCGCGGGCCGCCGCGTCCTTCCCCTGGGTCCGCGGTCCGGGCGCCGCCCGCCGCACCGGGCGCACGGTCAGCCGTATGCCGAGCAGCAGGTGGGAGAGCACGCAGGCGCCCAGGATCCAGCCGAAGCCCAGCGGGTACACGAGCGCGCCCAGCGCGGGCCCGGCCACCACACCGATGTTCACGAAGGTCGAACGCAGCGCGAGCATCTCGCGGGGTTCGACGCCGTCCTCGCTGACCAGCAGGGTCTTGACGGACAGGCCGAGCAGCGAGCCGCCGACGCCGATCGCCGCGATACCGCCGACCAGCGGCACGAGCCGGGTGCCGTCCGGGCCGCCTACACCGAGTCCGACGCCCAGCAGCAGATATCCCCCGATGCGCAGGGCGAAGCCCGCCGTCAGCACCGACCGGGTGCCGAACCTGTCCACGATCAGCCCGGACACCAGCGAGAAACCCTGGCCGCAGAAGGCGAGCAGTCCGACGAGGAATCCCGTCCGGGCGGCCGGCACGCCCTGTGCGGTGAACTCCAGCGCCAGCAGCGGCAGGAACATGAACGTCGTCAGACCGGTGAGCAGCACCGTCGTGAGCAGGACGCGTCCGGCCGGCGACATCCGGCGCCAGGTGTTCATGACGCCTCGTCCCCCGGGCCGCCGTCGTCCAGGTCCTCCAGGTGGGCCATCAGCCAGGCCTCGGTCACCAGCAGCCGCTCCTCCACCTGCTCCGCGTCGGCGCCGGAGACGATCACGAAGCACAGGTGCGAGGTGCTGTTCTGGGCCACGGCGCCGGGCGCGAGCCCCTCGTTGACCTGGTACTCCCGCACCCACGCGAACGGCGGCCGGCCCGGCGCACGGACCGGCCGGCCCTGTGGCAGCACGGAGACCGAGCCGTGCACCTCGGCGGGCGGGCCGGCGGGCGGCGCCTCGACGGGCAGTCCGACCGAGTGGCGCAGCCAGGCGGAGTGGAGGTCGACGCCGTAGGTGGCGCGGGTGAGCGCGGGAATGCGGTTGCCGCCGACCCGGGAGGCGATCTCGCAGAGCACCAGCTCGTCGTCCGGGGTGTGGAACACCTCAAGGTGGTACGCGCCGACCTCCGGTGTGTCGAAGGCCGCCAGCACCCGGTCGAGGAACTCCTCCAGACGCAGGGCGAGTTGGTCCCCCGGCCGCAGCTGCACCGAGCCGTTGTTCTCCCCGGAGAAGACCCCGAGGCAGCTGCGCAGATAGCGGGAGGCGGCCACGAACCGGTAGCCGGGGGCGATCACCGCGTCGACGTGGCACATCCGGCCCTCGACGAACTCCTCGGCCAGCAGGTCGTCCCGCCAGTGCCGGCGGCTGAACGCGGTCAGGTCGTCCTCGCCGCGCAGGACGACGATGTCGCGCGAGCCACCCTGCTTCACCGGCTTGACGACCACCGGGAAGCCGTTCTCCCCGATGAACCCGGTGAGGTCGCCGAACGTCTCCAGGCGGGCGAAGCGCGGAACGCGCACGGCGGCACCGGCGACCCGCTTCATCACCGCCTTGTCCCGGAAGGACAGCGCGCTCGCCGCCGACTGGCCCGGGATGCCCAGGTCCGCGCGGATCCGGGCGGCGCGCTCCAGGTCGTACTCGTTGTCCGTGACGAGGTGGGTGAACGGCTGCTCCGCGGCGAGCCGGCGGATCGTCAGTTCCGGGTACGGGACGAACTCGCAGTCGGGTACGTACTCGTAGCGCGCGAAGCCCTCGGTGTTCTTCAGCTCGTTGTGGCTGAACACGTGGAGCCGGTCCGCCACCTCGGCGAGCATCGCGGCGTAGTCGTGCTGGGGGCCGTAGTTGATGACGGCGATCCGGCTCATGCGGCGTTCCTCGGGGAGCTCGGGACGACCGGGACGACCGGCAGATCGTCCTGGACGTCGTACGGCCTGCGGGCCCAGTGCATCGTGGACCAGGGGCCCGTCATCCGGGACAGGTCGGAAATGGTCCGCGGCCGGTACTCGGGGTCCTGGACGAGCGGGCCGTCGGGCGGGAAGACCCGGTCGACATAGCGGTGTCCGGGGTCGGCCGCGAGGAAGACGACGGGGCCGCCGTCCGGCTCCTGCCGGCGGATGTGCCGGGCGACCTGCCATCCGGCGCCCGCGGAGAGCCCGGCGAAGACACCGGTGGTGGACAGCAGATGGCGGCAGCCGGCCGCGGAGACGTCGAAGTTGATCCAGTGGATGTCGTCGTAGGCGGTGTAGTCGATGTTGGCGAAGCGGATTCCGCTGCCGATCCCGGCGATGATGAAACCGTCCAGCGGTATGGCCTCCGAGCCGAAGGAGCGGCTGCCGAAGGGTTGGATCCCGGCCACCCGGACATCGCTGCTGGACGCCCGCAGATAGCGGCTCATCGCACTGGTCGACGCCCCGGTGCCGACCCCGCCGACCAGCGTGACCCCCGCCGACCCCAACTCCTTGACCAGGGTGTTCGCGACGCTCTCGTAGCCGATGTAGTGGACGTCGTCGTGGTACTGCTGCATCCAGTACGCGTCCGGGTTCTCCTCCAGGTACGTGTGGACCAGCCGGACCCGGGTCTCCTGGTCGTGCTGGAGGCCGTCGTCACCGGAGGAGGGCACCTGGGTGTAGGTGGCCCCGAGGTACTTGAGCTGGGTGCGGATGGCCGCGTCGACCGCCACGGACGCGAAGATGTGGCACTTCAGGCCGAACTCACGGCAGACGAGTGCGAGCGCGTGCCCGTAGATACCGCTGGAGCTGTCCACCACGGTCTGCCCCGGGCGGACGACCCCGCGGTCCAGCAGGTCCCTGACCGCGGCGCGGACCGAGGTGACCTTCATGACCTCGAACCGCAGCACATGGATGCCGTTCCCCAGGTCGATGAGGTCGGGCTCCGCCAGTTTCTCGGCGAATGATCTGTACAACGCTCTCTCCTGCCCTTCTGCTGCCCCCGCGTCGACACCGTGCGGACGACGACATACGAAGAGGTCTAGGGGAGGCGGGTCCCGGCGCCCTACCGGCCCGGTCCCGGCGCGTTCCCGTTCGGATCCCGGAGTGTTTCGGGACCGGACCGGGAGGGTTCCCGGAATGGCCCTGCCGAGGATCTCCGGCATGACGACATCCGAATCCGGGGTATCCGGCGAGATAGCAGGACCCCGCCTGCCCGAACCCGTGCCGCTCGTCTCCGAGGCGGTGCTGGAACACGCCCGCCGCCATCCGGAGCGCACAGCGCTGATCTGCGGCGAAGAGCGGGTCAGCTACGGCGAACTGGCGGCCGGGGCCGCCGCCGTCGCGCGCGCGATCGCCGCGGACGAGGAGTGCGCGGCCGCCCGCAGAATCGGCGTCGTCTCGCACCGCACGGTGGGAGCCGCCGTCCATGCCCTGGGCATCTGGCTGTCCGGACGCTCGTTCGTCTTCCTCGATCCGGCGGCACCGCACCGCGCCGCCGAGCACATCCGGCACACCGCCGGGCTGTCGGTGGTCGTCGACCCGCGCGAGTGGCCGGCCGAACCCGCGGGGCCCGCCCCGGCCGCGTCGTACCCGCCGGACGCGGAGGCGTACGTCCTGTTCACCTCCGGCAGCAGCGGCCGGCCGAAGGGCGTCTCGGTCTCGCTGCGGAACCTTGCGCACTCCAACGCCGCCCGGCTCGCGCTGTACGACGGCTTCGGCACCCCGGTCTTCCTGCTGCTGTCCCCGTTCCACTTCGACTCCTCGATGGCCGGGCTCTGGGGCACCCTCGCGGCCGGCGGCACCCTCGTCGTCGCCGACGAGGACGAACGGCGCGTCCCCCAGGCCGTCCTCGGCCTGATCGCACGGCACCGGGTCACCCACACCCTGACCGTCCCCGGCTTCCACACGGAGCTGCTGCACACGCTGCGCGAGGACGAGCGGCACACGGCCGGGGCGGCCTCGCTGCGGCTGGTGACCAGCGCCGGCGAGGCGCTGCCGCAGAGCGTCGTCGACCAGCACTTCGCGCTGCTGCCCGGCGTGGCCCTCAGCAACGAGTACGGCCCCACCGAGTGCACCGTCTGGTCCACCGCCCGGATCTACGAGAAGCCCGGGCCCACCGGCATCGGCTTCCCGATCCCCGACACCTCGCTGCGGCTGCTCGACGACCGGCTGCGGCCGGTACCGGCCGGCGCGGTGGGGCAGATCGCCGTCTGTGGCCCGGGAGTTGCCCGGGGCTACGTCGGCGACGAACGGCAGACGGCGGCGAAGTTCGTCGACCTGCCCGCCGGACCGCCGGCCGGTCCGCCCGTACGCGCCTACCTCACCGGGGATCTCGGCCGGTGGTCGGACGAGGACGGACTTGAGTTCGTCGGGCGGCTGGACAACGAGGTGAAGATCCGCGGCGTGCGTGTGCACCTGGAGACCTTGGAGGAGGCGCTGACAGCGCACCCCGGCGTCCGGGCCGCCGCAGTGGCGTACGACGCGGAGAACGCCGTCTGCCACGCCTTCGTGGTCGCGGAACCCGGCGCCGAACCGGCCGCCACCTCGATCCGCGGCTTCCTGGAGACGGAACTCGGCGCCGCCGTGGTCCCCGACCGGATCGTCTTCACCGCGGCCCTGCCGCGCACCGCCCACGACAAGACCGACCGGGCCGCGCTGCTGGCCGCCACGGCCCCGCCCGCGGAACGGGAGCGGGAGCGCATACCGGAGCAGGCCGCCCGGCCGCCGGAGGACGGCGCCCTCGCCGACCACATCGCCCGCGTCTGGGAGAAGGTCCTCGGCGTACCGGTGGCCTCTTCCGAGCAGGACACGTTCTTCTCGCTCGGCGGCAACTCACTGACCGTGATCCGGCTCTCCCGGGCACTGGGCGAACTGGCCGGCCGCCCGGTCGGAGTCAAGAACGTCTACCGCTGCGGCACGATCCCCCAGCAGGTGGATCTGTTGTCGCGGCTCTGAGCGACGAGGTTCCCATGTCCGCGTACATCAGACCCGGCAGGCCCCTGCCCAGCGGTCCCACCCATGCCAATGCCGACTCCGACTCCGGCTCCGTGCTCTGCTTCCCGCACGCGGGCGGCTGCGCCTCGTTCTTCCGGTCGTGGCAGCCACTGCTGCCCGCGGCCCGGGTGCACTCCGTGCAGTACCCCGGGCGCGAGGACCGGTTCGCGGAGCCCGCGCCCGAGAGCCTGTTGGCCCTCGCCCGCGCGGTGACGGAGGAGATCCTGGCCCGCGACGAGCGGTACTCCCTGCTGTTCGGGCACAGCATGGGCGCGTACGTCGCCTTCGAGGTGGACCGTCTGCTGCGCGAGGCCGGTGTGCCCACGCCGACCCTGGTGCTCTCCTCGGCGGCGTCCCCCGCCCTGCGGCCACCGGTCCCCTACGAGGAGGACGCCGACGTACTGGCGTACCTCGAACGGTACGAACCGCTCAGCGCGGAACTCCGGCAGGACGAGGAGCTGCTCGGGCTTCTCCTGGAGTACGTCAAGGACGATCTCAGGCTCGTGTCCGGGTACCGGGAACACACCGGGAAGCGCACCCGCGCCCGGCTGGTCAGCGTGGTCGGCGAGCACGACATCCCCGAGATCCGGTCCCGGGCCGGGCGGTGGCGGGACCACGCGGGGGGCGAGTTCGTCCAGGTGGTGAAGCCGGGCGGGCACTTCTACCTGCGTTCGGATCCGCCCGTCGGGCTGATCGCCGCCGAGCTGGCCCGCGCCGGGAGTCCCGACTCCCGTTCCACATGGACTTCCTGAGGGGGAATGCAGCATGCCGTACATCCACACGGACCCGACCGGGCGTCCGGGGGACCTACCGGACCTCGCCGAACTGCGCCGCGAGGCCGGCCGGCTCGTCGACGGGCGGACCTACCGGCACGGCAATCCCTTCGATCTGTGGCGGCGGATGCGCGAGGCCGCTCCCGTGCTGTGGCACGAGCCCGGTGTCTTCCCCGGCTTCTGGTCGCTGACCCGGCACGACGAGATCAAGGAGGTGCTCAGGGACGCCGACGCGTTCAGTTCCTCGTCCGGCATCCTGTTGCGTCCGCTGTCCCAGGGCGAGGACCCCGGCGGCAACCGCACCCTGGCGCTGTCCGACCCGGCACGCCACCGCGTGCTGCGCGGAGCCGTCGCCGGCTGGTTCGCGCCCAGGAACCTGCGGCTGCTGCGGTCCGCCCTGGACGCGTCGGCCCGGCGGATCGTCGAGGCGGCCGTACGGAAGGGCCGGTTCGACTTCGTGACCGAGGTCGCCGCGCAGTTGCCGGTGGAGGTCGTCTGCGCGTTCCTCGGCATTCCGGACGAGGACCGGCCGCTGATCATCGAGTGGTCGACGGACGCCTTCTGCGCCGCCACGGCGGAGGACCGCAGCCTGGCCCATCTGGAGATCCTGGACTACTTCGGCGACCTGGTGGAGCGCCGCCGGGCCGATCCGGGCGAGGACCTGGTCAGCGTGCTGGCCGGGGTGCGCTACGAGGGCGAACCGCTCCCGCTCGACGAGGTGGTGCTCAACTGCGACAACCTGCTGGTGGGCGGGACGGAGAACGTCCGGCTCGCCATGTCGGGCGGGATGCTGGCGCTTCTGGACCACCCGGACCAGTTCGAGCTGCTGCGCCGGGATTTCGACGAGGTGGTGGAGTCCGCGATCGACGAGATCCTGCGCTGGACGTCGAGCGCCACGCACATCGTGCGGCGGACGACCCGGGACGTGGAGCTCGGCGGCGAGCGGATCCGGCGGGGTGATCTCGTCGTGTGCTGGCTGACGGCGGGCAACCGCGACCCGGCGCACTTCCCCGGCCCCGACAGCTTCGACATCCGGCGGTCCCCGAACCGGCATCTGGCGCTGGGCGCGGGCCCGCACTACTGCGTGGGCACCCAGCTGGCACGGCTGGAGATCCGGGCCGTCCTGCGGGAGTTCTTCGCGCGGGTGGACCGGGCGGTACCGGACGGCCCGGCCGAGCGACTGGAGTCCATCGTGGTCAACGGCCTGCGGACCCTTCCCGTCCGTTTGACCTCGGCATATGCCGTCCCCGCCGGTACCGGTCCGGGAACGGGGCGGGAAGGGCTGCGGTGAGCATTCCGACTACGCGAAGCAGGGAAGCGCCGGCGCACCTCGTCCGGAACACGCCCGTCCTCGCACCCGCACACACACCCACCGGACTCGCAGAAACGAAGGTGCACGGAATGCGCAGCACACTGGCCGTACTCGCCGGAATCCTCACCATCGCCCTCGCCTCGGGAATCGGAGCCCTCACGCACGAGGTGTCCGTCCCCGCCGCAGGCCACTCCGTCCTGGCCAACGGCACCGGCCCGGGCAGCACCGACTCCTGACCCGGTCGGCGGCGGGCCCGCTCACCGGCGTACGCCGGTCATCCCGGCGTAGAGCTCGTCCGCGCCGAGCCGGTGAGCGGCCGCCTCCCGTACGTCGCCCATGCCGTCGAGGGCCTCGGCCATCCCCTCGACGGCGTGGGCCACCTCGATCCGGTACTCGATGGCCCCGGCGTGGAAGCGCGCGCTGCGGTGCAGTTCCAGGGCCTGCTCGAACTCGCCTCGCCGGCAGTGCACCCGCCCGAGAATGTTCTGGACGGTCGCCTGCCGGGTCGCGGTCCCCTTGGAGCGGATCAGGTGCAGGGCCCGTTCCGCGTACCCGACCGACTGCTCGGCGGCACCGAGCCACTGGCTCACATCCGCGGCGAGCGCCAGCGCGTGCGCGTACTCCTCCGGCATCCGCACCTCGTCGCCGAGGTCCAGGGCGCGCTCCACCACGGCGCGTGCGGCCGGGTGCTCCCCGGCGCCGAGCAGGGCCGCCGTCAGATCGGTCAGCGCCGTGATCTCCTCGGCGCGGGCGCCGAGTTCCCGGCTGAGCCGCACCGCGTGCTCGGCGGCCACCACGGCTTCCTGGTACCGGCCGAGCCAGGTGTACACCGTGCTCAGGCTGCACCAGGCGTACGCGCCCTGTCGGCCGTCGGCCATGTCGTGACGCCGTTCGACCGCCTGCTCCAGATAGCCCTGCGCCTCGGGGAAGTGACCGAGGCAGCTGTGCAGCAGGCCCAGCAGGCTGAGGCAGACCGCCTCGCCGTTGCGGTCCCCGTGGTCCTTCGCGACGCCCAACGCCTCTTCCGCCACCGGGATCCCGTCCCGGAACCGGCCAAGACGCCACCACGCGGAGCCCAGATTCGACAGGCTCACCCGGAGCAGCCCGGGATTCCCGAGCCCCCGGGCCGCGGCCACCGCGATCGTCGCCGCCTGCCGGTACTCCTCCAGATGGCTGCGCGAGTTGAGATGGAAGACCAGGTTCCGGGACAGGTGCACGGTCTGGTCGAGGAAGCCCAGCCGCTCGGCGCGCGCGACGGCCGAGAGCAGCGCGCCGTGTTCCCGTTCGAAGAACGCCTCCGCCTCGGCGACCTGACCGCTCGACGGCGCTACGGCCGCGGCCGTACCGCGTGTGTCGCCGGTGCTCCCGTGCGCGGCGGCACCGACGGGCACACGCCCCGGATAGAGGACCCCGCACGCCTGGTCCGTCACCGCCAGGAAGTGGTCGAGCAGTCTCCCGAACGCGGCCCGCTCCTGCCCGGTGTCCGCCCCCTCCTCCTCGCTCAGCCGCTGCGCGAAGCTGCGCACCAGGTCGTGGAAGGTGTACCGGCCGATCTCGTGCTGCTCGACCAGGTGCATGTCCAGCAGATGCTCCAGCACCTCCTCGGCCTCGGGCGACCCGGTGTCGAGCAGGGCGGCCGCCGAGTCGGTGTCGGTCTCGGCGCCCGGGTGCAGCCCGAGCAGCCGGAACGCCTCGCGATGCCTCGCGTCCAGTCCGTGGTACGACATCCGGAGGGTGGCCTCGACGCTGCGGTCACCGGACTTCAGCTCGTCGAGCCGGCGGGTCTCGTCCCGGAGCCGGCCCACGAGATGGCCCAGGGTCCACAGCGGCCGGTTGCGCAGCCGGGCCGTGGCGATCCGCAGGGCGAGCGGCAGGTTCCCGCACAGGGCCGCCAGCTCCGCCGCCGCCTCCGGCTCACCGAGCGTCCGCTCCTCGCCCAGCGCGCCGGTGATCAGCGCGAGGCTGTCCGAGGGCGACATCGTTCCGATGGACATCCACTCGGCCCCGTCGAGACCGATCATGCGGGTACGGCTCGTGAGCAGGCCCAGGGAACCCGGGTGCGAGGGCAGCAGCGGGCGGATCTGCGCGGCGTCCGCCGCGTTGTCCAGCACCAGGAGCACCCGCCGGTTCGCCAGGGTGGCCCGCCACAGGGCGACCCGGCCGTCGAGGTCGTCGGGGATCCGCTCCCCCGCCACGCCCAGGGTGCGCAGCAGCGTGCCGATCACCGTGCCGGGCCGCATCGGCTGCTCGCCCGGGGTGAATCCGCGCAGGTCGACGAAGAGCTGTCCGTCCGGGTACCGGTCGGCCAGCCGGTGCGCGCCGCGGACGACGAGCGCGGTCTTGCCGCTGCCTCCCATGCCGTCGACGGCTACGATCCGCACCGCCCCGTCCTGCGGCGGCGCGGCGTACTCCAGTAGCCGGGTCAGCTCCCGGTCGCGCCCGGCGAAGTCCGTGAGGTCGTGCGGCAGGGTGCACGGGGCCGCCGCCGTCCCGGGCTCGGGTCCACCGGTCGCCGCGGGCGTCGGCGGCGCGGCCGCGGGTTTCGCCGGAGCCGCGTCCGGCACGGTCAGTTCGGGACTGTCCCGGAGAATGGCCTCGTGCAGCCGGGTCAGCTGGGGACCGGGTTCGATGCCCAGTTCCTCGACGAGCAGTTCTCTGGCCCTGGCGTACTCGGCCAGTGCCTCGGCCTGCCGCCCCGAGCGGTACAGCGCGAGCATCAACTGCCCGCGAAACGATTCTCCCAACGGATGTTCGGCGACGAGCTCACGCAGATCGCCGATGAGCTCCCGGCTCTCGCCCAGCGTCAGCCGCAGCTCCATCAACTGCTCGACGGCGGCCAGCCGACGCTCCTCCAGTACGACGGAGGCCGCGGCGATCACGGACCCGCCGCCTCCGGGCAGCACGGGGCCGCGCCACAGCACGAGCGCGGTGCGCAGCAGTTCGACGGCCTCGGCGGGGTGGCCCGCCTCCAGCGCGTCCCGTGCCTCGCGCAGCCGGTCGGAGAACAGGCTCAGATCGAGTTGCTCCCGGGCGACGTCCACCCGGTATCCCGGACCGTCGGTGACGATCATCGAAGGGCCGTCCGGGATGCGCTGCCGCAGATCGGCGATCGCCTTGCGCACTTGGTGCGCCGCGGTCGCCGGCGGCTCGTCGTCCCATGCGGCCTCCACCAGCCGCGACACCGGCACCATCCGGCACGGGTCGAGCAGCAGGGTGGTCAGCACCCGCGCCTGGATGGGCCCGCCGAGTCGCAGCCGGACCCCTCCGGCTCTGACTTCCAGCGGCCCCAGGATCGCGAATCTCGCCTCCCCACGCGCACCGTCGTCCACTCCGCGTCCCCCTCGGCTCCGCTTTCCTCATGATCGTGTGCATGATCATCGAAATCTACGCGTGGTGATTTTAAGCTGTCACTCGTTCACGGAACGTCAAAAAAACAGAAATGATCTCACGCCGGTAACGAGCCGATGGACCGTGTTACATCCCGGTTTCCGATACGTCCCGATGGACACGTAATGGTCAAGACTGCCCCCCGAACGCTTGTGGGATTTCGCAAGGGCGACGGATCATTGGCCAAATCTCGCCCCTCCCCGAACCCGCAGGAGCCCCGGTGGCCGCTGGTCAGATCGACTCCGAACCGGCCGGTGCGCCGGCCGCAGCGCAGGTGGAGCGGCAGAAGCTGCGCAAGCACTTCGGCCGTTTCGACATCCTCTTCTTCCTCCTCTGCACGATCGTCGGCGTCGACACGATCGGCACGGTCGCCTCGTCCGGCGCCGAGGCGTTCACCTGGCTCATCATCCTGGCCGCGGTGTTCTTCGTCCCCTCCGCGCTGCTGATCGCGGAGCTCGGCGCCGCGTTTCCCGAGGAGGGCGGCCCCTACATCTGGACCAGCCGGGCCTTCGGCCGCCTCGCGGGCGCGGTCAACAACTTCCTGTACTGGATCACCAACCCGGTCTGGCTCGGCGGCACCCTCGCCGTCTCCGCCGTCACGGCGTTCACGACCTTCTTCAACGACGGCAAGGACCTGAGCACCCCCGCCTTCTACGTCTTCGCCCTCGTCTTCATCTGGGTGGGCGTCCTCGCCGCGATCCTCTCCTTCGACGTCGGCAAGTGGATCCCCACCATCGGCGCCTGGAGCCGCTTCGTCCTCCTGGGCCTGTTCACGATCACGGTCGTCGTCTACGGCATCCAGCACGGCCTGCACGGTTTCGGCCCCGGCGACTTCTCCCCGACGTACGCGGGCTTCGTCGGCCTGGTCCCCGTCCTGATGTTCAACTACGTCGGCTTCGAACTGCCCAACACCGCCGGCGACGAGATGACCGACGCCCAGAAGGACGTCCCCTTCGCGATCTTCCGCAGCGCCGGCCTCGCCGTCCTCCTCTACGCCCTCCCCATCCTCGGCATCCTGCTCGTCCTCCCGGTCAAGGCCATCACCGGCCTCGGCGGCTTCCTCGACGCGATCCGCCAGGTCTTCACCGTCTACGGCGGTGACGTGGCCGCCGACGGCACCGTCACCAGCAGCGGCGCCGGCACGGTCCTGGGGGACATCGCCGCGGTCCTGTTCATCCTCACGGTGCTGTCCTCCGGCGTCACCTGGGTCATGGGCTCCGACCGCGCCCTCGCCGTCTCCGGCTACGACGGCGCGGCGCCGCGCTTCCTCGGCGTCATCTCCAGCCGCTTCGGCACACCGGTCCGGGTCAACATCCTCAGCGGCCTGGTCTCCACCCTGGTCCTGGTCCTGGCCCACCAACTGACCAACGGCAGCGCGGCGAAACTCTTCGGCGCCGTCCTCGGTCTCGCCGTATCCACCACGCTGGTCAGCTACCTGGGCATCTTCCCGGCCCTGGCGGTCCTGCGCCGCAGGGCCCCGGACGTCCCCCGCCCCTACAGGGCACCCTTCCCCCGCACCATCAGCACGGTCCTCACCGTGCTCATCCTGTTCGCCAGCGTGCAGCTGATCGCCCCCGGCTTCGGCGACCACTGGTTCGGCGCCGACTACCTCCCGGACGGCTGGACCCACGCCGAACGCTGGAAGTACCTGCTGACGGAACTCGTACCGCTTCTCGGCTTCATGCTCCTCGGCGTCCTCTTCTGGGCCCTGGGGAAGCCGACGCGGACGGCCAACTCGCTCTCGCTCAGCAAGGAGTAGCGTTCCGGACGATCACCGGGAACCTACCCAAGGAACTGCCGTGCCCCTGCGCTGTGTTGTCCTCGACGACTATCAGAACGCGGCGACCGGACTCGCCGACTGGTCGCCCGTCGAGGACACCGTGGAGGTCGTGAGCCTGCGCGAACACCTCGACGACGAGGCCGAGTTGGCCGCCGCCCTCGCCACCGCCGACATCGTCGTCACCCTGCGCGAACGCGTCCCCTTCCCCGCCTCGCTGATCGCCCGGCTCCCCCGCCTGAAGCTGCTGATCGCGTCCGGCATGCGCAACACGGTCATCGACCACGCCGCCGCGAAGGCGCACGGCGTCACCGTGTGCGGTACGGCCAGTTCCTCGACCCCGCCCGTCGAACTGACCTGGGCGCTGCTGCTCGGCCTGGCCCGCGGGATCGTCGAGGAGGCCAACTCCCTGCGCGGCGGCGGCCCTTGGCAGCAGACGGTCGGCGCCGACCTGTACGGCCGCACCCTCGGGCTGCTCGGACTCGGCAGGATCGGCAGCCGCGTCGCGCAGGTGGGCCTGGCCTTCGGCATGCGCGTCACGGCGTGGAGCCAGCACCTCACCGAGGAGCGCGCGGACGAGGTCGGCGTACAACTCGCCCCGTCCAAGGAGCAGTTGCTCGCGGACAGCGACTTCGTCTCCGTCCACCTCGCCCTCGGCGACCGCACCCGCGGTCTCCTCGGCCCCGCCGAACTCGCCCTGCTCAAGCCCACCGCGTACCTGATCAACACCTCACGCGCGGCGATCGTCGACCAGGACGCCCTGCTCGCCGCGCTGCACGAGGGCCGGATCGCCGGCGCCGGGATCGACGTCTTCGACACCGAGCCCCTCCCCGCCGGCCACCCGATGCGCACGGCCCCGCGCCTGCTCGCGACACCCCACCTCGGGTATGTGTCGCGGGCCAACTACACGACGTACTACGGCCAGGCCGTCGAGAACATCCAGGCCTACCTGGCGGGTTCGCCCGTACGGCAGCTGCCGTAGGAACAGCCGGTCACGCGGCTGCCGGCCGCCGGTAGACGCCCTCGCTCCGACGCAGGTGGTGGAGGTCCACCAGGTAGCGCCGGAGCGTCACATGGTCGACCTCGCCCTCGTCGCACCAGGCGCGCAGCTTCTCGTTGACGGCCCGCTCGGGGTACTCCACACCGGGGGTGAAGGTCTGCTCGGCGATGTGCTGGAGCACCACCTGCTTGCGGGTCCACTGGGCGGGGAGGCGGATGAGGCGGCCGCCCCGGACGAAGGTCCGCAGGATCATGTCGGTGTGCTCGTCGCCGGTGACCGGGCCGGCCTCGACCGGTTCGGCACCCTCGCGGGCCAGCTTCTTGAACAGGTCGTAGTCGACGCGGAGTTCACCGTCGTCCATGGTCTTCACCACGCCCTGTTCGCGCAGCCGCAGCAGGGCGACGGCCGTGCCCCTCGGGGTCAGGCCGGCCACCTCGGCGACCTGCTCGGAGGTCTCGGCCCCCAGGGCCACCGCCGCGAAGGCGCGCACACGGTTCTGCTCGGCGAACAGACGGAACAGTTGGTCGGTTGCCATGACCGGAGGCTAATGGACACCCACCCGTCCAGGGCACCGAATTTCCGCCCGTCGAACATCCGCGCCCGGCGCTCGAAGCCGTGTTCCCAAAGGGTGATCCCCACGTCGGCGCCGTTACCAGCCATGCGCCGCCGCGTTGAACTCCAAGTGCGGTGGCGAGTCGTGCCGTCGCACTCATCGAACCAAAGGAGAACGTGATGTCTCGCATCGCGAAGGCGGCCGTCGTCGCCCTCGGCACGGGTGCCGTGGCGCTCGGTGGCGCCGGCCTGGCCATGGCGGACGCGGGCGCGCAGGGTGCGGCCGTCGGTTCGCCCGGCGTCCTGTCGGGCAACATCGTGCAGGTCCCGGTCCACATCCCGGTCAACGTCTGCGGCAACACCGTCAGCGTCATCGGCCTGCTGAACCCGGCCTTCGGCAACACCTGCGCCAACGTGAGCGGCCACGACCACCCCGGCCACCCCGGCCCGGGCTACGGCGGCAACGGCTACGGCCACTGATTCGACCGCACGCTTTCGACCGCACCCGCGGACGGACGTACGCGAAGAGCCCCGGCACCTCAGGCGCCGGGGCTCTCCCCGTTTCCCCATGCCGACGACCGGTCAGGCGTACCGGTAGATCGCGCTGACGTCCTCCAGCTGCTCCGGCGTCACGTCCCACGGCGGCATCCGCTCCTGCCGTGCCACGACCCGCCCCTCCTGGTCGTCGCCCGCGCCCGGCGGCTTCGCCGGAAGGTAGCGGGCGCCGCGGTGCCTGCTCTGCCAGCGCGACCACTGCAGGTCGATGAAGGCGTGGTGCAGCCAGAACACCGGGTCGTTGACGGACGCGCCGCCGAGCATCACTCCGCCGACCCACTTGTGGACCCGGTTGTGGTTGCGCCAGGACGCGCTGCCCGACCCGGTGCCCCACCCTTCGAGCCGGTTGCGGAACCCCGTGCGGCAGGTCGAGTCCCAGGGCGAGACGTCGTAGACCGGGTCGGCGAGCGCCCCGTTCAGGTCGCTCTTCGTCGGCAGCGCGATCGGGGAGCCGGCCCGGCCCAGGTCCCGGGTGAGGTACGGCTCGTCGGTGATATTCTCCGTGATCTTCCACTTGCCCGTCGCGTAGGCGAACGGCCCGGTCGTCACCTGGTGGTCGGAGCGCCGCCCGGTGCCGCCCAGCAGGTCCTTTGTCCAGGGCATGGAGGTCGCGGAGCGCTCGCGTGTCCAGTCCCAATAGGGCACCGTCACCGAGGAGTCGACCCGGCGCAGCGCCCGCTCCAGGTCCAGCAGGAACTGCCGGTGCCAGGGCAGGAAGGAGGGCGCCATGTGCGCCGAGCGCAGTCCGTACTCCCCGTCGGGCACGAAGAACTCGATGTGCGTGCGCACGAACTCGTCGTACTCGCCCCGCCGTTTGACCTCCAGCAGCGCCGCCACGAACCGCCGCTTCTCGGCGCTCGTGAGCGTGCTGACGTCCTTACGCGTGTACGCCATGGTCTCCCCCCATGTGCATCTGCTCCATCGGACCGTCCGCCTCGCGCAGTTCCCGGCCGGGGCTCAGCTCGTCGACGGCCGCGCGGGTCGCCTCCAGGGCGGTGGGATACGAGCGGTAGTGGTCGACCATGCTCAGCCAGGTGCCGTCCGCGCGCCGCATCAGATGCAGCGGCCTGCCGTCCACCGTGACCTGCCACCCGTCCGTCAGCACGCCGTGGATACGACGGCCCCGGTACGTCTCGTCGAAGGCGGTGTCCCCGGGGTCCTCGCCGGAGCGCGTGGGCCGCGAGGCCGCGACGACGGGCACGAGGGCCACCGCGAGGGCGGCACCGAACACCCCGCGCAGCGCCTCCCGCCGCGTCCTGCGCACCGGCCCGGGTCTGACCGGCCGCAGCGACTCCCCGCCCACCGAAACTCCACCGACGCTCACACTCATGGCCCAACTCCCTCGTCCGGTACGGCTCGTTCGAGGGGCTAACCGTCCAGTACCCCGTGCGGTCACTCTCCGCAGGGCTCGGGCAGACAGAAGGGCCCGGGTCGCACCACCCGGGCCCTCATCCGCTCCGGCCCTGCGGCCGCCTTCGTTCTTCCCGCGCTACGTCCTAGAGGCCGGCGCCCGTGACCAGGTCCGCGCCCGGCACGGTCTGCAGCACCGGCGCCAGGACGCCCAGCTGGGGCGCCTTCAGGTCCGGGAGACCGAAGTTGTCGGGGTTGGGCGGGGTCAGCGGCACGTCCAGCGCCAGGCCCGGGGCCATCGTGCGCAGGTCGGAGGCCGGCGTGCTGACGCCGACGTGGTCGAAGCCGTCGCCGAGGACGTGCGGCAGCGGAGCGCGCAGGCCGAGGCCGGGCAGCCCGCCGTGGACCGGGAGTTGGGGCACGGCCCGCTCCGGGATGAGCCGGCCCTCGACGTACCGCGGGCCCTCGGGCGAGCCCGGCATGGGCACCGGCACCTCCCCGCCCAGCTTGGGCAGCTCCATGCCGAGGGCGCTCTCCGCACCCTCAAGCGGCACGGGCACGGGGACCGTGCCGATCGCGGCGGCGGGGGTCGCGACGGCGGCGCCGGTCGCGGCCGCCACGGCCGTGATGACGGCGGCGATGGTTCCTCGGGTGGTCGACTTCATGGAGTGCGGTCCCTTTCGGAATTCGGAGGCTCTGCGTGCTGACCGGGTAACGAGGCCGGGCAGCGCATCAGTTCAAGATTCCCCCGGGTGCCGTAGTAGTCAGCTTTCCGGAATTCCCGTCGGCGGGCCGGAAGTTGCTTCCGTCAGCGGGCCGGACCCGGCAATTCCCGCCCGCTGTCCGGTCGTCAGCCGCGCAGGCTGCGGGCGGGCAGGATGATGTGCGCGGCGGCGTTCAGGGTGTCCTCGGAGCCGGCGAACTCGGCCAGCGCCTCGGGGGTGACGGGCTTGCCCGGCTCGGCCTCGGGCCAGGGGCGGGTGGTGAACACGAGGTAGGCGAAGCCGCGTTCGCCGACCGCCGCGAGCCACTCGGGCGGCGGCACGCACTGGGCGTTGAGCTGCGGCATGTTGAGGACGGCCTGCCCGGACTCGATGAGCATGGTGATCGGCAGGCTGGGCTTGCTGGCGCCGTCGACGACGTTGCCGCCGACCGGGAGCCCGTTGTCGGTCAGCAGCCGTTCCACGGCGGCGGTGGCGGCCTCGGGGCCGTCCGCGGCGTCGCCCAGGGTGTAGGCGAGGAGGTAGGGCATGTCCCCGTCGGGGGCCTCGCCGCTCCACGCCAGGACGACGAGGGTGCCGAGGTCGGCGACGCGGAAGGGGCGCGTTTCGCTTGAGGTTGAGGTCACCGCGCGACCTTATCGACGGGCCGGAAGGCCACCGGACGCGTTCTCACCCGTCCGGCCGATGGCGCGGGCGCCCCGCCACACGAACGAGGGACGCCTCGCGACGCCCCTCGAACACACCGGGGAGACTCAGCTCTGCAGCGGGAGACCGCCGAGCAGCGGGTTGTGCTGGTTCAGCGCGGCGGTGGCACCCTTGACGGTGTTGAGCGCGGAGCCCTTGTTCTCGGTGTCGAGCGCGTCCGACTGGTGCTGCAGCGGCATCACGTCGGCGGGCTGGAGCTGACCACTGGTGAGGGTGTTGACGGCGCCGGTGAGGCTGGTGGGCGTCACGTCGGCGGGGCTGTAGGCGAACGCGGGCGCGGCGGCACCGGCGATGGCGAGGGACCCGGCAACGACAGCGGCAGCCTTCAGGGACTTCATCGTGTTCCTTTCTTCGGCAACTCATGTCACCAGAGCGAATTCTGTCGCCGTGTGTAACGAGTTCCGGCCGGGGCGGAAACCCCGTGCGCAGAAAGTTTCTGCTGCCCACCCGAATGCGGTGTGTGTCTCATCGGCGATTCCCATCCTCATATGAAAAGGCCGTGGAACCGAAAAGACCGTCGGCCCGGCCCCGGAAAGGGACCGGACCGACGGCCGTTCTACGACTGCGCTGCGACTGCCCTACGGCTGCTCGCGTCAGACGCTCGGAAGCGCCGGAACCGCCGGGAGCGCGGACGTCGAAGGCAGCGACGGCAGCGCGGGCAGACCGGCCAGGCTCGGTGCGGGCAGACCGCCGCCGAGCAGCGTGGCCGCGACCACGTTGACGAGGCCCGTCACCACACCGGTGACCGCCGGGACGACCTTGCTGACATCGCCGGAGGTGACCGCCGTGAGCAGCGCGGTGACCGCCTTCTGAAGGGAGGCGAGGGCGTCACCGGCGAGGTCGGCGGGCGCCGCCTTGGCCTTGGAGTCGTCGCCGCTCTTGAGCGAGGGCAGCGCGGGCACGGCCGGAACCGCGGGCACGGCGGGCACGGCAGGTGCCGCGGGGACCGCCGGAACCGCCGGAGCGGCAGGCGCCGCCGCGGTGATCTTGGCGACGGCCTGGCTGACCGCGTCGCCCAGCTTCTGCGCCTGGTCGGCGGAGAGCTGGCCGTTGTCGGCCTTGAGCACCTGGGTCAGCAGGTCGGTGACGGGGGTGAGCACGCCGCCGACGTCGCCGAGGCCCTTGACCTGGGCGAGCAGCGCGTCAGCGCCCGGGACCGGCGCGCTCGACGCGGCGTGGACGTGCTTCCGCGCCGAGTCGTTGTCGGCCGCGACGGCCGCGGGGCCGGCGATTCCGATCAGGACAGTGGCACAGAGCACGGATGACGCGACGCGCCGTGCGGGCAGACCACGCATGGGTGTTTCCTTTCGGTGGTGCTTCGGATCTTGAGCCCACCGTGAAAGCGCTCACCACCATCTGCAACCGGTCAGACGCGCCAGGTGACCGTCCGTCAGCCGTACGGTTGGCGTCGTGCCTGGTGAGGGCCATGTCAAGACCGAACCGCCGGACCGGGACCGCTACCGCCCATTCGGGGCAACACCGCCGAACGCCGACCGGCCGTCCCCCCGTGGAGACCCCACGGGAGAACGGCCGGACGAAGTGATGCGCGCGGACGTCAGTCGTTGACGCAGGTGTTGCCGAAGGCCGGGTTCAGCAGGCCGATGACGTTGACGGTGTTGCCGCAGACGTTGACCGGGATGTGGATCGGAACCTGGACGACGTTGCCGGACAGCACGCCCGGGGAGTGGGCGGCCGCGCCGTGCGCGTCGCTGTCGGCGGCGGCGATGCCGGCGGTGCCCGCCATGGCGGCGGCGGCAACGGAGGTCAGGACCAGGCCCTTCGCGATACGCGACATGGAGAGGTGCTCCTTGGGGTTGAAACAAACATCCGGGCGGGGATGCCCGGCGCTGTGTCAACGCGCGGCACCCCAAGGGGTTGTGCCGCCAATGGGGTGATCTCCCGGAGGCCGAACTTCACCATTCCGACACACTTGTCGCGTTTCGCCGGATTAATACGGGTAGCCACTAGAGTTGCGCATCTCCCGAAGTACCCCTATAGCCATCAGATCGCATATAGGGGCCGTACTTCCCGAAAGGGCACCTCCGGTCATGCGCAATTCCCTGGGTCCGCTGCTGCGCCGGGCGTCGACGGGCGCTCTCGCCCTCGTCACGATCTGGGCCCCGGCCGCCTCCGGAGCATCCGCCCCGTCCGCCGAGGCCGAGCGCGTCCCGTTCGCCCAGCGCTACCACGCGCTCCAGCACGGCGGCATCGTCCGCGCGGCCAACACCTCCATCAGCTGCCGCGCGGACTCGGCCGCCTGCCCCGCCGTACGAGAAGGACAGGCCGCGGTCAACGGCGACTTCGACATGTTCTACGTAGACGTCGACCGCGACCCCAACACCTACAACTCCTCCCGCGCGGAGGTCCGGCTGCCCGAGGGTGCCCGGGCCACGTACGCGCGCCTGTACTGGGGCGGCAACCTCCGCGTCGGCGAGCAGAAGCCGCCCAAGGACAACGGGCGGGTGCTGATCGCGGAGCCCGGCGGCGAGTACAAGGCGGTGCTCGCGGACACGGTCGTCGGGCACCGGGTGGCGGGCGGCGCGGACGCGTTCCAGGCCTCGGCGGACGTCACCAAGCTGGTCCGGGAGAGCGGCTCGGGCCTCTACACCGTGGCCCAGATCAACACGGCGATGGGCAAGTCCGCGGCCGGTGCCTGGGGCGGCTGGACGCTCGTCGTGGCGTACGAGAAGCCGCAGGAGCCGCTGCGCCGACTGGAGTTGTGGGACGGCTTCGGCACGCTGGACTCCCGTACCGGCGCGGAGATCCGGATGCGCAGGGTGCGTGTGCCCGCGCACGCCGGGGGACGCGCGGGCGTGGTGGCGTACAACGGGGATCGCGGCCGCACCGGGGATTCGCTCACCCTCGCGACCGGTCGTACGAACGCCACCGCGCTCGGTGACGGCGCCAACCCCCGTGACGACGTGCTGAATTCCACGATCAGCGACCCGCCGGCGGCGCCTTCGGAGCGTGCGCCCGCGTATGCGAACACGCTCGGCTACGACTCCGATGTGTTCGATCTCGGCAAGGCGCTGCGTCCCGGCGGTGACCAGCTGGCCTTCCGGCTCGTTTCCCAGCGGGACGCGGCGTGGTTCGGGGCGCTCTTCGTCGCCGTCGACGCCCAGCAGTGAGGCGCGTTCCCGCCCGCAGTCCCGAGCACCACCCGTGAGCGAGGAAACCGCGCAATGCACCAGCCAGCAACCGACCCTCGGCCACGGGTCCTGCACCTCGCCCAGCCCGTGGACGCCGGGGTCGCCCGTGTCGTCCTGGATCTGACGCGGGCTCAGCTCGCGTCCGGCCTGCATGTCACGGTCGCCTGCCCAGCCGGCGGCAGCCTCGCGGACGGGGTCCGGGCACTCGGCGCCGACGTACGCCTGTGGGAGGCGACCCGGTCACCCGGCCCGGCGCTGGTCTCCGAGGTACGGCGGCTCGCCCGGGTGGTCGCGGAGGTGCGGCCCGATCTGGTGCACGCACACAGCGCGAAGGCCGGACTCGCCGGACGTCTTGCCGTGCGGGGGCGGATCCCGACCGTGTTCCAGCCGCACGCCTGGTCGTTCGAGGCGGTCGGCGGGGTCACCGCCTCGCTCGCCGTCGGCTGGGAGCGGTGGGGCGCGCGCTGGGCCACCCGGACGGTGTGCGTGAGCGAGGCTGAGCGGACGACCGGGCTGCGGGCCGGGGTCCGGGGCCGTTGGAGCGTGATCCCCAACGGGATCGACACCGAGCGCTTCCACCCTGCGGCCGTCGACACCGTACGGGCCGGCATCGAGCAGCTCGCCGGGGTCGATCCGGCCGCGCCGCTGGTGGTGTGCGTGGGGCGGCTGTGCCGGCAGAAGGGCCAGGACGTCCTGCTGACGGCGTGGGACGCGATCCTCCGACAGGTGCCGAAGGCGCGGCTCGTGCTCGTCGGCGACGGGCCCGACCGGGCCGCGCTGCGCCAACTCGCCCCGGATTCCGTCCTGTTCGCGGGTGCCGTCATCGACCCAGTGCCCTGGTACCAGGCCGCCGACCTGGTGGTCCTGCCCTCGCGCTGGGAGGGCATGGCGCTCGCCCCGCTGGAGGCGATGGCCTGCGGGCGGCCCGTCGTCGTCACGGATGTCGCCGGCGCCCGCGAGAGCCTGCCACCCGGTCTCGCTCCTCGCTGTCTGGTCCCGGCGGAGAACCCGGCGGTCATGTCCGGGGCCGTCGCCGAGCTGCTGCTCGACCCGCTGCTGCGCGAGTCCCTCGGCCACCAGGGGCGGCGGTACGTCCAGTCCACGCACGACGTGCGGCACTCCGCCGAGGCGATCGCGGGCGTGTATCGCGAGCTCCTCGGCGGCAAACCCGTCGTGCCCACCGAGTGCAGGGAGTCCATCCACTCGTGACTGCGGAAAGCACCGTCCCCTCCCCCGGCGGACAGCCACGGGACCACGGATTCTCGAACGTCTCGGTCATCCCCCGCCGCACCGGCGGCGGTTTCCGGTTCCCGGTCCGCCGCCCGCCCGCGCGGCCGACCTCACCCTTGCCGTTGCTCGGCGCTGACCTCACCGCCGCGCTCGTGGGCGCCCTCGCGCTCACCGGCAGCCGGCGCAGACCGCTCCTGGTGGCCCTGCTGATCGCCGGGTCGATACTGCTGCGTCCGCATCTGCCCCGGGCCGTGCCCCGCGTCCTCGACGAACTGCCCGCCGTCTGCGGCCGGATCGCCGTCGCGTGGCTCGCCCTCGGCACGCTCACCGCGGCCTACGCCCCCGACCGCGCGCTGTCCCCGCGCACCCTGCTCCTGGGCTTCGCCCTTCAATCGGCGGCGAGTTGCGTGGCCCGCGGCGCGGTGCACCGACGCCGCCGCAAGGCCCTGCTGAACCGCCCCCGCACCGCCCTCGTGATCGGCCCGGCGACGACCGCTCAACGCGTGGCGGCGGCGGTGCTGCGGCACCCGAACTGCGGGGTCGAGCCGGTCGGCATCGTCGCCGAACACCCGGACGGCACCGAGGGGTTGCCGGTCCTGACCACCGGCGAGGAGGTCGAGCGGGCCCTCATCCAGAACGGCGTCCGGGCCGTCCTCACCGTGCATCCCTCCGTACGGTCCGAACGCGGGCCGCTGCTGCGGGCGTTGGCGGAGTCGGGCTGCGTGGTGTGGGAGGTCGACGCCGACTCGCCTTCGTACGAGATGCGCGACCAGCTGGCCGGATTCGCCTGCAGGCGGCTGGAGTTGGGGTCGCGCCGCCCCGGCAGCTTCGGCAAGCGGGCACTGGACGTACTGGCGTCCGGGATCCTGCTCCTCCTGGTGAGCCCGCTGCTGCTGGTGTGCGCGGTGGTGCTCCGTCTCACCGACGGACCCGGTGTCGTCTTCCGCCAGGAGCGCATCGGCAAGGACGGCCGCCCCTTCACCCTGCTGAAGTTCCGCACCCACCGCCCGGTCGACGAGCACGAGGCGGCGACCCGCTGGAACATCGCGCGCGAGCCGCAGATGAGCCGCTTCTGCCGCTTCCTGCGCCAGACCTCGCTGGACGAACTGCTCCAGCTCTGGAACGTGTTCCGGGGCGACATGAGCCTGGTCGGCCCGCGCCCCGAACGCCCTTACTTCGTCGCCCAGTTCAGCCAGACCTACCCCGGCTACGCGGCCCGCCACCGGATGCAGACCGGCATCACCGGCCTCGCCCAGATCCACGGGCTGCGCGGCGACACCTCGATCGAGGACCGCTGCCGGTTCGACAACGCGTACATCGACAACTGGTCGCTGTGGCAGGACATCTGCATCCTGGCCCGCACGGTGACCGCGCTCGTACGTCCGACCGGGAGCTGAGCCGTGAACCACCGAGCCCGCATGAACGCCCCTGTCCTGCCCGTACGTCCGACGGGGAGCTGAACCGTGCTGCGCCGCGTCCACCCGTTCGCACCCGTCCTTCCGGTCGTCGCCGTGATCGCCCTGCTCGGCCTGCCGCTCACCCCGGGCGAGGGCGGCGCGGGCCCGGCCGACGCGGTCTCCGGCCTGGTGGTGCTGTACTGCGCGATCCGTCTGCTCCGCGACCGCAGCCGCCCCCTGACCCCAACTGCCGTAGCGGTCATGGGACTTCCCGTCCTGGGCCTGTCGATCGCCGCGATGGGCGCGTCCACACCGGGCGCGGGCCTCAGCGGCCTGGGCCGCTACCTCCAGATCTTCGTGCTGGTCCCCGCGGCAGTCGTCCTCCTGATCCGCGACCGCCGTGACTTCCGCCTCCTGGCCTGGTCGTTCGTAGCACTCGCGCTGTGGCAGGGGGCGATCGGCGTCAAGCAGTACGTCACCGCGACCGGCGCCTCGTACCAGGGCGAGGACATCCGCGCGGTGGGCACGTTCGGCCCGACCGACGTGATGGGCATGGCGACGGTGGTGTCCTTCGGCCTGATCTGCGCGCTGGCCCTCGCCCTGGGCCGAAATGACGCACGGCACAGGGCAGTTGCGGCAGCCTGCGCCTTCGTTCTCCTCCTCCCCCTGGCCCTCTCCTTCAGCCGGGGCGCCTGGATCGCAACGGCCGCGACCTGCGCGATCCAGCTGGCTCTGGCGGGCCTGCGCCGAGCCCTGAAGGTGGCGGCGGCGGTGACGGCGGCGGGCATCGTCCTGGTGGGCGGCTTCGGCGTCGGTACGGCGATGCTCCAGGAGCGGATCGACAGCATCACCCAAGTCACCGACGCCCCCGACCAGTCGGTGATCGACCGCTACACGATGTGGGCGGCGGCAACAGCGATGTGGCGCGAACACCCGCTCGCCGGCGTCGGCTTGAAGGGCTTCCCCGAACACCGCGACGGCAACGCCTCGTTGGCATTGTCCTCAGGCAGCGACACGGAAGGCGCAGGCGCGGCGTTCCTCAAACAACCCCTGCTCTCCCCCCACAACATGTACCTCCTGGTCCTCAGCGAACAGGGCCTACTCGGCCTCGTCACCCTGGCCGGCAGCTGGCTCGCCCTCCTGGTCTGCGCCCTACGCGGCCTCTTCCACGTCCACCGCACCAAACTCCCGGGCCTGGACTGCGCGTTGGTCTCCACCGGCCTCCTGACCTGGCAACTGATCGACTTCATGTACGCAGACATCGGGGGCCCGTCGACAGTACTGACGGCGGTCGTCTTCGGCTTGGCGGCCTGGTGGTCCTTGGTGGGCGCAAACGCGGAGGAGCAGCCGAATGTGGCGGTTCCGGTACGTGCACCCGCCGAAGGGGCCCTGACCCAATGACGGCAACGCCTCCAACACAGGCCAGCCCCAACTCCCCCAAGGGGCGCGGGGCTGTATCGATCAGCGGCTCCGCCGCGGGGCGCGACCAGCCCCCACGGCGCAGCACCCAGACAACGACCGACACCACCCCACTCCTGCCACCGGCCCGCACCCCCGAAGACACCCCCACCCCAGAGTCCCGCAACTTCCTTGCCAAAGCCGCACTAATCACCGCCGCCCTCTCCATCACCGGCTCCCTCCTAGGCCTCGCACGAGACCAGGCCCTGGCCCGCCTCTTCGGCGCCGGCAGCGAAACAGACGCCTTCCTCGTCGCCTGGACCATCCCCGAGTTCGCCGCCACCCTCCTGATCGAGGACGGCCTGGCCTTCGCCCTGATCCCGGCGTTCAGCATGGCCCTGGCCCGCAGAGCGCAAGGCGCCCCCGGCGACCCGGTCCGCACCCTGGTGGCAACCACCCTCCCCCGCCTGACCCTGGCCTTCATCGCGGTATCGGCACTCCTCATCGGCACAGCCCCCTACCTGGTCGAGGCCCTGGCCCCCGGCCTGCCGAACCCCGCCCTGGCCATCAGCTGCACCCGCCTCACCGCGACCTGCGTCCTCAGCTTCGGCCTCGCCGGCTACTGCAGCGCGGCGCTCCGCGCCCACCGCCGCTTCGTAGCCCCGGCGGCGATCTACGTGGCGTACAACATCGGCATCATCGCCGGGATGTACGCCTTCGGCGCCCACTGGGGCGTACGCTCGGCGGCCCTCGGTGTGGCCGGGGGCGGCATCCTGATGGTGCTGACCCAACTCCCCGCACTGTGGCGCCAGTTGACGAGCCACAAGCCCACCACCCCGGACGCGGACACCGGCCCCGCCGAACCCCGCCCGATGAACCTCGCCCTGATGGCCACCGTGCTGCTCTTCGCACTCTGCCGTCAGTCCCAGGTCCTCATCGAGCGCTTCCTCGCCTCCCACCTCCCGGCCGGCGCCATCTCGCATCTGAACTACGCGCAGAAGGTCGCCCAGATGCCGATGGTGCTCTCGCTGATGCTGTGCACGGTCACCTTCCCGGTGGTCGCGCGGGCGCTGGCCGAGGGCGACACGGAGAAGGCCCGCAACCGCGTCGAGCGGGACCTCGCGCTCGCCGCCTGCCTGGTGCTGCTCGGCGCCGCCACGGTGATCGCCTGCGCCCCGCAGATCATCCAACTCCTCTTCCAGCGAGGCGCGTTCACCGCCCACGACACCGCCGCTACGGCCAGTGTGATGCGCGTGTACGCCCTCGGACTGCTCGGCCAGACCCTGGTCGGCGTCCTGGTCCGCTCCTACTTCTCGGCGGGCCGCCCCACCTGGTACCCGGTCGGCGCGATGGCCGCCGGCATCGTCGTGACCACTTGGATCGGCGCCTGGACGGTCGGCCCCTGGGGCGTCATCGGCATCGCCGTCGCCAACGCCACCGGCATCACCTTCACCGCCCTGCTCCTGCTCTACGGATCGGGCCCGCGCAGTGTCCCGCTCCGCACCCGGCAGGTCCTGATCGAGCTGAGCCGGCCGGTGCGCGCGGCCGTGGTCGCCACGATCGCGGGGGCGTTCGTGGCCCGCGCGCTGCCCTCGCCGCTGCTCGGTCTGACCGTCGGCTGCACGACCGTCACCGTCGTCTTCGTCCTGCTCGGCTGGGCCCTGGGCGCCCAGGGCTTCGCACCCGCACTGGAAACCGTACGCTCCGTCACACGAAGGCTCATCCATGGCCGCTCCCGTTGATTCCCCGACCACCGGCAGACGCGCCACGGGCCCGGTCCCGTGGGTGGCGATGTACCACTCCGTAGGCGACTGCTCCGACGACCCCTACCGCATCACGGTCACCCCCGACCGCCTTGAACAGCAGCTGAGTTGGCTGCGCCGACGCGGTCTGCGAGGCGTGTCCATGGCCGACCTGCTCGCCGCCCGCGCCCGGGGCGAGGGCCACGGTCTGGTCGGTCTCACCTTCGACGACGGCTACGCCGACTTCGTCACCAACGCCCTTCCCCTGCTGGCCCGTTGGGACTGCGGCGCCACCCTCTTCGTTCTCCCGGGCCGCCTCGGCGGCGACAACGCCTGGGACCCGCTGGGCCCCCGCAAACCCCTCCTCACCGCCGACGGCATCCGCCAAGCGGCCGCACACGGCGTGGAGATCGGCTCGCACGGACTCACCCACGTCGACCTCACCAAGGCGGACGACGCCACCCTGCGCGCCGAAGTCGCCGAAAGCCGTTCCAGGCTCCAGGAGTTGCTCAACTCCCCTGTCGACGGCTTCTGTTACCCCTACGGCACGATCGACGCCCGCGCGATCGCCGCCGTCCGCGAGGCCGGTTACGCCTATGCCTGCGCCATCGACCCCGGCGACCTGGGCGGCCTCCACGCGCTCCCCCGCGTCCACATCGGCCAGAACGACACCGCCGTACGCCTCTTCCTCAAGTACCGGCTGCACCGCCTGCGCCGACGTCCGGTGGAGGGGCTCGCATGAAGGCCCTGCACATCATCACCGGGCTCGGCGTCGGCGGCGCCGAGCAGCAACTGCGGCTGCTCATCCACCACTTGCCGGTCGACTGCGATGTCGTGACGCTCACCAACCCGGGCGCGGTCGCCGCCGGACTGACCGCCGACGGGGTGCGCGTCTTCCACCTCGGCATGACCGGCAACCGCGACCTCGCCGCCCTCCCCCGCCTGGTCCGCCTCATCCGCACCGGCGGCTACGACCTCGTCCACACCCACCTCTACCGCGCCTGTGTCTACGGCCGGCTCGCCGCCCGGATCGCTGGAGTGAAGGCGGTCGTCGCCACCGAACACTCCCTGGGCGACTCGCAGATGGAGGGCCGCGGTCTCAGCACCGGTGTCCGCGCCCTGTACCTCGCCAGCGAACGCCTGGGCCGCTCCACGGTCGCCGTCTCCCCCACGGTCGCCGAGCGCCTGAAGCAGTGGGGCGTGCCGGGCCCGCGCATCGAAGTCGTCCCGAACGGCATCGACTTGGCCCGCTTCCGCTTCGACCCGGTCCAGCGCCTGCGCACCCGCCAGCGCCTCGGCCTGCCTGAGGGCGCGTACGTCGTCGGCGGCATCGGCCGCCTCGCCGCCGGCAAACGCTTCGACGTGTTGATCCGGTCCCTCGCCCAACTCCCGGACGACTACTGGCTGTTGCTGGTCGGCGGCGGCACCGAGGAGAATCTGCTGCGCCGTACGGCCCACGACTACGGGGTCGCCGACCGGGTGCTGTTCACCGGCGAACGCCCCTACGTACCCGACGGCTCACCGGGCCCCGATCTGCCCTCCCTCACCGCCGCGATGGACCTGCTCGCCTCGCCGTCCCCCGAGGAGGCCTTCGGCCTGGCGGTCGTAGAGGGACTGGCGTCCGGGCTGCCCGTGCTCTACGCCTCCTGTCCCGCCATCGAGGACCTCCCCCCGCAGGCCGCGGCCGCCGCCCGGCGTGTGCAGGGCGGCCCCGAGGTCTTCGCCCGCGCGCTGGCGGCGGCCCGCGCGCAGGGCCCGCGGCCGCGCACCGCCCCGGACGCCGCCCACCACTACTGCATCACCCGCAGCGCCGCGCAACTCATGGACGTGTACGCGGCCGCGGTCTCCACCTCGTCGCCGTCCCCCGCACCCCAGGGAGCCAGTTCCTCATGACCGAGATCCGACAGCACCTCCCCCTCAGCCGCGCGAAAGCCCTCCCGGCCTGGTCCCTCCTCGCGGCCGGCGCCGTGACCGGCGGCCTGCTCGGCGGCGCGTACGGCATCGTCAAGACCCCGACGTACACGGCCACCAGCTACGTCATCGCCGTCCCCACCGACAAGGCCGACTCCTCGACCGCCCTCGGATTCGCGCAGGCCTACGGCCGGGTCGCCACCCAGCTCGCGGTGCTCGGGGACGCGCAGGTGTGGGCGGGCGTGCCGGTGAAGACGCTGCAGTCGAGCGTGCAGACGGCGACCTCGCCGGACGCGCCGATGGTCGCCGTCACGGCCACCTCCTCGCGCGCCGACCTCGCCGCCGACATGGCCAACGCCGTGTCCCGCTCGCTGACCGTGCACGCGAACGACTCGAAGGCCGCGACCCACGTCGAACTCCAGACCTTCGCCCGCGCCATCAAGCCGGCCGCGCCCACCTCGGCCTCGGCCACGGTGACCGGCCTGGTGGGCGCGAGCGCGGGCGGTCTCCTCGGCGGCCTGCTGCTGCTCGTCCGGCCGCGCCGGACCAGCGACGAGACCGGCCGCCCCGCCTCCGTGCCCAGCCCGGCCACCGCGGCCGACGTCCTGTGACACCGGTGTACTCGGCCGAACTCGTCACCGACGCCCAGGAGTTCGCCGAACTCGCCCCGGCCTGGGGCCGGTTGTACCAGAAGTGCGGCGCGGCGACCCCGTTCCAGTCCCACGCCTGGCTGCACTCCTGGTGGCTGTCGTACGGCCGAACGGGTCGTTTGCGCCTGCTCGTTGTCCGCGACGGCCGCGAACTCGTCGCCGCCGCACCCCTGATGCTCGTACGACGCCCGGTGCCCGCACTGGTCCCGCTCGGCGGCGCGATCTCCGACTACGGGGACGTCCTGCTGGACGACGACCACGGCGACCCGGCCGTCGCCGCGCTCACCGAGGGCCTCGCGGCCGCCGCCCGCACCGCGCTCATCGACTTTCGCGAGGTGCGCCCCGGCGGCGCGGTCGAGCGCGTCTACGACCGCTGGCGCGGCCCGCGCCGCCGCGTCCACGACTCGCTGTGCCTGGAACTGCCGGCCGTACCGATGGACGAACTGGTCGCCCGTCTCCCCTCCTCCAAGGCCCAACGCGTCCGCGCCAAGCTCCGCAAGCTGACGGCACTCGGCGTCGAGCGTCACGTCGTACAGCCGGACGGGGTGGACTCGGCGCTACGGCGACTGCTGGAACTGCACCAACTCCAGTGGCAGGGACGGAAGGTGACGTCCGAGCACCTCCAGACCCGGTTCTGCGAGCACCTGGTGCGCTCGGTCGGGCCGATGGTGCGCTCCGGGGACGCCGTGGTCACCGAGTTCCGGCTCGACGAGGACGTGGTCGCCGTAGATCTGACGCTGTTGTCGCGGCGGCTCGCGGGCGGTTATCTCTACGGCGCGCATCCGCGGCTGCGGGAGCGGAAGGCGGATGTGGCGGTGATGCTGCTCGACGCGTGTGCCGAGCACACCGGCGCCGACGAGCCGCGCACGCTCAGCCTGTTGCGCGGGGACGAGCCGTACAAGCATCACTGGCGGCCCGAACCGGTCGTCAACCAGCGGCTGTTGCTGGCCCGGCGTCGTACGGCGCCGCTGATGTCGGCGGTCGTCTGCGATGTCGCCGCGCGCCGGCGGGGCAAGGTGCTCCTGCGGAAGTGGAGGGAACGCGGTGGCGACGGACCGTGAGCGGCCCGCCGCCACCTCTGGTTCAGCGGTCGCGCTGCCACCAGTCGAACTTCACACACAGCTTCCCGCCGAGCCAGTACTCCACCCAGTCGCCCAGCTCGACCGGCGAGCAGTTGGCCGGGTGCGTCGGGGTGGGCGGTGTCGTGGGCGTGACCGGCTTGGTCGGCACCGGGGTCGTGGGTGTCACGGGTGTCGTGGGTGCGGTCGGGGTCGGAGTCGGGTCCTCGGTGCGGCCGAACAGGACCGAGCGGTAGACCTTGGACGACTTCGGGTTCTGGGAGCACTGCCACACACCGTGCGGGCAGTAGTCGGTGACCGTGTTGTACAGCGGCTTGTGCTCGTCCATCCAGGCGAGCATGCGCTTCATGTACTCCGCGTTGTCGCCGTTACGGAAGAGTCCCCATTCAGGATAGGAAATGGGCTTGCCGTGGGATTTGGCGAAGTCCACATGTGCCTGAAGTCCGTAGGGCTCTTTCACCTGCTCGTCGAACGTCAGCCCGGAAGGCTGGTCGTACGAATCCATTCCGACGATGTCGACCGTGTCGTCGCCCGGATAACACTGCGTCCAGGGAACGGCGTCCCGGCCGCGGCTCGGATCGAAGTCGAACCGGAATTTCTGGCCCGGCACCGAGCGCATCGTGGTGACGATCCTGTTCCAGTACTTCTTCCAGGCCTCCGGGTCCGGCCCGCAGCGAGAGGTGTACGTGGTGCCGTTCATCTCCCAGCCGAGCACGATCACCGTGTCCGGCACCTTCAGGTCGACCAGCCGCTCGGCGAGGGCCTTGAAGTGCTGATCGAACTGACCGGCCGCGCCCTGCTGGAGCAGCCGCCGCACCTGCCAGTCGGACACGCCGTCCTCGTTGTGCTCCTGCATCGGCACGTTGAGGACGAGCATCCGGTCGGACTTCTCGGTACGCCAGTCCGCCCACACGTCGAGGAGACCGGGGGCACCCTCGATGTCGTTCCAGTGATTGCCCGGCAGGTAGGTGTGGCCGACGCGCAGTTCGGCCCCGCCCAGCCAGCTGCTCAGCGCGGCCATGCGGGCCACCCCCGTAGCCCCGGAGTCGAGGAAGGCGCCGAAGGCCGGGCTCGCGGGTGCGGTGGGAGTGGGTGCGGTGGTCGGGGATGCGGTGGTCGTGGGTGCGGTGGTCGTGGGTGTGGTGGTCGTGGGTGTGGTGGTCACGGGAGCAGGCGGATCGATGACCCGCGTCACCCCCGCCGCGAACCCGGGGCCCGACGCGAAAGCCGCCGACGCGGCGACCGTAGCCGCGATGAAGGCCAGCCGGGCGGTGCGGGACCGTCGCTGCTGTGGGGCCATGTCTGCTCCTCTCTCCACTGTCGTACTCCGTGCCGACTTCGCTTTTCCTGCTACTGACACTCAGTCATATGAATATGAATTACGCCACCGCCGTTACGGCTTCCGAGTTCCTCCATCGCCCGCACGGGTGAACCGAACCGAAGGAAACAGTCCGTGTCGCTGCTCGACATCCGTGTCCCCGCAGTTCTTTTGCGGATCGACCGGAATCCCTTTCACCACGGAACGCTGGGGGCCGTGCGTTCGCTGGGCCGGGCGGGAGTGGAGGTGCATGTGGTCGCCGATTCCGCCGGAAGTCCCGTACGCAGCTCCCGCTTTGTCTGCCAGATGCATCCCCCGCCGCCGCCCGGCGCGTCTCCCGGCGAGATCGCCGGCACGCTCCGCCGGGTCGCGGCGCGGATCGCGCGTCCCGCCGTACTGATCCCGATGGACGACGCGAGTGCCGTCGCGGTCGGCCGGCTGGCCGACGAACTCGCGCCCTCCTATCTGCTGCCGCAGCAGCCCGGCGCGCTGCCCGGACGGGTCGCGGACAAGGCCGAACTGGCCGCCGTGTGCGCGGGTGCCGACATCCCGCACCCGGTGACGCTGATCCCGGAGAACCCGGCGCAGGCCGCGAGCGCGGCGTGGCAACTGGGGCTGCCGGTGGTCGCGAAGTGGAGCCGGCCCTGGCTGGTGCCGGCCGGGACCGGGCTGCGCAGCACGGTGGTGGTGCACAGCGCGCAGGAGGCGCGCGAGTTGTTCCTGCGCGCCGAGGAGGCGGGCAGCCGGCTGCTGTTGCAGGCGTTCCTGCCGTCCGGGCCCGACCGCGACTGGTTCTTCCACGGGTACGCCGACCGGTCCGGTGCCGTACGCGGCGGCGGCCCCGGCCGCAAGCAACGCGCCTGGCCGCGCGGCGCGGGGCTGACGGCGGTGGGCCGCTGGACGCCCAACCCGCAGGTGCAGGCGCTCGCCGAGCGTCTCACCGCCTCGCTCGGCTACCGCGGCATCCTCGACCTGGACTTCCGTCGCTGCGGCTCGACCGGCCGCTATCACCTGCTCGACTTCAACCCGCGGCCCGGCGCCCAGTTCCGGCTCTTCGCCGACTCAGCGGGCCTGGACGTCGTCCGCGCCCTGCACCTGGACCTGACCCACCGTCCGCTGCCGGACGGATCGCCGCGGCCGGGACGGGTGTTCGTGGTGGAGAACTACGCGCCGCTGAGCGCGCTGCGCCCGGCGCTCGGCGGACGCGAGCTGGCCTGGCACGCGCCGGACGACCCTGGGCCGGGCCGCGCGATGTGGGGGCTGTGGGGCCGGCATGTGCTGCGCAAGGTGCGCGAGCGGCTGGTCGGGGCGGCCCCGGCGCCGAGCACCGCGGAGGCACGGGTGGTGCGGCAGGCAGGCGAGAGTCGCCCCGACAAGCCCGCAGAACCAGCTGAGTTGAGCAAGTCGACCGAGTTGAGCGATGACGAGAAAGCGAGCAGCTGCTGATGTACGACCTGCTGGTGGTGGGCGCGGGCCCGTACGGCCTGTCCATCGCGTCCCACGCCGCGGCCGCGGGGCTGAACCTGCGCGTCTTCGGCCGGCCGATGGCGTCCTGGCGCGACCACATGCCCCGGGGCATGTTCCTCAAGTCGGAGCCCTGGGCCTCCAACTTGTCGGACCCTGAAGGCCGTTGGCCGCTGGACGTGTACTGCGCGGGCCAGGGCGTGGAGGCCCGGCATGGGGAGCCGATCCCGGTCGAGATGTTCGCCTCGTACGGCCTGTGGTTCGCGCGGAACGCCGTGCCCGAGGTGGACGAGCGGACGGTCGAGCGGATCGCGCCGGTGCCCGGCGGCTTCGAGGCGGTGACCGACGACGGCACGGTGCTGCACGCCCGTACCGTCGCGCTCGCGGTCGGTGTCATGCCGTTCGTCGAAATCCCGACCGCGCTACGGGGGTTGGGCCGGTCCCTCGTCTCGCACAGCAGCCACCACAGCGCGCTGGACGACTTCCGCGGCAAGGACGTCACGGTGATCGGCGGCGGCCAGGCAGCGCTGGAAACGGCGGCCCTGCTCGCCGAACAGGGCACGCGGGTAAGGGTGTTGGCACGCGCCGACGAACTGTCCTGGAACGACGTGCCGCCCGCGTGGGAGCGCCCGTGGTGGCAGTCGGCCCGCTCCCCGCACAGCGGCCTGGGCTGCGGCTGGCGCAACTGGTTCTACTCCGAGCGCCCCGGCCTCTTCCACCGCCTCCCGGAGTCGACCCGGGCCAGGATCGCGGCCAACGCCCTTGGTCCGGCGGGTGCTTGGTGGGTACGGGACCGGGTCGAACCGGCGGTGGAGGTGCTCCTCGGCCACGAGGTCGCGGCGGCCGACGTGATCCCGGGCGGGGTCCGCCTGGAGACGGTGAGCCGGGCAGGCGGTACGCGGACCCTGGACACCGAACACGTCATCGCGGCAACGGGGTTCAAGGCCACGACCGGCCGACTCGGGCTGCTCTCCAGCGAGTTGAGGGGCTCCCTGACCGCGGTCACCGACGGCTCCCCGGAAATCGGCCGGGACTTCGAGTCCTCGCACCCCGGTCTCTTCATGGCGGGCCTGGTGACGGCCTCGGGCTTCGGCCCGGCGATGCGCTTCGTGCACGGCGCCACGTACACGGCGGGCGCGCTGGTGCGGGGAGTCGAGCGCCGACTGCGCTCGGAGCCGCGCGGCGGCATGATCCCGGCACCGGGCCGACGGAGCACGCCGGCCTTCGTACAGCGCTGACGGCGCGGGTGTGCCGGGCGGTGACGTCCGGCACCCCGTGCGTCTTACCTACGGGACGCGGCTCGGCCTCGTCGGTAGAGGATCGTGCCACCCGCGATCAGTGCGGCACTGACACCGGACGTGGCCAGCATGGCCTCACTTCCGGTGTGCGCCAGAACGGGCGGCGGGGTGTGCTCCCCACCGTTGGGCGGAGGCGTGTGATGCCCGCCTGTGGGGGGAGGCGGGGTGTGGTTGCCGCCGCTGGGGGGAGGCGGCGTGTGATGCCCACCGGTGGGAGGCGGCGGGGTGTGGTTGCCGCCGGTCGGGGGCGGCGGGGTGTGGTGCCCGCCCGTAGGAGGCGGCGGGGTGTGGTGCCCGCCCGTAGGAGGCGGCGGGGTGTGGTGTCCACCCGTGGGCGGAGGCGGGGTGTGATGAGGGGGCGGGGTGTGGGGTGGCGGCGGGGTGTGATGGGGCGGCGTGTGCGGAGGAGGCGGCGTGTGGTGGTGCCCGCCCGTGGGCGGCGGCGTCTCCTCGCAGTCCGGGGTGCCGTAGCCCGAGTGATCTCCGTGCCCGTAGCCCGAGTGGTCACCGTGGCCGTAACCCGTGTGGTCCCCGTGCCCGTAGCCCGAGTGGTCACCGTGGCCGTAGCCCGTGTGGTCTCCGTGCCCGTAGCCCGAGTGGTCACCGTGGCCGTAGCCCGTGTGGTCTCCGTGCCCGTAACCCGACTCACCGCCGGAGCCGTAGCCCGAGTCGTCTCCATAGCCGGAGCCGTGGTCGTGGCCGTAGCCGCCGTAACCGGAATCGTCGTCGGAGTCCCCGTACGACGGCTCGGTCCACCGGTGGTGGTCGCCGTGCCGGTGCTCGTCCTTGCCGCCGGCACAGGAGTTGCCGAACGTCGGGTTGAACCCGGACACCCCGTCGGCGGTGTTGCCGCAGGCGTTGACCGGTGCGTCGATCGGGACGTCGATGCTGTTGCCGGACAGGACGCCCGGCGAATCCTTGGCAGCGCCGCCGGTGTACGAATCGGCCAGGGCGGGGCTGCCGCACAGGGACAGAATGCTCGTCGCGGCGGCCGCCGCGACCATTCCCTTACCCAGGGTCTGTCGCAATCTCTTTGTCTTCCTGCTTGAAGTGGGAAAAGCCGGCCTTGGAAACCTGTCCAAGGCCGGCCATGACACAGCCGGAACGGCTGGTGCGTTACGTCGTCGTCAGTCGTTGACGCACGTGTTGCCGAACGCCGGGTTCAGCAGGCCGATCACGTCGATCGAGTTGCCGCACACGTTGACGGGGATGTGCACGGGAACCTGGACCACGTTGCCCGAGAGGACACCCGGCGAACCGACGGCCGCACCCTCGGCACCCGCGTCGGCGAAGGCCGGGGCGGCCATACCGAGGGCCATGATCGCACCAGCGACAACAGCAGCGCTCTTCTTCATGAACGTTCCCTTCTCTGCGGTCATGCCCACCATGACCTGCAGCCTGTAAAACGAGGGATAGACGCAGGAAGAAACTCAAGAACGCGTGTCACCTGACAATTCACTCGATCGTCCGCACCGAATTGACGGGATGGACGCAGCCGAGCAGAAACGCTTCTCTTCAAGGGAAGACAGCTTTATTCAGCGGTCCGGGCGACCCGCACGGAAAATCCGGCGGGCCGCCCGGGTCACTCTCAGGCGTACGGTCGGTCAGCTGCCGATGGCGCCGTTGCCCGACAGCACCGGGATGTTGTCGGCGAGGTGCGACAGCGGCTCGTCGCCCTTGGCCTGGGTGGAGTTCTCGGTGCACTGCTGGTTCTGCGGGGCCGAGAGGATCGGCACGTCCTGGAGGACGGTGACCGGCACCAGCAGGCCCACGATCGAGGCCGCGTTGACCTTGGCCGGCAGACCGACACAGAGCTTGTTCAGGTCGCCCTGGGCGAGCCCGAGCTGGGGGCTCATGTCGCCGACCGTCTTGGCGTTGCCATAGGCCTGCTCGGCACCGTTCCCGTTGACCGTGGTGACGCCGTTGTCGTTGCCGATGGCCAGCGCCTGCGGGGCGGCCGTCGCCGATACGCCGACGACGGAAGCCGCGACAGCCGTCGCAGCCATTGCCTTCTTGAGCATTTCTGCGGTCCTTTCCTGGCAGAGACACAATTCCTGCTCCCCCATCAACAGAGGTCGGCCGGATTGGTTGCGTGGCTTCACCCGGTTGGATTCATCTGGGCCATTGGAGTGAATCGGAGCAACCATGCGGCCCGGCACCAGTTGTTCAGGTCGCTCCGGTGGACGGGGTTACTCCAGAAGGGACCACGCAAGTGATCAAGAAGGTTATGGCTGCTGCGGCTGTCGCCGCTTCCGTCGTCGGAGCCTCGGCTGCCGTCGCCGCCCCGGCGATGGCGATCGGTAACGACAACGGCGTCACCACGACGAACGGCAACGGCGCCGAGCAGGTCTACGGCAACCAGGCCACGTACGGCAACATGAGCCCCCAGATGGCGCTCATCCAGGGTTCGCTGAACAAGCCCTGCATCGGCCTGCCGGCCAAGGCGAACCTGGCCTCGCTGGTCGGCGTCGTGCCGGTCACCGTCCTGCAGGACGTGCCGATCCTCTCCGCGCCGCAGAACCAGCAGTGCACCGAGAACTCCACCCAGGCCAAGGGCGACGAGCCGCTGTCGCACATCCTGGACAACATCCCGGTCCTGTCGGGCAACGGCTCCGCGGGCAGCTGACCTCGCGGACGTGCACAGCGGGCCGTCGATCTCTCGGCGGCCCGTTGGTTTACCTCGCCGGGACGCGCGGACGGCGGCCGAGGAGTTCGGGAAGCTGCGCGCGGCCCGTCCGCTGGTCCCCCGCGGACAGCAGCCCCTGCCGAGCGACCCGCCGCGGATCACCCGCCGCGTCCCCTCGCGAGGAAGCCAACTTGCTTACACGCGAGCCGACTTATTGCTCCATTCAGGGCAAAGGCCGCAACCAAACCAGTCATCACTCAGTTGATCATCGCGCGGCTCCGCAACGGGAGTCCGTCCTCCGAAAGGGTTTGAACATGAAGAAGCTGTGGGCGACCGCGGCTGTTGCCGCCTCCCTCGCCGGTGCCACCGCCGCTGTCGCCACCCCGGCGATGGCGATCGGCAACGACGACGGCGTCACCACCACCCAGGGCAACGGCGCCGTGCAGAAGTACGGCAACCAGGAGACCAAGGGCGACATGAGCCCCCAGCTCTCCCTCGTCCAGGGCACCCTGAACAAGCCTTGTGTCGGCCTGCCGGTCAAGGCGAACCTCGCCTCGATCGTCGGCGTCGTGCCGGTCACCGTCCTGCAGGACGTGCCGATCCTCTCGGCCCCGCAGAACCAGCAGTGCACCGAGAACTCCACCCAGGCCAAGGGCGACGAGCCGCTGTCGCACATCCTGGACAACATCCCGGTCCTGTCGGGCAACGGCGCCGTGGGCAGCTGACCTCAGCACCACGCACCACAAGAGCGGGCCGCCGAGCACTTCGGCGGCCCGCTTTGTTACGCCTGTTTCGGCTTCGCGTACAGGGCCTCGATGTCCTCCGCGTAGGCCGCCGTCACCACGTGCCGTTTGAGTTTCAGGGACGGGGTGAGGAGGCCGTTGTCCTCGGTGAACTCGCCCTCGACCAGGGCGAAGGCGCGGATGGACTCGGCGCGGGAGACGGCCTCGTTGGCGTGGTCGACGGCCTTCTGTACGTCGGCGCGCAGGCGTGGGTCCTCGACCAGGTCGGCGAGCGGGGTGTCGGCCGGGAGTCTGCGGACCGCGAGCCAGTGGGCGAGGGCCTCGGGGTCGAGGGTGATCAGGGCGGCGACGAAGGGGCGGTTGTCGCCGACGACCAGGCACTGGCCGACCGGGGCACGGCTGCGCAGGCGGTCCTCCAGGACGGCCGGGGAGACGTTCTTGCCGCCGTTGGTGACGAGGATGTCCTTCTTGCGGCCGGTGATGGTGAGATAGCCGTCCTCGTCGAGCGCGCCCAGGTCGCCGGTCGCGAACCAGTCGTCCCGCAGTACGGCGTCGGTGGCCGCCGGGTTGTTCCAGTACGCGCCGAAGACCACCCCGCCCTTGACGAGCACCTCGCCGTCGTCGGCGATGCGGATGCTGGTGCCGGGCACCGGGAGGCCGACCGTGCCGGGGCGGGGCCGCAGGGGCGGGACGACGGTGGCGGCGGCTGTGGTCTCGGTGAGGCCGTAGCCCTCGTAGACGATGATCCCCGCGGCGGAGAAAAAGAGGTTGAGGTCGCGGTCGAGCGGGGAGCCGCCGCTGATCGCGTACCGCAGGCGGCCGCCTAGTTCCTTGCGGATACGGCGGTACACCAGCAGGTCGTAGAGGGCCCAGGCGGCGTAGAGGGCGGGGCCTGGGCCCTTGCCGGTGCCGAGGAACTTGTTCAGGTAGGCCTCGCCGAAGCGGACGGCGACGCGGTCGGCGCGGTCGAAGGAGGCGGCGCGGCCCATCTTCTCGGCGGTCGCGCGGCCGGCGTCGTGGATCTTCTCGAAGAGGTACGGCACGCCGACCAGGAACGTGGGCCTGAACTCCTTCAGTGCCGGGCGGAGTTCGTCGGGCTTGATGCTCGGGCAGTGGCCGGTCTCGATGCGGGCCATCAGGCAGGCGATCTGGAGGGTGCGGCCCATGATGTGCGCGAGCGGGAGGAACAGGAGCGTCGAGGCGACCTGGCCGGTGACCTCCGTGAAGAGGGGGTGCAGCAGCTCGACCAGGTTGGCGGCCTCGGCGTGCAGGTTCGCGTGGGTGAGGACGCAGCCCTTGGGGCGTCCGGTGGTGCCGGAGGTGTAGCAGATCGTCGCGATCGTGTCGGGGGTGAGGGAGGCGCGGCGTTTGGTGATCTCCTCGTCGGGCAACTCCGCGCCCAGCGCGGCGAGTTCGGCCATGGCTCCGGCGTCCAGCTGCCAGACGCGCGGGGGTTGGGGGTGGCGGGCCGTGCCGGTGGTGACCGTGTCGGTGTTCTCGGTGGTCTCCGTGATGACGAAGCGGGTGCCCGAGTCCCGGACGATCCACTCCACTTGGTCCGCCGACGAGGTGGCGTAGATCGGTACCGTCTGGCCGCCGGCCGCCCAGATCGCGAAGTCGAGGACCGTCCACTCGTAGCGGGTACGGGACATGATCGCGACCCGGCCACCCGGTTCGAGGCCTGCGGCTGTCAACCCCTTTGCGGTGGCGGTGACTTCGTGGGCGAAGGCGGTCGCGGTGACGGGGTGCCAGGTGCCGTTCCGTTCGCGGCGGAGGACCACGGTGTCGGGGGCCTCCGCCGCGTTGGTGAACGGGAGGTCGGCGGTGCTGCCGGTCGTCGGGCGCGCGGCGAGGGGCAGGGTGCCCGCCTCCCGTACGACGCCCCGCTCGTCCCGGGTGAGTTGGACCCGGGTGCGGGCCGCCAGGTCGGTGCGTTGCCGCGCCCGCTTCAAGTCCTTGCGTACGCCCATGACGACTCCCGGTCGACGGTGACTGGGACGTCAACCTACTCGCAAGTAGGAGAAGGTCAATGGGGTCTGTGCGGTTCCGGTGGGTTCAGTTGGTTCGGCGCGCCTCGTCGATCGCCTCTGCGAGTTGTCGTACATCCGTGTCTTCCGTTTCCTTCGCCAACGCGTGGGCGCGGGCGGCGAGTTGGCCGAGGCCTGGGTTGCCGGGCAGGGTGCCCGCGCTGTCCTCGGGTGAGCGGAGGGTGTCGGCGAAGTAGGCGGCCACGGCGGTGACTTGGAAGGTGGTCGGGGCACTGCTCAGGGAGTCGTGCAGGGCGTCGGTCTCCAGTTCGCCCGAATTCTCGTGCGGGGCGCGGGTGTCGGGGTCGAGCCAGCGGACGCTCGCGGTGGCGAGGTGGCCGTCGGCGCCGGGCCTGGTGCGGACGGCGTAGAGGGCGGTCACGGTGTGGCCGGGGCCGATCTCGCCGCCGTCGACGTTGTCGTCGCGGAAGTCGTCGTCGGCGACCTTGCGGTCCTCGTAGCCGATGAGGCGGAACTGGGCGACCGTCTCGGGGTCGAAGGCGACCTGGGCCTTGGCGTCGCGGGCGGTGAGGTCGATGTTCTGCGGGAGCTGGTCGACGAAGACCTTGCGGGCGTCGGCGTCGTCCGAGACGTACGCGGTGTGGCCGTCGCCCTTGTCGGCGAGTTTCTCCATCAGGGCGTCGCCGTAGTCGCTGCCGACGCCGACGCCGAAGAGGGTGATGCCGTGGTCGCGGCGTTCGTCCGCGATGCGGTCGAGGATCGAATCGGCGCTGGTGTCACCGGTGTTGGCGAGGCCGTCGGAGATGAGGACGACGCGGTTGGTGGCGCCCTTGCGCAGGCCCTCGGTGGCGGTGGCGTAGCCGGTCTCGACGCCCGCGCCGAGGTTGGTGGAGGACTGGGTCTCCAACTCGTCGATGGCGTCGTGGACTTGGCCGCGGTGGCCGTCGAGGCGGGTCATCGGGAGGACGGTCTCGGCCTCGTCGCTGAAGGTGACGAGCGCGACCGAGTCGTCGTCGCGGAGTCGGTCCGTCATCTCGTCGAGGGACTTCTTGGCGAGGTCCAGACGGCCCGTCTCGCTCATCGAGCCGGAGACGTCGATCACGAACGTCAGGGCGGCGGGCGGGCGTTCGTCGGCGGAGTCGGCGGTGCGGGTGGCGAGGCCGACGCGGACGAGGGACCAGGTGGAGCTGTCGGTGCGGGCGCCGTCGACGGTGACCGTGAAGCCGTTGCCGTCGGGGCGGTCGTAGTCCTGGCGGAAGCTGTTGACGAACTCCTCGGGGCGGATCGTCGACGGGTCGGGGAGCCGGCCGTCGGCGAGGACGCGGCGGGCGTAGCCGTAGGAGGCGGTGTCCACGTCGAGGGCGAAGGTGGAGAGGTAGTCGGGGGACGGGGCGACCTTGTCGGCTGGGGTGCCGGTCTGCTCACCGTCCTGTTCGCTGCTGTTGTCACCGCCGGTGGCGACGGGCGGGGCCGGGGCCGGGAAGCCGGTGCGGTTCGCCGCGTTCGAGCTGCTGGAGTTGTTGCTGCCGCCTGCGCCGCAGCCCGTGAGCAGCAGGCCGCTCGCGGCGGTGAGGGCGAGCAGGGAGGCGCGCAGTCGCCGGGGACGGTGGTGCGCGTGCTCCTGCCTCGGTCGTGTTCGGTGCGTCTGGTGGGTCTTCATCTCCCGTGCCCCCTCGGTCCGTTGACGTCGGCTTCTTGCGACTGTGACGGCGGAGGGGGCGGGAATGTGCGCTACGGGGAGTTGCGGAAGCGTCTCGAAGAGGTCGCGATCATGGCCCGTCGAGACCGGTGGGAGATCCTCCGGTGACCTAGGACACGATGTCCTTGCGGGCGAAACCCCGGAAGGCCAGGGCGAACAGCACGATGGCGTACGTAACGGAGACCGCCGTGCCCTGGATCATGCCGGACCACTCGGGATGGGGCTGTACGGCGTCCGCCCACGCGAACTGCCAGTGCGCGGGCAGGAAGTCACGCCAGTGGCCGAGGGCCGTGACGGCGTCCAGGACATTGCCGACGATGGTCAGGCCGACCGCGCCGCCGACCGCGCCCAGGGGTGCGTCGGTCTTCGTCGAGAGCCAGAACGCGAGCCCTGCGGTGACCAGTTGGGACACGAAGATGAACGCCACGACGACCAGCAGGCGTTGGGCCGCCGTGCCCGCGCCGATCGCGCCGCCGGTGGGCAGCTCCAGGGGGCCCCAGCCGTAGGCGGCGGTGCCGACGGCGAGGGCGACGAGCGGGAGCAGGATCATCGCGGCGAGGCTGAGGCTCAGCCCGACGACCAGCTTGGACCACAGGAGGCGGGCCCTCGGCACGGGTGCCGCGAGCAGATAGCGCAGGGAGGACCAGCTGGCCTCCGAGGCGACCGTGTCCCCGCAGAACAGGGCGACCGGGACGACCAGCAGGAAGCCCGCCGACACGAACAGGTTCACCGCGGCGAAGTTGGCGCCGGACGAGGTGGCCGTGTCCATCAGTGTGAGCTGGGAGCCGCGGTCGCCCGGGGTGCCGCCTATCGCGAAGGCGGCGACCAGGATGAAGGGCAGCGCGGCGAGGATGCCGCCCATGACCAGCGTGCGGCGCCGCTTCAACTGCCGGACCAGCTCCACCCGTAGGGGCAGGGTGCGGCCGGCCCGGTAGCCGGAGGCCACCTCGACGGGCTCGGCGAGCGTGCTCATGCGGAACCTCCGATCAGGGTGAGGAAGGCGTCTTCTAGTCGGCGGTGGGGGCCGAGGGAGGAGACCGGGACCTCCAGGCGGACCAGCTCTACGAGGAGGCGGGCGGCGGTGAGTGTTTCAGTGCCGTCGGTTTCGCGGGTGGCGGTTGCGAGGGTGCCTGAGTGTGCGGCGACTTGTAGTTGTTCATCTACTGCGCCGTCGTGGCTGGGCGCGCCGTTCCCCGCGCCCCTTTGGGGCGCTGCCGTCAGGCGTACCAGGAGGGCGCCCTCTGTTCGTGTTGCCGACTCGACCCCGGGCAGGGCCACCACTTTCTCCACCAAGGGGTCGGGGATGTCCGCCGCGAGGCCGACCAGGAGGGTGTCTCCGGAGCCGACGATCTCGGCGACCGGGCCCGCCTGGACGAGGCGGCCGCGGTCCATGACCACGAGGTGGGTGCAGGACTGTTCGACCTCGGCGAGGAGGTGGCTGGAGACGATGACCGTGCGGCCTGCTTCCGCGTAGCGGATCATCACCTCGCGCATCTCGCGGATCTGGGGCGGGTCGAGGCCGTTGGTCGGTTCGTCCAGGATGAGGAGGTCGGGGAGGCCGAGCATGGCCTGGGCGATGGCGAGGCGCTGGCGCATGCCCTGGGAGTAGGTGCGGACCGCGCGGGCGAGCGCGTCGCCGAGACCCGCGATCTCCAGGGCCTCCTCCAAGTGGGCGTCCTGGGGCGGGCGTCCGGTCGCCTGCCAGTACAGCTCCAGGTTCTCGCGGCCGGTGAGGTGCGGGAGGAAGCCCGCGCCCTCGACGAAGGCGCCCACCCGGGACAGCACCGGTGCGCCCGGGCGGATCGCGTGCCCGAAGACCCTGATCTCGCCGGCGTCCGGCTTGATCAGGCCCATCAGCATGCGCAGGGTGGTCGTCTTGCCCGCGCCGTTCGGGCCCAGGAGGCCGAGCACCTGGCCCTTCTCGACACGGAAGGACAGGTCCCGTACCGCGTACCGGTCCGCCGACTTCGCGTACCGCTTGCTCAAGTCGGTGATCTGGAGCGGGACTTCGGACAGTTCGGGGGCGGGGGGTGTCGACGTCGTACGCCTGCGTCCGGTCAGGAGCAGTGCCAGCGCGATCGCCGCGCCCGCGAGCGGGAGCCACCACACCCAGGACGGCAGGGTCGCCGCGGCGGTGGTGACGCCGGGAGCCGTCGGTACCTTGAGGTCGCTCTTCAGGGTGACGGTGTACGTCGCCGGGGCCGCCGGGGAGGCGTAGCCGAGGTCCGTCGAGGCGAGGACCAGGCGCAGGCGGTGGCCGCTCTGGACGTCGTAGTCGATGGCCGGGAGGGTGATCGTGACGTCCTTGCCGGACTTGGTGCCGTCGACCCTGAGGGGGGTCACCAGCTGGGAGGGGAGCACCTGTTGGGTGCCGCCCGGGCCTACGTCGTAGACCTTGCCGAAGAGGACGGTGTCGTCGCTGGTCGACTTGACGTGGACGGTGACCGTGGGCGAGCCGGTGATGCGGAGGCCGGTAGTGAGGGGGGCTGAGTCGAACGCCGCGTACTGGCCGGGGAAGTCGAGGGACACCCCGATGCCCAGGGAGGACAGTTGCGAGAGGCCGCCGGTGCTGCCGAGGCCCGGCAGGGCCGAGATCGCGGGTGGGCTGGCGCCGGCCGGGTTGGCGAAGGACTGCTCGCGGCGGCCGGTCAGGGCGATCGTGCGCGGGTCGCTCTCCAGGCCCGGGTAGGCGCTGCCGCTCGCGCCGCGCAGCAGGGCCGCGCCGTCCGTGGAGTCGACGCCTCCGGTGCGGGTGACGCGGAACGCGGGGCCGGTGTCGGTGTTCTTGTCGTCCTTCAGGTACCGGTCGAACCAGGACGTCACGCGTGCCTGCACGCGGCTCGTCTCCATGTCGCCGCCGTCATGGCCGCCCGCGATCCAGTCGACGTCCACGGGGGCGCCGTTCGCGCGGATCGCCTTCTCGGCGGCGTCGGCCTGGCCGAGCGGGAAGAGGGAGTCCGTCTGGCCCTGGAGCAGGAGTGTCGGCACGTTGATGTGCGTCGCCACGGCCGAGGGTGAACGGGCTTCCAGGAGTGCGCGGGCCTGGGCGTCCGGCTTTCCGGACTCGGCGACCCTGTCGTACATCTGGCACAGCGCGGGCTCGAACTTGGCGCAGCCCCCGCCGGAGTTGATGAAGATGCCGGCCCAGAGCTTCTTGAAGACGCCGTTCGGGAAGAGGGCGTCCGCGAGGTTCCAGTACGTGATCGCCGGGGCGATCGCGTCGACCCGGTCGTCGTAGCCGGCGGCCAGGAGGGAGATCGCGCCTCCGTAGGAACCGCCTGCCATGCCCACGCGCGGGTCGCCCGGCTTGTCGAGCTGGACGTCCGGTTGCTTCGCCAGCCAGTCGATCAGCTTCGATACGTCCTTGACCTCGCCGGACGGGTCGTTCAGGCCGATCTTGCCGGTCGACTTGCCGAAGCCTCGGGCGGACCAGCTGAGTACCGCGTAGCCGTCACGGGCGAGGTCTTGGGCTTCTTTTCGTACGTCTTCTTTGTTGCCGCCGAAGCCGTGCGCCAGGAGGACGGCTGGGCGGCGGCTTGATCCGCCCGTTGTGAAGTACGAGGTGTCCAGGGTGACGCCGTCGATCGCCATCATCCGGTCCGACTGGTGGACCGGAGGTGTGGTGTCCGAGGCTGCGGCCGTCCAGGTGCCGGCGGCGGCGAGCACGACGACGGCTGCGGTGGCTGCTAGCCAGCGCCGGGGGGGTCGTAGTCGTCGTAGGCCTTGCAGCCCGGGCAGTCGAAGATCCATGCGTTCAACGGTACGGGGCGTCTCTGACAGTTGGGGCAGACCCTGGGGTGAACCGGGGGTTAGGTGTGTACCGCGCTTGGTGTACGGCCAATAGCTCGGGTGGTGCTGTTTGCTGCCGGGTGCGGGTGCGTTGGGGCTGAGCGCGCAGTTCCCCGCGCCCCTAGAGGACTTGCCCCTTCGGGGCTTCGTCCTCCTCGGGGAGTGAGATCAGCCAGCGCGTCTCCCTGCGCGGGCGCAAGTACAGGGCCCAGTAGAGAGTGGCCGCCGTCACTATGCCGCCCGTCCACAGCAAGTACGTCGTCTCCTGCTGGGTGAGGATGTAGGCCAGGACTGCGATCAAGAGGATCGGCATGGCGGGCCATAGCGGCATGCGCCACGCGTGCGTGTGGCGGTGGGATCCGCGTCGGGAGAGTAGGGCGGCTGCCGCGACCAGGAGGTACATGCCGGTCACCGAGACGCCTGTCACGCCGTAGAGGGTGTCCAGGTTGACGAAGCAGAGGATCGCGCCGGGGATGCCTACCGCGAGCGTGGCCACCCAAGGGGAGCCGAAGCGGCCGAGTTTGGAGAAGAGAGTGTTGACCGGGTCGGGCCAGGCCTTGTCGCGGGCCGAGGCGAAGAGGACCCGGGAGTTCTGGATGACCATGACGATGCCGGCGTTGATGATCGCGAGGGCGACGCAGAGGCTGACGAAGGTGCCCACCGCGGAGTTGGACCAGGCTGTCACCATCGTGCTGATGTCTCCGCCGGTCAGGGTCGAGAGGTCGTTCGCGCCCATCGTGATCGCCACCACCGGGACCAGGATGATCACCGTCGAGATCGCGAGGGTGGCCAGGACTGTGCGGGCCACGTTGCGGCGCGGGTTCTCCAGTTCCTCGGAGAGGTAGACCGCCGTCGAGAAGCCCTGCGTGACGAAGAGGGCTATCGCCAGGCCCGAGACCACCAGCATCGCCGTCACCGTGTCCGTGTGGCCGCCCGCGCCCGCTACCTGCATCGAGGTCAGGCTGCCCAGGCCTCGTTGGCTGTGCGTGAAGCCGAGCAGGGCTACGACTCCCGCCGCTATGACCTCCAGGACCAGGAAGATGCCCGTGATCCACGCGTTGGCGCGCAGGTCCAACAGGCCCGCCAGGGTGGCCAGGATCATCACTCCGGCGCCGGTCATGGACGGGTTCAGGTGGGCGATCGGGGCCAGGTAGTCCGCCGTGCCCATCGCTATCACCGGCGGGACGATCATCACGACCAGGAGCGAGAGGACGAAGACCAGCCAGCCCGCCAAGCGGCCCGCCAGCGTCGACACCATCGCGTACTCGCCGCCCGCGCTGGGGATGAGGGTGCCCAGCTCCGAGTAGCAGAACGCCACGGCGATGCAGAGGACGGAGCCGATCGCGATCGTGAGGGCGGTCGCGGTGCCGAGCGAGCCGAACAGGTCGGGGACGACCACGAAGAGCGTGGAGGCCGGTGTCACACAGGAGAGCGTGAGGAGCGTGCCGCCGACGATGCCGATGGAACGCTTCAGCTGCTGCGGACGCCGGCTCTGGGAGCTGTCCGACGTCGCCTCGGAAACGGCGGCCTCGGCAGTGGGGAGGGTGTCGGTCACGCGCTGATGGAACATTGACGGAAACCATCACGTCAATGGGTGTTCACCTACGGAATTCGTTGATCCAGAGCGGCTGGAGTGGCCTATTCGACACTCGGACGCAGTACCGGTCCCGGTTCGGCTCGGTACGGGAACCGCAGCCGTCGTAGCCGAAAAAATGAGGCCGTCCGCGATACGGACGGCCCCACTCGGTGCTGCTCGGTGTTGATCAGTGGTTGCGCGGGAAGCCCAGGTCCACGCCCGACGGGCCGTCCGCCGGGTCGGGCCAGCGGGTGGTGACGACCTTGCCGCGGGTGTAGAAGTGCGTGCCGTCGTTGCCGTAGATGTGGTGGTCCCCGAAGAGGGAGTCCTTCCAGCCGCCGAACGAGTGGTAGCCCACCGGGACCGGGATCGGGACGTTGACGCCCACCATGCCGGCCTCGATCTCCAGCTGGAAGCGGCGGGCAGCGCCGCCGTCGCGGGTGAAGATCGCGGTGCCGTTGCCGAAGGGGGAGCTGTTGATCAGCGCCACGCCCTCGTCGTACGTGTCGACGCGCAGGACGCACAGCACCGGGCCGAAGATCTCGTCCTGGTACGCCTTCGCCGTCGTCGGCACCTTGTCGAGGAGCGAGATGCCGATCCAGTGACCGTCCTCGAAGCCCTCGACCGTGTAGCCGGTGCCGTCGAGGACGACCTCCGCGCCTTCGGCCGCCGCGCCGGTGACGTAGGACGCCACCTTGTCGCGGTGGACCGCGGTGATCAGCGGGCCCATCTCGCTCGTGGGGTCGTTGCCGGGGCCGATCTTGATCTTCTCGGCGCGCTCGCGGATCTTCTCGACCAGCTCGTCGCCGATCGAACCGACCGCTACGACGGCCGAGATGGCCATGCAGCGCTCGCCGGCCGAGCCGTAGGCCGCGCTCACGGCCGCGTCCGCCGCCGCGTCGAGGTCGGCGTCCGGGAGGACCAGCATGTGGTTCTTGGCGCCGCCCAGGGCCTGGACGCGCTTGTGGTTCGCGGAGGCGGTGGTGTGGATGTAGCGGGCGATCGGCGTCGAGCCCACGAAGGACACCGCCTTGACGTCCGGGTGCTCCAGGAGGCGGTCCACGGCCACCTTGTCGCCGTTGACGACGTTGAAGACGCCGTCGGGGAGGCCTGCCTCCGCGAGCAGTTCGGCGATCTTCAGGGACGCCGACGGGTCCTTCTCGGACGGCTTGAGGACGAAGGTGTTGCCGGTCGCGATGGCGATCGGGAACATCCACATCGGCACCATGGCCGGGAAGTTGAACGGCGTGATGCCCGCGACCACGCCCAGCGGCTGGCGGATCGAGGAGACGTCGACGCGGCTGGCGACCTCGGTCGACAGCTCGCCCTTCAGCTGCACGGTGATCCCGCACGCCAGGTCGACGATCTCCAGGCCGCGCGCGACCTCGCCCAGCGCGTCGCTGTGCACCTTGCCGTGCTCGGCCGTGATCAGCTCGGCGATCGCGTCCCGGTTGGCGTCCAGCAGCGCGCGGAACTTGAACAGGATCGTGGTGCGCTTGGCGAGGGACGAGGTGCCCCAGGTCGCGTAGGCGTCCTTGGCGGCGGCGACGGCCGCGTCGACCTCGTCGACGGTCGCGAAGGCGACCTTGGTGGTGACCGCGCCGGTCGCCGGGTCGGTGACCGGCCCGTACGTGCCCGACGCGCCTTCGACGGTCTTGCCGCCGATCCAGTGGTTGACGATCTTCGTCATGACCGAGAACTCCTTCACAGATGGCGGCGTCGAGTGGAGACGTGCCGTTCGTACAGCTCACGTGCCTTGACCGCGGACGATCGGGTCGCGGTCGCGGCCACAGGTACATCCCACCAGGCCTGCGCGGGAGGCGCGCCCGACACTGTGTCTGCGGTTTCGGTCTCCACGTAGACACATGTGGGAGTGTCGGCCGCCCGCGCCACGGCGAGTGCCTCGCGCAGGTCGCTGACGGTCTTCGCGCGCAGTACGCGCATGCCGAGGCTGGCCGCGTTGGCGGCGAGGTCGACGGGCAGCGGGGGGCCGGTGTAGGTGCCGTCGTCCGCCTGGTGGCGGTAGGCGGTGCCGAAGCGCTCACCGCCCACCGACTCCGACAGGCCGCCTATCGAGGCGTACCCGTGGTTCTGTATCAGCAGGACCTTGATCGCGATGCCTTCTTGTACGGCGGTCACGATCTCCGTCGGCATCATCAGATACGTGCCGTCGCCGACCAGCGCCCACACCGGCCGGTCCGGCGCGGCCAGCTTCACGCCGATCGCCGCCGGGATCTCGTAGCCCATGCAGGAGTAGCCGTACTCCAGGTGGTACTGGTCGAACGACCGCGTCCGCCACAGCTTGTGCAGATCGCCGGGGAGCGAACCGGCCGCGTTGACGATGATGTCCGACGCGTCGACGATCTCGTCCAGCGCGCCCAGCACTTGGGGCTGTGTGGGGCGTATGTCGGGTTCCTCCGCCTCGTAGCAGGCGTCGACGCGCTGCTCCCAACGCTCCTTGTCCTCGCGGTACTCGGCGATGTACGACGCGGTGACCCGGTACTCGTCGGGGCCCAACTCCTCGGCCAGCGCGGTGAGTCCTCTCCTGGCGTCCGCGATCAACGGCTGTCCGGCGAGCTTGTGGCCGTCGTAGGCACCGATGTTGAGGTTGAGGAAGCGGACGCCGGGACGTTCGAAGAGGGTGTGGGAGCCGGTGGTGAAGTCGGTGTAGCGGGTGCCGACGCCGATCACCAGGTCGGCGAGGCGGGCGAGTTCGTCGGCGGTCGCGGTGCCGGTGTGGCCGATGCCGCCGACGTCCTGGGGGTGGTCGTGGTTCAGGGAACCCTTGCCGGCCTGGGTGGAGGCGACGGGGATTCCGGTGGCCGACGCGAAATCCGCGAGGACGGACTCCGCGCGGCTGTGGTGGACTCCGCCGCCCGCGATGATCAAGGGGCGCTTGGCCGCGCGAACTGCCCTTACGGCGTCGGCGAGTTCGGCCGGGTCGGCGGCCGGTCGCCGTACGTACCAGGTGCGTTCGGCGAAGAACTCGTCCGGCCAGTCGTATGCCTCGGCCTGAACGTCCTGCGGGAGAGCGAGAGTTACGGCTCCGGTCTCGACGGGGTCGGCCAGTACGCGCATGGCTTGCAGCGCCGCCGGGATCAGCGCCTCGGGGCGGGTGATGCGGTCGAAGTACTTCGACACCGGGCGCAGACAGTCGTTGACCGACACATCGCCCGCGTACGGGACTTCGAGCTGCTGGAGCACCGGGTCGGCGACGCGGGTGGCGAAGGTGTCGCCGGGGAGGAGCAGGACCGGGAGGTGGTTGATGGTGGCGAGTGCGGCGCCGGTGACGAGGTTGGTGGCGCCGGGGCCGATGGACGTCGTAACGGCGTGTGCGGACAGGCGATTCGACTGACGCGCGTAGCCGACTGCCGCGTGCACCATGGACTGTTCGTTGCGGCCCTGGTGGTACGGCATGTCGTCGGCGTACTCGATGAGGGCCTGGCCGAGGCCGGCCACGTTGCCGTGGCCGAAGATGCCCCAGGTCGCGTCGATCAACCGCCGCCGTGCGCCGTCGCGTTCGGTGTACTGGACGGACAGGAACCGTACGAGTGCCTGTGCGGCCGTCAGCCTCGTCGTCGAGGTCATCGGTAACCACCTGTGCTTTCAACGTGGTCCGGGTGGAAGCAGATCCGCCACTCCCTCGTTCCACCCGGCCCCGCCATGACGTTCAGGTAGTACATGTCGTGACCCGGCTGGGCGATCGACGGGCCGTGCCAGCCATCGGGCACGAGCACGGCGTCGCCGGAGCGGACCTCCGCGAGGACGTCGGATCCGCCCTCACGGGAGGGGAATACGCGCTGATAGCCGAAACCGTTCGGGCCGTCGATCTCGAAGTAGTAGATCTCCTCCAACTCGGCTTCCTCGCCCGGCCGTTGTTCATCGTGCTTGTGGGGCGGATACGAGGACCAGTTGCCGCCGGGCGTGACGACCTCGACCGCGATCAGCTTGTCGCAGGCGAAGGCGTCGGCCGAGGCGAAGTTGCGGACGCGGCGCAGGCAGGTGCCGTCGCCGCGTCGTTCCACCGGAACCTCCGGCGCGGGGCCGTAGCGAGCGGGGAGTCGTCGCTCGCACTTCGCTCCTGCCAGGGCGAAGCGGCCTCCCGCGCCGGAGGCGATCTTGGCCTGGGCGTCTCGGGGCACGTACGCGAAGTCGGTGACTCCGGCGAACACGCTTTCCCTGCCCAGGAGTTGGAACTCTTCGTCCGCAATTCGCACGGTACATCCACCGCTGAGCGGAAGCACGACCCACTCGCTGTCACCGGTGGTGAAGTGGTGGGTCCCGCCCGGCTCCAGCTCGACGATCCGCAGACTGCTGTGGGTCCAGCCGGCCCGCTTGGGGTCGATGTCCACGGCGTACTGCGCGTTGGCGGCGGAGCCCTTGGGGACGTACAGCTCGGGGACGTACGGCTCGGCGGTCGTCATAACGCGGCCCTCACAGCAGTCCCACGGCGGTGTCTACGGCGGCGGCGACGTCTCCGTCCGCCGGGTAGAGCAGCGAGCGGCCGACCACCAGGCCGCGCACGGTGGGGAGTTGGAGGGCGCCGCGCCACTTCTCGTAGGCGCCGTCCTGGTCGTCGCCGACCTCGCCGCCGAGGAGCACGGCGGGGAGGGTGGAGGTCTCCATGACCCGGGCCATGTCGTCCGGGTTCTCGGTGACCGGGAGCTTGAGCCAGGTGTAGGCCGAAGTGCCGCCCAGGCCCGAGGAGATGGCGATGGACTTGATGACGGCATCGGCGGAGAGGTCGTTCTTCAGCTTGCCCTCGTCCGTGCGGCGGCTGATGAACGGCTCGACGAACAACGGGAGTTGACGCGCGGCCATGTCGTCGATGGCGCGGGCGGTGGACTCCAGGGTGGTGAGGGAGCCCGGGTCGTCGTAGTCGATGCGCAGGAGCAGCTTGCCCGCGTCGAAGTTGAGGCGCTCGATGTCCTGGGCGCGGTGGCCGGTGAAGCGGTCATCGAGTTCGAAGCCGGCGCCCTGGAGGCCGCCGCGGTTCATCGAGCCCATGACGACCTTGCCGTCGAGGGCGCCGAGGAGGAGCAGGTCGTCCAGGATGTCGGCGGTCGCGAGGACGCCGTCGACGCCGGGCCGGGACAGGGCGAGGCAGAGGCGTTCGAGCAGTTCGGCGCGGTTGGCCATGGCGAACTTGTGGTCGCCGACGCCGAGCGCGCCGCGGGCCGGGTGGTCGGCGGCGACGATCATCAGCCGGCCGGCGTCGTTGAGCAGTGGGCGGCGGACCCGGCGGGCGGCGGCCTCGGCGATCGCCTCGGGGTGCCGGGCGCGGACGCGGACGAGCTCCGAGATGTCGACGCGGGGGCCGGGGCCGCCCTCGTGACCGGAGGGGCGTGAGGGATCGGTGGGGCGTGAGGGATCGGTGGGGCTCGAAGGGCCGGTGAGACCGTCGCCGCCCTCGTGTTCGTGCTCGTGCTCGGCGCCCGCCACGCGGCCGGCCCTCACAGGACCGCTCCGGCGGCGACGGCGTCCTCGACCTCGGTGACGGTGGGCATCGCGGACGAGCACTCCAGGCGGGAGGCGACGATCGCGCCGGCCGCGTTGGCGTGCCGCATGATCTTCTCCAGGTCCCAGCCGGACAGCAGGCCGTGGCAGAGCGAGCCGCCGAAGGCGTCACCGGCGCCGAGTCCGTTGAGGACGGTCACGGGCAGCGGGGGCACCTCGGCGGTCGTACCGTCGCGGTGCACGGCCAGGACGCCCTTGGGGCCCTGCTTGACGACGGCGAGTTCGACACCGGCGTCCAGGAGCGCGCGGGCGGCGGCGTGCGGTTCGCGTACGCCGGTGGCGACCTCGACCTCGTCGAGGTTGCCGACGGCGACGGTGGTGTGGCGCAGGGCCTCTTCGTAGAAGGGGCGGGCCTCGCTCGGGTCCTTCCAGGCTGCATCTTTCCAAAACGCCGGCCGCCAGTCGAGGTCGAAGACCGTCGTACCGGACTTGGCGCGGTGGGCGAGGGCCGCGAGCGTGGCCGTACGGCTGGGCTCCTCGCTCAGGCCGGTGCCGGTGATCCAGAAGATGCGGGCCTCGTGGATCGCGTCCAGATCCAGGTCGTGGGCGTCGATCTCCAGGTCCGGGGCCTTGGGCTGCCGGTAGAAGTACAGCGGGAAGTCGTCCGGCGGGAAGATCTCGCAGAAGGTGACCGGGGTCGGGTAGTCCGGGACGGGCGTGACCCAGCGGTCGTCGACGCCGAAGTCGCGCAGCGCCTCGTGCAGGTAGGTGCCGAAGGGGTCGGCGCCGGTGCGCGAGACCAGGGCGACCTCGCGGCCCAGCCGGGCGGCGGCGACCGCGACGTTCGCCGCCGAGCCGCCGAGGAACTTCCCGAAGGTCGTCACCTGGGGCAGCGGCACGCCCGTCTGCAGCGGATAGAGGTCCACCCCTAGCCGCCCCATGGTGATCAGGTCGTACGCCATCGACTTCCCTTCGCGCCCGCGCGTGCGGTCCCCCTGAGGACCGGATGCGGAGCGGCTTCGTTTCGGCTCTCCACGGTTTGTAGTCCCGGTGGCCGAGCCCTGTCAATGTTTTGTCCAGACATTCGGACGAGACGGGGGTGGGTTGGGGGTAAGGGCTTGCACTGTGACGGTTGTGTCCCGTTGTTTGTCGAGTGCGGTCCGGCTGTGGCTGAGCGCGCAGTTCCCCGCGCCCCTATCGGGGCGCTGCAGTCCCGTAGGACTATCAGTGGATGTCTGTTGCTGCCGTGCACACCCGGCGCGGGCACGGGCCCGACGGGTCCTGGGAGACCGCGCTCGCCGCGCCCCACGCCCGGCTGCGGCCCGGGGTGATCAGTTATCGGGGGATGCGGCTCGACCTGGCGCGGCCCCGGGCGCGGCTGGAGGCGCCGATCGGGGCGGCGACGTTGCTGCTCGGGTTCGAGGGGGCGGTGCGGATCTCGCGGGCGGGGCGGCCTACGGTGACGCTGGGGTCCGTGTTCTGCGGGCCTACGACCACTGCGGCGCTCGGCGAACACAGCGGGCGGCTCGCGGGAGTTGAGGTCCTGCTGATGCCGTGGGCGGCGTTCACGCTGTTCGGCACGGCTCAGCACGAACTCGCCGACCGGGTGGTCGATCCGGACGAACTCCCGCACGTACTCGGCTCCCGCTGGGCCGGGATCGGCGAACTGGCCGCCGCGCTCGCCGCGTTGCCGACCTGGGCGGCCCGATTCGGGCTGCTGGACGACGTGTTGACCCGCTGGACGGCGGCCGGCACGCCGAGTTCGGAGCGGGTGGTGCGGGCCTGGTCGGAGCTGGTGCGGACCCGGGGCTCGGTGCCGGTGCCCCGGCTGGCGGACGAAGTGGGCTGGAGCGTACGGCAGTTGGAGAACCGCTTCCGGGAACAGATCGGCCTCGGCCCCAAGGCGGCGGCACGGGTGCTGAGGTTGCAACGGGCCCGGCGGCTCCTCGCGTCCGGCCACAGCCAGGCGGAGACGGCGGCGGTCTGCGGCTTCTACGACCAGGCGCACCTGAGCGGCGAGTTCAGGGCGATGACGGGGTGTACGCCGGGGCAGTTCGCGGTGGCGCGGGTGAGTCCGGCGGTGGCGCGGTCCGGGATGCCGGCCGGGGACCGGATGACGGGCGAGGCGACGAGTCTGCTGATCGCCCCGGGCCGCGGTGCGGATTTCTCCAAGACCGGCCGAGCACGTTGATGCAGGCTGAGCGCCTGGCCGGTTGATCCCCGGGGCCGCGAGGTCTTCAGCGGGTCACCGGTCCGACGGGGGATGCGGGGGCAGCGGGCCGGACCTGACGCAGCGGGTCCGGCCCGCCTTGGCCGGGGGGGTGACGCAGCGGGTCCGGCCCGCCTTGGCCGGGGGTGAGGCGGGGGCCCGGGGCGCCTTGCCGGGGCGGGAGATCCGGCCTACCTCGCTCGGGGCCAGCGCGGGAGTTCAGAGCCGCCCTGCCTCCCGTCTCAACACGTCCGGTCCACCTCGCCGCCCCAGCACACCCCGCCCCGCACGTCAACGCGCCGCGCCCCCGCGCCCGCGTGCGCCTTTGCGTCACGTGTGTCACAAAAGCCCCCCTCGTGTCACACATATCGCGTGTACGCGGGTTTTGCGTCACACCCGGTCGACAGGCGCTTCCCATCCCTCACTGCGTGTCGTTCACCCGGCACACGCTTGTGATCGCCAGCGCAGCGCACGGCTCCCCCGACGGCCGCCCCCGGCCGCCGCCGCGGCGCGCGCAGGGAGGTGCACTCATGACCGACCGACGGCTCTGGTCGTACAAGGAAATCGCGGCCCACATCCGGGTCCAGCCCGACACCGTCCGCTCGTACCGCAAGCACGGTCTGCTGCCCCCACCCGACCATGTGGAGAGCGGCAAACCGTTCTGGTACGCGGACACGGTCCGGGCGTGGGTGGCCTCCCGGCCCCGGAACCGGGGTCGCGGAGACGACTGAGCCGAGCCGGTGAGGGACCGGGCGCCCGTGCCGCGACGCGGGCGCCCGGCGCCGACGCGGAAAGCGCGTGCCGTAGTCATCCGACTATCCGCTTTACGTCTGAGTGACTCCGCTGTCCACCAACACGCCCTGTATATGGCCTTTTTCTGATGTGACCATTTTGTCGAGCACTGCTTCTGCGACCTCAAGAGGTGCGCATGTCCCGCTATCTGTTCGACAACACGGCCGTCCAGACGGCAGGACGCTTCTCCGTACTTGAGGCCCGCTACGACACCGCGTCCAGAGCGGCGCTGGAGCGCACCGGGCTCAGCCCGGGGTGGAGGTGTCTCGAAGTCGGCGGCGGTGGCGGCTCGTTGGGGAACTGGCTGGGCGAACGGGTCGGACCCGACGGCGAGGTGGTGGTCACGGACATCGATCCGGCCCGCGCCGCGTCCCGCCCGGGAGCGGCCAACGTGCGGGTCCTGCGGCACGACATCACCCACGACCCGCTGCCCGGAGACGGTTTCGACCTGGTGCACGCCCGGCTGGTGCTGCTCCATCTGCCCGAACGGCTACGGGTGTTGGAACTGCTGGCCGGTGCCCTGCGACCGGGGGGCTGGCTCGTCCTGGAGGACTTCGACTGCGGCTGGATCCCCGTGCTGGCCGCACCCGACGACAGCGCGGTACTGCTCTTCGAGCGTCTGCACGCCTCCCTGCTGGCCCTGTTGGAACAGGCCGGTGCCGAACCCCGGTGGGGCCGGCAGGTGGTGGGGGCGATGCTGCGGGCGGGACTTGACCAGGTCACGGCGACCACCTACGCGGAGACGTGGCAGGGCGGCGGGGAGGGGATCGGCCTGCACCGCGTCAACACCGTGCAAGTCGCCGACGGCCTGGCCGAGTTGGGGGTCGGCGCCGGCGAAGTGGCCGCCTTCCTCGCCCTCCTGGACGACCCGCGCTTCGTCGTCAGCTCCTATCCCCTGGTCAGCGCGCTCGGTCGGCGTCCCGGAGAGGAGACCTCGCGATGACCACCGAATACCGGGAAATCCGCCTGCAGTTGACGGAGGAGCCCCTCGCCCTCATGGCCCGGCTCGCCCGGAGCGGCCCGTACGACCAGTACACCGTGTACGAGAACGGCCCGGAGTGGTCGTACGCCGGCGGCGCCCTCGCGACCTTCCGCCTCACGGCGGACGCGGAGGATCTCTCCGCCGTCGAGGAGTGGCTCGCCGATGTGCCGGTGACCGGGTGGCGGGTCTACGGCTGGGCCGCCTTCGAGCTGGGGGCGGCGCTGGCCGGGGTGCGCGGGAGCGGCACGGACCCCGGGGAGGCCCTGCTGCACCTGGTCGTACCGGCCGTGGAGGTGCGGGCCCGCGGGGAGCGGCTGCTGCTCCGCGCCACCGATCCCGGCCAACTCGACGCGCTGGTAGGGCTGGTCGGTGCCGAGGTGCCTGGCGAATCCGGGCCGCCCGAGCCCGTCGGGCGCGTCGGTGTGGCGCTGGACGACACCGGCGGGTACCGCGACGCCGTCACCTCCGCCCTGCACGACCTGCGCGGACCCGGTCCGCTGACGAAGGTGATCCTGTCGCGCCGGGTCGCGGTACCCGTACCACTGGACCTGACCGCCACCTATGTCGTGGGGCGGCGGGCCAACACCCCTGCCCGGTCCTTCCTGTTGAACCTCGGCGGCATCAGCGCGGCCGGCTTCAGCCCGGAGACCGTCGCCGAAGTCACCGGCGACCGGCGGGTGGTGAGCCGGCCGCTGGCCGGGACCCGGGCCCGCACGGGCTCACCGGACGAGGACGCCCGGTTGCGCGCCGACCTCCTGAGCGACCCGAAGGAGGTCCACGAACACGCCATCTCCGTGAAACTGGCGCTGGAGGACCTCGCCCTGGTCTGCGACGACATCTGCACCACCGCGTACATGAACGTCGAGGAACGCGGCACCGTCCAGCACCTCGCCTCCACCGTCGTCGGCCGCCTCCGCGCCGACCGCACCCCCTGGCAGGCCTTCGCCGCCCTGTTCCCCGCGGTCACCGCCACCGGCATCCCGAAGACACCCGCCTACGACGTGATCCGCACGCTGGAGGGCCGCCCCCGGGGCCTGTACGCGGGTGCCGTCCTCACCTACGACGTCTCCGGCGAACTCGACGCCGCGCTCGTCCTGCGCAGCGTCTTCCGGCAGGGCGACCGCTGCTGGCTCCAGGCCGGCGCCGGCATCGTCCGGCAGTCGCAGCCGGCCCGCGAACACGAGGAGACCTGCGAGAAGCTCCGCAGCGTCGCCGACCACCTGGTCCCGGCACCGGACGGGTGAACCGCCCCCCTCGGGGCCGGATTCCGTCAACTGGGTCGGCACAGCGTCCAGTTGGAGGCCTACGGCCGCCTTCGCCGGGCCCGGCCGGTATCCCGAGCCCGTCCTCAACTCCACGGCTCGATGACCGTCACCCCCGCTCCCGGTGCCGTGCCCATCGCGGCCAGTGCCGCCGGTGTCTCGTCCAGGGTGATGGTGGCGGTGGCCAGGAGGTCGGGGCGGAGTACTCCCGATCGGACCAGTTCCAGCATGGGTGGGTAGGTGTGGGCCGCCATGCCGTGGCTGCCGAGGAGTTCGAGTTCCAGGCCGATCGCGCGGGCCATGGGGACCGGGGTCGTGCCGGACGGGGAGGGGAGGAGGCCGACCTGGATGTGGCGGCCCCGGCGGCGCAGGCCGTTCACCGAGGCGGCGCAGGTCGCCGGGGAGCCCAGGGCGTCCAGCGACAAGTGGCCGCCGCCGCCCGTCAGTTCACGTACCGCTCGGGCCGTGTCCGGGGTGCTCGCGCCGTCCACGCACTCCGCCGCCCCGAACTTCCTTGCCAGCGCGAGTGCTTGGGGTGAGATGTCGACCGCGATGACTCGGGCGCCCGCGGCCGCCGCGATCATTACCGCCGACAGGCCGACTCCCCCGCAGCCGTGCACCACCACCCACTCCCCCGGCGCGACCCGGCCCCGCTGCACCACCGCGCGGAACGCCGTCGCGAACCGGCAGCCCAGCGAGGCCGCCGTCGCGAAGGTCATCTCGTCCGGCATCGCGACCAGGTTCACGTCGGCGTGGTCCAGGGCGACGTACTGGGCGAAGGAACCCCAGTGCGTGAAGCCGGGCTGGGTCTGCCGCTCGCACACCTGCTGGTCGCCCGCGGCGCAGGCGGGGCAGGTGCCGCAGGCGCACACGAACGGGACGGTGACTCGGTCGCCGGGGTGCCAGTTGGTGACCCTGGGGCCCACCGTCTCGACCACGCCGGCGAGTTCGTGGCCCGGGACGTGGGGCAGGGTGATGTCCGGGTCGTGGCCCTGCCAGCCGTGCCAGTCGCTTCGGCAGAGGCCGGTGGCTTCTACCCGGACGGTCACTCCGTGGTCTGCGGGGTGGGGGTCGGGTACGTCGCGTACGTTGGCAGGTTCACTGTATTGCTCGAACACCACCGCTCTCATGTGGGCTCCCATCGTCGTTGCGGTCTGCGGGTACGTCGTGGCTGGGCGCGCCCCGCGGCGGAGTCGCAGATTGATACAGCCCCGCGCCCCTTTCGGGGCGCCCAGTCTCAGCCTCTCCTAGACCGAACCGGTCGTGGAACCTTCGCAGCGGGGCCGGCGCCCACCACGTCGCCCTTCCCGTCAGTCTCATCACCGCCGGGACCAGCAGGCTTCGGACGATCATCGCGTCCATCAGTACCGCGAGGGCGATGCCGAGGCCCAGCATCTTGGTGTTGGTGACCCGGGACGTGCCGATCGCGATCATCACCACCGCGAGGATGACCGCGGCGGCGGTTATCAGGCCGCCTGTGCGCTGGAGGCCGTGGCGGACCGCCTCGTTGTGGTCGCCCGTGCGGTCGTACTCCTCCTTGATGCGGGAGAGCAGGAACACGCCGTAGTCCATGGAGAGTCCGAAGGCCACGCAGAACATCAGGACCGGGAGGGTGGTTTCTATGGAGCCGGTGCTGGTGAAGCCGAGGAGGCCGGAGAGGTGGCCGTCCTGGAAGACCCAGACGACCGCGCCGAACATCGCCGTGAGGCTGAGCGCGTTGAGCAGGACCGCCTGGACCGGGATCAGCACGCTGCCGGTCAGGAGGAAGACCAGGAGCAGGGTGACGACGGCGATGAGGGCGGCCGCCCAGGGCAGGCGGGTGGCTATCGCGTGCTTGGAGTCGACCAGGACGGCCGCCGTGCCGGTCACCTTGGTGGTGAAGGGGGCGTCCGTGGCGCGCAGGTCGCCGACCAGGTGCTGGGCCGCGGTGTCGACCGCCTCGCCCGTGGGCAGCACCGTGAAGTACGCCGAGTCGCCCTTCACCAGGGGGCCGTCCACCCGTGTCACCTCGGGGAGTTGGGCGATCCTGGCCTTGTACGCGGTGTACTGCGCCTGGGTCGCCCGACCCTCGGCGAGCACTTCGAGGCCGCCGCCGGGGTTGCCCGGGAAGCCGTCGCGGATGTGCTGCTGCACGACGTGCGACTCGGCGCCCGAGGGCAGTTGGCGGTCGTCCGCGGTGCCGAACTTCACGCCCAGGAAGGGCAGTCCGAGGAGGACGAGGACGGCGGCGGTGGCGAGGGCGAAGAAGGGGGCCCTGCGCATCACCAGGCTCGCTGTGCGGGCCCAGCCCGTGCCCTCCTCGCCGGAGACCTTCGCCGGGCGGCCCCGGCGGAACAGGCGCCGTAGATCGAGGGAGTTGACCCGTTGGCCGAGCAGCAGCAGGGCCGCCGGGAGAAGGATCAGGGCGGCCGCCGCGGCCAGGAGGACCACAGCGATGCCCGCGTAGGCGAAGGAGCGCAGGAAGTACATCGGGAAGACCAGCATCGCGGCCAGGGAGACCGCGACCGTGAGGGCGGAGAAGAGCACCGTGCGGCCGGCCGTGCGCAGGGTGGTGGCGATAGCCGTCAACGGGTCGGCGCCGGTGGCCAGTTCCTCGCGGAAGCGGCGGACGATGAACAGGGCGTAGTCGATGGCCAGTCCCAGGCCCAGGGCCGTGGTGAGGTTCATCGCGAAGACCGAGACGTCGGTGAACTCCGTGAGGCCGCGCAGCACCGCGTTGGTCCCGAGGATCGCGACGATGCCGATGCCCAGGGGCAGCAGGGCCGCGATCGCGGAGCCGAAGACCATCACCAGCAGGAGCAGGGTCACCGGCAGGGCGATCATCTCCGCGCGGGCCAGGTCCTCCTTGATGATCGTCTGCATCTCGTGGCGGACCGCGACGATGCCGCCGACCCTGACGTGCACCGGGCCGTGCGTGCCCCGGAGGGTGGGCGCGATGCGGTCCAGGGTGTCGTTCGTCGCCTTCTCGTCGCCCGTGAGGTGGGCGGCGATCAGCGCCTCGTGTCCGTCCTTCGCACGCAGGGACGGGGATTTGGTCTGCCAGTAGGAGCCGACGCCGGTGACGCCCGACTCGCTCGCCAGGCGGGCGGTGAGGCGGTCGGCCTCGGCGGTGACCGCCGGGTCGTCCACCGAGGCGCTGCCGGAGTCGACGAGCAGCAGGAGGTTGGGCTGCGAGGCCGGGAACTCGCGCTCCAGCGCCTTGGTCGCGTACGTCGACTGGGCGTTCGGGTCCTCCCAGCCGCCGCTGCCCAGCCGGTCGGCGACTCCGCTGCCGGCGACCACGGCGAGCGCGGTGAGCACCAGGGCCACAAGCAGCGACAACCTGGGGCGGGTGGTCACGAAACGCGTCCATCCCCCGAGCCGCGGCGGGCTGTTGACTTCGGTCATCGTGCGATGCTCCCCTTCACCTCGACCCGGCTCCGCGCAGAGCGGTGGCATGGGGCGGCCCTGCAATAGAATGGGAAACACGAGATACCGCTCGCGTTTCGCCGGAGCACCAGAATGCGAGCGGCCGCTCGTGTTTGTCAACGTCGTTCGGAGAGCTGGGGATAACTCGTGCCCGTGGACCAGGAGAAGACAGGCCCCCGTCGCCAGGCCCGCGGCGAGCGCCGCATCGCCCAGCTGCTGGAGGCCGCCGCCTCCGTCTTCTGCACGACGGGCTACACCGCGTCCAGCACCAACGCCATCGCCCGCGAGGCCGGCGTCTCACCGGGCACGCTCTACCAGTTCTTCCCGAACAAGGAAGCGATCGCGATCGAGCTGGGCGACCGGCTGGTGCACGAGATGCGGGACACCTACGGCGAGGTACTGGCCCCGGTCGACCCGTCGACCCCGCTGGAGGAGGCCGTCGGTACCGCGGTCGACGGTTTCATCGCCTTCAACTGCCTGCACCCGGTGTTCTTCGCCCTGATGCACGGCCCGGACATCCCCGGGCGGCTCACCGAGGAGCACGACGCGCTGCACGCGAACCTGCTCGCCCGGGTCGAGGCGCTGATCGCGTTCTACCTCCCCGGCGCCCCCACCGCCGACATCGCCCGCACCGCGCGCATGTGCTTCGGCCTCTACAAGGCCGGCCTCGAACTGGTCCTCTCCCACGAGGGCACCGAACGCGAGGCCTACGTCCAGGAGTTGAAGAACGTCCTGATCCGCTACCTGGCCCCGATGGTCACCGCGGCGCGGACCACGGCCTGAGGCGCGAACCCCCGCATCCTCACCACGACTCCATCCCCGCGGCCGCCCCCTCCCCCGGAACCCGCTCCCCCCGCAACCGTAGCGCGACCAGCGGAAACACCAGGACCGACACCATCGCCGCCCCCACCAGCGCGGCCGCGTCCGCCGGCTTCAGCACCTTGTCGTCGACCCCGATGGTGGTGATCGCGACGACCAGTGGCAGCGCGGTCGAGGCGAAGAGCGTGAGTGCGCGCCGGTCCCGTCGTACGAGATCGCGCGGGGCCAGGACGTAGACCGGAAGGCCGCGGACGAGCAGGAAGAGGGCCAGGAACACCGGGAGCAGGAGCAGGGCGTGGCCGCCGGAGAGCAGCGCGTCCAGGTCGAACTCGATGCCGGTGACCACGAAGAACACAGGCACCAGGAAGCCAAAGCCCATCGCCTCCACCTTCTCCAGGACCGAACCCGCGCTCTCCGGGGCCGCACCATGCAGCACCAGGCGGGTGATCAGGCCCGCGGCGAAGGCGCCGAGAAGGGTGTCGAGGCCGAGGGCCCCGGAGACGCCCAGCATGACGGCCAGGAGGAGCACCACCAGCCGTACGGCGAACTGGCCGCTGCTGTGCAGGGTCTTGGCGATGACCCGGGAGAACCACGGCGGACGCGGGCGCATCGCCCACCACACAGCCGCGGCCGTGAGCAGGGCGAACACGGCGAGCACCGCCGTCGAGCGGCCGGGCGCCCGGCCGCTCAGCAGCAGCGCCATCGCGATGACCGGCCCGAACTCGCCCACCGCGCCGACCGCCAGCATCACGGAGCCGAAGCGCGAGTGCAGGTCACCCGCGTCGCGCAGCACCGGCAGGACCGTGCCGAGGGCGGTGCTGGTGAGGGCCGTACCGATGTAGACACCCTTGGACCAGCCGGAGAGGAGGGTGGCCAGGGCCAGGCCCACGGCCAAAGAGATCAGCCACGCACGTACCGACCGTTTGAGCGTGTCCCCCCGGATCTTGTCGAACTCGATCTCGTACCCGGCGAGGAAGATCAGCATCGTCAGACCGAGGTCGGAGAGCGTATCGATCACCTGTCCGTCGCCCGCCCAGCCGAGTACGTCGGGACCGACGAGGATGCCCAGCAGGATCTCGAAGATGACCAGCGGGACCGGGAGCCGGCGGCCGATCGCGTAGGCCAGCAGGGGTGCCAGTACGGCGATGGCCATGATCAGGATGAGCGTCCCGGACTGCGACATGAGGCGTATCTACCATAAAGTGCCGGTAAATCTGCCCTGTAGGAGTACGAGGGGATTTGCCGTGACCTACTCTCCGCCGCCCGGTGCGCCCCGGGCCCGTATCCCCGGGCCGCAGCAGCCACCGCCGACGTACCCCCAGATCCGTACCGGCCTGTGGAAGCACTGTCTGGGCGGCGGGCTGGCGCTGTGGGTGCTGACCGCGCTGGTCACGTACACGACGAAGAACACCACCCTGTTGCCGACGCTGATCCTGCTCGGCAGCTTCCTGGTGCCGGTGACCTTCGTCCTGTGGGCGTACGAACGGCACGGGCGGGACCTGGGCGTCAGCGTGATCCTCGGCTGCTTCCTGACCGGTGGCACGCTCGGGGTGCTGGGCGCCTCGGTGATGGAGTACTACCTGCTGCACCCCTCCTTGTGGATGTTCGTCGGCGTCGGCCTCATCGAGGAGGCCGTCAAGCTCGGGGCACTGGTGTTCGTGCTGCGCCGGCAGCCCCGGCTGCACGGGATGCGCGCCGGGCTGGTACTCGGCGCGACGGTCGGCTTCGGCTTCGCGGCCCTGGAGAGCGCCGGGTACGCGTTCAACGCGGCCGTCTCCACCAAGGGCATCGATCTGCGGGCGCTCCTGGAGACCGAGATCCTGCGCGGCGTCCTCGCGCCCTTCGGGCACGGCCTGTGGACGGCGATCGCGGGTGGCGTCCTGCTCACGTACCGGCAGTTGAACGGGCGCTTCCGGTTCACCGCCCCGGTCGTCGGCACGTATCTCGGCGTCTCCTTGCTGCACGCCCTGTGGGACTCGACGCACGGCATCGCCATCTGGCTGGTGGCCCGGCTGTCGAGTACCGGCCTGGACAAGCAGCTGTTCGCCCAGGGGTACATCCCGAGTCCGACCGACCAACAGGAGCATCTGTTCACGATGTTCTCGGTGGGCGGGATGGTGCTCGTCGCCCTGCTCGGCATCGCCTGGGTACGGTCGCTGGCCCGGCGCGACCCCTCTTGGAGAAATACCCCCTAGGGGTATAGTCTGGGGACAGAGTGAGCCACCGTGGGCCACTCCGACCCCGCACGCCTCCACGAGGAGAACGACATGACCGCCCAGACCGACACCCAGGGTTCCGTCACCACCGTCTACAAGGTGAGCGGGATGAGCTGCGGACACTGCGAGGGTTCCGTCTCCGGCGAGATCTCCGGGCTGCCCGGCGTCACCTCGGTGAAGGCCGTCGCGTCGACCGGCGAGGTCACCGTCGTCTCCGCCGCCCCGCTCGACGACGAGACCGTCCGCGCGGCGGTCGACGAGGCGGGCTTCGAGCTCGTCGGCCAGGTCTGACCGGCATCAGCCCGAGCAACACCCGCACGACGATTCTGCTTTCCGAGCGGGCCGTGCCGACCAGCTGATACTGCCTCCGCACGGTCCGGTCCGATGTCTGGAGTCCGGACATGACCAGCACCACCACAGCGACACCCACCAGCGCAGAGACACCCATAGGCGCGGCCCCCGAATCGGCCGCCGCCGAGGTCGAATTGCTCATCGGCGGGATGACCTGCGCCTCCTGCGCGGCCCGCGTCGAGAAGAAGCTCAACCGCATGGACGGCGTCAGCGCCACAGTCAACTACGCGACCGAGAAGGCGAAGGTCAGCTATCCGGCGGGCATCCAGGTCGCCGACCTCATCGCGACCGTGGTGAAGACCGGGTACACCGCCGAGGAACCCGCGCCGCCGGAGCCGGAGCCGGAGGCCCCTGAGGACGCCCCGGATCCCGAACTCGCCTCCCTGCGCGAGCGGTTGACCGTCTCCGCCCTTCTCGCCGCACCCGTCGTGCTGCTCTCGATGATCCCGGCCCTCCAGTTCGACAACTGGCAGTGGCTCGCGCTCACCCTCGCCGCACCCGTCGTCGTCTGGGGCGGACTCCCGTTCCACAAGGCCGCGTTCACCAACGCACGGCACGGCGCCGCCACCATGGACACCCTCGTCTCGGTCGGCACGCTCGCCGCGTTCGGCTGGTCGCTGTGGGCGCTGTTCTTCGGCGACGCGGGCATGGCAGGCATGCACGACGAGTTCCGCCTCACCGTCTCGCGCACGGACGGCGCCTCGACGATCTACCTCGAAGTGGCCGCCGGAGTCGTCGCGTTGATCCTCCTGGGCCGCTACCTGGAGGCCCGCTCCAAGCGCCGTGCGGGCGCGGCCCTGCGCGCGCTCATGCAACTGGGCGCCAAGGACGTCGCCGTACTGCGGGACGGCCGTGAAGTACGGCTGCCCGTGGCCGAGTTGGCGGTCGGCGACCGTTTCGTCGTACGGCCCGGGGAGAAGATCGCGACCGACGGCACCGTCGTCGAGGGCGCATCGGCGGTCGACGCGTCGATGCTGACCGGCGAGTCGGTGCCGGTGGACGTGGCACCGGGTGACACCGTCACCGGCGCGACCGTGAACGCCGGCGGGCGACTCGTCGTAGCGGCGAGCCGTGTCGGGTCGGACACCCAACTCGCCCGCATGGCACGGCTGGTGGAGGACGCGCAGAACGGCAAGGCCGAGGTGCAGCGGCTCGCGGACCGGATCGCCGGGATCTTCGTGCCGGTGGTGCTGCTGATCGCGCTCGGCACGTTCGGGGTGTGGCTCGGAGCCACCGGCGACGTGGCTGCCGCGTTCACCGCGGCCGTCGCCGTGCTGATCATCGCCTGTCCGTGCGCGCTGGGCCTGGCCACCCCGACCGCCCTCATGGTCGGCACCGGCCGCGGCGCCCAGCTCGGCATCCTGATCAAGGGCCCCGAGGTCCTGGAGTCCACCCGCCGCGTCGACACGGTCGTCCTCGACAAGACCGGCACGATCACCACCGGCCGCATGACCCTCCAGGAGGTCTACGTCGCCGAAGGCACCGACGAGCGGGAGTTGCTGCGGCTCGCGGGCGCCCTGGAGCACGCCTCCGAGCACCCCGTCGCGCGGGCCGTCGCGGCGGGCGCGGAGGAGCGGGTCGGACCGCTGCCGTCCGCCGAGCACTTCGAGAACGTGCCCGGGCGCGGCGTACGCGGCCGCGTGGAGGGCCGTGACGTGGCCGTGGGGCGCCTCTACGACGATCTCCCGGAGGAGTTGGCCCGCGCCAGGTCCGAGGCCGAGAGCGGCGGACGTACGGCCGTGGTGGTCGGTTGGGGCGGAGAGGCGCGCGGGATCGTCGCGGTCGCTGACGCGATCAAGGAGACGAGCGCCGAGGCCGTACGGGAGCTGCGCGCGCTCGGGCTCACTCCGGTGCTGCTGACCGGCGACAACCGCGCGGTCGCGGAAGCCGTGGCCGCCGCCGTCGGGATCGCCCCCGGGGATGTCATCGCCGAGGTGCTGCCCGAGGACAAGGTCGCCGTCGTACGACGGCTGCAGGGCGAGGGGCGGAGCGTCGCCATGGTCGGCGACGGTGTGAACGACGCCGCCGCGCTCGCCACCGCCGATCTCGGGCTCGCGATGGGCACCGGGACGGACGCGGCGATCGAGGCGAGCGATCTGACGCTGGTGCGCGGGGACCTGCGGGTGGCCGCGGACGCGATCCGGCTGTCCCGGCGGACGCTCAGCACGATCAAGGGCAATCTCGTGTGGGCTTTTGGATACAACGTGGCGGCGCTCCCGCTCGCCGCCGCGGGGATGCTGAATCCCATGATTGCGGGGGCCGCGATGGCCTTCTCGTCGGTGTTCGTGGTCTCCAACAGCCTGCGACTTCGGACATTTCGCTGAAGTTCCGCAAAGTTACCGGGAGTTACGGGAAGTCGAAGTAAGAGTCCCCCTAGAGACGGACGACGGCCTCACATAAGCTCTTCACAAGGCTCGCGCATCATCCTTACGCTGGGGTCCCGACCACGACATCGGGGCTCTTGCGCATCTAACGGACATATGCAAGAGACGCAGATCACAGTGATGTGAACGTAACCATCGAAGGGGTTCGAAGGTCTAAGTTGACGATGTCAGCAAGCGTCTTGGGGGGCGCGAACTGGCATCTGAGGATGTCTTGGGGGACTTCCTCAGAGATGCGTTGCCGGGGCACGTACAACGGGGAGCTTTGAGCGGCCCTCCCGACGTGCGATGTCCCGGCAGATCGCACACATCACTGGCTCCACCCAGTAGTACGAGGAGTTTTGCTCGTTCTACTCAACGAAGCTCAGCTTCATCGAGCTTCGGCAGTACGCAGTACAGCGATTCAGGCGCTGGTTCTCTAAGACGCCCGGCCGGATCCCGTGGGGGGAATCCGCACCGGGACATGGGAAGGCGCCCTGTACGCCGGCCCGTGGGGGGACCGTCGGCAGGGCGCCTTCTCCCCTCTTTTTTAAGGCTCGGTTCGCCTCCGGGGCGCCAAAGTCGGTGTCGAGAGGCCGACCGTGCTCGACCCTTCGGGCCTCCGCGCGCTCGACCTCTCGACACCGACGCGCCCCTTCGGCTCACTCGCCGCGTTGGGCGAGGGAGTTGAAGGGGCGCGGTCTTGCCATGGTCCGGAGTATTGCAGTGGTGCAGTGCTCCGGAGTTGTTGCTGCGCTGCGGCGCCCTTCCCTTAGGGACGCCGGGCTGCTGCTTTTAGGGGCGCGGGGAACTGCGCGACCAGCCCCCACCGGGCCTGCAGACAAAAACCGGCGGGCCCAGCGGAGCGTCTAGCGACCCTCGACCGGCACGAAGTCGCGCTCGACAACACCCGTGTAGATCTGGCGCGGGCGGCCGATACGGGAGCCGGGCTCCTTGATCATCTCGTGCCACTGGGCGATCCAGCCCGGGAGGCGCCCCAGGGCGAACAGGACCGTGAACATCTCGGTCGGGAAGCCCATCGCCCGGTAGATCAAGCCGGTGTAGAAGTCGACGTTCGGGTAGAGGTTGCGCGAGACGAAGTAGTCGTCCGACAGCGCGTGCTCTTCGAGCTTGAGCGCGATGTCCAGCAGCTCGTCGGACTTGCCGAGGGCCGACAGGACGTCGTGCGCCGCCGCCTTGATGATCTTCGCGCGCGGGTCGAAGGACTTGTACACCCGGTGGCCGAAGCCCATCAGGCGGACGCCGTCCTCCTTGTTCTTCACCTTGCGGATGAAGGAGTCGACATCGCCGCCGTTAGCCTGGATGCCTTCCAGCATCTCCAGGACGGACTGGTTGGCGCCGCCGTGCAGCGGGCCCCACAGCGCGTTGATCCCGGCCGAGATCGAGGCGAACATGTTGGCCTGCGAGGAGCCGACGAGACGGACCGTGGACGTGGAGCAGTTCTGCTCGTGGTCAGCGTGCAGAATCAGCAGCTTGTCGAGCGCGGAGACGACGACCGGGTCGAGGTCGTACTCCTGCGCCGGGACCGAGAAGGTCATCCGCAGGAAGTTCTCGACGTAGCCGAGGTCGTTGCGCGGGTAGACGAACGGATGGCCGATCGACTTCTTGTATGCGTACGCCGCGATCGTCGGGAGCTTGGCGAGCAGCCGGATCGTGGAGAGGTTGCGCTGCTTCTCGTCGAACGGGTTGTGGCTGTCCTGGTAGAAGGTGGACAGCGCCGAGACGACCGACGACAGCATCGCCATCGGGTGGGCGTCGCGCGGGAAGCCCTTGTAGAAGTTCTTGACGTCCTCGTGCAGCAGGGTGTGCTGCGTGATGTCGTTCTTGAACACGGTGAGCTCGTCGACGGTAGGCAGCTCGCCGTTGATGAGCAGGTAGGCGACCTCCACGAAGGTGGAGCGCTCGGCCAGCTGCTCGATCGGGTAGCCGCGGTACCGGAGGATGCCCTGCTCACCGTCGAGGTAGGTGATGGCGGATTTATAGGCGGCGGTGTTCCCGTAACCGCTGTCCAGCGTCACCAGACCGGTCTGGGCGCGGAGCTTCCCGATGTCGAAGCCCTTGTCGCCGACGGTGCTGTCGATCACCGGGTAGGTGTACTCGCCGTCGCCGTACCGCAGTACTACAGAGTTGTCGCTCACGTCATCCCTCACCGACGTTGTGCCTCTTTTTCGAGGTTGCCCTGACTGTCTCTACCATCCCCCATTTGGCGCAGGAGAGTGCACTCGGGGTCGACCATTGGGCCTATCGGCGGCACTCAGTGCCGCCAACCTGCTCATCCTGCCCCGTTCGGCCTTGGTTCCGAAAGCCCCGTGTGACCTTTGTGACTCATTTGATCGATCATTTTCCCACCGTGTTCGGCCAACGAACGAAGGTTGTCGGCCGGGATGTTGTGCCGCGAGGTCGGGCCGTCGACAGGCGGAAAGCCTATCCGTGCAACGGTCGCGCGCGGCTGCCGCCGCTTCCGGGACGCAGGCCGGACGGGGCGCAGGACGAGAGGGAAAACGGCGTTGAAGAACCCCACGCACGCCCCCAAGCTGATGTATCTCCGCGGTGATCCGACGGGGTCCGCCTCCGAGGAGGCAGAAGTTCTTGAGAAGGCCTGCGAGGCGAACGGCATGACGTTCCTGTGCCCTGATCCGGGTGTGCTCGGCCCTCAGCCGCGGTCCCTCCTGGCCGCCACCGCGGCGGCGACAACTTTGTTCGACGAACGCGCGGACACATATGCCTTCGCACGCAGCACGGGCGTCCGAGTGCTGCTGGGCGCGTCGGCCGCCTGGCTGCGTCAGCACCCGAACCGCCCGCCGCCCCTCGCCGCGATGGTCATCTTGGCACCCGTGACAGCGTCCTTGAAGGCGGGAGCGCTGGGTAGGTTCGCGGCCCCGTCCGCCGACGAGCTCTCGGCACTGAGGGTGCCCACCCTGCTGCTCACCGACGCGGACGACCGTACCGGGGCCCGTGACAACGCCGAAGCATTGCACCGCGTGATGCCTGCCTCGATCCTCGTCGAGGAACCCGTCCCTCTCGGGCATGCCGCGTGGGAGCGGGCGGCTGCGTTCTTCTCGGACGCGTCGGGTACGGAGTTCGGGCGAGTACGGGGGCCGCAGCTCGAAGTCGGTTTCCACGAGGCGCGGGAGCTGCGGCTCCTGCCCGATGTCGCGGCGGAGGCGGCGGACATTCTGATGTCCGCGTACGGGCGGCTGAGTCACCCTCGGGACACACACGTCCGCAGAATGGTTGACCATCCGGGCATCCTGGTCTGGGCGCGCAGCGGCGGACGGCTGGTCGGCTGCTCGCACATCAGAGCCGACGGGAAATGGGGGGCCTGCGGCACGGTCCCCGAGTATCGCGGGTACGGCATCGGGTTCCGGCTGGCCCGTCTCGGCCTGCGGCAGCTGCCGGCCCAGTTCGTCGAGGTCGGGCGGAATACTCCTCACGGCCTGCGACTGGTCCTGGGCTGCGGATTCCGCCCCCTGCACGAGGAGTCCGCCGTGCGGGCCGTTCTTCGCTCCGCGGTCCGCCGTGAGATCGAGCCGCTCGGCGTGGACGCGTTGGGATTCGTGTACCGCAGGAAGCGGGAAGGAGGACGGGACACCGGACCGTTACGGCTGTGTCTGCACCACCCCCAGCCCCCGGGCGGGTAAACATGGGAGCCCCGGCCTGTGTCGACCGCCCTGCCGTCCCGCTGCCGTGGCCGAGGCTCACCGTGATCGTGCGGCCTGTGCCGCCACGGTCGCCACCTCGGTGATGTCGCTGTCGGCCAGCTGGGCGAAGAGCTCCTCGCAGTGAACTCGGCGGGCTCGTTTGAGGCGGCGGCCGCCGGTGGACATGCCCGCGCTCGCACGGTGCGGGGCGTCGAGGTGGTTGAGCACGAACGCCGCTCTGGCGAGCGCGAACGTCTCGAAGCCACGCCGCACCAGATCGGCATCGGTGCGCAGGGACGGTGGGCACACGGTGTCCGGAAGCAGGTCGAGATAACGGGTCGCGAGGTTCCGGCATGTGACGAAGTGCCGCTCGTCGACCGGGAGCAGGGCGAAGTCCTCGATGAACTGGGCCACTTCGAACAGCAGAGGAAGCCAGGCCAGCCCTTCCAGGTCGATCGGGGCGACCCATCGGGGTCGCCCCGGGGCTGCCGGGATCAGCCAGTTGTCGGCATGGGCGTCGCGCTGGCCCACCAGAGGGAGGCCTGCCACACCGTCCCAGAGAGCGGCCAGGTCCTGCGGCTGGACCGCACGGCTGAGCGCGTGCAGGTCGTCGCGCATGCGGTGGTGCAGACGCCGTTGGACCTCACTCCCGTCGGCTGCCGGACCGGGGCCCCGCCAGTGGTGGAAGGACGCCAAGGCGTGCAGGACCGGTTCAGCAACGGCCACCATGTCGTGGTGTGTCTCCACGGATCCGACCGCCACCCGGTCGGCGACGAGCGCGCTGACGGGGCGGCCGGACACTCGCTGGAGGACCAGGGCGACCTCCCGTGTGCCGCTGACCCGGGTAGGCGGCAGGGGTACGGTCGCGATCACCTCCGGCACCCTGATCCACGCCTGGTCCTGTGCGGAGGTCCAGCCTGCGAAGCCGGTGAGCAGCTCGCGCTCCGTGTCGGCCCACTGGCGGAGGCGTTCCTTGATGACGACGGCCCTGCTCAGCAGGCGGTGCGGATCGTCGAGGACGTAGACGGCGTCGGTGATCCGGCCGCCCATCCCGAAGCGGGTGAACTCCTCATCGCGGACGACGAGTTCGGCGGCCCGGCGGAGCAGTTCGGCGCGTTCTCCGGCGAGGGCCAGCCGACGTGTCTCGGACATGCCCGGCTCGTCGAGCCACCGTGCGGCACGGTCGCGGTCGGGCTGCGGCAGCGAGGCCAGTTCGGCGAGCTGGAAGAGGGGCCAGGGCCAGTCGGGGGTCAGTCGGGTCGCCTCGTCGGCGCACGCGATCGCATGGCCGAGGTCCTGCTCGGCGCGGCTCAGCGTGAAGAGCATCTGATGCGCCGCGCACGACACCGACCAGTTCTCCCGGCTGAGGGAACCCAGCTCGCGTGCGGCCGACTTGAGCTCGACGGCCAGGCGGAGGTCCGTCGCGTTCCGGCGGTCGCGGCCCTTGCGGTAGTACACGTCGCCGACGAGGCCGAGCAGGTTCGGGCTGTCGTTGCCGCGACGCCTGCTGCGGGCGAAGTGGTCGAGCGCCAGGTCGGCGTGGTCATCGGTTCCCGTGATGCCGTGCAGCCGCATGTGGCACTCGCCGATCCGGCTCTCCAGACCGGCACGCCGGGGGTCGAGAGGTAGTTCAGGAGCCCGCGCGAGCCAGTCGAGGTGGATCTGCCGCGCGCCGGTGGCAGCCGGCTCTTCGGCGGCACCAGTTCCCAAGGGTCGGGACGACTCCCCAAGGGAGTCGAGCACCGCTTCGGCCTCGGTGTCCAGGCCACGGTCGAACCCGGAGTCTCCGTCCAGAGTGCTGTCGAGGCCATCGTCGAGATCATCGATGGCGAGGTCGTCGGCGTCCAGGCCGCCACCCACGTCAAGGCCGACGTCCTCTCCGGCGAGGGCGAGAGCGGGCGTGGGCGCCACGGCCCGCGGCGCGGCCCGGACAGCCGATCCAGCGGTGGCCGCCTCGGTCATCTCGCCGACGGCCTCCTCCGCGTCGGCCAGTTCGGCGGTGGTGTCGTCACCGAGGGTTCGGACGAACAACGCCAGCGCGTCCCGCAGCAGTTGTACCGCCTGCTCGCGGTCCCGCTCGTCCCCGCCCTGGAGCGCCTTGGCAAGGGTGAACGCGGCGACGCCGGCGTGGTGCTGCAACTCGGGGCCGGGGTCGGTGACGTACGACAGGGCGGTCTGGTAGAGCTCGTGGACCCGCTGCACCTCGTCGAGGTCGGTCGAGTCGCCGAAGGAGAGCACGGCAAGCGTCGCGGCATGGCTGGCGACGAACGACAGCCGGGCAGGTCTGCGCAGTCGTGACAGTTGCCGCTCCAGCGCGACGCTGACGGCCATCAGCCGGGAGGCGGCTGCGGGGCGCCCCCGCGCGGAACACAGCAGACGGGCCGCGTGGGCCAGCGCGCCGCTGTGCACGAGTTCGTCCTCGACTGCGGCGAGGCGGTCCAGAAGGGGCTCGACCGTGTCCCAGTCGCCGGCCGCGGAGGCGCGGCGCAGGGCGGCCTCGTCCTCGTGGACGCGCGCCAGGCGCAGCATCCTCGTGACCAGTGGGCGGACCGGCTGCGGCGCGGTCAAGGTGTCACCGGTCAGCCAGCCGACCGCACGGAGATAGGTGAGGGCGTCCTCGACGTCCTCGAGCGCTCTGTCGACGTCCGTGGTCCACAGCCGGTTGCGGGCCCGGTACAGCAGCACGTACGGGTAGGAGGCGGAGTCGATGACGCCCGCGCCGGTGGCGAGGTCGTCGATCGCTTCGTCCAGGCAGCTCTCGGCAGGCGCGTCCTCGGTCGCCGTCACCTGCCGGCCCACATGGACCCGGAACCGTGCCTGGCCCCGAAGCAGGGCAAGAACCGGGTCGGGGCAGGCCCGGGTGGTGGCGGGCCGTTCCAAGGCCGTTTCATAGGCGGTGACGCTGCGCTCGAACTCGCCGAGGGCGCCGCTCCGGTCAGCGGTGCCGAGCAGATGGACACCCCACCGGAAGGCCACATCCCCTTCGGCAACGGCCAGTTCCCTGGCCTGGTGTTCCAGATCGGCGGCGAGGTCGAGCAGGTCCTCCGCCTCGCCGAGCAGTTCGGCTGCGAGCGCTGTCGCCAGGTTCTCGTCGCCCGATCTCACAGGTGAGGGGCCGGTGCGCCCCCGGCTCAGCAGCAGGTCGAAGCGGCGCACCTTCACTTCGAGGTGGTAGCGGAAATGCTCGGCTGTCGTGTCGTCGTACTTCTGTGACAGCGCCAACTGGTTGTCCGCGTATTCCAGGCGATTGAGTGCGTCGGCGTCCCTTCGCGCCAGAATCAGGCTCGCGACGCCACGAATTCCGTGAAATATCTTCAGTTTGGCGGCGGGGAAAGGAACCAGGGGCAGCGCTCCCTCGATCACCTCGCCCTCGGTCAGCACCGCCCGGAAGATCCGGCGCGCCACCTCGTACCCCTCCTCCTGGGGACCTTCGTTGAGCTTGTCCATGGCCATCCGGTAGAGGGTTCCGGCGAGCCGGAAATGGACCTCGAACCAGGTCTTGTCCCGTGAGAACTTCGCGAAGGCGGCCCGCAGTGAGACATCCGCTCGATCAGGGTGGATCTCGAGAGCACGGTGCACGAGGAGGAGGACTGCCAGGTCGGCCGGTTCCAGCTTCAGCCGCTTGTGGTCCAGCACCGCCTTCCAGGCTGTTCCGACCGAGTCCGCGGCGGTCGCCGGATCCAGCAACGCCTCCAGCGGGACGGGGGCTATTCGTGCGGCGGTCGCGGAGCGGACTTCCTCGTCGCACGGCAGACCGTATTCCTCGAGCACGTCGAACGGCCAGGCGGGACGACAGGCTATCGGGCTCTCACCCATGGCTGACAAACGATCTCCATCGACGCGTTTGATGTTCGCCCCAGAATGGCAGTCTGCCCAGTATGCGGCTCGTACAGGCCACGAGGGAATCGCACTCACACAGAGCGATGGGGCGCCCATGAAGATCTCCGAAGTGACCCCTTTTTTGACCGGACTTGTCGCTGCCCTGATCGCCCTTGTCGGGTACTGGATCACGCAGCACCAGAAACGGCGAGAGCGCCGGGCTGAGGTCTTCGCCTCCGCGCTGGAGGCAATCCGCGAGTACGAGCAGACCCCGTATCTGATCCGGCGCAGGGAAGGGCCCGACGCAGCCACACGCGCCCGTATTTCCGAGTCGTTGAGTGCCAGTGCCGCCCGGCGCCGCTACTACGAGGCGGTGCTCTGCCTGGATTCACCGGTAGTCGCCGAGTCGTACAAGGTCCTGCAACGGCGCACGAGGAAGCAGGTCGGCCCTTATCGCTCGAATGCCTGGAAGGCTCCCGTCATCAGCAGGGACGAGGAGTTCCCCGGCTCGGCGTACTACCCGTACGACAGCGATGAGGAATGGGACCTGTGTCTGTTGGCCATGCGCAGTGAACTCTCCGCTTTCGCCGCGCTGCGACGCCGGGGCACTCGTCGTCGGCTTGCCGCCCTTGTCGCCTCACGGACCCCCTGAGCCAACCACCCAGGGCGGACAGCCCGTTCACCAATGACGCTTCGCAGCCGAACTCAGCCCGAGACCCGTCCCTCGGCCAGCCTGAAATCCAGTGCCGTACACCGTCGGCCCGCCGACACCGTGCGCACGGCCTGGCCGATCGCCTTGCGCGATCCGACCAGCACAACCAGCTGTTTGGCCCGGGTGACGGCCGTATACAACAGGTTCCGCTGAAGCATGGTCCACGCGCTCGTGGTGACCGGGATCACGACGGCCGGGTACTCGCTGCCCTGGGAGCGGTGGATGGTCACCGCGTACGCGTGCGCCAGCTCGTCCAGTTCATCGAATTCGTACGGAACCTCCTCGTCCTCGTCCGTCAGCACCGTGAGGCGCTGGTCCACCGGGTCGAGTGAGGTGACGACGCCGACCGTGCCGTTGAAGACGCCGTTCTCGCCCTTCTCGTAGTTGTTGCGGATCTGGGTGACCTTGTCGCCGACGCGGAAGACCCGGCCGCCGAACCGCTTCTCGGGGACGTCGGGGCGGCCGGGCGTGATCGCCTGTTGGAGCAGGCCGTTGAGGTTGCCCGCGCCCGCCGGTCCCCGGTGCATGGGCGCGAGTACCTGCACGTCCCGGCGCGGGTCGAGCCCGAACTTGGCCGGAATCCGCCGGGCCGCCACGTCCACGGTGAGCCGGCCCGCCTCCTCCGTGTCGTCCTCGACGAAGAGGAAGAAGTCCTTCATGCCGTCGGTGACCGGGTGTTGGCCGGAGTTGATCCGGTGCGCGTTCGTCACCACGCCCGACTGCTGGGCCTGGCGGAACACGCGCGTGAGGCGCACGGCGGGGATCGGACCGCCGTCGGCCAGCAGGTCGCGCAGCACCTCGCCGGCGCCGACGCTGGGGAGCTGGTCCACGTCTCCCACGAAGAGGATGTGGGCCCCTGGGGGCACGGCTTTGACGAGTTTGTTGGCGAGGAGGAGGTCGAGCATGGAGGCCTCGTCGACCACGACCAGGTCGGCGTCCAGCGGGCGGTCCTTGTCGTAGGCCGCGTCGCCGCCGGGCTTGAGTTCCAGGAGGCGGTGGACGGTTGAGGCTTCGGCGCCGGTGAGTTCGGCCAGGCGTTTGGCGGCACGGCCGGTGGGGGCGGCGAGGACGACCTTGGCCTTCTTGGCGCGGGCCAGCTCGACGATGGAGCGGACCGTGAAGGATTTGCCGCAGCCGGGGCCGCCGGTGAGGACGGCGACCCTTTTCGTGAGGGCGAGCTTGACGGCGGCCTCTTGTTCGGGCGCGAGTTCTACGCCCGTACGGCTCTTGAGCCAGGCCAGCGCCTTGTCCCAGGCCACGTCGTGGAACCCGGGCATGCGGTCCGCGTCCGCGTGCAGGAGGCGGCGGAGCTGGGCGGCGAGGGAGAGTTCGGCGCGGTGGAAGGGGACGAGGTAGACGGCGGTGACGGGGTCGGGGCTGCCGTCGGGACCGGGGACTTTTTCGCGTACGACACCGGGGTCGCCCGACTCCTCGTCCGGGAGGGCGAGTTCGGCCAGGCACTCGATGACGAGGCCGGTGTCGACCTGGAGGAGTTTGACCGCGTCGGCGATCAGGCGCTCTTCGGGGAGGTAGCAGTTGCCCTGGTCGGTGGCCTGGGAGAGGGCGTACTGCAGCCCCGCCTTGACGCGCTCCGGACTGTCATGGGGAATCCCGACGGACTGGGCGATCCTGTCGGCGGTGAGGAAGCCGATGCCCCAGACGTCGGAGGCGAGGCGGTACGGCTGGTTCTTCACTATCGAGATCGACGCGTCGCCGTACTTCTTGTAGATGCGCACCGCGATCGACGTGGACACCTCGACGGTCTGGAGGAAGAGCATGACCTCCTTGATCGCCTTCTGCTCCTCCCAGGCCTCGGCGATCTTCTTGGTGCGTTTGGGGCCGAGCCCGGGAACCTCGATGAGGCGCTTGGGCTCGTCCTCGATGATCTGCAGGGTGTCCAGGCCGAAGTGCTGGGTGATGCGGTCGGCGAAGACGGGGCCGATGCCTTTGACGAGGCCTGAGCCGAGGTAGCGGCGGATGCCCTGGATGGTGGCGGGGAGGAGAGTTGTGTAGTTCTCCACGGTGAACTGCTTGCCGTATTGGGGATGCGAGCCCCAGCGGCCTTCCATGCGGAGGGATTCGCCGGCCTGGGCGCCTAGCAGCGCGCCTACGACGGTGAGGAGGTCTCCGCCGCCTCGACCTGTGTCTACGCGGGCGACCGTGTAGCCGTTCTCCTCGTTGGCGTAGGTGATCCGCTCCAGGACACCTTCGAGGACGGCGAGGTGTCGCTCGCCGGTGGGGGTCCCCGGTTTTGCCGCCTGGTTGGACATGGGTCGACGGTACCGGGCGGGTGTGACAGTGGGGGTGGGGCTTCTTCCGGTACCTCGGCATCCTGCCGTCTTCCAGGGCTGGTGCCGCTATGCCAAGGTTGCCGTAGCGCCCTTGGAGTCCAGGGGCGCTCAGCCGTCTGTCCGAGCCGCTGGAGGGTTCTTGATGTCCGTCGCCCCGCTGTGGGACGAGCTCACCGAGCGGTTGCTTCCGGTCTTCACCACTTACCGCAGCCACCTCGCTGATCTTCCTGTCGAGGTCAAGGCGGACACCACTCTCCTCACGGAGGCGGACGTCGCGGTGCAGCGGATCATCGTCGACGCGATCCGGGCCACGGAACCCGACGCCGCGATCATCGCCGAGGAGGACGAGCGGCAGGGACCTCGGGAAGAGGTGGCGCGTGCCGGCGGCCGGGTGTGGGTGATCGATCCCATCGACGGAACGGCGGAGTTCGTCCAGGAGAAACGGGTCGAGTTCTGTTCGGTGGTCTGTCTGCTGGAGGACTGGCAGCCGGTGTCCGCCTTCGTCCTCGCACCGGAACTCGGTTCGGGCGGCACGCCTCTGGTCGTGACCGGGGACGCGCGTGGGCGCCGTCTCACTCTCGACGGCGCCACTGTCGAGCCTCCCTCCGATCCCCGCGAGGACCGATGGCTCTCCGCCACTCGCAGTGCCGGGGCCCCTCCTCGGGACTTCGACCGAGCGGCCGAGGAAACGGGCTTCCTGCTGAAGACCCGTACGACGTCCCAGACGCTCGACATGGTCCGCGCGGCTATCGACCTCAGTGGTCGAACGGCCCCCTCGCTGCCCCCGTTCGAACTGTTCTGGCGGCGCAGGCAGAAGGTGTGGGACGGGATCGCGGGCCTCTGCCTCGGCACGGCGGCGGGCCTGCGTCACTGTGCCGAGGACGGCGAACCGCTCCCCCTCACCCCGTCCTTCTTCAGCCAGGCCGAGCCGGTCTTCGCCTCGACGGTCATGGGGCGGCCGGATGTCATCTCCTGGTTCCTAGGCACACCCCACTGACGACGCGAAGCGGCCGGTCGATGACACAGCGGAACACCGACGTCCTGTTGGACGTCACGTCCTTCATCAGCGCGGAGGATTTCCTGCTGGCCCAGAACAGGGCCGAGCAGCCCGCCGATCCCTTCGCAAGGCAGTGCTTCGTGGAGATCGTGCAGTCACTCATCTTCATGTCCCGGGTCCACGTGGCCCACCCGATCCTGCCGACCCCAGGCCCGGAGGACTTCGGAGAACGTCCGCTGCTCCTGCGTGAACTCATGCGGACCGGTCTGACCCATGCCCTGCAGGCCGACACCGGCCAGCAGCGACGCACAGCGGACCTGGTGGACGCCGCGCTTCTCGACCTCCAGAGCGTGCACGGCATCACCAGCATGGCGCGCTTCGTCGAGCAGGCGTTCACGATCGACCGCACCAGCGCCGGATCACAGACTTCGCTGTCCGGCCGGCTGCGGGACTGGAGCGCGTTCCAGGAACAGAAGGTCCGCAACAGCAGTGGTCATCACTCCGACCGCATACCCACCCGCGACGGGGTGGAGGAGGACGGCTTCGGGGACTGGGCCCGCGCTGCGGCAGTCATCCTCGCCGGACCGCTGCGTGACATCACGGCGCCCGGCCAGGGGAAGTACCTCATGGCCACACTGGCCAGAGGCATGAAGTACCAAGCCCGGGCAGAAGCAGCCGAGATCACCTACCAGTCGCATCCTCTCCGCAGGGACTTCTCCCTGACATTCGATCTCACACTCGACGGCGCGGGCGACGCCGCCGTGCTCGACATCATCCAGGCGGTACGCGGCATCCACGACACCCTCAGCCGCGCGGCCCGCCAGGGCGACGCCCATCGGCTACGCCTTCTCGAACTCGAACTGCCCCTGCTGGGCGGCAGGCTGTGGGAGCCCGGCGAGACCGGTCGACTCGACGACAGACGCTGGATCGCCCTCATCGTCCAGCGCATACACGAGTACCGCGAGCGAGCCGCAGACCTTCGTCACGCCGTCGAACGCTGCGTCACCGACGAGGACCAGTTACGGCTCGCCCGAGACATCGAAGGAGTGAAGCACCAGCTCCTCGATCGGCTGGGCCTGCGCAGGGCCGAAATGTCCGCCGTAGAGCAGGAGTTGGTCAACTCCGTGGCATCCGTCACGCAGGTGGCGACGGGCGTCCCGGCCGTCAGTGGGCTGTGGTTCGGAGCACGGACGCTGGGCAAGCAGTTCACGTTCGTGGGGGCACAGCCGTTCCAGCGCTTCCTGTACAAGGAATTCATCAGCGCGTGGAAGCGGGCGGGCCGCTGACGGGAAGATCAGCGGCGGGGTTGCGGCTTCAGGGCTTCGACGAAGGCGGTGAAGGCGGGGGCGGTGACTGTGAGGGTGGCGTGGTTCGGGACCTTGGAGTCCCTGACGGCTATGTGCAGGTGGCGACGGGCAATCTCCACGCAGGCATCACCCTGGCCGCCCCCGGAATACGACGACTTCTGCCAATTGTCAGGGGTGATCATGCGGTCACAGCTCCTTCGCCAGCCTGTGGATGAAGTCACGCGAACGCTGGGGTTCGAGGGACACCGCCTCCACCCTACGGAAGAGGGTTCGGTAGCGGTTGAGCTGGGCCTCGGAGTCAATGAAAACGGGGCCGTTGGGGCCGTCGCGTACCACGGTGTCCAACTGTGGGACGGCGCCGCCCGCGTACACCATGGCACTTCCGGCCCCGCCGAAACCGTTCAGATCGAAGGGGATGACGCGCACGGTGACGTGTTCGGCTTCGGAGAGTTCCAGGACACGGGTGAGTTGGGCCCGCGCCGCGATCTGGTCACCGACCCGGATGCGCAGGGCCGCCTCGTGGATCAACGTCTCGTACGGGATCGGATTGGGGCGCTCGATGATGACTCTGCGCTTCATCCGGTGTTCCACCCAGCTCTCCACCTCGCTCTTCGGGAACTCCGGGTTCACGTAGGAGAAGAGGGCTCGGGCGTAGTCCTCGGTCTGCAGAAGTCCCGGGATGTGCAGGAAGTCCACGTCCCATCGGTAGCAGGCGTGATGTTCCAACTCGGCGAGGTCGAGGAACGGTGTGGGCAGCGAACCTCGGTACTCCTCCCACCAGCCGCGTGTCCTGTCGGTCGCCATCGCGACCAGGGCGTCGATGAACTCCTCATCCGTGGCTACATAGTTGGCCGCCAAACGGCGCAGCCGCTTTTCACTGACGCCGGCTAGGGCCGCCTCGATCTGACTGATCTGCGCGGAGCTCACTCCAAGCAGTGCCGCCCCTTCGCGGGCCGCGAGACCTGCCGCGTCGCGGAGTCTGCGCAACTCGATCGCCAGGCGCATCTGACGTGCCGTTGGCTCGCGCCTCAGTGCCACGACTACCCCTCCCAACGCGCCGGTGGGCGCGACTCGTTCAGGGGTCAGATTACGCGACCGGCTTGCGAAACTTAAAATGCTAGGTCTACCGTCGGTGACGCGACGCACACGCTGCGGCAATCCCGGGACACCGGAAGCGCACCACTCCGTCCTGCCAGGACGGCTGCGGCAAGCCACCGCCCGCGCCACCCCGTAGTCCTCCGAAATCCCCACCACCGAAACGGAGTTGACGCATGCCCGAAAACCCACCCGTGCCCTGGGAGTACTGCCTCTACATCCCAAACGACCTTCGTGCCGTCACAGTCAGCCGCCGCACCCTGCGCCTGATCCTCACCGTGCACGGTCTGATCCGGCTGGCCGACACCGCCGAGCTTCTCGCGACGGAGCTGATCGCCAACGCCGTACTGCACGCGAAGGGGCCCGCCGCCCTGCGCGTGAACTGGGCGGCGGGAGTACTGCGGCTCGGGGCCTGGGATGCCGATCCCGAACCGCCGGAGCCGCCACGGCCGTTGGAGGAACTCGGCGACGCGGAGGACGGCCGCGGCCTCGCGCTGGTCCGGGCCTGCGATCAGTGGGGCTGGCAGCCGCTTTCCCGGAACGGCAGCCGGGGGAAGCTCGTGTGGTGCGAGCTCGCTGCGGCTTGAGGTGATGTTCCGCCGGAACTACCGGACAGGGCAGGGCAGTTCGGGCTTCGAACGGTTCGGGGAGCACGTCACCAGGGACAGGGACAGATACGAGGGGCGTTCGAGATAGAAGCCGAGCGAGACGTCAGACCCTGACTCCAGACGCTCGGCAGCGGAGTTCACGAGGCATCCGCAGTTCGTCCGCCGAGACCCCTTCCGGTCCTCGTGGTCAGCAAGCTACGGACGGTTACACACCCGCCACAAGGGCGGCCCCGCTCCAGTCACGAAGTCGCACAGAACCGTAAGCACAAGTCACGGAAAGAAGGTCCCTGACCGGCCCCTACAGGGGCTGATCACGTGACCGATGCATGACCGACAGAGGCCAGGAGCGGACAGAAACCGGACCGGGTCCGTCGGCCGGAGCGAGCCCAATGGGTTCACGGTCTTCCCCAGCCGGAGTATGCCTTGGATCATTGATCGATCACCGAGCGGAGGGGGCCGATCCAAGGTGAGCGAGACGAGCGAGACGGAGCTGCGCGAGGCTGCCGCCGCGCTGCGAAGGACGGCGGAGCGCGCGGCCAAGCCTCATGCCCGGGGCGCCTGGATCGACTCCACGTGGCACAACGTGGGCACTGGGCTCGCCATGGCCGCGACCACGGTCGCCACGGTCCTGCCCGGCGGTTACTCGACCTGGACCCGCAGCGCCACCGGCCTGGCCACGTTCCTGATCGCCTTCCTCCGGGCGATGGACTTCGGTACGCGCTGGCGCTGGCACCGCAGCATGCGGGCCGGCCTCCTTGGGCTCGTCGACCGCGTGGACGGAGTCGCCGTTCTCCCGCCCGAGCAACGCGCCGAGGAACTCCACCGGCTGCACGGGGAACTGGCGCGTATCCGCGCACAGGACGCCGCCATCCCCGGAACCGGGGCCTTCGCGCCCGCCGGTGACAGCCCTTCCCCGGGCGGGCCCGTCCCGCCGGCCAGATAGCGAACCGGGTCACCGGTTCAGGCACGGACCATCACGATCCGGTCTCAGGGTCTTGTTTACTCCCGTGTAATCGATTCCAATCCTCCATGTAATCGATTCCACAAGGAGGTGGAACGGCGATGGCGAGCATCAAGGACGTCGCCGCCGGGGCCGGGGTTTCCGTGGCCACGGTGTCGCGGGTGCTGAATGACCATCCGTCGGTCAGTGACGACGCGCGTGCCCGCGTGCTGGCCGCCGTAGAGGCGCTGGGTTATCGCCCTAACGCCGTCGCCCGTTCGCTGCGTACCGATCAGACCCGCACCCTCGGGCTGGTCATCAGCGACGTGCTCAACCCGTACTTCACCGAGCTGGCCCGTTCCGTCGAGGAAGAAGCCCGCGCCCTCGGGTACAGCGTCATCATCGGCAACGCCGACGAGCGGCCGGAGCTGCAGGACCACCATGTGCGGACGCTGCTGGACCGTCGTATCGACGGACTGCTCGTGTCCCCCACCGACGGCGGCTCCCCCGGGATGCTGGACGCCGCGCGCGCGGGGACCCCGATGGTGTTCGTGGACCGGTGGATCCCGGGCCTGGACGTGCCCGTCGTGCGGGCCGACGGGCGGGCCGCGATCCGGGATCTCGTCGCGCATCTGCACGGGCTCGGGCATCGCAGGCTCGCCATCATCGGCGGCCCCGCCGCCACCACCACCGGCAGTGAGCGCGTCGCGGCCTTCCGGGACGCGCTGGCCGAGTACGGGATTCCCCTCCCCGACGTCTACATCGGGCAGGGCGACTTCCAGGCCGAGAGCGGGCGGCGGGTGACCGAAGGGTTTCTCGATCTGGCCGAGCCGCCCGAGGTCGTGTTCGCCGCCGACAACCTGATGGCCCTGGGTGCCCTGGACGCCGTACGCGCGCGTGGGCTGCGGGTTCCGGAGGATCTCGCGCTGGCCGCGTTCGACGACATCCGGTGGTTCGTGCACACCGATCCGCCGATCACCGCGATCGCTCAGCCGACCGGTGACCTCGGCCGGGCCGCCGTTCGCGCGCTCGTCGACCGGATCGAGGGGCGGGCTCCGCAGTCCGTCACCCTCCCTGCCCGGCTCGTCGTGCGCCGCTCGTGCGGTGAGCCGGACTCCGCGCAACCCACTGTTGGAACCGCCCCGGTTCAACCTGTTCGAAGGAGCCAGTCGTGAGCAACCAGGACGAGTTGCTGCGCATCGAGGGCATCCGCAAGACCTTCCCCGGTGTCGTCGCGCTGGACGGCGTCGACTTCGATCTGCGCCGGGGTGAGGTCCATGTGCTGCTCGGTGAGAACGGCGCGGGCAAGAGCACCCTCATCAAGATGCTCTCCGGGGCCTACCGCCCCGACGGCGGCCGCATCCTGGCCGCCGGCGAGGAGGTGCGCATCCACAGTGCGCAGGACTCCGCGCGGCTCGGGATCGCCACCATCTACCAGGAGTTCAACCTCGTTCCCGATCTGACGGTCGCCGAGAACATCTTTCTGGGGCGGCAGCCGCGTCGGCTCGGGATGATCGACCGGAAGCGGATGGAGGCCGATGCCGCCGTCCTGCTGGAGCGGGTGGGTGTGAACGTCTCGCCGCGCGCTCGGGTGCGTGAACTCGGTATCGCTCGGCTCCAGATGGTCGAGATCGCGAAGGCGCTCAGCCTCAACGCGCGCGTGCTGATCATGGACGAGCCGACCGCCGTGCTCACCTCGGAAGAGGTCGAGAAGCTGTTCGCGATCGTGCGTCAACTGCGCGCGGACGGGGTCGGGATCGTCTTCATCACCCATCATCTTGAGGAGATCGCCGCCCTCGGGGACCGGGTCACCGTCATTCGGGACGGGCGGTCCGTTGGGCAGGTGCCTGCCTCCACCCCGGAGGACGAGCTCGTACGGCTCATGGTGGGGCGGTCGATCGAGCAGCAGTATCCGCGTGAACGGCCGGACGCCGGCGCCGCGTTGCTCTCCGTCGAGGGGCTCACCCGGGACGGGGTCTTCCACGACATCAGCTTCGAGGTGCGGGCCGGTGAGGTCGTCGGCATCGCCGGGCTCGTCGGGGCCGGTCGTACCGAAGTCGTACGGGCTGTCTTCGGGGCCGACCCGTACGACCAGGGGGCCGTCACCGCCTCCGGTGGACTCGTCCCCAAGCATGACGTCAACGCGGCCATGGCTGCCGGGATCGGGCTCGTGCCCGAGGACCGCAAGGGCCAGGGGCTCGTGCTCGACCAGTCCGTGCAGGAGAACCTCGGGCTCGTCACCATGCGGGCCGCGACCCACGGCGGGCTCGTCGACCTCAAGGGGCAGCGCGCGGCCGCCGCGCGGATCGCCAAGCAGCTGGGCGTACGGATGGCCGGACTCGGCCAGCAGGTACGGACGTTGTCCGGCGGCAACCAGCAGAAGGTCGTCATCGGCAAGTGGCTGCTCGCCGACACCAAGGTGCTGATCCTCGACGAGCCGACGCGCGGCATCGATGTCGGCGCCAAGGTCGAGATCTATCAGCTGATCAATCAGCTCACCGCCGGTGGTGCCGCCGTCCTCATGATCTCCAGTGATCTGCCCGAAGTTCTCGGCATGAGCGACCGGGTGCTGGTCATGGCCCAGGGGCGCATCGCGGGCGAACTCTCCGCCGAACAGGCCACGCAGGACTCCGTGATGGCACTCGCCGTCAGCACACCCGGCACATCAACCGAAGCGACTACCGCTCAAGCAACTACCGCTGTGGAGGGCCACCGTGGCCACTGACACGCTCAAGAGCACGCCGGGCGCGAGTGGCGCCTCGGGGATCCGCCGACTGCTCCTGGACAACGGGGCGTTGACCGCGCTCATCGTCCTGGTCATCGCCATGTCGGCGCTGTCCGGCGACTTCCTGACCACCGACAATCTCCTCAACGTCGGTGTCCAGGCGGCCGTGACCGCCATCCTCGCCTTCGGCGTCACCTTCGTGATCGTCTCGGCGGGCATCGACCTGTCGGTCGGTTCGGTCGCGGCCCTCTCGGCCACCGTGCTGGCCTGGAGCGCCACGCAGCACGGCGTCCCGGTCTTCCTCGCCGTCGTCCTCGCGATCGCCACCGGCATCGCCGCCGGCCTGGTCAACGGTTTCCTCATCGCCTACGGCAAACTGCCGCCGTTCATCGCGACGTTGGCGATGCTGTCCGTGGCGCGCGGGCTGTCGCTGGTGATCTCGCAGGGCTCCCCGATCGCCTTCCCGGACTCGGTCTCGCACCTCGGTGACACGCTCGGCGGCTGGCTGCCGGTGCCGGTCCTGGTGATGATCGTGATGGGGCTCATCGCGGCCTTCATCCTCGGGCGGACCTACATCGGCCGGTCCATGTACGCGATCGGCGGCAACGAAGAGGCCGCACGCCTCTCGGGGCTGCGCGTCTCCAAGCAGAAGCTCGCGATCTACGCCCTGTCCGGTGTCTTCGCCGCCGCCGCGGGCATCGTCCTCGCCTCCCGGCTCTCCTCCGCGCAGCCGCAGGCCGCCGACGGTTACGAGCTGGACGCGATCGCCGCGGTCGTCATCGGCGGCGCCTCCCTCGCGGGCGGCACCGGCAAGGCGTCCGGCACGCTCATCGGCGCGCTGATCCTCGCGGTGCTGCGCAACGGCCTCAACCTCCTTTCCGTGTCCGCCTTTTGGCAGCAGGTCGTCATCGGCGTCGTGATCGCGCTGGCGGTCCTGCTGGACACCGTGCGCCGCAAGGCGGGCGCAACTCCCGCCTCCGGTGCGGGCGGTGGCGGTGGCAGCAAGGGCAAGCAGGCGACCACGTACGCGCTCGCGGCCGTCGTCACCATCGCGATCGTCGGTGCCACCTCCTTCCTGCACAACGACTCCTCCACGACGTCGAAGCCCAAGCTCGGTCTGTCGCTCTCCACGCTCAACAACCCGTTCTTCGTGCAGATCCGGTCGGGCGCGCAGGCCGAGGCGAAGAAGCTGGGCCTGGACCTGACCGTCACGGACGCGCAGAACGACGCCTCCCAGCAGGCCAACCAGCTCCAGAACTTCACCAGTTCCGACTACGGCGCGATCATCGTCAACCCGGTGGACTCGGACGCGGCGAGCAACTCCGTGAAGGCCGCCGACAAGGCGAAGATCCCGGTCATCGCCGTCGACCGGGGCGTCAACAAAGCGGCCGTGGACACGCTCGTCGCCTCCGACAACGTCGTGGGCGGTGAACTCGCCGCCAAGACCGTCGCCGAGAAGCTGGGCGGCACCGGCAAGATCGTCATCCTCCAGGGCCAGGCGGGCACGTCGGCGGCGCGCGAGCGGGCGGAGGGCTTCGCCAAGGGACTGAAGGCCTACCCCGGCATCCAGGTCGTCGCCCAGCAGCCGGCCGACTTCGACCGCACCAAGGGCCTCGACGTGATGTCGAACCTGCTCCAGGCCCACCCCGACGTCCAGGGCGTCATCGCCGCCAACGACGAGATGGCCCTCGGCGCGATCAAGGCGCTCGGCTCCAAGGCCGGCAAGTCGGTCTCGGTCGTCGGCTTCGACGGCACGCCGGACGGCCTGACCGCCGTCAAGCAGGGCACGCTGTACGCGTCCGTGGCGCAACAGCCCAGCCAACTCGGCAGGATTGCCGTGGACAACGCGCTGCGCGCGGCTCAGGGCAAGAAGGTCGAGTCGACGGTCAAGGTGCCGGTCAAGGTCGTCACCAAGGAGAATGTGGCTGGGTTCACCGGCTGACGAGGACCGGTCCACCACTCCAAGTCACCACCGTGGGGAGTCAATTGATGTACGACTACGACCTCCTGGTCGTGGGATCGGCCAACGCCGACCTCGTGATCGGCGTCGAGCGGCGGCCGGGCGCCGGCGAGACGGTCCTCGGTTCCGACCTGACCGTCCACCCCGGCGGCAAGGGCGCCAACCAGGCGGTCGCCGCCGCCCGGCTGGGAGCCCGTACGGTCCTGCTGGCCCGGGTCGGCGACGACGCGCACGGCCGGCTGCTGCTCGACTCGCAGCGGGCCGCCGGGGTCGACACAGTGGGCGTCCTGGTCAGCGGCGCGCCGACCGGGGTCGCGCTGATCACGGTCGACCCGTCCGGCGACAACAGCATCGTGGTGTCGCCCGGCGCCAACGGAAAGCTGTTCCCCGTGGACATCCAGGCCGCCGGGTGCCTCTTCCAGGCCGCCCGGGTGGTCTCCGTACAGCTGGAGATCCCGCTGGAGACGGTCGTGGAAGTCGTACGGAATCTCGCGGACGGCAGCCGCTTCGTGCTGAACCCGTCGCCGCCCCGGCCCCTCCCGGCCGAAGTCCTCGCCGCCTGCGACCCGTTGATCGTCAACGAGCACGAGGCGAAGGTGATCCTCGGGGACGCGTGTGTGAGCGAGCGGCCCGAGGACTGGGCGCGGATCCTGCTGGCGAAGGGGCCGCGTTCGGTGGTCGTGACGCTGGGCGCGGAGGGTGCTCTGGTGGCGTCCAAGGACGGGGTCACGCGGGTGCCGTCCGTGAAGGTGGACGCCGTGGACACGACGGGCGCGGGCGACGCGTTCACCGCGGCGCTGGCCTGGAAGCTGGGTGCGGGGCTGTCGTTGGCCGAGGCCGCGGAGTACGCGGCCAGGGTCGGGGCGGTGGCCGTCACCAAGAAGGGTGCCCAGGACTCCTTCCCCACTGCGGACGAGGTCGCCGCACTGTGAAGAAGGCAGGGATTCTCAACCGTCATCTCTCCGGCGCGCTGGCCGAGTTGGGGCACGGCGACGGGGTGCTGGTGTGCGACGCCGGGATGCCGATCCCCCAGGGTCCCCGGGTGGTGGACCTGGCGTTCCGCGCCGGGGTGCCGTCGTTCGAGGAAGTGCTGGACGGGCTGCTGGCCGAGCTGGTGGTGGAGGGCGCCACGGCGGCGAGCGAGGTGCGCGGCGCGAATCGAGCGGCCACGGCCCTGCTCGACGCCCGCTTCCCCGACGGCCTGGACCTCGTCTCCCACGAGCGGCTCAAGGAACTGTCGGCGGACGCGCGGCTGATCGTACGCACGGGCGAGGCACGGCCGTACGCGAACGTGCTGCTGCGGTGCGGGGTGTTCTTCTAGAGACCATAAATTCGAGGAGGCCCAGTCCGTCGACCAGGCCCCCTCGGGTTTTCCCCTCCAGCATCAGAACCCCCGCGATCCCCCCAGATCCCCCTCCAAGAGTCCTGATGCCAAGTAAGACCGGCGGACTGCGGGAAGGGTTGTACGCCGTCTTGAGAAATCTTCAAGACGGCTTCCGGGTGCCGACGAAACGGGTCAGACGTAGCGTTTCGGCATGACCGAAGACTCTGCTACGACCTTCCACGACGACATCCTCGACGAGCTGGGCGACGCCAAGGTCCAGGAGATCGCGGGCCTGCTGGGGACGGACGAGGCGGGCGCGAGGGAGGTCGTGGGGACGACGGCCTCGGCGCTGTCCGGCGAGGCGGCGGCCGCGGAGCCCCCGACGATCGAGACGCCTCCGGAGGCTCCGCTCCAGGGCGTGGCCACGCTGGGCGGTTTCGCGACCGGCGGGCTCATGGCCGGGGTGCTGGCGAAGGCGGCCAGGCCGGTGGCGAACGCGGTGGCCAAGAAGACGGGGCTGCCGCCGGCGACCGTCGCGCGGGTCGTCGAGATGCTGATCCCGGCCGTGCTCGCGGTGCTCACGAAGCGGGCGGCAAAGAAGAAGTAACCCGTGCGGTGCGGGTATTGGACGGCCGGTACGGCATACTCCTGACCTCCTGCCCCACCCCGGATCGAACGGGGTGGGGCAGGGCTCAGGGGTGTGTCAGCGCGGGGCGGTCGACGTCAGCGGACGGTGACCGAGACACCCTTGGACACAGCGGCGCCGTCCTTGACGCGCAGGACCTGGACGCCCTTCTTCTGGAACTTGTCGGTCAGCTTGTAGGCGCTGTGGTTGACCTTGGCGGTCACCGGCAGCGACTTCCACGTCGCACCGGTCTTGACCTGCAGCGTGACCTTGCTGCCTTCCTTCAGACCGGTGGTCTTGCCGGTGAAGGTCACCACGTCGCCGAGCTTCACGGCGGCGTGGTTGGCCTTGAGGGTGATGGTCGCGGGCGCCGGGGCGGGCGCGGCGACGGCGGAGGTGGCGCCGACGGCGACGAGGGCCGCGGAGACGACGGAGACGGCGGCGATACGCACGTTCACAGATAACTCCTTGTTTTGTTTCTCGAATTACTTCTCTTATGCACCTCTCAGGCTTCTCTCATACAAGAGAAAGCCCGGAAGACCGCGTTTCCGGGCTTTCTCCCGGCCCCGCGGCGAGCACGATCCTACAGACATGACCTGGGGAGATACGGTTCCGAAAAGCTCCGAAAAACCTAAATCGACAGGCTGGTCACAGGAATGACGCGCACCGCACGGACCCTGATCTGCATTTATAAAAACGAGCTGTGTGAAGGTGACTCTCACATTCCGCCTACCGGATCACGTGCTCCACGAACCGCGCCGCCGTCTCCGCCAGCACCTCGCGTCCGTCCCGCGCCCACAGGCCGTCGTTGAACAGCTCGACCTCGATGGAACCGGTGTAGCCCGCCGCCTCGACGTACGACAGCCACTCCCGCATGTCGATCGCGCCGTCCCCGATCTGCCCGCGGCCGTTGAGCACGCCCTCGGGCAACGGGGTGGTCCAGTCGGCGAGTTGGAAGGTGTGGATACGGCCGCCCGCGCCCGCCCGGGCGATCTGCTCGGGCGCCCGGTCGTCCCACCAGATGTGGTACGTGTCGACCGTGACGCCGACCTGCTGGGCGGGGAAGCGCTCGGCGAGGTCGAGGGCCTGGGTGAGCGTCGAGACCACGCAGCGGTCGGAGGCGAACATGGGGTGCAGCGGCTCGATGGCCAGCCGCACGCCCCGCTCCTCGGCGTAGGGCCCCAGCTCCCCCAGCGCGTCGGCGATCCGCTCCCGCGCGCCGTGCAGGTCCTTGGAACCGGCGGGGAGACCACCGGACACCAGGACCAGGGTGTCCGTGCCCAGGGTGGCGGCCTCGTCCACGGCCCGGCGGTTGTCGTCGAGGGCGCGGGCGCGCTCGTCCGGGTCGATCGCCGTGAGGAAGCCGCCCCTGCACAACGTTGTCACCGTGAGCCCCGCGCCGCGGACCAGCTTCGCGGTCTCCTCCACGCCGTACGACTGGACGGGCTCGCGCCAGAGGCCGACGCCGGGGACGCCCAACTCCAGGCAGGCGTCGACCAGTTCGGGCATCGACAGTTGCTTGACCGTCATCTGGTTGATGGAGAAGCGCGCCAACTCGGGATTACTCACTGGGTCACTCCGTACAGGGCGAGCAGGTTCTTCATCCGTTCCTCCGCCAGCTTCGGGTCGGGGAACAGGCCCAGGCCGTCGGCGAGTTCGTAGGCGCGGGCGAAGTGCGGGAGGGAGCGGGCCGACTGGAGGCCGCCGACCATCGTGAAGTGTGATTGGTGGCCCGCGAGCCAGGCCAGGAACACCACGCCCGTCTTGTAGAAGCGGGTCGGCGTCTGGAACAGGTGGCGGGACAACTCGACGGTGGGGTCGAGGAGTTCACGGAATCCGGCCGTGTTCCCGGTGTCCAGGACGCGGACCGCCTCCGCCGCCAGCGGGCCGAGCGGGTCGAAGATGCCGAGCAGGGCGTGGCTGAAGCCCTGGTCGTCGCCCGCGATCAGCTCGGGGTAGTTGAAGTCGTCGCCGGTGTAGCAGCGCACGCCCTGCGGCAGCCGGCGCCGGATGTCGATCTCCCGCTGAGCCTCCAGGAGCGACACCTTGATGCCGTCGACCTTGTCGGGGTGCGCGGCGATGACTTCGAGGAACGTGCCGGTGGCCGCGTCGAGGTCCGGCGAACCCCAGTAACCCTCCAGCGCCGGGTCGAACATCGGGCCCAGCCAGTGCAGGACGACCGGTTCGGACGCCTGGCGGAGCAGGTAGCCGTAGACCTCCAGGTAGTCCTCGGGGCCCTTCGCCACGGCCGCGAGCGCGCGGGACGCCATCAGGATGGCCTGCGCGCCCGACGCCTCCACGAGCGCCAACTGCTCCTCGTACGCGGCCTGTACGTCGGCCAGGGACTTCGGGTCGGTGAGCTGGTCGGTGCCGACGCCGCAGGCGATCCGGCCGCCGACCGCCTTGGCCTCGGCGGCACTGCGGCGGATCAGCTCGGCCGCGCCCGCCCAGTCCAGGCCCATGCCGCGCTGGGCGGTGTCCATCGCCTCGGCGACACCGAGCCCGTGCGACCACAGGTGGCGGCGGAAGGCGAGGGTGGCGTCCCAGTCGACGGCGGCGGGCGAGTCGGGGCTCGTGTCGGCGAAGGGATCGGCGACGACGTGCGCCGCCGAGAACACCGTACGAGAGGTGAAGGGGGTGCCGGAGGCCACGGCGAGGGGTTCGGGCCGGGGTTCGTAGGCTCGCAACCCGCCCTTGGAGTCCGGGAGTTGGATGGTCACAGGGTGATCTCCGGTACGTCGAAACGGCGGCCCTCGGCGGACGACTTCAGGCCCAGCTCGGCGAGCTGGACACCGCGGGCGCCGGCCAGGAGGTCCCAGTGGTAGGGGGCGTCGGCGTAGACGTGGCGGAGGAACAGCTCCCACTGCGCCTTGAAGCCGTTGTCGAAGTCGGTGTTGTCGGGGACTTCCTGCCACTGGTCGCGGAAGACCTCGGTGGCGGGGAGGTCCGGGTTCCAGACCGGCTTGGGGGTGGAACTGCGGTGCTGGGCTCGGCAGTTGCGCAGGCCCGCGACCGCCGAGCCCTCGGTGCCGTCGACCTGGAACTCGACGAGTTCGTCGCGATTGACGCGGACGGCCCAGGAGGAGTTGATCTGGGCGATGGCGCCGCTGTCGAGTTCGAAGATGCCGTAGGCGGCGTCGTCGGCGGTGGCGTCGTAGGGCTTGCCGTTCTCGTCCCAGCGCTGCGGGATGTGGGTCGTCGCGATGGCCTGGACGGACTTCACGCGGCCGAACAGCTCGTGGAGGACGTACTCCCAGTGCGGGAACATGTCGACGACGATGCCGCCGCCGTCCTCCGAGCGGTAGTTCCACGACGGGCGCTGGGCACTCTGCCAGTCGCCCTCGAAGACCCAGTAGCCGAACTCGCCCCGGACGGACAGGATCCGGCCGAAGAAGCCGCCGTCGATGAGCCGCTTGAGCTTCAGCAGGCCCGGCAGGAACAGCTTGTCCTGGACGACGCCGTGCTTGATGCCGGCGGCCTCGGCGAGGCGGGCCAGCTCCAGCGCACCCTCGAAGTCGGTGGCCGTCGGCTTCTCGGTGTAGATGTGCTTCCCGGCCGCGATCGCCTTCTTGAGCGCCTCCTCGCGGGCCGAGGTGACCTGGGCGTCGAAGTAGATCTCGACGGTCGGGTCGGCGAGGACCGCGTCGACGTCCGTGGAGACGTTCTCCGGGTCCAGCCCGTGCTGCTCGGCAAGCGCCTTCAGCGCGTGCTCGCGGCGGCCGACGAGGATCGGTTCCGGCCACAGCACCGTACCGTCGCCGAGGTCTAGACCACCCTGCTCGCGCAGTGCGAGGATCGAGCGGACGAGGTGCTGTCGGTAGCCCATGCGCCCGGTCACGCCGTTCATGGCGATACGCACCGTCTTGCGTGTCACGTGTTTCCCTTCGTCCGCATGCGTCTCACCGCATGTCTCAGCGCATGTCTCAGCGCATGTCCCGATTGCAGCAAGCGCTTTCTATATATGCAGAAGCTAGCCTTTGCCCACTGGTCTGTACAAGACCGTGATGGGGTCGAGTTGTTCGAGGGGGCGAACGGCGGGGATGGATGGCCTTATCGTCTGCTCGGACGGGGGCTTCCTTTGAGCAGCCTATGTACAACGGCGTACGACACGATGCGCGACCGGAGGACGAACAACATGACGGTGACCCTGGCGGACGTGGCGGCCCGCGCCCAGGTCTCCCCCGCGACGGTGTCGCGCGTACTGAACGGCAACTACCCGGTCGCGGCCACCACGCGCGAGCGGGTCCTGCGGGCGGTCGACGAGCTGGACTACGTGCTCAACGGTCCCGCGAGCGCGCTGGCCGCGGCCACCTCCGACCTGGTCGGCATCCTGGTCAACGACATCGCCGACCCCTTCTTCGGGATCATGGCGAGCGCGATCCAGGGCGAGATCGGGGGGCCGGGGGGCCGTGCGGGCGGGGAGCGGCTGGCGGTGGTGTGCAACACGGGCGGCTCCCCGGAGCGCGAGCTGACGTACCTGACCCTGCTGCAACGGCAGCGGGCGGCGGCGGTCGTGCTGACCGGCGGCGCGATGGAGAACGCGCCGCACGCGGCGGCGGTCGCGGCGAAACTGCGGAAGCTGGGCGAGGCCGGGACGCGGGTGGTGCTGTGCGGGCGGCCGCCGGCGCCGGACACCGGGGCGTTCGCGCTGACCTTCGACAACCGCGGGGGTGGCCGGGAACTGACCGAGCACCTGATCGGCCTCGGCCATCGCCGGCTCGGCTACATCGCGGGCCCGGAGGAACGGACGACGACGCGGCACCGGCTGGAGGGCCACCGGGAGGCACTGGCCGCGCACGGAATCGCAGAGGATCCGCGGTGGACCGTTCATGGCCGCTACGACCGGCGGTCGGGGTACGAGGCGACGCTGGAGCTGTTGCGGCGGGATCCGTCGCTGACTGCCGTGGTCGCGGCGAACGACTCCGTCGCGGTGGGGGCGTGTGCGGCACTGCGGGAGTCGGGGCGGCGGATTCCGGACGACGTCTCGGTCGCCGGGTTCGACGATCTGCCGTTCAGCGTGGACGCGGTGCCTTCGCTGACGACGGTGCGGCTGCCGTTGTCCGAGGCCGGGGCCCGGGCGGGACGGATCGCCATGGGGCGGGAGGAGCCGCCGCCGGGTGGGATCGCCACGGTTCGGGGGGAGTTGATGGTGCGGGGGTCTTCCGGGGCGCCGCGGAAGTAGAGGTGCCGGGGCCGGCAGGACGCGGGCCTGTCCCCCGGATCCGATCCGGTACGTGCCCGGCGTCCGGCCCAGTGTCCGGCCCATCGTGTGGCTGAACGTGTCGATGAAGGCGCTGGTCGTGGACCAGCCGACCGTTCTGGCAGTACGACGTCGCCGCGGCGCGGACAGGGGCCTCGCGACCGTAGGGGTCGGGGACGCACCGGCTCCCGCACACCGTCCAGGGTCCGTGGCCGTGGCCGTGGCCATGGCCATCCGAGAAGTGCGAACTCCCGTGCGCGGTGTGGGCCGTTGACCGCCGCGCCCACACCAGCACCCCGCCGCTACAACCTTCCGGCACTACGACGTCACCCCGGCCCGGTACTGGCCTACGATCCGTTCATGCCCCGTGCCCTCGTCCTCGGCGGAACCGGTCCGGTCGGGCGTGCCGCCGCGCATCGTCTGCTGGTCGCCGGGTGGCAGGTGGACGTGACCGGCCGGGACCCCGCTCGCATGCCGCCCGAACTGAGCGCGCTCGGGGGCGAGTTCAAGGCAGTGGACCGTGCGGACTCCACCGCCCTGCGGGCCGCCGTCGGCGAGGGAACCGACCTCCTCGTCGACTGCCTCTGCTTCACCGCCGCCGACGCCCGTTCGCTGCTGCCGTTGGCCGCGCACGCGACCTCCACCGCGCTGATCTCCGGCCGGGCCGTCTACATCGACGCGGCGGGCAACCACATCAACTCATCGACCCCGCCCCACTTCTCCGGCCCGGTCTCCGAGACCCAGCCGACCATGACCCCGCGCGACGACATCGACCACCACTCGCGCGAGGGCTACGGCGCGAACAAGGTCGCCGCCGAACTCGTCGCCCTGGAGAGCGGGTTGCCCATCAGCGTGCTGCGGCCGTCGCAGATCCACGGGGTCGGGGCGTCCCCGGCGCGTGAATGGGCCGTCGTCAAGCGGGTGTTGGACGGCCGTACGGCCTTGCTGCTGGCCCGGCGAGGTGCCGGGGTCGCCCACACCACCGCCGCCGCGAATCTCGCCGCGCTCATCGAGACGGTCGCCGAGCGGCCGGGCACCCGCGTCCTGAACTGCGCCGATCCGGACGCACCCAACGTGCTGGAGATCTGCCGGACGATCGCGGGGCACCTGGGCCATGAGTGGGAGGAGGTGCTGCTGGACGACACGGCACCGGTCGGTCTGGGCTGCACCCCCTGGGACTCCGCGCATCCGGTCGTCCTCGACACCTCCGCCGCCACGGCACTCGGCTACCGGCCGGCCGGTAGTTACGCGACGACGATCGCGCCCGTACTCGACCGGCTGGTGGAAGCGGCCAGGAACGGCCAACCTCCCGTCGACGACGGTTACTTCGCGGACTACTTCGACTATGCGGCCGAGGACGCCTTTCTCGCAGGGCGGGTCGGACGGGCGGGGCGGTGACGAGGGAGGACGAGCGGGGAAGGGATGTGGATGAGGGGAAGGGGCGTAGACGAGATGGCGGCTGAAGATCCTGGATCCGCCACTCCCCCGGTGCCGCTGTCAGTGCCTCCCCATATCGTCCCGGCATGGTCTTCCCGCTTCCCACCGAACTGCCCCTGCCCTCCGGCCGCTTCGAGCAACGCGGAGACGTGGAGGTGTGGTTCTCCGACGAACTGCCGGACGATCTCGTGGAGTTGTGGCCTCGGCTGCTGGAGTCGGCCGAGGTCACAGGGCTGTATCCGTTCATCTGCTGGCCGGATGACCATGGCCGGCCCGAGGACCTGAGCGAGATCGACGCTATCCGGCTCGATGCCGTGCTCGCGGCGCACTTCGCCGAGTATCGGCGCCGGCGGCTGCCGCGCTGGTCGAACCCGGTGTCGGACGAGGAATGGGCGGCGAGCGTGCCGGAGGAAGTCCGGGAGTACGTCGCGCCCTGGCCGCACGACCCGGGGCCGCCCTTCGAGAGCTGGCCCGGGCTCGCGGCGGGTGGGGTGGACACGGGTGCCGGGGTCGGTCCGGAGGAGGCGGCCCGGCGGACCGTAGCGGATGTCCTCGGCACTGAACCCTTCGTGCACACCTGTTCCCTCGCCCTTGTGCCCGCCCGCTGTAGTGCCGATGTGCCGGCGATCCTGGGGTGGGCGGCCGAGGCGCCGCTTCCCCTGATGTGCGCGCTGCTGCGCAGTTGGGAGGAGCGGTTCGGGGCGCGGGTCGTGTCGGGGTTCGGCGGTGCGCTGACCGTGTCGGTCGCCCGGCCGCCCCTCGATGTCCCGCACGCTGAGCAACTCGCCCTGGAACATGTGCTGTCCACCGCCTACAACATCGTGGACGATCCGCCGACGCCGTTCCCCGAGTACGCGAACGGGCTGGTGGGGCGGTATCAGTGGCGCTTCTGGTGGGACTAGGCCGCTGCTCGGTCGGCCGCGCCGGCTGTCGAGATCGAGACCTCGTCGGCCATGGGCGCGCAGCCCTGAACCATGGACGCGCGGCCTTCCCCGGTACTACGGTCGGGACCGCAATACCTCTGACTGAGTCAACTACCCTGAGCGAGCACCGGGGATCGATCATGACCGTCCAGGACATCCGTTCCTTCAACCGTTTCTATACGAACGTCATCGGCGCCCTCGACTACAGCCGCCACCTCTACGCCCCGTTCACCCTCACCGAGTCCCGCGTCCTGTACGAACTCGCGCACTCACCTCGTACGGACGCCGCCGATCTCCGTGCCGAACTCTCCCTCGACGCCGGGTACTTGAGCCGGATCCTGAATCGGTTCGAGCAGGACGGGCTGGTCGAGCGGGCGCCGTCGGAGCGGGATCCGCGGCGGCGGCAGGTCACGCTCACCGTGCGGGGACGGGAGACCGCCGCGCTGTTGGCGGAGCGGGCGGACGAATCGGTGGGAGCGCTGCTGGCGGCCGTGCCGGACGCCGACCGGCCGCGGCTCGCCGAGGCGCTGCGCACCGTACGGACCATTCTGTCGGCGTCGGACAAGCGGCGACCGCGGCCGGAGGACGTCGTGCTGCGGGAGCCCGGGCCCGGTGATCTGGGGTGGATCGTGCAGCGGAACGCGGCGCTGTACGCCGCCGAGTACGACTTCAACGCCGACTACGAAGGGCTCGTCGCGCGGATCGTCGCCGATTTCGCCGAGGATCACGATCCGCACCTGGAGCGGGTGTGGATCGCCGAGCTCGACGGGCGGGCGGTGGGGTGTGTGATGTGCGTGCGGGACGACGCACCCGGCACCGCCCGGCTGCGGCTGCTGCTCGTCGAGCCCGACGCGCGCGGGCTGCGGATCGGGGATCAACTCGTCGCGGCTGTCGTCGAGTTCGCGCGTGGGGTCGGTTATCGTGACCTCGTGCTGTGGACGAACGACATCCTCGGGGCCGCCCGCCGGATCTACCAGCGGCACGGGTTCGTCCTCACCGCGGAGAAACCGCACCGATCCTTCGGGCAGGACCTCGTCGGCCAGGACTGGCGGCTCGACCTGCACGAGCCACAGTGAGCGGTGACGAGTAGGGTCCGTGGCATGAAGCTCGCCTTCTCCACCCTCGGTGTCCCGGGCCTCCCCGTGGCCGACGTGCTGGACCTCGCCGTCACGCACGGCTACCACGGCGTCGAGTTGCGCGCGCATCCCGAGGAGCCCGTGCACCCCGGTATCGACGCGGGCCAACGGGCCGACGTGGTCGCCGAGTTCAAGGCGGCCGGGGTCGAAGTCCTGGGCCTCGCCGGGTATGCGCGGGTGGCGGCGCCGGGTGACGACGACACCATACTCGCGGAGATCCGTGAACTGCTGGAGCTGGCACGGGACTTGGGCGCGCCCTTCATCCGTGTCTTTCCCGGTGGTGGTACCGAGCAGCCCGTCGGGGAGGCCGATGCCACGGCCGCGCGACGGCTCGGCACGGCGGCGGAGTGGGGTGCCGATCTCGGCGTACGGGTGCTGCTGGAGACCCACGACTCGCACCGCACCGGCGCGGACGCGCTCCGCGTGCTCGGTCCGGTCGGGCACCGCCACGCCGGGGCGCTGTGGGACGTCATGCACACCTGGCTCGGCGGCGAGCAGCCGTCGGAGACGCTCGCCGCGCTAGGCCCGTACCTCGGGTATGTGCAGGTCAAGGACATCGCGTCGGCCGACGACACGACCCCGCTGCCCCTCGGGGCCGGTGTCCTCCCGCTCGCCGAGTGCGTCGAGGTCCTCGCCCGGCACGAGTGGGACGGCTGGCTCTGCTGGGAGTACGAGAAGCGGTGGTACGAAGCCGCCGCACCGCTCCCCGAACTGCTGGCCGCCGGCCACGACCACCTGGCGCGGCTCCTCAACGACTCCGCGTAAACAACTGGCGGCCCCGGCGGGCCGCGGCTTAGGGTCCCCCGGTGCCTCCTCAACCCGCCCCGCGCCCCGTCATGCCCTCATGAGCCTCACCCGGACGTTGATCGACGTCCGGCCGTTGCGGACGTCAGCGGTGTTCCGGCGGCTGCTGATCGGGCGGACGGTGTCCACGCTCGGCAGCTTCATGACCATGGTCACCGTCATGTACCAGGTCTGGGACATGACGCGCAGCACGGTGTGGACCGGTGCGGTCGGCGTGGCGCAGGCCCTGCCGATGATCGGCTTCGGGTTGTTCGCGGGCGCCTGGGCCGACCGGACCGACCGGCGCCGCGTCTACCTCACGGGCACCGCCGGGTCCGCCGCCTGCTCCCTCCTGCTGGCCGTGCAGGGCTTCACCGGGCACGTACCGGTGGCCGTGGTGCTGGCGCTGGTGGCGGCGCAGTCCGCGTTCGCCGCGATCGGCGCACCCGCGTCGGGCGTGTTCGTACCGCGGCTGCTGCCCAAGGACTAGGTGGCCGCCGGTCTCGCCCTGAACCAGGTGACCGGCCAGGCGATGATGCTGCTCGGCCCGGCCGTGGCGGGCGTGGTGCTCGGCTGGTGGGGCATCGGTGTCTGCTACCTGCTGGACACCCTCAGCTTCGGCGCGTCGTTCTACGGCGCCCTCGGCCTCCCCCCGCTGCCGCCCGAGGGCGAGAAGTCACGCCCCGGGCTGCACGGCATGTTCGACGGCCTGCGTTTCCTGGCCGGGCACCGGGTGGTGCGCGGCGCGCTGATCACCGACCTGGCGGCCACAGTCCTGGCGATGCCGGTCAGCCTCTTCCCGCTGATCAACGCCGAGCGCTTCGGCGGCGACCCGCGGACACTGGGCCTGTTCCTGTCCGCGCTCGCCGTGGGCGGGGTCACGGCCACGGCCCTCTCCGGCCCGGTCACCCGCCTCGCCCGCCCCGGTTCGGTGATGCTCTGCGGCGCGGCGGGCTGGGGCGCCGCCCTGGCCTGCTTCGGCCTGATGACCAACCCGTGGGCGGGACTCGCGCTGCTGGCGCTGGCGGGCGCCGCCGACGCCACCTCGGTGGTCGCCCGCAGCACGATCGTGCAGACCCACACCCCGGACGCCCTGCTCGGCCGGGTCACGGCCGCCGAACAGATCATCGGCCAGGCGGGCCCCAACCTCGGCAACCTCCGCGGCGGCCTGATCGCCGGCTGGACCTCGGGCGCGACGGCCCTGTTCACCGGCGGGCTGCTGTGCGTGCTGGCGGTGGCGGGCGTGGGGGCGAGCACGCCTGAGCTGCGCGCCGGGGCGGGGGTCGGGGTCACACCGGACGAGGCGTGAGCCGCACCGTCGTCGCGCCCCACTCGCGGAGACCGGCCGCCGGAGACAGCCCTACACCGGACGGGCCACAAGCCGTGTCGTCCCGTCCAGGCACCAGTCCAGTACCGCGGGCCACGAGCCGTAACCGGCGACCAGGTCCAAGTGGCCCCCGCCCGGGACGAGTTCGGTGGGGATGCCGAACGGGTCGCCGTAGGCGGCGCGGGCGTTCTCCGGGCAGTACGGGTCGTCGTCGCCGGCGACGAGGCGGACGTTGCCGGGGAGAGTGAACTCCGCGGCGGGCGGGGCGAATCCGGCGACCTCCGGATACTGGGCGACCACGGCACCGGAGGGTGGTCCGACCAGGAGCACGCGGTCCGCCTCACCGCCCTGGACCTGCCCGCGGGCGACGGCGTGCAGCCAGAGCAGCGCCGAGGCGCTGTGTCCGAGGACGACTCGCTCGGCGCCGCCGCTGTTGTTCAACTCATCGAGGCAGCGGGCGAGTTCACCCAGCCACACGTCCAGGTCGGGCTCGTCGGGGTCGGGCAGCTGGGGGTAGACGACGTGGTGGCCGAGTTCGCCGAGCCGGTCGGCCAGCCAGTGCTGCCAGTGCTCCTTCGGGCGGTGGTTCTGCCAACCGTGGAGGATGAGGTAGGAGTTCATGAGGGCGATGGTTTCCGATCACCGGCCGAACGGTCCAGTCGGCCCCCGATCAACTCAACCGGTCCGCCCCCGAGTTGCCCCGCGCCAACCGTGCCCGCACCCGCGCCTCCAACCCCACCCGGCACTCCCCCCACTCCCCCGCCGTGATCGAGTAGATCGCCGAGTCACGCAACCGCCCCTCCTCCCCCGGCGCCCAGGACCGCGACCAGTTCCGCAGTACGCCCTCGAAGCGGGCGCCCACGCTCTGGATCGCGGCGCGGGAGCGGTCGTTGCGGGCGTCCGTCTTCAGGTCGACGCGGGAGACACGCCACTCCTCGAACGCGTGCCGGAACAGCAGGAGTTTGGCCTCGGCGTTCACACCCGTGCCCTGCGCCGAACCCGCCAGCCAGGTGAACCCGACCTCCACGGCGTCGAGTCGGTCGTCCGTCAGCCAGGAGCGGGGTTCCCAGTAGGCCGTGACCCCGACCGCCTTTCCCGTGGTCGTCAACACCTGGGCGTACGGCGCGAGTTGACCCGTCGCCGCCCTGCCCAGCTGGGCGTCGATGTAGGCCGGCACCTCGTCCGCCCTCGGCACCCAGGTGAACTCGTACGAACCCCGGCTCTCCTCCGCCGCCACCGCCAGCTCGGCCGCGTGCCGCTGACCGAGCGGCTCCAGACGCACCGACTCGCCTGCCAGGACCGGAGCCTTCAGTCCCAACCCCACACCGAATCCCACACTCATCCCCTCATGCCGGCAACCGCCCCCGCAGCGCCCCGAACGCCTCGTGGAAACCCGGGAAAGTCTTCCGTACGCACCCCGGGTCGTCGAACGAAATACCCGGCACCCGCAGACCGGTCACCGCGAAGGACATGACGATGCGGTGGTCGCCGTAGGACTTGATCTCCGTGCCTGTGACGGGAGTTGTCCCCGGGCGGATCTCGATCCAGTCCGGGCCCGTCGCCACCTCGACGCCCAACCGCCGCAGGCCCTCCGCGCAGGCCTCAAGGCGGTCGCACTCCTTCACCCTCGTGTTGCCGACGTCCTCGATGCGGACCGGGCCCGAGGCGAAGGGGGCGATCGCGGCCAGCGTCGGCATGGTGTCGGAGATGTCGCGCATATTGACCGTGAGGCCGCACAGCTCGCCCGTGCCGCGTACCCGGGTGCCCTTCGCGTTCGTCTCCACCTGCGCGCCCATCCGGCGCAGTACGTCGACGAAGCCCAGGTCGCCCTGGAGCGCGCCCGTGCCGAGGCCGGGGACCGTGACCTCGCCGCCCGTGACGGCCGCCGCCGCGAAGAAGTAGCTCGCGGTGGACGCGTCCGGTTCGATGCCGTAGGTGGTGGCCCGGTAGCCCCCGGGCGGTACGACGTAAGCAGCACCCTCCTTGCGGACCTCCACGCCGAACTCCCGCATCATCGCGATGGTGATCTCGACGTACGGCGCGGAGACCAGGTCCGTGACCCTGATGCGGAGGCCCTTTCTGGTCAGGGGGCCGAGGAGGAGCAGCGCGGTCAGGTACTGCGAGGACTGGCCCGCGTCCAGGACCACCTCGCCGCCCTCCACGCCCGACGCCTCGATGCGCAACGGGTGGTGGCCCTCCGCCTCCTCGTGGCGCAGGTCGACGCCCAGGTCGCGCAGGGCCCGGGTGAGCGGGAGGAGGGGGCGGCGGCGCATCTGCGGGGACGCGTCGAAGCGGAAGCTGCCGTGCCCGGCCGCCGCCAACGTCGGCAGGAAGCGGGCCGTCGTCGCGCCGTCCCGGCAGTACACGTCCGCCTCCGCGACGGCCGGGCCCTGTGGGCGGCCGTCGATCTGCCAGGCGTCCGGGGTCCGGCCCACGCGGTAGCCGAGCCGGGTCAGGCCCTCGGCGAAACCCTCGGTGTCGTCCGAGCGGAGGGGACGCCGGAGGGTGGTGACGCCGTCGGCGGCGGCCGCCAGGAACAGCGCGCGGGCGGTGATGGACTTGGAACCGGGGATGTCGACTACGGGCATGCCCTCATGATCGGGCGGCGGTCGGCCGCCCCGCCGGGACGTCCACGGGATGGACGACCGCCGTTCGCCCGCGCGTTCCTGTGCGTGACCGCATCCGTCCCGTTGTGCACGGGTTCACCAACTTCCGGCGATCGGGCCGAGACGGGGAACCCGGACCGCTTCCGCTTCGTCCAAGGCGCATGCCGTCGGATGAGTCTCCGTGGTACGGCGTCGGCCTCGCCGCTGGCTGCGAAAGCTGACAAACCCTCTCCTCCGTACCGCGGCCGGCGGCTGGCCGTCATCGGCGCGCCCCCCTCCAACTGCGCCGATGGCGGCTCCCCCGCTGGGTACTGTGCGTTCCCTTGACTGGCAGAAACTTCCCGGATATTCGTGAAGTCTTGGAAGTTTCCTTCAGCGGATCAGATGATCCGAAGTGGAACACCTCCGGAAGGAGCGCACGTGCCCTCCAGACGTACCGTCCTCGCCGCGACCATGGGCGTCACCGCGTCCCTCGCGGTCGGCGGCACCGCCCACGCCGACGACAAGAGACTCCGCTCGCTGATCTCCCGCATGACGTTGCCGGAGAAGGTCGGCCAGCTCTTCGTGATGCGGGTCTACGGCCACTCGGCCACCGCCCCCGACCAGGCCGACATCGATGCCAACCTGAGCGAGATCGGCGTGCGCACGGCCGCCGAAATGATCGCCAAGTACCGCGTCGGCGGCATCATCTACTTCACCTGGGCCCACAACACCCGCGACCCCCACCAGATCGCCGACCTCTCGAACGGCATCCAGAAGGCGTCCCTCAGTCAACCCCGGGGGCTGCCCGTGCTGGTCGCCACCGACCAGGAACACGGCATCGTCTGCCGTATCGGCGCGCCCGCGACGCTCTTCCCGGGCGCGATGGCGATCGGCGCCGGCGGCTCCCGTACCGACGCCCGCGCCCTCGGCCGGATCTCCGGCGCCGAGCTGCGCGCGATGGGCGTCAACCAGGACTACTCCCCCGACGCCGACGTGAACGTCAACCCGGCCAACCCGGTCATCGGCGTACGGTCCTTCGGCGCCGACCCGGACGCGGTGGCCGGCCTCGTCGCCGCCGAGGTGAGGGGGTATCAGAGCAGCCGGGTCGCCGCTACCGCCAAGCACTTCCCGGGGCACGGGGACACCGCTGTGGACAGCCACTTCGGGTTTCCCGTCATCACGCACAGCCGGGAAGTGTGGGAGGCGCTGGACGCCGTCCCCTTCCGGGCGGCCATCGGCGCGGGCATCGACTCGATCATGACCGCCCACATCATGGTCCCGGCCCTCGACGACTCCGGCGACCCGGCCACCCTCTCCCACCCCATCCTCACCGGCATCCTGCGCGGCGAACTCGGCTACGACGGCGTCGTGGTCACCGACTCGCTGCAGATGGAGGGCGTACGCCAGAAGTACGGCGACGACCGCGTGCCGGTGCTCGCGCTGAAGGCCGGGGCGGATCAACTCCTCAACCCGCCCTCCCTGGACGTCGCCTGGAACGCCGTGCTCAAGGCCGTGCAGGGCGGGGAGCTGACGGAGGCGCGGCTCGACGAGTCGATCCTGCGGGTGCTGCGGCTGAAGGCGCGGCTGGGTTTGTTCGAGGACGCGTACGTCAGCCGGGCGGGTGTCGACCGCACGGTCGGTACCGGCGCGCATCTCGCCGCCGCCGACCGGATCGCCGAGCGGACCACCACCCTGCTGGTCAACTCGGCGGGGCTCCTTCCGCTGTCCCGCCGTACGCACGGGAAGGTGCTGGTGGTCGGCGCCGATCCGGCCTCCCCCTCCGGTACTACGGGACCACCCACCGGTGTACTCGCGGCGGCCCTCGGGGAGCTGGGGTTCACGGCGACCGCCCTCTCCACCGGTACGGCTCCTTCCGCCGCGACCGTCGCGAAGGCCGTGGCGGCGGCGCGTGAGGCGGACGCCGTGGTCGTGGCGACCTACAACGTCACGGCGGCCGATGCGCAGAAGACTCTGGTCGGGCACCTGCTCGCCACCGGGAAGCCGGTCGTGGCCGTCGCCGTCCGAAACCCCTACGATGTTGCCCAACTGCCTTCGGTCACCGCCTACTTGGCTTCCTACTCCTGGACCGACGTCGAACTCCGGGCGGCGGCACGGGTGATCGCGGGCCGGGTCCGGCCGCGCGGGAGACTCCCGGTGGCGGTGCAGCGCGCGGACGATCCGGCGCAGGTGCTGTATCCCGTAGGGCACGGGCTGTCGTACTAGGGGTACGTTCCACACCCGCCCCACCCCCGCCAACTGGCCCAAAGCCCCCCGCACGTCTGGCGTGCGCCCGCTGCCGCGGGTCACGCTGGGCGGGGCAGTCGGGGGGATCTATGCGTGAGAGATGGTGCGCGGGGGTGGTGTGCGCGGTGCTGCTCGCCGCCCTGACGACGGGCTGCCAGGGCGCGAAGGGTTCCGGATCGGGCGAGGGCGACGGCCGGCTCGGCGAGAAGGCGGCCGCGTCGCCCTCCGCGACCACCCGACCCTCCGGCTACGGCGCGGTGTTCCTCGCCGTCGACGAGTGCAGTTCCTTCGGCACGACGAGTTTCACCGAGGCGCCGTGCACCAGCGAGCGCGCGGCCGCTCGGGTCATCGCCCGCTACGACGGTGACGTGAGCGACGGTCCCGCCTGCCCGGCGACCACGGACTTCGTGCTGCACATCAGCGCCCAGGGGTCGTCGGGCGCGGGCGGCGACGGTGTCGTACCCAAGGGCTACGCCTGCATGCGGAACCTGGAACCCCCGCACCCCGGTGACCCGGGTGGCGGGGGCGGGCCCCGCACGATCGTCGGGGACTGTGTCTACGGCTCGGGCAGCGGGCAGGTCCGGGAGACGGCGTGCGACGGCTCGGGGCCGAAGAAGCCGCAGTACAAGGTGGTCAAGGCCGTGCTCCGGCGCGCGAGTTGCCCCGCGTCGACCGCCCTGTACGTCCAGCTCGGCGGCGAGCGGCCGGTGGGCTGCGCCCGGCCGGTGTAGTCGGGTGACCGTCAACGGCCGGGCGCGGTAAGGGCGTTACGGCCGGAGCGTCGGCTCGCGCCGCACGTCCTGCCGGTCCAGCTTCGCGTCGTACGACGCCAGTGGCTTCGCCTGTGCCGCGGTGGTGGCCGGGACGCCGGCCCAGGCCAGGATGCGGGCGGTGGCCAGCGCCTTCTGGTCGGCGGTCAGGCCGGCGACGTTCGCGCCGTGGTTCAAACCGGGCGCGGTGAAGACGTACGAGTCCTTCGAGCCCTTGCCGACGGCGAAGCGCTCGGCGCCCCACGGGTCGTTCTGGCCGTAGACGAAGAGCATGTGGTCGGCGTGGTGGCGGACCCAGCTGTCCACGTCCCGCATGGCGTTCGGCTGGAACGTCATCGGGATGGAGCGCGGGACGAAGTTGCGGGGCGGCTGGTAGCCGTAGCGGACGTACTTCTTCTCGATGTACGGGAACTCGATGGTGGGGGCGCCGAGTTGGGTGCCCGCCTGGTAGTAGTACGGGGTGTACGGGTCCAGGCCCTGGTCGGTGTAGAAGGAGAAGCCGGAGATCGTGTCGACCGAGGTCCAAATCTCGTCGTCGGTGGCGGTCGCCGCGTCGGCGGGGATGGTGTCGCAGTCGGAGACCAGGCTGTACTGCCAGAAGCCCCAGACGTAGTCGAGGACGACGGCTTCGTAGGCCTTGTCCAGGCTGCCGACGGTGGTGAAGGTGAAGCCGTTCTCGGCCGCGTACGCCGCGTACTTCTGCTCCAGCGAGTCCCTGCGCACCAGCGCCTCGCGCTGCACGGCGTCCAGGCGGTCGCGGCACTCCTTGGTGCCGACCTTCGTGAAGAAGCGGTCGTAGGCCGAATCCTCGTTGTTCACCACGTCGTTGGGGGCGACGTAGGCGACGACGCCGTCCATGTCACGCGGGTAGAACCGCTCGAAGTACGTGGCCGTCATCCCGCCCTTGGAGCCGCCGGTGGCGATCCAGTTCTTGGTGTAGATCGGCTTGAGGGCCTTGAAGACGCGGTGCTGGTCGCTGGCCGCCTGCCAGATGTCGAGCTTGGACCAGTCGGCCGGGGCGGGCCGGGACGGTGTGAAGTAGCGGTATTCCAGGGAGACTTGGTTGGCGTCCGCGATCCGGGTCGGTTCGCTGCGGCTGGGTGTCGTGGAGACGTTATAGCCACTGGTGTAGAAGACCGTCGGGCGCGAGACGTCCTTGTGCAGCACGGTGATCCGCTGCTGGAAGGTGCCCTTGGACGGGTGCCGGTGGTCGATCGGCTGGGTGTAGTTCAGGACGAAGTAGCGGTAGCCGGTGTACGGCTTCTCCTGGATCAGGCTCATGCCGGGTATCGCCAGCAACTGGTCCTTGATGTCCGCGACTTGACCGGTTCGGCCGGCCTGGGCGGCGGTGGCGGTGGCCACCCCGGCCGTACTCAGCGTGCCTATGAGCACGGTGAGCGCCAGCAGCCATCTGAGCGCCTTGCGCATGCAGTCTCCCCTGTGAGGCAGTTGTGAACGGGAAGCTATCGGAGCAACTCCCGTCACACCAGGGGTGGTTGTGCGCTTACGGCGCTGACCAGCGGCTCAGCAGAGGATCCAGCCCGAGCTGACCGACCCGCCGCCCACCGCGCCCTTCACCAGGACGCACCGGTGACCGGCGTGCACGGTGACCGGTCCGGCCCGGCGCGTGTACCGGCCCTTGTCGACGACCGGGCGGCTGCCGCGCGCCTGCACGCTGACCGACATCGTGCGCTTGGCGCCGGGGTTCTTGGGCGCGGTGTACGCGCAGATGTAGTCGCCCCGGCGGAAGATGTGGACGGTGCCGGTGGAGAAGGGCAGCGTCTCCACCTCCCGCCCCGGGCAGACCGCGGCCGCCTGAGCGGTGCCGGGGGCGGCGAGCGCGAGCAGCCCGGACGTGCTGAGTACGGCCATGCCGAACGCCACCCGCCGTCGTAGCGCACCCATGTCCACAGTCATCCCTCCCGCACAGCACAGCAGCCGAACAGCGTACTGATGTACGGACGCAAGACGTATGTCGCATGGTTGCGCGACCATCAGTGAGGTGCGGCGACCGGCTCCTCCGACTCGGGTGCGCCGACGAAGGTGCGCCACAGTTCGGCGTAGTAGCCGCCCAACGCGAGCAGCTCGTCGTGTGTTCCGTCCTCCACGACCGCCCCGTGATCCATCACGACGACCCGGTCCGCGCGGGCCGCCGTTGTCAGGCGGTGGGCCACGACGAGGGTGGTGCGGCGGCCTGCGAGGCGGTCGGTGGCCTGGTTCACCTGGGCTTCCGACGCCAGGTCCAGGGCGGCTGTCGCCTCGTCGAGGAGGAGGATGTCGGGGTCGACCAGTTCGGCGCGGGCCAGGGCGATCAGCTGGCGTTGGCCCGCCGAGAGGTTGCGGCCCCGTTCGGCCACCTCGTGGAGGTAGCCGCCGTCGAGCGTGGCGATCATCTCGTGGGCGCCGACCGCGCGGGCCGCCGCCTCGACCTCGGCGTCGGTGGCGTCGGGGCGGCCGTAGGCGATGGCGTCGCGGACGGTGCCCTGGAAGAGGTACGCCTCCTGGGGGACGACGCCCAGGTGGTGGCGGTACGACGTGATGTCGAGGGCGCGGAGGTCCGTGCCGTCGACCGTGACCCGGCCGCCCGTCGGGTCGTAGAAGCGGGCGACCAGCTTCACGAGCGTCGACTTGCCCGCGCCCGTCTCGCCGACGAAGGCGACCGTCTGGCCGGCGGGGATGCTCAACTCCACTCCCCCGATGGCTTCTTCGTCGTCGCCGTACGCGAAGTGCACGTCCTCGAAGGCGATGTCGCCCCGGAGGGAGAGGACTTCGAGGGGTTCGTCGGCCACTCGCGTCGATGTCGGTTCCTGGAGCAGCTCCTGGATGCGGCCCAGGGAGACGGTGGCCTGCTGGTAGCCGTCGAAGACCTGGGAGAGCTGCTGGACCGGGGCGAAGAACAGGTCGATGTAGAGGAGGTAGGCGACCAACGCGCCTGTCGTCAGGGTCGCGTTGTCCACCCTGCCCGCACCCGCGATCAGTACGGACGCCGCCGCCACCGACGACAGCAGCTGTACGAAGGGGAAGTAGATCGAGATCAGCCACTGGCCCCGGGTACGCGCCGCGCGGTAGCTGCTGCTGCGCTCGGCGAACCGCCGGCCGCCGTCCTTCTCGCGCCGGAACGCCTGCACGATCCGCAGCCCGGACACCGACTCCTGGAGGTCCGCGTTGACCAACGACACGCGCTCACGGGCGAGTTCGTACGCCTTCACGCTGGCCCGGCGGAAGAAGAAGGTCGCGATGACCAGCGGGGGCAGGGTCGCGAACACGACCAGCGCCAGCTGTACGTCGATCACCAGCAGGGCGACCATGATGCCGAAGAAGGTGACGACCGAGACGAAGGCCGTGACCAGCCCTGTCTGGAGGAAGGTCGAGAGGGCGTCGACGTCCGTCGTCATCCTCGTCATGATCCGGCCCGTCAACTCCCGCTCGTAGTAGTCGAGTCCGAGGCGCTGGAGCTGGGCGAAGATCTTGAGGCGGAGGGTGTAGAGGACCCGCTCGCCGGTACGGCCGGTCATGCGGGTCTCGCCGCGCTGTGCCACCCACTGGACGGCCACGGCGACGAGGGCCAGCAGCGACGCCGACCAGACCGCGCCGATCGCCATCTTGGTCACGCCCTGGTCGATGCCGTGCCGGATCATGATCGGCAGCAGCAGGCTCATGCTCGCGTCCACGGCGACCAGGCCGAGGCTGATCAGCAGCGGGGTGCCGAAACCGCGCAGCAGTCGCCGCAGGCCGTAGGAGTCCTCGGCGCGGACCGCGCCCGCCTCGTCGATGTCGGGGACGTCGGTCGCCGGGGGCAACGCGTCGACCTGGGCGAGGAGTTCGGGCGTCGCGGGCATCCCGGACAGCGCGGTGTCCTTGGGCTCGCGGTCGCCGGTCCACAGCCGGGGCGTGACCCCGCGCTCGGCGTCGAACTCCGCGTCCAACTCGTCGCGTACGGAGGTGTCTTCGGCCGGTTCGGCGGGGAGGGCGTGGCCGGGTGAGACGCCGCCGAGTTCGTCGGGGTCGGTGAGGAGGCGGCGGTAGAGGGGTGAGCGTTCCTGGAGTTCGTCGTGCGTGCCGATGTCGGCGAGGCGGCCCCCGTCGAGGACGGCGATGCGGTCGGCGAGGTTGAGGGTGGAGCGGCGGTGCGCGATGAGCAGCGTGGTGCGGCCCTGCATGACCTGTTTCAACGCCTCGTGGATCTCGTGCTCGACGCGCGCGTCCACCGCCGAGGTCGCGTCGTCCAGGACCAGCAGGCGCGGGTCGGTGAGGATCGCGCGGGCGAGGGCGACGCGCTGGCGCTGGCCGCCGGAGAGGGTGAGGCCGTGCTCGCCGACCGTCGTGTCGTAGCCCTCGGGGAGTTCCTGGATGAACCGGTCGGCCTGGGCGGCACGCGCGGCGGTGAGGATCTGCTCGTCGGTCGCGTCGGGGCGGCCGTAGGCGATGTTGTTGCGGACCGTGTCCGAGAAGAGGAAGGAGTCCTCGGGGACCAGGCCGATCGCGGCGCGCAGCGAGTCGAGGGTGAGTTCGCGGACGTCGTGGCCGCCGATGAGAACCGCGCCGTGGGTGACGTCGTAGAAGCGCGGGAGGAGGAGCGAGACCGTGGATTTTCCGGAGCCGGAGGAGCCGACGACCGCGAGGGTCTCGCCGGGGCGGATCTCGAAGCTGAGGCCGTTGAGGACGGGGCGCTCGTGGTCGTAGCCGAACGACACGTCGTCGAACTCGACCGTGGCCGGGGCGTCGGCGGGGAGTTGCTTGGTGCCGTCCGTCAACGAGGGCTCGGTGTCGATGAGTTCGAGGACGCGTTCGGTGCCGGCGCGGGCCTGCTGGCCGACGGTGAGGACCATGGCCAACATGCGGACCGGGCCGACGAGTTGGGCGAGGTAGGTGGAGAACGCGACGAACGTGCCGAGCGTGATGTGCCCGCGCACCGCGAGCCAGCCGCCCAGCGCGAGCATCGCGACCTGGCCGAGGGCGGGGACGGCCTGGAGGGCGGGGGTGTACTTGGCGTTCTGGCGGATCGTGCGGAGGCGTCCCGCGTAGAGCCGGCGGCCGACCTCGCGGAGCTTTCCGGTCTCCTGGTCCTCCTGGCCGAAGCCCTTCACCACGCGTACGCCGCTGACGGCGCCGTCGACGACACCGGCCACCGCGGCGGCCTGGGCCTGCGCGTACCAGGTGGAGGGGTGCAGCTTGCTGCGGCTGCGCCGGGCGATGAAGCCGAGGGCGGGGGCGACGGCCAGGGCGATCAGGGTCAGCGGCAGGGACAGCCAGGCCATGATCGCGAGGGAGATCACGAAGAGCAGGACGTTCCCGATGGTCATCGGGAGCATGAAGAGCAGGCCCTGGATCAGCTGGAGGTCGCTGGTCGCGCGGCCGACGACCTGGCCGGTGGACAGCTCGTCCTGGCGGCGGCCGTCGAGGCGGGTGATCGTCCCGTACATCTCGGTGCGGAGGTCGTGCTGGACGTCCAGGGCGAGGCGGCCGCCGTAGTAGCGGCGGATGTACGTCGAGACGTAGACGAGGAGGGCGGCGACGATCAGGGCGGCTGCCCAGGGGGCCATGGAGCGGGTGTGGCCGGTGATCACGTCGTCGATGATCACCTTGGTGACCAGGGGGACGAGTGCGGTGACCGCCATGCCGGCCAGGGAGGCGCCCAGGGCCAGGACTACGTCCTTGGGGTAGCGCCAGGCGTATCCGGCGAGCCGTCGGGCCCAGCCCTGGGTCTGCCCCGGTGTCTCCCCCTGTTTCGCTGCCACGCGGTGCCTTCCGTTCGCCCCTGATCAGCTGGTCTTACGGAAGGCACCAACGCGGATTGAAGCGGATTTCATCCCTCCGCAACATTGCGCTTCGCGCGGAGGGTCGTTTTTTGGGCGCAGGCCCGCTGTGGCTGGTCGCGCAGTTCCCCGCGCCCCTAAAAGACGGGGGTTGTGCGGACCCGGAGATAGTAGAAGCGGGTCGTCTGGACCGCGTTCTGGTTGTCGTCGCTGACCAGGAGGACCTTGTAGGTGCCCTTCTCCCTCCCCGTGATCACCATGCCCTCGATGTTGTCGAGGAGGGGGTTCGGCTGGGGCTGCTTCGCTGTGGCGCCGAGGGACGGGCAGTCGGCGATGTCGGCGAGGAGGGTCTTCTTGATCAGGTGGACTCCGGGCTGGCCGGTGAGGGTGTCGATCTTGCTGGTGTCCGTCGCGTGGCGGGGGTCGGCCAGGTAGAGGCGGACGGTGTTGCCTACGCCACTGGTGAAGCCGCGTTCCAGGACGAGGAGGCGGCCGTCGGGGAGGGCCTGTACCTCGGGGACGCCGAGGAACGTGGCGTCGGGCTTGTACGCGTACTGCGCGGCGAGCTTGAAGTGGTCGTCCTTGGTCCGGTTCCAGGTCTGGAAGCGGACGTCGCCGGAGGTGTCCCCGGCGATCGGGTACTCCATCGACGCGAGGAGCGTGTGACCGCCGGGCAGCAGGGTCAGGCCCTCGAAGGTCTGGTTGGAGACGGCCCGCCCGGCCGGGGCGACCAGGAGGGAGGACGGGACCGGGAGGCGGTCGAGGATCTTGCCGTCGCGGGAGTAGCGGCGGATCGACGGCTCGGTCTCGGAGGTGATCAGGCGCGTGCCGTCCCGGTCGATGGCGAGGCCCTCGGAGTCGAGCGCGGCGCCGTTCTCGTCGGCGAGCGGGACGACGCGCTGCGGCTGGAGCGTCTTCGCGTTCAGGTCGAACAGCGAGGAACGGTCCTCCAGCGCGGCGATCGAGCCGTCCTTGTCCACGGCGAGCGCGGAGAAGTTGCCGACGAAGGTGCCGTCGTACGTCGTCTTGTCGAGCGCGTCGGAGAAGCGGTCGATCGAGACGGACGGCGAACGGGCGTTGGCGGTACGGGAGTTGCTGGCGTTCGCGGGCCCGGCGGCGGCGGTGAGGCAGGTGGCCGCCGCCAGGCCGGCGGTCGCGGTCGCGAGTACGGTTCTCAGGCGCATGGGCGTCACCGTAGGACGGGTGGGTGACGTGCGGGAGACCGCGCAGTAAAGCGATGCCCTTGAGCAGGCGCTTTGGGCGAATGGGCAGGGACCGGCTTTAGGCGAGGTCCTTGTGGATCACCTTCGCGACACCCTGGATCGTGGTGATGCCGTAGCTCATCGTGCTGTTGTCCTGGGTGAGCACGGACATCATGTAGTCGTGGCCGCCGCCGTTGAAGGTGCCCAGGCTGTGCACGCGCCAGCCGTGCGTGGAGCGCTGGAGCCAGCCGTTCTTGACGTGGACGGTGACCGTGGAGGGGGCCCCGGACGGGGTGCCCCAGCGCTGGCTGGAGATGACCTGGTTCATCAACTTCAGGATGTACGCACGGGAGTTGTCGCTCAGCACCGTGTTCTTGGCGGTGACCAGCTTGAGCAGCTTCTGCTCGTCGGTGACCGTCTCCTGGGTCAGGCCCCAGTAGTTGTTCGCGCCGGGCTTGGTCTGGGTCATGCCGGCGGCGGACAGGAAGCCCTTGATCTTCGTCAGGCCGAGCTGCTTCCACAGGGTGGAGGTCGCGTCGTTGTCCGACTTGGTGATCATGGCCTTGGCGAGCGTCGACTCCCGCGTCGTCAGCGTGCGGTTGTGCTTCTTCGCGTCCCACAGCAGCGTGGCGAGGACGGTCACCTTGACGGTGCTGGCCGAGTCGTAGGCGCTCGTCGCCCGCAGGGTGCAGGTGGTCTTGGTGGTGCGGTCGTAGAGGCCGACGGCGACGGTTCCCTTACGGGTCGCGAGGGCCGCGGTGATGTCCTTCTTCAGCTTGGCGGCGAGGCCCGCCTTGGCCGACGTACAGCTGACCGTCGGGGTGGCCGCGGCAGCGGGCGTCGCGGCGGCCAGCACGGGTATGAGGACGCCGGCGCCCACGCCGACGGCCACCGCTCTGGCTCGGCGGGATGTCCAAAGAGACTGAGTCATGCCTGAGTTGACTCACAGGAAGGCATGAAAGGTTGTACGGGTTGGGGAACGGTTGTACGACGCGTTACCCGGCCCTTTGCGAATTCACAGCCGGCCGCCAGGTTCGGCACAGCAGTCACCCACCCTGCTTTCGCACGATGCGTGGGTGACATCTGCCACCGATCCACACCCCCACACCGAACCCGCGTCCGCCGACTGGCCGCCGCCGGCCCCACCCGCCGACGCTCCGCCCGAGAAGGCGCCCCGCTGGTCGCTGCCCGCGCTGATCGCCGTCATGGTGCTCGCCGCGGTGCTGTACTCCTGGAACCTCTCCGGCTCCAGCCTCAACAGCTTCTACAGCAGCGCCGTCTACAGCGGCACGCAGAGCTGGAAGGCCTGGTTCTTCGGCTCGCTGGACGCCGGCAACTTCATCACGGTCGACAAGCCCCCCTTCTCCCTCATGGTGATGGGCCTGTCGTGCCGGATCTTCGGCTTCGGCACCTGGCAGATGATGCTGCCGGAGGTCGCCGCCGCGCTCGGCACTATCTGGATCCTGCACTCCTCCGTGAAGCGGTACTTCGGGCACGTGGCCGCGACGATCGCGGCGCTGGTCCTCGCCCTCACCCCCATCACGGTCGCCATCAACCGCGACAACAACCCCGACACCCTCCTCGTCCTGCTGATGGTGGCCGGCGCGGCCCTCGGCCTGCGCGCCGTGCGCACCGAGAAGCTACTGCCGCTGATCGGCTCGGCGGTCTGCTTCGGCTTCGCGTTCAACACCAAGCTCCTCCAGGGCTACATCGCCCTGCCCGCCGTCTTCGCCGTGTACCTGTTCGCGTCGAAGCTCGGCTGGAAGAAGAAGGTCGTCCAACTCGCCCTGGCCACGGTCGCGTTGGCCGTCTCCAGCTTCTGGTGGGCCACGGCCGTCTCCCTCGTCCCGGCCGCGGACCGCCCCTACATCGGCGGCTCGACCGACGGCACCGCCTGGGACCTGATCATGGGCTACGACGGCTTCGGCCGCGTGTTCGGCGGCGAGGGCAACGGCGGCGGAGGCGCGGGGGGCGGCGGAGGCGGCGGCGGTACGTTCGCCGGCACCGCGGGCCTCGGCCGTATGTTCAACGACATCCTCGGCGGCCAGATCTCCTGGCTGCTCCCCTTCTCGGCCATCGCCCTGATCGCCGGCCTGGTCCTGGTCGGCCGCGCCCCGCGCACCGACGCGACGCGCGCCGCGCTGGTCATGTGGGGCGGCTGGACCCTGCTGCACTACGTCACCTTCAGCATGGCCCAGGGCACGATGCACCCGTACTACACGACCGCGCTCGCCCCGGGCATCGCGGCCCTGTGCGGTGGCGGCGGCGTCATGCTGTGGCGCGCGTTCCGCAGCGGTGACGCCCGCTGGTCGTGGGTCCTGCCGGCCGGTCTCGGGGTCACCGGGATCTGGGCGATCGTCGTCCTTCGCCGGGCCTCCGGCTGGAACACCTGGCTCTGGCCGACGATCGGCGTCCTCATGGTCCTCGCGATCGTGGGCCTGTTCGTCTTCCGCTCCGGCAACCGGACCCGGCTCCTCACCGCGTCCATCGCGGCGGCGATCATCGCCGCGCTCGCCGGTCCGACGGCGTACGCCGTGACCCCGGCGGCGTCCAGCGGCACCGGGGGCGGCATGGGCGGCACCAACCCGACGGCCGGTCCGTCGACCGGCGGCGGCTTCGGCGGTGGCGGGGCTCCCGGCGGCGGCCGGGGCGGCTTCGGCGGCGACCGTGGCGGCGAGATGCCCGGCGGCACCCAGCAGGGCGGCGGCCAGGCGAACGGCGAGGCTCCCGGCGGGATGACCCCGGGTGGCGGCGGCACCGGCGAGGTACCGCAGGGCGGCGGCGCACCGAGCGGGGCGCCGAGCGGCACGGCCGGTGGCGCGACCGGTGGTCAACAGGGCGGTACCACCGGGGAGTTCCCCGGTGGCGGTACGGCACCTGGCGGTACCGGCACCGGTACGGCTCCGGGCGGCACCGGCGGTACGCGCGGCGGCTTCGGCGGCGGTGGCGGCATGGGCGGCACCACGTCCAGCGCGCTCATCTCGTACCTGGAGAAGCACCAGGACGGCGCCAAGTGGCTGCTCGCGGTGTCCAATTCGCAGAGCGCGGGCCAGCTGATCCTCAGCACCCACAAGCCCGTCATCTCCATGTGGGGCTTCACCGGCTCCGACAAGGCGATGACCCTCGCCAAGCTCAAGGAGCTGGTGAAGAAGGGCGAGTTGCACTACATCCAGCTCGGCGGCGGCGGGATGGGCGGCAACAGCACCCTGAACACCGAGATCACCGCGTGGGTGCAGAAGAACGCGACGGCGGTGAAGGAGAGCGCGTACGACAAGAGCGCGTCGACGGAGACGAGTTCGAGTTCCTCGACCTCCACGACCAGCACGTCGACGCTGTACCGGCTGGACCCGTCGGACGTGAAGTGACACCGACGTAGGCGACAGCGAACGGCCAACGGCCCCCGACCTTACGGTCGGGGGCCGTTTTGGTATGTCATCCAGCGGTCTCTCTCTGTCAACTCGCGTAGACACAGGGCAAATTGTCGCGTCAGGTCACCGGATCGACACGTCCCGTTTATTTACTCGACCGCATGAACATGTCACGCTCCCGATTGCCGCCCCATTCAACCCGCGTAGATGGGACACTCTTTATGCTTGGGACACGGATCCACCGCTGGAAATCGGTGGCGTTGACGACCGCCGCCGTCCTGGTCGGCCTCGCCGCGCCGGCCCTGACCGCGACCCCGGCGTCGGCCACGACCACGGCGTACGACGCGACGTACTACAAGAACGCGGTCGGCAAGACGGGCACCAGCCTCAAGTCCTCGCTGCACACGATCATCAGCAGCCAGACGAAGATCTCGTACTCCGCGGTCTGGGACGCGCTGAAGGCCACCGACCAGGACCCGAACAACAGCAACAACGTGATCCTGCTGTACAGCGGTGTCTCCCGCGCCAAGTCCCTCAACGGCGGCGACGTCGGCGACTGGAACCGCGAGCACACCTGGGCCAAGTCCCACGGCGACTTCGGCGAGGTGACCGGTCCCGGCACCGACCTGCACCACCTGCGTCCCGCGGACGTCCAGGTCAACAGCATCCGCGGCAACCTGGACTTCGACAACGGCGGCAGCGCGGTCACCAACGGCGGCGGCAGCACCGTCGACTCCGACTCCTTCGCGCCGCGCGCGGCGGACCGGGGCGACGTGGCCCGCATGATCCTCTACATGGCCGTGCGCTACGAGGGGGACGACGGCTTCGCCGACCTGGAGCCCAACGAGAAGGTCGGCAACGGCAGCAACCCCTACATGGGCAAGCTCTCCGTCCTCAAGGCCTGGAACGAGGCGGACCCGCCCAGCGCCTTCGAGGAGAAGCGCAACGAGGTCATCTACAGCACGTACCAGCACAACCGGAACCCGTTCATCGACCACCCGGAGTGGGTCGAGGCGATCTGGTAGGCAGAAGTTGCCGCCGGACCTGAACTCCCCCTGAGTCAGGTGGAGTTCAGGTCCGTTTTGCTGTCGCCGCCCGCGGAGGGCGCCCAGGGTCTCACGGCCGGGCTCGCGACGCCGGCGGACACCCCCGCCGACCGGGTGCACCAGGACGTGGCGGACGCCCTGCGGCGGTATTACGAAGTCGCCGCGGCACCCTGCCGGGAGCGGACGCCGGCCAGGGTGGAGGCGGACCGGTCGATCCGGGGGCGGCCCCTGCCGGCCGGCGAACTGACCCGTCTCACGAGGGTGTCGGCCCCCACGGTGAGCCGGCACATCACGGCCCTGCGGGACGCGAGGCTCATCAGCAGCCTCCGCTTCGGCACGAGCGTCCTGCACACGCTCACCCCGCTCGGGGCGGCACCGCTGCGCGGGGCGGACAAGCCGGTCTCCTCCGTGCCGTGACCCGCGGCACGTGGCGCGGGCATTCGGCCGTTCGGCCGTTCGGTGGAAACCGCAGGCCTGTCGGTGCTCGTACGCGGACGGCGGCGGACGGCGCGGCATCGTGGCCCCCGACCCGATCCACCCGTCCCACGCAGTCCAGCAGGAGGACTCCATGCTCGGCACCGACTTCACCACCGGATCGCCCAACTGGCTCGACCTCGGCAGCCCCGACACCGATGCGGCCGCCGCGTTCTACGGCGCCGTCCTCGGCTGGCAGTTCGTCTCCGCCGGGCCCGAGGCGGGCGGATACGGCTTCTTCCAGGTGGACGGGAAGACCGTCGCCGCCCTCGGACCGCTCACCGAGGAAGGGGCGCACTCCGCTTGGATGATCCACTTCAAGACCGACGACATCGCGGCCACCGTCGAGGCCGTCACGGCCGGTGGCGGAACCGTCCGGATGGAGCCCATGGACGTCATGGGCGAGGGCATGCTGGCCCAGGCCACCGACCCGCAGGGCGCCCAGTTCGCGCTCTGGCAGCCCGGCAGGACCGCAGGCCTGGAACTCACCTCCGCCCCGAACACCCTGCTCTGGGCAGAGCTGCACGCCCCCGACCCGGAGGCGGACATCGCCTTCTACCAGGGCCTGTTCGGCTGGCGCAGCCAGGAGATGCCGGCGCCCGGTATGACGTACCGGGTACTGAGCACCGCCGAAGGGGACCAGCAGGACGCGTCCTTCGGCGGGGTCGCGCCGTTGAACGCCGGCGAGGGCGAACAGCCGCGCTGGGTACCGTACTTCCACTCGACCGACGTCGACGCCACGATCGCGGCGGCACAGTCCAAGGGCGGTTCCGTACTGATGCCGGCGACGGACGTACCCGAGGTCGGCCGGATGGCATGGCTCGGGGACCCGTTCGGAGCGGTGTTCGCACTGCTGACGCCGGATCCGCGGATGTGAGGCGGGCGGCCCGGGGGGGCTCCGGCTCAGGCGGCGGCCCTTCGCCGACCTGGAGTCCGACGACAAGGTCGTCAGGGCAGCACCCGTACATCGGCAAGCTCTCAATCCTCAGGCAGCGGAACGACGAGGACCCATTGGACCCCGTTCATCTCATTCCAGATTGTCTGGGGTTTCTGCCCTATCGAATCCCTTGGTAGACGTCAATTGGGCCATAGTGAGTCCGTAGCATGGGCTTAGCCGCGCTCCTGCAATCGTAGCTTGATCCAAGATCGCCCCATCGAATTTGGCGCCTCGCAGATCGGCTCCCGAGAGGTCCGCCATCTCTAGATTTGCGCCAGTGAGGTCCGCGTCTCGCAAATCAGCGTTGACCAGATTCACCGCCTTCAGCACCGCGTGCCGCAAAATAGAGTTACGCAAATCAGCCCGCGACAATGAACCCTTACTCAGGTCCACTTCAGTCAAGTCAACTTTTGTCAGCACAGCCGATTCCAGGAAAGCAGAACTCATATAGGCGCCCTTTAGGCTGGCACCACCGAGCCACCCCTCACTTAAGTCAATCCCTCGCATATCCGCTTTTTCAAGCGCCGAGTTGCCTAGTCGACAACGCCTAAGCTTGGCTCCTTTCAAATCGACACCGCGAAGATACGCCCTCCGCAGGTCAATCCGAAACGGCTCGTCCCAATCAGGACGGCGCCCAAGGACTGTTGCCGCAGCACTCAGGTGATCCGGCATCCGTTCGTCGATTTCCCCTTCCTGCACCGCGTTACCCCTTTGCGCGTTGGCGCGGATAAATGCCACCAACACCTCAACGATCGTCGAGTGATACTTGGGCGAGTCGTGCATAATTCGCTCAAGTGCATAAATTCCTCCTAGCTTCTCCGTTGCTGGATCAGCCGAAAGCATCTTTATAGCGGAACTGTATCTATCAATTACTTGGCCTTCACGCGTGAGCTCCGCCTGCTCACTATCTTTTTCTCGCACGTGCGTGAGAATGTCGCGGCTGTGACGAAAATTTCGATCGGTATAGTACAGGCCAATCGCCGCTACCACCCCTGCCCCTACAGCCACAATAACTGTTCGAAATCCGGTAACTACCGCTGCCACACCCGGACTCAATCCGGGTCCCATGTGTCCTGAATCAGCCCACCAAGGCCCCTTCCACACAAGCAGGAGAAAAAGTCCGGCACCAAAGGACGAAAGGGTAATCTTCGACACCCGTTTATTCATGCACCCAGGCTGCCCGAAAAGCGTTATCGATCCCGCCACAACCTCTACCCGTGTTGCCAACTTGTTACCCCACCCTCCCTTCTTGCGCATTTCCGATCGAGAACCGGTCGGATATCATCAAGAGGATCGAACATATGAATCAGGGGGAAGTTGTTGAGGCACCCCCATGCCGCCCAAAGCGGTCAAGATCGATGATCTCCACGAGTTGATTAAAAAATCCGATTCAGCCTGTCGATCCCCTGATCCACGCGTCGCGAGGAACAGGGGAAACATACGACACGACATCCGAAACGTGCACTGCACAGACAGGCAATGGTCGGTCGCATGCAACAGCACGCACCTGCACAACCAGCTCAGCTGTCTCCCGTGTCGGGGTCGTGCTGGAGATGGACACCGCTCGTGCTGGAGATGGACACCGCTCAACCCTCGAAGTCGTACTCCAGGATGTATGACGCCGCGTCCAGCACCATGTTGTTCACCTCAACGGCAACTCCCCCAGCGTCAAACGCAGTTCGCGCGATCAGCATGACCGGCACACCCGCCGGCAACGCCAGTCGCCGGGCCTCGTCGCCACTCGGCATACGGGAACGGACCTCTTCCCGGAAGTGGACCGGCTTGCGCCCGAGTTCCTCCAGCCTCGCGTAGATGCCGCCGGGACCGGTGTCCGGTCGAGCGATCGGCGTGCCCGACGCCAGAGCGGCCGCGAGGAAGGAGGTGGCCAGAAGCACCGGCTTGCCGTCGAGAACGTACCGGCGGCGGCGCACGCAAACCCGAGCCCCTTCGTCACCCAGGCCCAGCACACCCGCGATCGCGGCCGGGGCGTCCTCCTCGCCCACCTCCACCGAGTCCACGACGAGTTCACGGTCCCCGACATCGGTCGCCCAGACGGAACGCCCCTCGCCCCACTGCGCGTGAGCGAGGCGTTCGAGCCCGCGCCGCCGGATCGGCTTGAAGTCCCGGACGAACACCCCGGCTCCCTTGCGCGCCTCGACGAGCCCCTCCGCCTGCAGCACACCGAGGGCCTGCCGGGCGGTCATACGGGCGACGCCGTGCTCGGCCATGAGGTCGTTCTCACCCGGAAGCCGCTCACCGGCCCCGTACTCACCGGCCTCGATGGCCGCCCGCAGCTGCGCCGCGATGCGCTGGTATTTCGGCTGACGCCCCGTGTCCCCGCCGCTCATCCAGGCCTCTCCTCCGGTCATCTCTAGACATCCTAGGCACCAGCCGCCACACCCTGACAGCCGACCATCGGTCCCCAGCGAGCAATTCCGCACATCTCTAGAGATGTATTGACGCAGGCATGGACCACCCGCTTCACTGAATGCCCCTCACCTCTCTAGAGACGTGAGGGGCGTCCGCCGCCTGCCGTGGAGGTCTTCATGTCAGCCCACACCGCGCCCGCACAACCCGCAAGCCCCGACATGCGGGAGGCCCAGTGGCAACTCCCGCACAACCCGCGCAGTGCCAAACACGCTCGCGCGCTGCTTCGCCTACAGCTCACGGACTGGAAGATCACCGGCGAAGTCGCTGACACCGCCGAACTGTTGCTCTCGGAGCTGGTCACCAACTCCATCCGGCACGCGCGGACTCCGCCCGGCCGCGAGATCGGTCTGCGTTTCGCCACGTACGACGGGCGGCTGCGAGTCGAGGTCGCCGACGCGAGCGACCGTCGGCCGCGGCTCCGGGTAGCAGCCCCCGAAGACGAAGGGGGCCGGGGACTCACCCTCGTGCAGGCCTTGGCGGAACGCTGGGGATGCTGCCCTCGCCTGCACGGCATCGGAAGGGCGACATGGGCGGAAGTGGCCCTGCCGCGATGAACACGCGCAACACAGCGATACGGCCGATACCGTTGAAATCGCCGTACATCGCATCTCGCAGCGCATACGAGGAGATCCCCGTGGCCGACGCCTCCGTTCCCCCGCCGGACCGACCGGCCACGCCGGACGACGTCGTCACGGTGACGCTCACCTACACCGGTGACCAGGCCGAAGTGCTGCGCACGCTCGCCCTCTTGGAGGGACGTACGCCCGAGGAAGTGGCGTTGGACCACATCGCGCGTGGCGTCCCGCTGTCCTTCTCCTCTTCATTGGGAGAGGACTCGGAGGCGATGGCCGTTCTGGCGCGGGCGATGTTCGACGGACCTTCCGACTTGGCCGCCCGATCCGGCGAGGACGTGTTCGGGGAAGGTGGCCGTTGAAGCGTCATCTGTTCGGCGTCGCGGACACGTCGGTCCTCCTCGCTGTCTACAACCGGAAGGACGCTCACCATGAGTCCTCCGTACAGGCCCTCTCCCTGGTCGACCGGCTCGTGGTGTCGCCGATGGTTCTGGCCGAGTTGGACTACCACCTGACGACGAAGATCAGCGGCAAAGCGGCAGCGGACGCTCTGGCCAGCATGCGCGCCTGGGCGAGCACTGATCGGCTCACACTCGCGACCGTGGGCTGGCCGATCTTGAGCGAGGCCGAGCGTTTGATGCGTACGTACGCGGATCATGACGCTATCGGCATGACCGACGCGGTCAACGCCGTTCTGGCATGGTCTCTGCCCGAGCCGGTTGTACTCGCCTTCGACCATCACTACCGAAATGTCATCGCGCTCAGGACACCGACCGAGGCACCGCTGAAGGTGCTCCCGTAGTCGAGCAGCGCCCTCACCCCAAATGCGTAGCCGCGAACATCCGCAACACAGCCGGCAGTACGACCACGGACGGCCCCGGTTCCCCCAACGCCTTCGCGAGGTCCGACTCCAGTGCCTCCGGCGAAGTCCGCACCCCCCGTACCCCGAACGACTCCGCCAGTGCCACATAGTCCGGCCGGGTCAGTTCCGTCGCCGTGGCCTCGCCGAACGCGTCCGTCATGTACTCGCGGAGGATGCCGTAGCCGCCGTCGTCGACGATGAGCCAGGTGACGTTCAGGTCGTACTGCTTGGCCGTGGCCAGCTCCGCGATGGAGTACAGCGCACCGCCGTCCCCCGACACCGCCAGCGCCGGACGCGTCGGGTCGGCGGCCGCCGCGCCCAGTGCCGCCGGGAAGCCGTAGCCGAGGCCGCCGGCGCCCTGGGCGGAGTGGAGGTGGTTGGGGCCCTTCGCGTCGAAGGCCGACCAGGCCCAGTAGGCGAGGATCGTCATGTCCCAGAAGGACGGGGAGTTGGGCGGCAGGGCCCTGCGTACCGACTCCAACACGCCCTGTTCCAGGGTCAGTTCCTGGGACGCGATGCGTTCGCGGACCTTACCCAGCAGCTCCCCCACCCGCACCGGCGCCGAAGTGTCCGCCCGCTCCGTCACCGTCTCCAGCAGCGCCTGCAGCCCGTGCCACGCGTCCGCGTGGATGCCCAACGCCGGGTGGTTCGACTCCAGTTTGCCGAGGTCCGCCTCGATCTGGATGACGTGCCCTCGTGGTTTGAACGTGTGGTAATTGGAGGAGAGTTCACCCAGACCCGAGCCAACTACCAGTACTACGTCCGCGTCCTCCAGGAAGTCCGTCGTATGGCGGTCCTCCAGCCACGACTGCAACGACAGCGGGTGCGTCCAGGGGAACGCGCCCTTGCCACCCGGCGTCGTCACCACCGGCGCCTGGAGTTTCTCCGCCAACTGCCGCAGCTTCTTCGACGCGTCCGCCCGTACGACTCCCCCGCCCGCGATGATCGCGGGACGCACCGCGCGCGACAGCAAGTCGGCTGCTACGGCGGTCAGTTCGGGGCGCGGGAGGACGTCCTCCGGTGTCGCGTCCACCGCCGTCACCACCGGGAGCAGGGTCGGAGCCAGCAGCACGTCCTGGGGGATCTCCACCCACACCGGGCCGTGCGGAGCCGTCAGCGCCGACTTCCACGCCTCCGCGATCGCGGACGGGATCTGCGACTGGGCACGGACCGTGTGGACGGACTTCACCACGCCCCTGAACGAGGCCGACTGGTCGGGCAGTTCATGCAAATACCCATGCCTGCCACCGCCCAGACCCGCCGTCGGGATCTGGCTGCTGATCGCCAGCACCGGCGCCGAAGCCGCCCTCGCCTCCTGGAGCGCCGCCAGCGACGTCAGCGCGCCCGGGCCCGTCGACAGCAGCAGCGGTGCCGCCTCGCCCGTGATGCGGCCGTACGCGTCCGCCGCGAACCCGGCGTTGTTCTCCACCCGCAGGCCGATGTAGCGCAGGTCGGAGCGGCGCAGCGCGTCGAACATGCCGAGCGCGTGCTGGCCCGGCAGACCGAAGACGGTTGTCGCGCCGAGCCCGGCCAGGGTCTCCACGACCAGGTCGCCGCCGTTGCGCCCGGGGGGCGGGTTCAGGGCGGCGGTGATCTGCGCGGCCGTCGGGCGGAGTTCCAGGTCGTGGTCGTGCGTCACTTGCTCTCTGTCTCCCTACGAGTCACCAATTGCCCGGCCGGTGTTACGAGTTGCGCGCCTCCGCGATCTGCCGGGACATGATCGTGATCAGGTCGTACGCGGTGTGCGACGCGGCCACCGACGTGATCTCGGCGTGGTCGTATGCCGGTGCCACCTCGACGACGTCCGCCGACACCAGGTTGCAGGATGCCAGGCCGCGCAGGATCTCCAGAAGTTCGCGGGAGGTCATGCCGCCGGCCTCGGGCGTGCCGGTGCCGGGCGCGTGGGCCGGGTCGAGGCAGTCGATGTCGATGGAGATGTACAGGGGGCGGTCGCCGATGCGCTGGCGCAGCTGGTCGGCGACCTCGTCGGCGCCCCGGCGGTAGACGTCCGCCGAGGTGACGATGCCGAAGCCCATCTTCTCGTCGTCCTTGAGGTCCTGCTTGCCGTACAGCGGACCGCGGATACCGACGTGCGAGAGCGCCTCCGTGTCGAGGATGCCCTCCTCGACCGCCCTGCGGAACGGCGTCCCGTGGGTGTACTCGGCGCCGAAGTACGTGTCCCAGGTGTCGAGATGGGCGTCGAAGTGCAGCAGGGCCACCGGGCCGTGCTTCTTCGCGACCGAACGCAGCAGCGGGAGCGCGATGGTGTGGTCGCCGCCCAGGGTCATCAACCGCGCGCCGGTGCCCAGGAGTTGGTCCGCCGCGGCCTCGATGGTCTCGACGGCCTCGTTGATGTTGAACGGGTTCGCCGCGATGTCACCGGCGTCCGCGACCTGCGCGAGCGCGAACGGGGACGCGTCCTGCGCCGGGTTGTAGGGCCGCAGCAGCCGGGACGCCTCGCGGATCGCGTTGCCGCCGAAGCGCGCGCCCGGCCGGTACGAGACACCGGCGTCGAACGGCACCCCGACCACCGCCACGTCCGCGGTGCCGACCTCGTCCAGACGCGGCAGCCGCGCGTAGGTCGCGGGTCCGGCGTACCGCGGGGTGCGGGAGGAGTCGACCGGGCCGCGGGGCGTCTCGTTGCTGGTCATGGGCACTGCCTTCTTTCCTACGCTTCGTCGCGTATGGGATTTTTCCTGCGGGTTTGTACACCTGACTACGACTTTACTGGTGGGCGGCGACGGGCTCGGACGCGCGTTCGGGTGCGCCGCGCCCCGCGAGCCGGTCCCGCCACGCGGCGAGTACGGCCGCGTCGGTCGCCGGCGTGGCGAGGGAGACGGTCACATAGGCGGCCAGAGACAGCAACAGGCCGTAGTACACAGGCTCGTTGGCGAGGATGCCGTAGCCCGCCATCAGGCCGACGACCGCGAGGCCGCCGACGATCACCGAGGCGAGCGCGCCCTGTGCGGTGCCGCGCTTCCACAGCAGGCCACCGAGGATCGGGACGAGGAGTCCGCCGACGAGGAGGTTGTAGGCCACGGTCAGCGCCTCGACGACGTTGTTGAGCGCGATCGCCGTGACGATCACCGCGACGCCCATGACGAGGATGAAGGCACGGTTGCCGCGCACCTCGTCACGCTCCTCGTCGTCCTCCCGCCGTACGGCGCCCCGCAGCCGCGACCAGATGTCGTTGTTGGCCACCGTGGCGCAGGCGATCAGCGCGCCGGACGACGTGGACATCACTGCGGCCAGGGCGGCGGCGAGCACCAACCCCCGCACCCCGACCGGGAGTTCGTCCTTGACGAAGGTCGCGAAGGCGTCGTCCGGGCTGCCGAGGTTCGGGTAGAGGACCTTGGCCGCCGTACCGATGACGGCGCCCGCGACGGCGTAGACGAGGCAGTAGGTGCCCGCGACCGTGCCGCCCCACTTGGCGGTCCTGTCGCTGCCCGCCGTGAACACGCGCTGCCAGATGTCCTGGCCGATGAGCATGCCGAACGTGTAGATCAGGACGTAGGTGAAGATCGTCTCGCCGCCGATGCCCAGCGGGTCGAAGTACCCGGTGGGCAGCTTCGCCCTCATCTCGCTGAAGCCGCCGGCCTTGACGACCGCGATCGGCAGGAGCAGGAGCAGCACGCCGATCGTCTTCACCACGAACTGCACCATGTCCGTCAGCGTGATGGACCACATGCCGCCGAGCGTCGAGTACGCGACGACGATCGAGCCGCCGAGGACGATCGCGAGGGTGCGGTTCATGTCGAAGAGGACGTCGAAGATCGTGGCGTAGGCGATGGTCGAGGTGACCGCCAGCATCAGGGTGTACGCCCACATGACGATGCCGGAGACGACCCCCGCGCGGCCGCCGTACCTGAGATCGAGCATCTCGGAGACGGTGTACACCTTCAGGCGGGCGATGCGGGCGGAGAAGAACACGGAGAGGGCTAGCAGGCCGAGGCCGATGGTGAAGACCATCCAGGCGCCGGAGAGGCCGTACTGGTAGCCGAGACCGACTCCGCCGATGGTGGACGCGCCGCCCAGGACGATCGCGGCCATGGTGCCGGAGTACATGACCGGGCCCAGGCGGCGGCCCGCGACCAGGAAGTCGCTCTTGGACTTGGCGCGGCGCATGCCCCACCAGCCCATGGCCAGCATGCCGGCCAGGTAGACGACGATCACGGTGTAGTCGACGGCCATGTGGGGGCCTCCTTCGCGCACTCTCGGGGTCGTCCCGGGGTCTCGGGGTGGCTTGCGTCGCGACTGACCCTAGGTGGCCGGAAAGCGGCTGCGAAGTGTACGTTTCATCCATTCGAGCCCGAGGCAATGGAGGAAACGTCCACCATGCCGGACCTCACGGTTCCGCCCACACCACCCACCCCACCCGTGCTTCTCTCCGCCCTCCTGGCCCGCGAGGACCTGGGGCTGCGGCAGATCGCCGGGCCGTCCGACCCCGGCATCGCGATCCACTGGGCGCACACGTCGGAGATGCCGGACCCGTATCCGTACCTGCTGGGCGGCGAACTGCTCCTCACCGCGGGGGTCCACATCCCGGACGCGGCCGGCTCGGGCACGTACTTCGACGACTACGTCGCCCGGATCGTCGAGGCGGGCGGCGTGGCCCTCGGCTTCGGCGTCGCACCGGTCCACGACACGGTGCCGCGCGCCCTGGTCGCGGCCTGCGACCACTACGACCTCCCCCTACTGGAAGTCCCGCCGCCCACCCCGTTCTCCCGCGTGGCCCGCGCGGTCTGGCAGCTGATGGCCCAGGCCCGCCTCGCCGAACTCCGCCGCGTCACCGAGGCCCAACAGAGCCTCGCCGCAGCGGCCTCCCGCCCTGATCCGGTCCCTTCGGTACTACGACAGCTCGCCCAGCGGGTCGGCGGGCGCGCGGTGCTGTTCGGTCCTGACGGGACGGAGATCGCGGGGGCGGGGCGGGGTGCCGGGGGAGTTGGAGCGACGGGGGCGGAGGCGGGAGGTAGGACGGGTTCGACGGGTACGTGGGCGGGACGCGGAGCGGGAGCGGTCGGCGCGGAGGCGAGCGGCGCGAAGGTGCGGGAGGCGTTGGCGGAGCTGGCCCGGGTGGTCCGGCCCCCGGCCGCTCCCACTTCGTCCCCCGCCTCATCCCGTAGGTCCCCCGCCTCATCCCCTACGTCTCCCACCACACCCTCTAAGTCCTCCACCTCCACCTCCCTCGACGGCACGCCCCCGAACCGCCCCGCCCCCACCTCCGCCACCGACACCGTCCCCGGCGCCCACCTCGCCGCGTACGCCCTCGGTACCGGTCAGGGTTTCGTCCTGGGGGTCGCCGCCCCGCGGCGCGCCCCCGGCGACCACACCATCGCCTCCGTCGCCGCCGTACTCCTCTCCCTCCTCACCGGCGAGCACCAGAGCCGCACGGGAGCGGACCGTTCGTCGGCGCTCGTACGGCTGCTGCTGGGCGCCGCGCCGGAGGACGTCGCGTCGCTGCTCGGCGGGGACCGGTGGGTCGTCGTGCACGCACGACCGGACACGCCCGCGCCCGACCCCGTCGCCGCGTCCGCGCTGGGCGCCGCCCTCGGTTCCACGCTGATCGACCGGACACCGGAGGTCGTACGGGTGCTCCTCCCCGCCGATCGCGAACCCGCCCCGCAACCCGGCTGGACCCTAGGGGTCAGCGCCCCCGTCACTCCCGAGGAGTGGCCCGCCGCCGACACCCAGGCGTCCCGTGCCCTGGCCCGCGCCCGTGCGACCCGTGCCCCGTTGGTACGACACGGTTCCTCCGGCCGCGCCGGTCTCGACGAACTCGTACCGCACGACGAGGCCGAGGCGCACGCCCGCACCCTGCTCGCCCCGCTCACCGCCCACCCCGCGCTCACCGAGACCCTGCGCACCTGGCTCTCCCTGCACGGGAGTTGGGACCGTACGGCGGTCGCCCTGGCCGTGCACCGCAACACCGTGCGGCAGCGGATCGCCCGGTGCGCGGCGCTGCTGGAGACGGACCTGGACGATCCGGACGTACGGATGGAGCTGTGGTTCGGCCTGCGTCACCTCTGAGTGACCCAGTGGGAGTGATCCACATCCCAGCGTTCGGGACGTCGGGCACGCGCACAACTCTCTGCTTCACAATGGGAACCATGCCGATACCCGGGACTCCCAGCCGCGCCGAGCTCGTCGATCACCTTGTGAAGACCCGTATCGCGGGCGACGTAGCCACGCCCCGTGAGAACAACCTCTCGCACTACCGCAAGCTCGCGAACGGCGATCGCCACTACTGGTTCGGCCTGGAGTTCGGCAGCCGTTGGACCGACGAGCAGGACGTGCTCGCGGTGATGGCGGAGCGGGTGGGTGTGAACGACGATCCCGAGTACCGCTACGGCCAGGACACCATCGACCCGGAGCTGACGGTCGAGGGTCTCGACCGGCTGGCGGCGCGGCTGCGCAAGGCGGCCGACGGGCGGCAGCGGGTGCTTTTCGCGACCGGTCACCCGGGTGGTCTGCTGGACGTGCACCATGCCACGGCCGCCGCCCTGCGCACGGCCGGCTGCGAGATCGTCGTGATCCCGGACGGGCTGCAGACGGAGGAGGGGTACGTCATGCAGTTCGCGGACGTGGCCGTCCTGGAGCACGGCGCCACGCTCTGGCACACGCACTCCGGTGAGCCGATGAAGGCGATCCTCACCGCCCTGGAGCGCGAGGGCCGCCCGCTGCCGGACCTGGTGGTCGCCGACCACGGCTGGGCGGGCTACGCGGGGCGGCACGGCATCGACTCCGTCGGTTACGCCGATTCGAACGACCCGGCGCTCTTCCTCGCCGAGTCGGAGGGCACCGTCCAGGTGGCGGTCCCCCTCGACGACCACGTCGTCAGCCCCAGGTACTACGACCCGATGACGGCGTATCTGCTGGCGGAGGCCGGACTGTCGTCCTGAGCACCTGGCTCGGCCGGACTCCTGGCTCGATTGGGCTCGACTCTCCTGTCACGGCCAGGGGTTGAGCCCCTCCGCCCGGCGCTGCGCGTACCCCGGTGTCGGGTCCAGGTACACCCGGTTCACCGACGGGAACGCCTCGCGCAGTCGCTGTTCGGCCTGTTCGCAGGCCCACTCGATCTGCGCAGCGCTCGACCTGTCCCGGAAGTCGATCTTCGCGGCCACCAGCGCCTCGCGCGGGCCCTGCACGAGGGTCGTCAACTCCAGTACGGCTTCGATGTGTTCGACCCCGAGCAGCTCTTCCTTGATCCGGTCCCGCATGGCCTTGGGGAGCCGGCGGCCGATGAGGAGTTCCGCGTTGGAGCGGCCCAGCACCCAGGCGACGCAGAGCAGCAGGGCGCCGATGCACAGCGAGGCGATGCCGTCCCAGACGCCGGAACCCGTGAGCTGGCCGCCGAGCAGGCCGCCGGCCGCGAGGACCAGGCCGACCAGGGCGGCGGAGTCCTCCAGGACTACGGCCTTCACGGCGGTGTCGGGGGTGTAGCGGAGGTACCGCTTGAAGGAGGCGTCGAAGCGAGCCGCCTCGCCGCGCGCCTGGCGTACGCCCGTCCGCAGGGAGTAGCCCTCCAGGAGGAAGGCGACGCCGAGCACGATGTAGGAGATCAGCGGGTCGCCGAGGTCCTCGCCGGCGACGAGGGTGTGGACGCCGTCGTAGATCGAGAAGACCGCGCCGCCGACGAAGGTGGCGACGGCGGCGAGCATCGCCCAGATGTAGCGCTCGGGGCCGTAGCCCAGGGGGTGTTCCTCGTCGGCGGGTTTCCCGCTGCGTTTGAGGGCGGTCAGGAGGAGGAGTTCGGTCACCGTGTCGGCGACGGAGTGCGCGGCCTCCGACAGCATCGCGCTGGAGCCGCTGATGACGCCGGCGACCGCCTTGGCGAGCGCGATGCCCAGGTTGGCGACGGCCGCGACAATTACGGTGACGGTGGACTCGCCGCCACCGTCACCCTCCTCTGTTTCTGCCATGCCCTCAGTGTTCCCGAGGAACCCGGACCACGCCCTCCTGAATGACGGAGATGGCCAGTTGGCCGTCCTGCGTGTAGATCCGCGCCTGCCCGAGCCCCCGCCCTCCGGACGCCGACGGCGACTCCTGGTCGTAGAGCAGCCACTCGTCCGCGCGGAACGGCCGGTGGAACCACATCGCGTGGTCGAGGGAGGCCCCTACGACGTCCCCTACGGCCCAGCCGCCGCGGCCGTGCGCGAGGAGGATCGAGTCGAGGAGGGTCATGTCGGAGACGTAGGTCGCGAGTACTACGTGGAGGAGGGGGTCGTCGGCGAGCTTGCCGTTGGTGCGGAACCAGACCTGCGAGTGCGGTTCGCGGGGCTCGCCGAACTTGCCGTACGGCGGCTCCTCGACGTAGCGCAGGTCGATGGCCTCGCGGGCCTCCAGGAACTTCTCCACGACCTCGGGGGCGATGTGGTCGTAGCCGCGCAGCCGGTCCTGCGAGGTGGGCAGCGTGACCGGGTCGGGGGCGGCCGGCATGGGGGCCTGGTGCTCGAAGCCGTCCTCGTGCTTCTGGAAGGACGCGGACAGGGCGAAGATCGGCTGCCCGTGCTGGACGGCGACGGTGCGGCGGGCGCTGAAGGAGCGGCCGTCGTTCATGCGCTCGACGGTGTAGACGATGGGCGCGCCGGGGTCGCCGGGGCGCAGGAAGTACGCGTGCAGGGAGTGGGCGAGGCGGTCCTCGGGGACCGTACGCCCGGCGGCGACGAGGGCCTGGGCCGCCACCTGTCCGCCGAAGACGCGGGGGACGACGGCGGCCTGGGACCGGCCGCGGAAGATGTTCTCCTCGATCTGCTCAAGGTCGAGCAGATCGAGGAGAGACTGAAGTGCCTGGCTCATGGCACCTTTTCTACTGGCCGGTAATTTCGGGGACCTTACAGGCCCATGTCCTTCGCGATGATCGTCTTCATGATCTCGCTGGTGCCGCCGTAGATGCGGTTGACGCGGTTGTCCGCGTACAGGCGGGCGATCGGGTACTCGTTCATGAAGCCGTAGCCGCCGTGCAGCTGGAGGCAGCGGTCGATCACGCGGTGGGCGACCTCGGTGGTGAACAGCTTGGCGCTGGCCGCCTCGGCGGGGGTCAGCTCACCGGCGTCCAGGGCCTCGGTCGCGCGGTCGACGACGGCCTCGGCGGCGTCCACCTCGGCCTGGCAGGCGGCCAGTTCGAACTTGGTGTTCTGGAACGCGGCGACGGGCTGGCCGAAGACCACGCGCTCCTGGACGTACTGCTTGGCGAACCGGACGGCGGCCTTGGCCTGCGCGTACGCGCCGAAGGCGATGCCCCAGCGCTCGGAGGCGAGGTTGTGGCCGAGGTAGTAGAAGCCCTTGTTCTCCTCGCCGAGGAGGTCCTCGGCCGGGACCTTCACGTCGACGAACGCCAGCTCGGCGGTGTCGGAGGTCTTCAGGCCGAGCTTGTCGAGCTTGCGGCCGACCGAGTAGCCCTCGGCCTTGGTGTCCACCACGAAGAGGGAGATGCCGTGGCGGCGGTCCTCCTTGGTGGACGGGGAGGTGCGGGCGCAGACGATCATGCGGTCGGCGTGCACGCCGCCGGTGATGAAGGTCTTGGCGCCGTTGAGGACGTAGTGCGTGCCGTCCTCGGAGAGCTTGGCGGTGGTCTTCATGCCCGCGAGGTCGGAGCCGGTGCCCGGCTCGGTCATCGCGATCGCCCACATCTCCTCGCCGGAGACGAACTTCGGCAGGAAACGCTTCTTCTGCTCGTCGGTGGCGAGCAGCTTGATGTAGGGCAGGCCGAGCAGCACGTGCACACCGGAGCCGCCGAAGGAGACACCCGCGCGCGCGGTCTCCTCATAGAGGACGGCCTCGAACTTGTACGAGTCGATGCCCGCGCCGCCGTACTCCTCGTCCACGCGGATGCCGAAGACGCCGAGCTCGGCGAGCTTGTAGTAGAAGTCGCGCGGCGCCTGGCCGGCCGCGAACCACTCGTCGTAGACGGGGACGACCTCGGCCTCGATGAAGGCCCGGAGGGTCTCCCGGAACGCCTCGTGGTCCTCGTCAAACACCGTACGGCGCACCGCCGCCACCTCCAGCTAGCCCAGGGTCCATGTCTAAGCGCTTGCTCAGAACATCACGGTACCGGCGAGTAGGGGGAGCGTCCAGCGGAATGGGCACGTAACGCTCATCACGCTGTCGCTCCGCTCACAGACCCGCATGTGCCCACCCGCCCGCCCGACTCGGTAGGCCAAGCGGCCCCGACACGGGGCTCCGCCCCGGACCCCGCCGAAGCCACAGCCTGATACCGCCCCCGTCACCCCGCCGAAGCCGCCGCCCCGAACGCCCCCCTAGCCATCCGATGCAACAACTCCGCCGTAGCCCCCCGCCCGGGCAGCGACCCAGGCCGCCCCAGATGCGGAGTCGAGTTCAGCAGCCCGAACACCGAGTGCACCGCCGACCGCGCACTGGGCTCGGCCAGCTCCGGATACACCTCCCGTACGACCTCCACCCACAACTCGACGTACTGGCGCTGGAGTTGACGCACCAGCTTGCGGTCCGTGTCGCGGAGTCGGTCCAGCTCGCGGTCGTGGAGGGTGATCAGGGGGCGGTCGTCGAGGGCGAAGTCGATGTGGCCCTCGATAAGCGAGTCGAGGAGCAGCTCCGCGGAGGTCACCCCCTCCGCCTCCGCCAGGCGGCGCTTCGCGCCCGTGAGGAGCTGGCCGCTGATGCCGACCAGCAGCTCGGCGAGCATCGCGTCCTTGCCAGGGAAGTGGCGGTACAGGCCGGGCCCGCTGATGCCGACCGCCGCGCCTATCTCGTCGACCCCGACGCCGTGGAATCCCCGCTCGGCGAAGAGCCGCGCGGCCTCCTTGAGGATCTGTTCGCGGCGGGTGGGGGCGTCGGTTCTCGTGGTCATGGAAGCAATTCTAGACAGGGAGGTTAGCGGTCGTTAACCTGAAGGAAATGGTTAACGCTCATTAACAGTCGAGTCAGTAGTCGAGAGCAACCGATCGCTGTGCGAGGGGACCCACAGAATGCAAGAGGCACCGGAGCTGACGAGCGCGGCCGATCCCGCGTCGGAGGCGTGGCGGGCCAACGAGGCGGCGCACCGCGCGCTGGGCGAGGAGCTGCGGCAGAAGCTCGCCGCGGCCCGGCTCGGCGGCGGTGAGCGGGCCCGGGACCGGCACACCGCGCGCGGCAAGCTGCTCCCCCGCGACCGCGTCGACACGCTGCTCGACCCCGGCTCGCCCTTCCTGGAGCTGGCTCCCCTCGCCGCCGACGGCATGTACGACGGGGCCGCCCCCGCCGCCGGTGTCATCGCCGGGATCGGGCGAGTGAGCGGGCGCGAGTGCGTGATCGTCGCGAACGACGCCACGGTCAAGGGCGGGACGTACTACCCGATGACCGTGAAGAAGCATCTGCGCGCCCAGGAGATCGCCCTCGAAAACCGCCTCCCCTGTATCTATCTCGTCGACTCCGGGGGCGCGTTTTTGCCCATGCAGGACGAGGTGTTCCCGGACCGCGAGCACTTCGGGCGGATCTTCTACAACCAGGCCCGGATGTCGGGGGCGGGGATTCCCCAGATCGCGGCTGTTCTCGGGTCCTGTACCGCCGGTGGGGCCTACGTCCCTGCCATGAGCGACGAGGCCGTCATCGTCCGCAACCAGGGGACGATCTTCCTGGGCGGACCGCCCCTCGTGAAGGCCGCCACCGGCGAGGTCGTCACCGCCGAGGAACTGGGCGGCGGCGACGTCCACGCACGCGTGTCGGGCGTCACCGACCACCTCGCGGAGGACGACGCGCACGCGCTGCGGATCGTCCGCACCATCGCCGCCACGCTCCCCGCGCGCGGGGCCCTCCCCTGGGAGGTCACCGAGTCGGTGGAGCCGAAGGTCGACCCGTACGGGATCTACGGCGCCGTCCCGGTCGACTCCCGTACCCCCTACGACGTACGGGAGATCATCGCGCGCGTGGTCGACGGCTCCCGTTTCGCCGAGTTCAAGGCCGAGTTCGGGCAGACCCTGGTCACCGGCTTCGCCCGCGTCCACGGCCACCCGGTCGGCATCGTCGCCAACAACGGCATCCTGTTCTCCGAATCCGCCCAGAAGGGCGCCCACTTCATCGAACTGTGCGACCAGCGCGGCATCCCCCTGGTGTTCCTCCAGAACATCTCCGGCTTCATGGTCGGCAAGGACTACGAGGCGGGCGGCATCGCCAAGCACGGCGCCAAGATGGTCACCGCCGTCGCCTGCGCGCGCGTGCCGAAGCTGACGGTGGTGGTCGGCGGTTCGTACGGCGCGGGCAACTACTCGATGTGCGGCCGGGCGTACTCCCCCCGCTTCCTGTGGATGTGGCCCGGCGCCAAGATCTCCGTCATGGGCGGCGAGCAGGCCGCGTCGGTCCTCGCGACGGTGAAGCGGGACCAGTTGGAGGGGCGCGGGGAGGAGTGGCCCGCCGAGGACGAGGACGCCTTCAAGGACCCGATCCGGCAGCAGTACGAGCGCCAGGGCAACGCCTACTACGCCACCGCCCGCCTCTGGGACGACGGGGTCATCGACCCGATGGAGACCCGCCAGGTGCTGGGTCTGGCCCTGACCGCCTGTGCCAACGCGCCCCTGGGAGACCCCCAGTTCGGCGTCTTCCGGATGTGATGAGGGTGCCCCAGATGGTCGACACATTCGAGATTCCCGAGCCGCCCGAGGTACCCGAGATGTTCGACACGGTCCTCGTGGCCAACCGGGGCGAGATCGCGGTCCGCGTCATCCGCACCCTGCGCTCGCTCGGCGTGCGCTCGGTGGCCGTCTTCTCCGACGCCGACGCGGACGCCCGGCACGTCCGCGAGGCCGACACGGCGGTACGGCTCGGCCCGGCTCCGGCGGCCGAGAGCTACCTGTCCGTGGAGCGGCTCCTGGAGGCGGCGGCCCGCTCGGGCGCGCAGGCCGTGCACCCGGGCTACGGCTTCCTCGCCGAGAACGCGGCCTTCGCGCGCGCGTGCGCCGACGCCGGGCTGGTCTTCATCGGTCCCCCGGCCGACGCGATCGCCCTCATGGGCGACAAGATCCGCGCCAAGGAGACGGTGGAGGCGGCCGGGGTCCCGGTCGTCCCCGGCGGCCGCGACCCCGAACTGGCCAAGGCTGCGCACGAGTTGGGCGCACCTGTACTCCTCAAGCCGTCGGCCGGAGGTGGCGGCAAGGGCATGCGCCTGGTCCGCGACCTCACCGTCCTGGAGGAGGAGATCGCCGCCGCCCGCCGCGAGGCCCGCGCCTCCTTCGGCGACGACACCCTCCTGGTCGAGCGCTGGGTCGACCGCCCCCGCCACATCGAGATCCAGATCCTGGCCGACGGCCACGGCAACGTCGTCCACCTCGGCGAACGCGAGTGCTCCTTGCAGCGCCGGCACCAGAAGGTCGTCGAGGAGGCCCCGAGCGTCCTCCTGGACGAGGCCACGCGCGCGGCGATGGGCGAGGCGGCGGTCCAGGCGGCCCGCTCGTGCGGGTACGCGGGCGCGGGCACGGTCGAGTTCATCGTGCCGGGCAACGACCCGTCGTCGTACTACTTCATGGAGATGAACACCCGCCTCCAAGTGGAGCACCCGGTAACGGAGTTGGTGACCGGCCTCGACCTCGTGGAGTGGCAGTTGCGGGTGGCGGCGGGCGAGCGACTGCCCTTCGCACAGGACGAGATCACGCTCACCGGGCACGCGATCGAGGCCCGCATCTGCGCCGAGACCGTGTCCGTCAAAGAGGGCGCGCGCGGGTTCCTCCCCTCCGGTGGCACCGTCCTGAAACTGAACGAACCCTCGGGCGACGGCATCCGCACCGACTCCGGCCTCTCCGAAGGCACCGAGGTCGGCAGCCTCTACGACCCGATGCTCTCCAAGGTCATCGCCTACGGCCCCGACCGCGCGACCGCCCTCAGGAAACTCCGGGCGGCCCTGGCGGACACGGTGACGCTGGGCGTGCCGACGAACGCCGGTTTCCTACGGCGGCTGCTCGCTCATCCGGCGGTCCTGGCGGGCGAGTTGGACACCGGGCTCGTCGAGCGGGAGGCGGACGGGCTCGTGCCCGGCGAGGTACCGGTGGAGGTCTACGCGGCGGCGGCGCTGCTGCGGCACGCGGCGCTCGCGCCCGGGCGGAGCTCCGGCTGGGCCGACCCGTTCGCCGCCACGGACGGCTGGCGGCTGGGCGGGGAGCGGGCCTGGACGGCGCACCCGCTCCAGGTGCCGGGCCACGACCCGGTGACCGTGCGCGTACGCCGCACGCCCGAGGGCGGGACCGAACTACTGCCGGACGGCGCCGAGAAGCCGCTCGGCGGGTCCGGCCGGCCCGGGCCCGACGGCCGGTTCGTCCTGCGGCTCGACGGACTCGTCCACACCTTCACCGCCCTGCCGGACGGCACCTGGCTGGGCCGGGACGGGGACGCCTGGCAGGTGCGGGACCACGATCCGGTGGCCGCGTCGCTCAGCGGGGCCGACCGGTCCGGTGCCGGTTCGCTGACCGCGCCGATGCCGGGGACGGTGACCGTGGTGAAGGTCGCCGTGGGGGATCAAGTGGCCGCGGGGCAGAGCCTGTTGGTGGTGGAGGCGATGAAGATGGAGCACGTCGTCTCCGCGCCGCACGCCGGCACCGTCGCCGAACTCGACGTGACACCCGGCGCGACGGTCGCCATGGACCAGGTGCTGGCGGTCGTCACACCCCTGGAGGAGGACCAGTGACACTCGGACCGGAGACACTCCCGATGGTCGTACCGGCCCCCGATCTGCCCGCCCGGGTGCGCATCCACGAGGTGGGGGCGCGGGACGGGCTGCAGAACGAGAAGTCGACCGTGCCCACGGAGGTGAAGGCCGAGTTCGTGCGGCGGCTGGCCGACGCGGGCCTGACCACGATCGAGGCGACGAGCTTCGTCCACCCCAAGTGGGTGCCCCAACTGGCCGACGCCGAGCAGCTGTTCCCGCTCGTGCGGGATCTGCCGGGCGTGGACCTCCCCGTCCTCGTGCCGAACGGCCGCGGACTCGACCGGGCGCTGTCCCTGAAGGCGACCCGCGTCGCCGTCTTCGCCAGCGCCACCGAGTCCTTCGCGAAGGCCAACCTCAACCGCACGGTGGACGAGTCGCTGGCCGTGTTCGCCCCGGTCGTGGCCCGCGCCAAGGACGAGGGCGCCCATGTGCGCGGCTACGTCTCCATGTGCTTCGGCGACCCCTGGGAGGGCGCGGTCCCCATCGCTCAAGTGGTGCGTGTCTGCCGGGCGCTGGTCGACATGGGCTGCGACGAGCTGAGCCTCGGCGACACGATCGGCGTCGCAACTCCGGGACACGTACTGGAACTTCTCGCCGCGCTCAACGAACAGCACGTCCCCACCGACGTGTTGGGCGTGCACTTCCACGACACCTACGGCCAGGCACTGGCCAACACCTACGCGGCACTGGAGCACGGTGTCACCACCGTGGACGCCTCCGCGGGCGGCCTCGGCGGCTGCCCGTTCGCCAAGTCCGCCACCGGCAACCTCGCCACCGAAGACCTCGTGTGGATGCTCCAGGGCCTCGGCATCGACACCGGAGTCGACCTCGCCCGTCTCACCGCCACCAGCGTGTGGATGGCCGAACAACTGGGCCGACCCAGCCCGTCCCGCACCGTCCGCGCACTCGGTAAAACAGCGCGGCCCCACAAGGAGCAGTGACCGCCATGGACCACCGTCTCTCCCCCGAGCTGGAAGAACTCCGCCGTACGGTCGAGGAGTTCGCGCACGACGTCGTGGCGCCGAAGATCGGCGACTTCTACGAGCGGCACGAGTTCCCGTACGAGATCGTCCGCGAGATGGGCCGCATGGGCCTGTTCGGGCTGCCGTTCCCCGAGGAGTACGGCGGGATGGGCGGCGACTATCTCGCGCTCGGCCTGGTCCTTGAGGAGCTGGCCCGGGTCGACTCGTCGGTCGCGATCACCCTGGAGGCCGGGGTGTCGCTGGGCGCGATGCCGATCCATCTCTTCGGCACCGACGCGCAGAAGGCCGAGTGGCTGCCCCGGCTGTGCTCCGGCGAGATCCTCGGCGCCTTCGGGCTGACCGAGCCGGACGGCGGCTCCGACGCGGGCGCGACGCGGACGACGGCCCGACTGGACCCGGACACCGACGAATGGGTGATCAACGGTTCCAAGTGCTTCATCACCAACTCCGGTACGGACATCACCGGTCTGGTGACGGTCACCGCGGTCACCGGCCGCAAGCCGGACGGCAAGCCGCTGATCTCGTCGATCATCGTGCCGTCCGGGACGCCCGGCTTCACGGTCGCGGCGCCGTACTCGAAGGTCGGCTGGAACGCCTCGGACACCCGCGAGCTGTCCTTCGCGGACGTCCGGGTCCCGGCGGCGAACCTGCTCGGCGAACTCGGCCGCGGCTACGCCCAGTTCCTGCGCATCCTCGACGAGGGCCGCATCGCGATCGCGGCGCTGGCCACCGGTCTCGCGCAGGGCTGTGTCGACGAGTCGGTGAAGTACGCCAAGGAACGGCACGCGTTCGGGCGGCCGATCGGCGCCAACCAGGCCATCCAGTTCAAGATCGCCGACATGGAGATGAAGGCCCACACCTCACGGCTCTCCTGGCGCGACGCGGCCTCCCGCCTGGTCGCCGGCGAGCCCTTCAAGAAGGAGGCCGCCCTCGCCAAGCTGTACTCCTCCACCATCGCCGTCGACAACGCGCGCGACGCCACGCAGGTGCACGGCGGCTACGGCTTCATGAACGAGTACCCGGTGGCCCGCATGTGGCGCGACTCCAAGATCCTGGAGATCGGCGAGGGCACCAGCGAGGTCCAACGGATGCTGATCGCCCGCGAGTTGGGCCTCACGGGCTGACAGCCGGCTGAACACGCTCAGATGCCGAGGCGCCCAGGCCTGCCGACAACTCCCCTGAGATCAGGGCGATATGGCGGTAGGCACGTTCGGCGGCGGCCAACACCCGTTCCTGTACGGCGGGTTCGCCGAGCGCGCGGTCGAGACGCCCGGTGAAGGCCGCCCAGCGGGCGCGGTCACCGCTGCCGTAGTACGAGGCGCCGTTCCCGTCCGTGAGCCGGTACGCCTCGGTGACGTAGCGGCACAGGAACATCGCGCCGAGGGTCGAGCCCTCCAACACGTAGAGGAAGCCGAGGAGTTCACGGGGTTCGGTGGCCGCGGTGCGCCGTATCTCGCCCACGAACTCCTCGGCGGCCGGCCCGGGTTCGGGGACGGCGCCCCGGGCGGCTGCGAAGTGGCGCAGGTCGCGTTCGAGGAGGGGGAGCTTGACGAGGTCGGGCGACCACACCGCGGCGACCGACGGGCAGGTGGCTCGGGCGAGTTCGGCTTCCAGCGCCGACAACACCACGCGGTAGGCGGCAAGTTGACCGACGTAGCGGCCGAGCGGCAGAGTCCCGGCGAGCATCGCGGTGGCGAACCCCGTGCGCTCCAGGGCCTCGTGCCAGGCGCGGGTGCCGCTCCGCAGCCGCTGGGTCACCGTGCTCACACTCGTACCGGAGTCGATGTCCGTGCGCGTGTCCGTCATACGCCGCTCCGCTGCCGGACCGTCGCGAGCAGACGGTCGATGAGGTGGCCCTTGCGTTCGATCGTCACGTCGAAGTAGGCGGCACTGCGCTCAGAGCGGCACACGCCGTGCACGGCGTCCTTCGCGGCGCGCTTCAGGGCCACGGCCTCCTCGGCGAGCGCGAGGAGCGTGCGCTCCAGGTGGGGGTGACCGAGAACATACGGTTTGAAGTCCTCGCGCGGGCTCCCTGCCGGTACGTCGTCGAGGAGTTCCAGGAAGACCCGGTTGCCCAGGCCGTCGAAGTCCTCGTGGGTGTTGGCGCCGCCGAACTCGGGCACGAAGTCGGTCAGGTCGTTGAACAGCTGGCTGGCGAGGCCCAGTTGACGCATCGCGCTGTCCAGGGCGAGCCGGTCGTCCTCGACCACGCGCAGCCCCGCGACCGCCGCGTCGAGCGGCATCCAGAACAGGGTTCCGGTCTTGAGGGCGGCCGTCGACTCCCAGAAGTCGACCCGTGTGGCGCGCGGCGCGGCCAGCAACTCGGCGCGCGTGAGCGCCGTACGCGAGGACATGTCGACGGCCTGCCCGGTGAAGCCGCTGCCGACCGAGCGCACCAGGCTGTCCACGACGGCGGGGTCGGCCGCGTGCCGGAGCGCGGACATGATCAGCCAGGCGCCGGCGTTCAGGGCGAGCGGGGTGCCGTGGGTGGCGTGGAGGGCGGGTTCGCCGTAGCGGACCTCGCTGCCGTCCTGGATGTCATCGAGGGCGACCGCGGCCTTCAGCAGAATCCTTACGGCAACTGCCGTGCGGCGGATCACCGCGAGGTCGGAGGCGGTTTCCGCCTTCCCCGGGAACCCCTCCGTCTCTTCGGATAACCCTTCCGCCTCCTCAGGGAACCCCCGGTAGTTGCGGTACGCCCAGTACACCATCGAGGGCCGCAGCGGGGCCCGGCCGCCGGGTGCTCCGGCCGTGGGGGGCAGCGCCTGCTGGCCCACTTTCGACCCGAGGGCGTCGGCGACCGGTTCGTACAGGGCACGGCGCAGGGCCGTGTCGTAGACGGAGACCGCCGCCGTCCGCGCCGGGGCGGTCACGGTGTCGAGGAACTCGGCGAGGTCGTCCTCCAGCAGGGCCGCGTCGCTCCGGACCACCGCTTCCACGTCCGTCACATCCATCGTGGTAGCCACTCCACCTCCGCAGACGACCGAACAACAGTGCGCAGATCCCCGTAGAAGGAGCGTGATCACAACGGCCGGACGAGACAAGGCGGTTGAAAGCCAAATCGCATAGGACATGGGCTCATAAGCCCCGCACAGGACAGCCACAGGGCACGTACAGACCGAGGCGGCGGATCACCCCGCCCACTGGACAGATAGTGAGGTTAGGCTAACCTACCTTCGAATTGTCCGGCGGGCGCTCCCGCCCTGTTCGAAAGCAGCCACACATGTCCAACGCCCGTGCCACTCACCTCTCCCGCCGCGGCATCCTCGCCGCGGGCGGCGCCCTCGGCCTCGGTGCCGCGCTCGCGGCCTGCGGCGACGACGACGCGAAAAGCGGTGGCTCGGACAAGGAGACGGCGGCCGCCAAGTCCGGCCCCTGGACCTTCAAGGACGACCGCGGCACCACCGCGAAGGCCGACAAGGTCCCGGCGAACATCGTCTCGTTCATCGGTGTCGCCGCCGCGCTGCACGACTACGGCATCGAGTCCAAGGGCGTCTTCGGGCCGACGAAGCTGAAGGACGGCAAGGCCGACGTGCAGGCCGGCGACCTCGACATCAGCAAGGTCACCATCATCGGCAACGAGTGGGGCCAGTTCAACATCGAGAAGTACGCGGCCCTCTCCCCCGACGTCCTCATCACCACGATGTTCGACTCGGCCGGAACGCTCTGGTACGTCCCGGAGGAGTCGAAGAAGAAGATCCTCGCCGTGGGGGCGCCGACCGTCGGTATCTCGGTGTACGACATCCAGCTGCCGACGCCGCTCGGGCGGATGCTGGAGCTTGCCAAGTCCCTTGGTGCGGACACCACTTCTTCTACGATCACCGCGGCCAAGAAGCGGTTCGAGGACGCGGCCGCCCGGCTGCGTGCCGCGGCCAAGGCCAAGCCGGACATCAAGGTGCTCGCGGGTTCCGCGAGCCAGGACATCTTCTACGTCTCCGGGTCCAACCTCTCCGCCGACCTTGAGTACTACAAGGCTCTCGGCGTGAACTTCGTCGAGCCGGCCGCTGCCGCGTTGAAGGCGAGTGGTGGGTGGTTCGAGAATCTGAGCTGGGAGAACGTCGACAAGTACGGGGCGGACGTCATCATGATGGACAACCGGACGTCGGCGATTCAGCCTGCGGACATTACCGAGGGCACGTGGAAGAAGCTGCCTGCGGTGAAGGCGGGGCAGGTCATCGCGCGTAATCCTGAGCCGATTCTGTCGTACGCCAAGTGCGCGCCGCTGCTTGAGGATCTCGCTAAGGCGATCGAGAACGCGAAGAAGGTCAGTTGATTTAGGGGTGGTTGAGCTTTCGTGGGGAGCTGCGGGCCGGTCGTGGCTGGTCGCGCAGTTCCCCGCGCCCCTAGGTATGTATCCCTGACGCCAACTCAGGAGTCACCCCCCTATGACTACGGCCGTTGCCGCGCCCTTCCGGTTCTTCTCACTCCAGGTTGTGCGGACGGAGCGGCTTGGGCCGTCTCTGGTCCGGGTGACCTTCGCCGGGGACGATCTGGCGTTCTTCTTCTCCGACGGGTGTGACCAGTCCCTGTCGCTCTTTCTCCCCCAGCCCGGCCAGCTGGAGCCCGCCGTGCCGCATGAACTCGGTGACGGGTGGTGGCAGGGCTGGCGTGAACTGCCGGACGGCGTGCGGGCCGTGATGCGGTCGTACACCCTGCGTGCCTTGCGCCGGGACCCCGACGAGATCGACATCGACTTCGTGTTGCACGAACCTGCCGGGCCCGCCTCCCTCTGGGCCTCACGCGCTGCCGCCGGTGATCGGGTCGTCTTGCTCGGGCCGGCGGTCGCGGACAATCGGGCGATTCGGTTCCGGCCGCCGGAGGATGCCGATCTCGTGGTCGTGTGGGGGGACGAGACCGCCGTACCGGCCGCTTCGGCGATTCTCGAAGCGCTGCCCGTTGGTACCCGTGCGCGGGTGTGGCTGGAAGTCCAACATGCCGGTGACATCCAGGACTTGGCGACCGACGCCGATGCCGAAGTCACCTGGCTGGTGCGGGAGAACCAGGGCGCCGAGGGGTCCCCCATGGCCCTCGGCGCTCTTCGGGATGCCCAACTCCCCGCCGCCGAGCGGCCGTACGTGTGGATCGCGGGCGAATCCGGTCAAGTGAAGGCGTTGCGGCGGCACTTCGTGGGTGAGCGTGGGTTCGACCGGCGGCGGGTGACCTTTGTCGGGTACTGGCGGCGGGGGCTGAGCGAGGAGCAGTTGCGCGACGCCGGATGACGGTGCGAGGGGCAGCTGGGGCGTGAGTGACGGCTGTCACGGGAGCGGCGGGTTTCACGAACGTTAAGTTAGGTTAGGCTTGCCTAAATTGATGTTGCGGAACCCCGCCGCTCACCTGTCCCGCACGGACTTCCCCACCGGAGGACCCCCACATGCGCTCGCACCTGCTCAATGACACGACTGCGGAGCACTACCGCCGCTCCGTGACGGAAGGCGTTGAGCGGGTGGCGGCCAAACTCGCCACCACGGAACGGCCGTTCACCGGCGTCACGGTCGACGCCCTCTCCCCCCTCATCGACCGGATCGACCTCGACCGCCCGCTCCACGACACCGCCGCGGTGCTGGACGAGCTGGACGAGGTCTATCTGCGTGACGCGATCTACTTCCACCACCCCCGCTATCTCGCCCACCTCAACTGCCCGGTCGTCATCCCGGCCGTGCTCGGCGAGGCGGTGCTCTCCGCCGTCAACTCCTCCCTGGACACCTGGGACCAGTCGGCCGGCGGCACCCTCATCGAGCGCAAGCTGATCGACTGGACGAACGAACGGATCGGCCTCGGGCCGCACGCCGACGGGGTGTTCACCTCCGGCGGCAGCCAGTCCAACCTCCAGGCCCTGCTGCTGGCCCGCGAGGAGGCGAAGACCGACACACTCGCCAAACTGCGTATCTTCGCCTCCGAGGTCAGCCACTTCAGCGTGAAGAAGTCCGCGAAGCTGCTGGGACTTGGGCAGGACGCCGTCGTGTCGATACCCGTCGGCGCCGACAAGCGCATGCAGACGGTCGCGCTCGCCCGCGAGTTGGAGCGCTGCAAGAGCGCCGGGCTCGTGCCCATGGCCGTCGTCGCCACCGCCGGCACCACCGACTTCGGCTCCATCGACCCGCTGCCCGAAGTCGCCGCCCTGTGCGAGCAGTTCGCGGTGTGGCTGCACGTGGACGCGGCCTACGGCTGCGGTCTGCTCGCCTCGCTGAAGTACCGGGGCCGGATCGACGGCATCGAGCGCGCCGACTCGGTCACCGTGGACTACCACAAGTCCTTCTTCCAGCCGGTGAGTTCGTCCGCCCTGCTGGTCCGCGACGCCGACACCCTGCGCCACGCGACCTACCACGCCGAGTACCTCAACCCGCGCCGCATGGTGCACGAGCGCATCCCCAACCAGGTCGACAAGTCCCTGCAGACCACCCGCCGCTTCGACGCGCTCAAGCTGTGGATGACGCTCCGCGTGATGGGCGCCGACGGTGTCGGCCAACTCTTCGACGAGGTCTGCGACTTGGCCGTGGAGGGGTGGGAGCTGCTCGCCGCCGACCCCCGTTTCGACGTGGTCGTCGAGCCTTCGCTCTCCACCCTCGTCTACCGCTACATCCCGGCCGCCGTCACCGACCCGGCCGAGATCGACCGCGCCAACCTGTACGCCCGCAAGGCCCTGTTCGCCTCCGGTGACGCGGTGGTCGCGGGCACCAAGGTCGCGGGCCGCCACTACCTGAAGTTCACCCTGCTCAACCCCGAGACGACGACCGACGACATCGCCGCCGTCCTCGACCTGATCGCCGGCCACGCCGAGCAGTACCTGGGAGAGTCCCTTGACCGCGCTTCCTGAAGCCACGAACAAGACCTACGACTTCGTGGGGATCGGGCTCGGGCCCTTCAACCTCGGCCTCGCCTGCCTCACCGAGCCCATCGCCGAACTCGACGGAGTCTTCCTGGACTCGAAGCCCGACTTCGAGTGGCACGCCGGCATGTTCCTCGACGGCGCCCACCTGCAGACCCCGTTCATGTCGGACCTGGTCACCCTCGCCGACCCGACCTCGCCGTACTCCTTCCTCAACTACCTGAAGGAGAAGGGGCGTCTGTACCCCTTCTACATCCGCGAGAACTTCTACCCGCTGCGCGTCGAGTACGACGACTACTGCCGCTGGGCCGCAGGCCGGCTGTCCAACGTGCGCTTCAGCACGACAGTCACGGAAGTGACGTACGAGGACGAGGTCTACGTCGTCCACACCGAGACCGGTGACGTGTACCGCGCCCGTCACCTGGTCCTGGGCACCGGCACCCCGCCGTATGTCCCGGAGGCCGTCGCCGGACTGGGCGGGGACTTCATCCACAACTCCCGTTACCTGCAGCACAAAGCGGAGTTGCAGGCCAAGGAGTCGATCACGCTGGTCGGCAGCGGGCAGTCCGCCGCCGAGATCTACTACGACCTGCTCAGCGAGATCGACGTCCACGGCTACGAGTTGAACTGGGTCACGCGCTCGCCCCGGTTCTTCCCGCTGGAGTACACGAAACTCACGCTGGAGATGACCTCCCCGGAGTACATCGATTACTTCCACGCACTGCCGGAGCAGACCCGCTACCGCCTCACGGCCGAGCAGAAGGGCCTGTTCAAGGGCATCGACGGCGACCTCGTCAACGAGATCTTCGACCTGCTCTACCAGAAGAAGGTCGGCGGACCCGTCCCCACCCGGCTGCTCACCAACTCCTCGCTGGACAGCGCCACTTACCGCGACGGGGTGTACGAGCTGGGGCTGCGCCAGGAGGAGCAGGAGAAGGACTACACCCTGCGCTCCCAGGGCCTGATCCTCGCCACCGGCTACAAGTACGCCGAGCCGGAGTTCCTCAAGCCCGTCCACGAGCGGCTGCGCTACGACAGTCGGGGCAACTTCGACATCGCGCGCAACTACTCGATCGACACCACGGGCCGGGGCGTCTTCCTCCAGAACGCCGGCGTCCACGCGCACAGCATCACGTCCCCGGACCTGGGCATGGGCGCGTACCGCAACTCATACATCATCCGCGAGCTGCTCGGCACCGAGTACTACCCGGTCGAACAGACCATCGCGTTCCAGGAGTTCGCCGTATGAGCACCCTCACCAGCACAGGCACCTTCGCCTTCCGCCCCCTCGACCCGCTGCGGGACGCCGAGTTGCTGCACCGGTGGCTCACGCACCCCAAGGCCGCGTTCTGGATGATGCGGGACGCGAAACTGGAGGACGTCGAGCGCGCGTACATGGAGATCGCGGCCGACGAGCACCAGCACGCGCTGCTCGGGCTCCAGGACGGTGTCCCCGTCTTCCTGATGGAGTACTACGACCCCCGTCATCGCGAACTGGTCGGCCTGTACGAGCCGTTGCCCGGTGACGTCGGCATGCACTTCCTGACGCCGGCCACCGAGACGCCCGTGCACGGCTTCACCCGCGCGGTGATCACCGCCGTGATGGCCCGCCTCTTCGAGGACCCGGCCGTCGAGCGTGTCGTCGTGGAACCGGACGTGTCCAACACCGCCGTCCACGCCCTGAACGAAGCGGTCGGGTTCGTGCCCGAGCGCGAGATCCAAAAGCCGGAGAAGAAAGCCTTGTTGAGCTTCTGCACACGGGAACAGTTCATGGTTGCCACGGCGGTGTCCGCATGAGCCTCGCCGACGCCGTGGCCCACCTCTCCCCCGAACGCTGGGAGAAGGCCAACCGCCTCCTGATCCGCAAGGCCCTCGCCGAGTTCGCGCACGAGCGGCTGATCACCCCCGAACTGGCCCAGCAAGACGGCGACTTGTACGTCGTCCGCAGTGACGACGGCCTGACCCACTACCGGTTCACCGCCACCCGGCACGCCCTCGACCACTGGCAGGTCGACGCCGACTCCATCAGCCGCCACCGCGACGGTGCCGAACTCCCCCTCGCCGCCCTGGATTTCTTCATCGAGCTGAAGCAGGCGCTCGGGCTGACCGAGGAGATCCTGCCGGTCTACCTGGAGGAGATCTCCTCCACCCTCTCCGGCACCTGCTACAAGCTCACCAAGCCGCAGATCCCGGTCGCCGAGCTGGTCGAAAGCGACTTCCAGGAGATCGAGACGGGGATGACCGAGGGCCACCCCTGCTTCGTCGCCAACAACGGCCGCCTCGGCTTCGGCATCCACGAGTACCTCTCGTACGCCCCCGAGACCGCGAGCCCGGTCCGGCTGGTGTGGCTGGCCGCGCACCGCTCCCGGGCCGCGTTCACGGCGGGCGTGGGCATCGAGTACGAGTCGTTCGTACGGCGGGAGTTGGGCGCCGGGACCGTGGAGCGGTTCGGGCTGACCCTCGTCGACCGGGGGCTCGACCCCGACGACTATCTCCTCATCCCCGTCCACCCCTGGCAGTGGTGGAACAAGCTCAGCGTCACCTTCGCCGCCGAGATCGCCCGCGGCCACCTCGTGTGCCTCGGCGAGGGCGACGACGAGTACCTCGCCCAGCAGTCCATCCGGACCTTCTTCAACAAGTCCAACCCCGAGAAGCACTACGTGAAGACGGCTCTGTCCGTCATCAACATGGGCTTCATGCGCGGGCTTTCGGCCGCCTACATGGAGGCGACCCCGGCGATCAACGACTGGCTCGCCCAACTCATCGACAACGACCCGGTGTTGAAGTCCACCGGCCTGTCGATCATCCGTGAGCAGGCGGCCGTCGGCTACCGGCACCTGGAGTACGAGGCGGCGACCGACCGCTACTCGCCGTACCGCAAGATGCTCGCCGCGCTGTGGCGCGAGAGCCCGGTCTCCTCGCTCCAGGACGGCGAGTCCCTCGCGACGATGGCCTCGCTGGTGCACCTGGACCACGAGGGCGCGTCCTTCGCCGGCGCGCTCATCGAGCGATCGGGGCTGACCCCGGTGGAGTGGCTGCGGCGGTATCTGCGGGCGTACTTCACCCCGTTGCTGCACAGCTTCTACGCCTACGACCTGGTGTTCATGCCGCACGGCGAGAACGTGATCCTCGTCCTCAAGGACGGTGTCGTCCAGCGCGCGATCTACAAGGACATCGGCGAGGAGATCGCCGTCATGGACCCGGACGCGGTGCTGCCGCCGACCGTGGAGCGGCTGCGGGTCGAGGTCCCCGAGGACAAGAAACTGCTCTCGATCTTCACCGACGTCTTCGACTGCTTCTTCCGCTTCCTCGCCGCCGGCCTGGCCGCCGAGGGCGTCCTGGAGGAGGACGACTTCTGGCGTACGGTCGCGGACGTCACCCGCGAGTACCAGGACGCGGCACCCGAACTTGCCGACAAGTTCCGGCAGTACGACATGTTCGCCCCCGAGTTCTCGCTGTCCTGCCTCAACCGTCTCCAGCTGCGCGACAACAGGCAGATGGTGGACCTGGCGGACCCGTCCGGCGCGCTCCAGCTCGTCGGCACCCTGAAGAACCCAATCGCCGGGTTCTGACCCCACAAGCAGGCGGGCAGCCCAGGGTACGGTCCCCCGGGGTGCCCGCCCCATGTGCAGGGGCTGCTCAACTAGCTTGCGGGCCAAGGAACTTGAGGCGACCGGTAGTAGTCGATCCCCAGCGCGTCCCACCTCGGGGCCTGTGCCGCGAGCCGCACCTTGTACGTGTCCCAGTCGTGCGTCGAGGCCGGCGACCAGCCCAGCTCGGCCACGCCCGGCAGCCTCGGGAAGGCCATGTAGTCGATGTTCGCGCTGGTCACGATGGTCTCCGACCACAGCGGCGCCTCGACGCCCCGGATCGCCGAACCCGGCACCCCGGCAAGGTAGTTGCCCGGATCCCAGTCGTAGGACCGCCTGACCTCGACCAGGCCTGCCCAGTCCTGGCCGAGCGGGGTTTCCTCGGTGTACTTCATGTCGAGGTAGACCCGGTCGGCGGGTGAGAGGATCAGCCCGGTGCCGTTCTTCGCGGCCTCGGCGACCTGCGCCTTCTCGGCGGCGTCGGTGTCGTCGAGACCCCAGTACTGGGCGAGGGCCCCCTTCACCGGGTGGGCGCCGGTGATCTGGTGCCAGGCGATCACCGTCTTGCCGTACTTGGTGACGATCGGCTGCACCCGGTCCATGAACTTGACGTAGTCCTCATGGCTGGTGGAGTGCGCCTCGTCGCCGCCGATGTGCAGATAGCGGCCCGGGGTGATCGCGGCCAGCTCGCGGATCACGTCGTCCACGAAGCTGTACGTGAGGTCCTTGCCGACGCACAGCGAGCTGAAGCCGACGTCCGTGCCCGTGTAGAGCGGGGGCGCCACGCCGTCGCAGTTCAGGTCGGCGTAGGAGGCGAGGGCCGCGTTGGTGTGGCCCGGCATGTCTATCTCGGGGACTACTTCCAGGAAGCGCGAGGAGGCGTAGCGGACGATCTCCTTGTAGTCGTCCTTGGTGTAGTGGCCGCCGGTGCCGCCGCCGACCTCGGTCGAGCCGCCGTAAGTCGCCAGGCGGGGCCAGGAGTTGATCGCGATGCGCCAGCCCTGGTCGTCGCTGAGGTGCAGATGCAGGGTGTTGATCTTGTAGAGCGCCAACTCATCGATGTAGCGCTTGACTTGGTCGACCGTGAAGAAGTGCCGGGAGACATCGAGCATTGCGCCGCGGTAGGCGTAGCGCGGGGAGTCCTCGATGGTGCCGCCCGCGATCTGCCAGGGGCCGGGCTGCCGGGAGGTCTTCTCCACGGCGGCGGGCAGGAGTTGGCGCAGGGTCTGCACGCCGTGGAAGAGGCCGGCAGGTTTGCTCGCGGTGATGGTGACCCCCGAGACCCCACTGACGAGCCGGTAGCCCTCGGCGCCGAACCCGCCCTTGGCCAGGCGGAGTTGGATGCCACCCTTGCCGCGCGAGGTGATCGGCAGCCGGTAGCCGGTGGAGGGGCGCAGGATGCCTGCGAGGTACTCGCCGATCCGGCGCGACTCACGGGTGTCGTCGACGCGGATACGGGTACTGCTCGTGATCTTGTACGGATGCCCGGCAGGGGTGACCTTCGCGGGCGCCGGGACCACCCGGCCCAGCGGGGTGGCGGTGGCGGGCGCGGCGGAGGGTGCGGCGCCGACGACGGACACGCTCGCGGCGGCGACGAGCAGCAGCGAACCGAGGAGGCGGGTCGTTCTGTGGCGCTGTCTCACAAGGCGTCTCACGAGCGGTCCCTTCCTTTGAACTTCCTTTGAGCCCGGACAGGTACAGACCATTCTGTCGCCTGGCCGGTGGAAGAATCCCTCCTATGGCGGAAATCATCCAGAAGGACGGCACCTGGATCTTCGACGGCGACGCCCTGCGGCTGACTCCCGGACGGGACAAGAACGTCGGCCTGTTCCGCAAGACCCTGGGCGAACTCGTGGTCCCCCTGGGCGCGTTGGCGGGCGTCTCCTTCGAGCAGGGCCGGAAGTCCGGGCGGCTGAGACTGCGGCTGCGCGACGGCGCCGACCCGCTGCTGCACGCCACCGGCGGGCGGCTCACCGAGGGCGACGACCCCTACCAACTCCCCGTCGAGTCGGACCGGTACGGCGTCGCGGAGTACTTCGTGGACGAGGTGCGCAACGCCCTGCTGCTGGACCAGGTCCCGGCCGACCCGGTGGACACGTACCTGCTGCCGGGCCCAGCCGTACCGCTCTCGGTGTCCGCCGGGGACGGCACGGCGAGCTTCGACGGCGAGCGCGTCCGGCTGGAGTGGAACTGGAAGACCGAGGACGCCAAGTCCGCCGCCGGCGCCCGCACGCTCGCCGTCACGGACCTCGTCGGCGTGGAGTGGCGCCCCTCGGCCGGGCTGGAGAACGGCTACATCCGCTTCTCGATGCGCAACGCGCCGACCAAGGCACCGCCCAAGTACGACCCCAACTCCGTTGAGCTGTGGGGCTTCAAGAAGGACCCGTTGATGGCCTTGGTCGCCGCGGCCGTACAGGCCCGCCTCCCGCACCCGGCGGCCGAGACGGACGTACGGCCTGAACAGCCCGAGCCCGTAAGGCGGTTGGCGGCCGCGGCGGAGGACGGCCACGACGCTCTGCTGCGGCGGTTGCGGGAACTCGGGGAGCTGCACCGGGACGGGGTGCTCACGGACGAGGAGTTCGCGATGGCCAAACAGGCGGTCCTCAGACGGATGTGACCATACGGGGAGGACCGCCTGCGTGATGAGTGGCGCCCTGCCTTCCGGGCGTAACTCGGGTTACGTCAGAGCTACTTGGCCTTGCGGGCGACCGTGAAGCGGTCGATCTCGGCGCCGGTCTCGGCGATGCCGCGGACCGTCAGGGTCGCCGTACGGCCGCGCGAGGCGGGCTGGACGTCGACGCGCAGGAACGAGTAGTTGAGGTAGCGGACGCGCGACCACGCGACCGTCTCGTTGACCTTGCCGTCCTTCGTGTTGATGAAGGCGGCGACCGAGTCGACGTCGGCGACGTGACCCTCGTAGGAGTCCGGGGCGGAGAACGCGTACAGGCTGCGGCCGGCCGCGCCCGCCGTCACGTAGACGACACCCTCGGTCTCCGGGTACGCCGTGCCGCCGATCGGCAGCTTCTTGACGACCGCGTTCTTCTTGATGACGTCGGTGCGCTCGTACTGGTGGTTGTGGCCGTTGATGACCAGGTCCACCGTGTACTTCTCGAACAGCGGTACCCACTCGTTGCGCACTCCCCCCTCCGAGGAGTGCGCCGTCGAGGTGCAGTACGCGCAGTGGTGGAAGAAGATCACCACGAAGTCGATGTCCTTGGACGCGCGGTACTTCTTGAGCTGCGCCTCCAGCCACGTGGTCTGGGTGCCGCCGGAGATGCCGAGGTTGGCCGGGATCTCGAAGGACACGTCGTTGGCGTCCAGCGAGATGACCGCCGTGTTGCCGTAGACGAAGGAGTAGACGCCCGGCAGGTTCGTCTTGTCGGGGCCGTTGTCCGGCAGGGTCCAGCGGGCGTCCTCGCCCCCGTAGCCGTTGGGCGAGTACCAGGCCTCCATGTCGTGGTTGCCGTAAGCCGGCATCCACGGCACGGACTTGGCGACGGACTCGGTCTGGGCGAGGAACTGGTCCCAGATGCGCGAGTCGAAACCGGTGTCGGCGGTCTTGCCCGCGCCGGCCGGGTCGGCGTACGCGATGTCGCCGGCGTGCAGGTGGAAGGCCGGGTTCTGGGCCAGCAGCAGGCTGTCGTTGGCCAGGCCGTGGTAGCCGACGCCCTCGTCGCCGAAGGCCGTGAAGGTGAACGGCACGGAGCGGTCGGGGGCGGTGGTGAAGGTGCCCAGCGTGCCGAGCAGGTGGGGCTCGGCCGGGTCGAAGCCCGCGTGGCCGGCGCCGTAGTAGTAGGTCCGGCCCGGACGCAGGTGGGTCAGCTTGGCGTGCAGGTAGTACTGGGTGTGGTCGCCGCTCGCGCCGACGCCCGCCGGGGTGTAGAGCGTGCGCACCTCGGCCTCGATCTTGCGGGAGAGGTCCCAGGGGTGCGCGCCGATCCGGACGAACGGTTTCTTGACGTTGGTCGGGACCTGCCAGGAGACCGTCACCTCCGTGCTCGGGTCGTTGCCGAAGGCGAGGTGGCGGCCGAACGGGGAGACGAGGGCCCCGTCGACCGTCTCGGTGGAGGTGGAGGTGGAGGCGTAGGTGGCGGAGGCCTGGCTGGGGACGGCCGCCTGGGCGACCGCGCCCGGCACGAACACGCCACCCGCGATGGCGCCGAGCGTCACGGCACCGCCTCTGACCATCGTGCGCCGCGAGAATCTCGCGCGCAGGTACTCGTGCTGCTCCGCCATGCTCATGCGCTCTGCGAGCTCCGCGGGTACTCCCATACGAGGAATGTCCATGGCGTCTGAAACTCGTCGACATGAGCAACGGTGCGCAAGACACAGGATGGACAGCTTACGAACAGAGCCCCATAAGACTTTCAACAGGCCGCTGCCCGATATCGGGCAGGATTCTTGCAAACCGCCCTTCGGTACCCCAGGATCAACCGGGTGCACGACGAACTCGTTGATCATCTGACGCGCTCCTCACCCCTCAACCGGGGCGAGGCACTGCGGGTGATCCAGGACGTGCTCGCCTACTTCGACGAGACGACCGAGGAGTACGTCCGTCGCCGCCACCGCGAGCTCCAGGCCCAGGGCCTGGTGAACGCGACGATCTTCGACCGGATCGAGGCGGACCTGAAATACCGGGCGGTCGCACCACCGGAGCTCACGCTCAGGCAGTTGCGCCGCATCGTCTACGGCTAGGAATACCTATACATATGTGCGGAATCGTCGGATACATCGGCAAGCGTGACGTTGCTCCGCTTCTGCTGGAGGGCCTGCAGCGGCTGGAATACCGCGGCTACGACTCCGCGGGCATCGTGGTCACCACCCCGAAGGCGGCCGGCCTGAAGATGGTCAAGGCCAAGGGCCGGGTCCGTGACCTGGAGGCCAAGGTCCCGGCACGCTTCAAGGGCACCACCGGAATCGCCCACACCCGCTGGGCCACGCACGGCGCCCCCTCCGATGTGAACGCCCACCCGCACCTGTCCGCCGACAGCAAGGTCGCCGTCGTCCACAACGGCATCATCGACAACGCGTCCGACCTCCGGAAGAAGCTCGAAGCGGACGGCGTCGAGTTCCTCTCCGAGACCGACACCGAGGTCCTCACCCACCTCATCGCCCGCTCACAGCAGGAGAAGCTGGAGGACAAGGTCCGCGACGCCCTCCGGGTGATCGAGGGCACCTACGGCATCGCCGTCCTGCACGCCGACTTCCCCGACCGCATCGTGGTGGCTCGAAACGGTTCCCCGGTGGTCCTCGGGATCGGCGAGAAGGAGATGTTCGTCGCCTCGGACATCGCCGCACTGGTGACGCACACGCGCCAGATAGTGACGCTGGACGACGGCGAGATGGCCACTCTCAAGGCCGACGACTTCCGGACATACACGACCGAGGGCACCCGCACCACCTCCGAGCCGACCACCGTCGAGTGGGAGGCCGCCTCCTACGACATGGGGGGCCACGACACCTACATGCACAAGGAGATCTTCGAGCAGGCCGACGCCGTGGACCGCGTGCTGCGCGGCCGCATCGACGACCGCTTCTCCACCGTGCACCTCGGCGGCCTGAACCTGGACGCCCGCGAGGCCCGGCAGATCCGCCGCGTGAAGATCCTCGGCTGCGGCACCTCGTACCACGCGGGCATGATCGGCGCCCAGATGATCGAGGAGCTGGCCCGCATCCCCGCGGACGCCGAGCCGGCCTCCGAGTTCCGCTACCGCAACGCGGTCGTCGACCCCGACACCCTCTACATCGCGGTCTCGCAGTCCGGTGAGACGTACGACGTCCTGGCGGCGGTCCAGGAGCTGAAGCGCAAGGGCGCCCGCGTCCTCGGCGTGGTGAACGTCGTCGGCTCGGCGATCGCCCGTGAGGCGGACGGCGGCATGTACGTGCACGCGGGCCCCGAGGTCTGCGTCGTCTCGACCAAGTGTTTCACCAACACCACTGTCGCCTTCGCCCTGTTGGCCCTCCACCTCGGCCGCACCCGCGACCTCTCGGTCCGCGACGGCAAGCGCATCATCGAGGGTCTGCGCAAGCTCCCGGCCCAGATCACCGAGATCCTGGACCAGGAGGAGGAGATCAAGAAGCTGGCGGCCGAGTACGCCGAGGCCCACTCGATGCTCTTCATCGGCCGGGTCCGCGGCTACCCGGTGGCCCGCGAGGCCTCCCTGAAGCTCAAGGAGGTCTCGTACATCCACGCCGAGGCCTACCCCGCCTCGGAGTTGAAGCACGGCCCCCTCGCCCTCATCGAGCCCGCCCTCCCCACGGTCGCGATCGTCCCCGACGACGACCTCCTGGAGAAGAACCGCGCCGCCCTGGAGGAGATCAAGGCCCGCAGCGGCCGCATCCTCGCGGTCGCCCACCAGCACCAGGAAAAGGCCGACCAGACCATCGTGGTCCCGAAGAACGAGGACGAACTGGACCCCATCCTGATGGGCATCCCGCTCCAACTCCTCGCGTATCACACGGCATTGGCGCTTGGGCGGGACATCGACAAGCCCAGGAACCTCGCGAAGTCGGTCACGGTCGAGTAGAACGCCCCAAAGGGGCGCGGGGAACTGCGCGACCAGCCCCCACGCACCCGCAGCGGCCAACGAAACAGAACGAACCCCCACGTGCAGCCTCAAAGCACGGGGGGGTTCGCTCATATCGCCGGGAGTTTTCCGACCCCCAGCCAGCGCCGCTAGCCGGTTGCCGTCACGCCCCGACCAGCCGCCCGCCGAGGAAGAACCGTCGGCCAGTGCGCGAGCGCCGCCGTCGCCGAGTACCAGGCAACAGCCCCCGCAGCGACACCGAACCACCCCCCGACCTTGCCCAGCCCATCGTTCCCGGCGAACTGGGCGATCGCGAGAAGCACGAGGGAAACAAAGAACAACCCGTAGGTGCCCTGGGTGAGTTGGTCGCCGCCCGCGAGGGTCACGGAGAGGGCGACAAGGGCGAACAGGACCAGGAACAACCCCGCCGCGTTGTCCGAGGCGGAGCCCCCCGCGCTCACAGCCCAGGTGAACCAGAGCGCGCCGAACGCGGTGAACGCCGTACCGGTAGCCGTGTCGCCGTCGCGGAACGCGAGCAGTCCGACGACGAAGAGGGCAACTCCGCCCACGTAGTGGGCAATTGACACGGCGTCGGCTGTAGAGACCCCGTTGATGACATTCGTGTACCCGAGCCCGAAGGCCAACAGGGTGATTCCCAGGGCGAGTCGGCCGACGATCGAGGTGGTGCTTCCCGCAGAGACGTCATTGTCCACGGCGGGCTCCCTTCATGCATGTGCGTTTGTGCGGTGTGACCGATATATGCCCTTCACAAGGACACAAACACCTCTGCACAGCAGGGAATTCGGAGCCGACCGGCGAGTTCGACCTACGAGTTGCGGGATGGCACGTCAGGGAATGACGACGACGGGCCGCTTGGCCCGCTTGGCGAGCCGTCCGGCGACGGAGCCGAAGATGCGTCCGACGATGCCGTGGGTCGAGCCCACGACGATCGCGTCCGCCTCGTACTCCCGCCCCACCTCTTCGAGTTCATGGCAGATGTCGCCACCGCGCTCGACAAGGATCCAGGGCACTTCCGCCAAGTACTCGGCGCACGCCAGCTCCAGACCCAGCACCTCGGTGCGGTGGTCCGGCACATCGACGAAGACCGGCGGCTCGCAGCCCGCCCACACCGTGGTGGGCAGCCGGTTGGCGACGTGGACGATGACGAGGCCCGAGCCCGAGCGATGGGCCATGCCGATCGCGTAGGCGAGGGCACGTTCGCTGGACGTGGAGCCGTCGAAGCCGACGACCACTCCGTGCTTGAAGGCTGGATCGCAGGAATGACGTGGCTGTTCCGCCGCCAGGGGCTCGGCCGCCGTGGGATCGGCGACGGGGCGCTTGCGGTCCGCTGGTTCGAAAGATTCGTGACCGGCCATGGGTGTCTCGGCTTTTTGATCCTCTTGGGAGGGGACAACAGGGAGCGGCGGAGCTGTGTCCGGGAATCATCTTCCCAACCCCATACCCCCAAGGGTACGGCGGCACTCCTCCTTAGCCCATATCCCGCACGTGCTCCGGCGGAGTTCCCCGGAGCATGCACGAGGGGGCGCCCGTAACGCAATGGTTGCTGCCCCGTACAGGCGGTTTGCACAGGATTCACTTATCCGAGCCGGCCCATGTCCCTCCATGGACTGCCATGGACTGCCCTACAGTGACCGACGCATCGAACACGCGTTGAACCCGGCGAGCCGCCGCCCCAGGGAGCACGCCATGTCCGGACACCGCACGACCTCCGAGACACACCCCAGCCACGACACCGCCACCGACGTGGTCCGCTGGGCGGTCTTCAGCTGTGTCCTCGTCCCCGTGGTCCTCCTCTGGTACGGCACCTCGTTCGCCGGCGCCACCGGTACGGCCCTGGGTCTCGCGGCCGTCACCGCCGCCTGCCGGATGCTGCTGCGCCGCTCCGAACAGGGTGAGGCCCGGCTGCTGCCCGAGGAGCAGGCACCGCCGCTGGCCGAAGAACACTCCTCGCACCGCGGCCACCGCCACCGGGCCGGGGCGGGGGCGCACAGGGGCGGGCGGCGCACCGGGGGAAGTGCACCGGTCGACTGACCGGTTTCCGCGCACGCGCCCGACGCTTTTCAGCCAACTTCCGGTCACCGCGCATCTGTTGTCCGAACCACCCCCCAACCCCCGTTCCACCTGCACCGAAAGGGTCTGGGGGGCCTTGCGCACCCTACGGGGATTGGCCACTACGACGAGGCGCACTTCCCTGCACGGCCCACGAGTGCAACGCTTCGTGATCGAATGCTTCACGCCAAGTTGCCATGTCGACAATGTGCCGGTTGCCGAACTGGTCACCCCGGCACCACTGGACACAGTAGATTCGATCTTGACGTCTTACGGCGGGGGACTCGTGCAGGACCGAGGGGAAACGTGCAGGAGCGACACAACCGAGGAGCCGCGACCACCGAGGGGGGCTTAGCAGTATGAGCCACGACTCCACTGCCGCGCCGGAAGCCGCGGCCCGGAAACTTTCCGGGCGACGCCGCAAGGAGATCGTCGCGGTGCTGCTGTTCAGCGGCGGCCCCATCTTCGAGAGTTCCATACCGCTGTCGGTGTTCGGAATCGACCGGCAGGACGCCGGAGTTCCGCGCTACCGCCTCCTTGTGTGCGGTGGCGAAGAAGGCCCGCTGCGCACGACCGGAGGGCTGGAACTCACCACACCGCATGGCTTGGAAGCGATCTCGCGGGCGGGCACCGTCGTCGTGCCTGCCTGGCGGTCGATCACCTCGCCGCCGCCGGAGGAGGCACTCGACGCCATCCGCCGGGCCCACGAGGAAGGGGCCCGCATCGTCGGCCTGTGCACCGGCGCCTTCGTGCTGGCCGCGGCGGGTCTGCTGGACGGCCGTCCCGCGACCACCCACTGGATGTACGCGCCGACGCTGGCCAAGCGCTATCCGTCGGTGCACGTCGATCCGAGGGAACTCTTCGTCGACGACGGAGACGTGCTCACGTCCGCCGGTACGGCGGCCGGAATCGACCTCTGTCTCCACATCGTGCGGACGGACCACGGCAACGAGGCGGCCGGCGCGCTCGCCCGGCGCCTGGTGGTCCCCCCGCGCCGAAGCGGCGGTCAGGAGCGCTACCTCGATCGGTCTTTACCAGAGGAGATCGGCGCCGATCCGCTCGCGGAGGTCGTCGCCTGGGCGCTGGAGCACCTCCACGAACAGTTCGACGTGGAGACGCTGGCGGCACGCGCGTACATGAGCAGGCGTACGTTCGACCGCCGCTTCCGCTCGCTCACCGGGAGTGCTCCCCTGCAGTGGCTGATCACGCAGCGGGTGCTCCAGGCGCAGCGCCTGCTGGAGACGTCGGACTACTCGGTGGACGAGGTCGCGGGCCGCTGCGGCTTCCGCTCGCCGGTGGCTCTGCGTGGCCATTTCCGGCGCCAGCTGGGCTCGTCGCCCGCCGCCTACCGGGCCGCGTACCGCGCCCGCAGGCCCCAGGGCGACAAGCAGGTGGACAGCGACGGCGCTCCCGGCCAGCCCGGCGGTCCGGCGCCCCTGGGTCCGGCCGGGCTGCCGCCCGCGCTGCACCCGGACGGCCCGGTCCCGATGCAGACCCGTCGTACGGCGGCGAGCGCGCTCTCGGCGACGGCGTCCGCGTCGGCCTCCGCCGCGGAGAACGGCCGTGAGGCGTACGCCACAAGCCGGGCCGCGAGTCTGCCCGGCCAGCGGAGCGCGACGTAGCAACCGCACGCCCCCGGAGGTCTCTCGCAGGAGATCTCCGGGGGTTTCCGCACGCCCCCGCATCACAAGGTCAGCGCACGATCGGCTCAGCTGAGCGGCGCGCACCTTAAGGTTAGACACATGAACGATCGCATGGTGTGGATCGACTGCGAGATGACCGGCCTCTCGCTGTCAGACGACGCTCTCATCGAGGTGGCCGCCCTCGTCACCGACTCCGAGCTGAACGTGCTCGGCGAAGGGGTGGACATCGTCATCCGCCCGCCGGACCAGGCGCTGGAGACGATGCCGGACGTAGTACGCCAGATGCACACCGCATCCGGCCTGCTCGACGAGTTGGCCGACGGTACGACGCTCGCCGACGCGGAGGAGCTGGTCCTGGCGTACATCCGGGAGCACGTCAAGGAGCCGGGCAAGGCCCCGCTGTGCGGCAACTCGGTCGGCACCGACCGCGGTTTCCTGCTCCGCGACATGCCAACGCTGGAGGAGTACCTCCACTACCGCATCGTGGACGTGTCCTCGGTCAAGGAGCTGGCTCGCCGCTGGTACCCGCGGGCGTACTTCAACAGCCCCGAGAAGAAGGGCAACCACCGCGCCCTCGCCGACATCCGCGAATCCATCGCCGAGCTGCGCTACTACCGCGAGGCCATCTTCGTCCCGCAGCCCGGCCCGGACTCGGAGACGGCCCGCACGATCGCCGCGAAGCACGTCCTGCCCACCTCGTAAAAGGCGTGCGCGAGCACCCCTTCGGACCCTGTACACTTTTTCTCGGCCGGTCGGAAACTTACAGAGTGAACGACCGGGCATGGTGGGTGTAGCTCAGCTGGTAGAGCACCTGGTTGTGGTCCAGGAAGTCGCGGGTTCAAGTCCCGTCACTCACCCTGAGTAATCAGCCGGTGACCTCGGAAACGAGGTCACCGGCTGATTCGTTTTCCGAAGCCTCCCCCTCTGCGCGGAGCACACCACCGCGACGGCGAGATCAGGTGGCGGCGCGCCACGCGTCCGTGAACTCCCGTACGCCCGCGAACCGTTCGGCGGGGTCGGCACGGGTCGCCCTTTCCAGTACGGCGAGTTGAGCCTCCGTACCCCGCCAGGCGCGTTCACCGTCCCCCGCGTCGAGGAGGAGACGGGCGGTGCGGCCGAGGGCGTAGACCGTCGTACGGATGTCGATGCGGGCGCCGTGGTGCCACTCCTCGGGGGCCATGAAGCGGGCCGACCCCGGGAGCCGGTCGCTCTGGAGGACGAAGGGGCCGGGGCGGTACTCGTCGAGGTCGATGAGATCGAGGACGTCGCCGCCGAAGTCGTAGAGGAACGCCCCGTCGTACAGATCTACCGCCACCATCCCCGCGGCCTCCACCGCGAGGTGCGCGTCCAGGACGCGGTCGACCGCGCGGAGGACGGAGGCGAGGGGCAGGGCCCGGAAGCGTGCCCGGGCGGGCCCGTAGAGGGACTCTCCGTGCCGCCAGGGCATGACGACCGCCGTACGCCCGCTGTCCGCCACGGCGATCCGGTGCAGCTGCGGGACGATCGCCGGGTGGCGTACGGCCCGATGGAACTCCCAGGCGCCGTCAAGTGAGGCCTGGGCGGCGGCAGTTGTCGCCTCCTTCACGAACCAGCGTTCCCCGTCCGGGAGTTGGACGCCGTAGGAGACGCACCCGGAGTCCTGTTCGCGGAAGGCTCGGAACACCTTGCCCGCGGTGCGGAGGTAGGGCTCGGTCGCAGGGATCCTGTCGACGGCCAGGAGGGGGTGGGGACGGGGTGTCATGGGAACCAGCCTGGACGGTGAACGGCCGGGCGGGGAGAGGAAATCCCTGAACGCGCCCCATGTTTCAGGACGACGCCCGCGTCACCAACTCCGTTGCCAGTACCGCCTGTCGGCGCTCCAGCCCCCGGGACGTGGCCGGCCGCCGGTCCGCGATTTCCGCGAGGAGAAGGTCGATCATCGCTCGGCCCATCTCCTCGATCGGCTGGCGGACGCTGGTGAGGGGCGGGTCCATGTGACGGGCGATGGCCGAGTCGTCGTAGCCGACGAGGGCCACGTCGTCCGGGATGCGGCGGCCTTCCTCGCGGAGGACCTGGCGGGCGCCTGCCGCCATGACGTCCGAGCCGGCGAAGACCGCGTCCACGTCGGGGCGGCGGGCCAGCAACTCCTTCATCGCCCGGCGGCCGCCCTCCTCCGTGAAGTCGCCGGGCTGGATGAGGTGTTGGTCCAGTTCGTGACCCGCGTCGAGGAGCGCCTCGCGGTAGCCGTCCACGCGGCGCTGGGCGCCGTAGACGTCGAGGCGGCCGGTGATGTGGGCGATGCGGGTGCGGCCTCGGGACAGCAAGTGTTCTACGGCGGAGCGCGCGCCGCCGTAGTTGTCCGAGTCGACCGACGTGAGAGTTTCCGCCGCCGAGCGCGGGCCGCTGATCACCGCCGGGATCTCCAACTGGGCCAGCAGGTCCGGGAGGGGGTCGTCCGCGTGGACCGAGACCAGCAGGACGCCGTCCACCCGGTGTGCCGCCAAGTACTGGGCCAGGCGCTGCCGTTCACGGTCGCTGCCCGCGAAGATCAGGAGCAACTGCATCTCGGTTTCCGAGAGTTCGGCGCCCACGCCCTTGAGCATGTCCGAGAAGTACGGCTCCGCGAAGAAGCGGGTCTCCGGCTCGGGGACGACCAGGGCGATGGCGTCGGTGCGGTTCGCGGCCAGAGCGCGTGCGGCCGTGTTGGGGACGTAGCCGAGTTCGTCGACCGCCGCCTCCACCGCCGCGCGGGTCGCGTCGCTGACTCTTGGCGAACCGTTGATCACCCGGGAGACCGTGCCGCGGCCCACACCGGCGCGCGCCGCGACCTCCTCCAGGGTCGGCCGGCCGCCACTGCGGCTCCGCGCTCCGTGGCCTGCCATTGGCTCCGCCTCCTGTCGACCCACCCGTTGGCCTGGAATGTAACAGTCCTGATCAGGGAAGAGGGGCGTGAGGAGCCCCGCCTCCGGCCGAATCCCCGCCTTCCCCACGGTTAGCTAACAGACGAATAACTGAACGCATCTCTCCGCGTCCGCTCCCTTGACACCCCCGCGCGAACCGACGACTCTTCAACACATCACCGGTGGGAGCGCTCCCACGGTACCTGACACATACACATCCCGCACGTTCCCCGCCCGAGCCGCAGCGTGAACTAACGGGCCCAACAATGCAGTTGGCCGGGGGGTCGGCACGTCAGGCAACAGGAGGACGCAATGCGCACGAGTACCCGACGGTCCCATCGGCTGATGGCCCTCGCGGCCGTCGCCGCCCTGACCACAGGGGTGCTGGCCGGTTGCTCCAGTGACTCGGACGGCACTTCGTCGAACGCGAGCGACAGCGGCAAGGGCAAGACCACGCTGACCGTCGGTACCTTCGGCGTCTTCGGCTACAAGCAGGCCGGTCTGTACGACGAGTACATGAAGCTCCACCCGAACATCACCATCAAGGAGGACGTCACCACCCGTACCGACGTGTACTGGCCGAAGGTCCTCACCCGGCTCCAGGCCGGTTCAGGCACCGACGACATCCAGGCCATCGAGGTCGGCAACATCACCGAGGCCGTCCAGACGCAGGCCGACAAGTTCGTCGACCTCGGCAAGGACGTCGACAAGTCCCAGTGGCTGCCCTGGAAGAACGCCCAGGCCACCACCAAGGACGGCAAGCAGATCGGACTCGGCACCGACACCGGCCCGATGGCGATCTGCTACCGCAAGGACCTCTTCAAGAAGGCCGGTCTGCCCACCGACCGCACCCAGCTCGCCAATCTGTGGAAGGGCGACTGGACGAAGTACGTCGATGTCGGCAAGGACTACATGAAGAAGGCGCCCAAGGGCACCAAGTTCGTGGACTCCGCGTCCTCCGTCTACAACGCGGCCATCGGTGGCGAGAGCCAGCGGTACTACGACAAGGACGGCAACGTCATCTGGGACAAGTCGACCGGTGTGAAGGCGGCCTGGAACGCGGCGATGGAGGTCGCCACCAGCAACATGTCGGCGAAGCTGAAGCAGTTCGACCCGACCTGGGACCAGGGCTTCGCCAACGCGAGCTTCGCGACGGTGGCCTGCCCCGCCTGGATGATGGGCTACATCCAGGAGAAGGCCGGCACCTCCGGCAGCGGCAACTGGGACGTGGCGGCCGCGCCGACCGCGGCCAACTGGGGCGGTTCCTTCCTCGGCGTGCCGACGGCGACCAAGCACCAGGCCGACGCCGTGGCGCTGGCGAAGTGGCTGACCGCACCGGAGCAGCAGGAGAAGGTCTTCGCCAAGCAGGCCAGCTTCCCGTCCACCCCGGCGGCCTACCCGAACCTGAAGCCGGCCGCCGCCACGACGACGTACTTCTCGAACGCGCCGATCACCCAGATCTTCTCCGACTCGGCGAAGACGATCCCGGTGCAGACCTTCGGCATCAAGGACCAGCCGATCGGTACCGCGATCACTGACGTCGGCATCCTCCAGGTGGAGCAGAAGGGCAAGACCCCGGCCCAGGGATGGAGCGCCGCCACCAAGGAGATCAAGGACGTGCTCGGGCAGTGAGCAGCTCCAAGCAGGCCCTCGCACACCCCGCGCCGGGCTCCGGCGCCGGGGGGCGGGCCCCCCCCCCCCCCGCCCCCCCCCCCCGCGGGGGGGGGGGGGGGCCGGCGCCGCCCCCGGGGGGGGGGGGGGCCCGCGCCCCCACCGCGGCGGGCGGGTGACGC
>NZ_JBICXA010000008.1:0-437854 GCF_043200035.1 Streptomyces sp. NPDC048504
TCACCCCGGACATGCTCCCGCTCGTCGAGCTGAGCGAGGCCGAGCTGGCGCACATCGTCGCGCGGATCCCGGGCGGCGCGGCCAACATCGCCGACATCTACCCGCTCGCCCCGCTCCAGGAGGGCATCCTATTCCACCACCTGGTCGCTGATCAGGAGGGCGGCGATGTCTATGTGCTGCCGATCGTGCTCGAGTTGGAGTCGCGGGAGCGGCTGGACGCGTTCCTCGGGGCGTTGCAGCGGGTGGTGGACCGGCACGACATCTACCGGACCGCGATTCTGTGGCGGGAACTGCGCGAGCCTGTCCAGGTGGTGCTGCGCGAAGTGGAGCTGCCCGTCGAGGAGTTCGTGGCCGACCCCGAAGGCGGCGACACGGTAAGGCAGTTGCTGGCGCACGCCGGGGGCCGGATGGACCTGAGCAGCGCTCCGCTTATCCGTGCGCACATCGCCGCCCGGCCGGGCGTTGACCGATGGGTGTGCCTCATCCGGATCCACCAGACCGTCCGGGACCACACGAGTCAGGAAGCCCTGCTGAGAGAGTTGGGCGCCTTCTTGTCGGGCCGGGGCGACACGCTTCCCGAGGCGCTTCCGTTCCGGGACTTCGTGGCGCAGGCCCGGCTGGGCGTGACGAGGGAGGAACACGAGCGGTACTTCAGGGATCTGCTCGGGGACGTCGAGGAGACTACGGCCCCGTACGGGCTGCTGGACGTCCACGGTGACGGCACTGACGCGGACCGCGCACGGTGGTCCGTCGACGACGGACTGGCAGGTCGGGTGCGCGAGGTGGCGAGGTCGCTCGGTGTCAGCCCGGCCACGGTGTTCCACCTGGCGTGGGCCCGTGTCCTCGCGACGGTCAGCGGCCGGGAGGACGTGGTGTTCGGCACCGTGCTCTTCGGCCGGATGAACGCCGGGGCCGGAGCCGACCGCGTCCAGGGGCCCTTCATCAACACCCTGCCCGTGCGGGTACGCGTGGGATCGTCGAAGGTGAGCGACGTACTGCTCGGACTGCGGGACCAGCTGGCCGAGTTGCTGGTGCACGAGCACGCCCCGCTGGCGCTGGCGCAACGGGCCGGCGGCGTCCCGGGCGGCAGCCCGCTGTTCACCTCGATCTTCAACTACCGGCACCATCAGGCCGCAGCCCGCACAGCGGAGCGGGGCAGCGGCACCATGCCGGACGGCGTGAGCCTGCTGCTCACCCGGGAACGCACCAACTATCCGGTCGCCGTGGCGGTGGACGACCTCGGTTCGGGGTTCGCCCTCACCGTCGACGCGGTGGCTTCCGTGGACGCCGACGCCCTGTGCTCCATGCTGCACACCACCGTCGGCAACCTGGTGACCGCGCTGGAAGAAGCACCCGACACACGGTTCGTGGCCGTCGAGGCGGTGCCCGCGCACGAACTGCGGCGGGTGCTGACGGAGTGGAACGACACCGGCGGGCCGGCCGTCGCGGTGACGGCGCCGGAGCTGTTCGAGGCGCAGGCGGCCAGGACTCCCGACGCGGTCGCGGTCGTGGCCGGTGCGACCGAGGTGTCGTACGCGGAACTCGACACGCGGGCCAGCCGCCTGGCACATCTCCTGAGGGACCACGGGGTGGGGCCGGAGTCCGTGGTGGGCCTGTGCCTGCCGCGGGGCGTGGAGGCGGTGGCCGCGATCCTCGGCGTGTGGAAGGCAGGGGCGGCGTATCTTCCCCTGGATCCGGAGTACCCGGGGGAGCGGCTGGCGTTCATGCTCTCGGACAGCGGGGCCGACGTCGTCGTCGGCCGGAGCGACCTGACGCGGCGCTTCTCCGCTCCGGGGCCTCTGGTGCTGAACCTGGACGATCCCGGGGTGGAGACCGCCCTGGAGACCGCCCTGGAGACGGCTCCGGTGACCGCTCCCCGAGTGGCCGGAACACCCGACCGGATGGCCTACGTGATCTATACGTCCGGTTCGACGGGTCGCCCCAAGGGCGTGGCCGTGTCGCACGCTGGGCTGGCGAACCTGGCGGCCGCGCAGACGGACCGGTTCGCCGTGGACGGATCGAGCCGTCTGCTGCAGTTCGCGTCGATGAGCTTCGACGCGGCGGTGTCGGACGTGGTCGTGGCACTGTCCTGCGGTGCCCGCCTCGTCATGGCCGGGGCCGACGAGCTTCTGCCCGGGCCCGGGCTGGCGCGGGTGCTGTCCCGGCACGCGGTGACGCACGTGACCCTGCCGCCGGCGGTCCTGGCCGAGATGACGCCCGAGGACCTGGCACCGGTGACGACCCTGGTCTCGGCCGGTGAAGCGCTGGGCAGGGAGCTGGTGGCGCGCTGGGCGCCGGGGCGGCGGCTCGTCAACGCCTACGGGCCGACGGAGACAACGGTGTGCGCGACGATGTCCCGGCCGCTGTCAGTGGGCGACGACCCGGACATCGGCGGTCCGATCAGCGGTGTGCGGGCGTTCGTCCTCGACGACCGGCTCGCCCCCGTCCCGGTCGGGGTGGCGGGCGAACTGTACGTCGCGGGCTCCAACCTGGCCCGCGGGTACGTGGGGCGGCCCGACCTGACGGCCGAGCGGTTCGTGGCGTCCCCGTACACCGGGCCCGGCGAGCGGATGTACCGGACGGGTGACCGGGTGCGGTGGACGGCCGACGGCCGGCTGATGTTCGCCGGGCGGGACGACGCGCAGATGAAGATCCGTGGCTTCCGGGTGGAGCCGGAGGAGATCGCGTCCGTACTGACCGGACACCCCGCGCTGGCGCGGGCCGCGGTGACCGTACGCGCGGATGCCTCGGGCGAGCGGCGTCTGGTGGCCTACGTCGTGCCCGCGGGCGACCGCTCGGACGCCGACGACGGCGCGCTCGGCCGGACGGTGCGCGACCACGTCGCGCGGGCTCTGCCGCAGTACATGGTGCCGTCGGCGGTCGTGGTCCTCGACGCGCTTCCGCTGACGGTCAACGGCAAACTGGACCGCGCGGCGCTGCCGGAGCCGGATGTCGCCGCGTCGGCGGGGGCCGGCCGGGAACCGGCCACGGAACAGGAGCGGATCCTCTGTCAGGCGTTCGCACGGGTGCTGGGCCTGCCGACGGTCGGTGCGGACGACGACTTCTTCGCCCTCGGCGGTCATTCGCTGCTGGCCACACGCCTGGTCAGCCGAGTGCGTACGGTGCTGGGCGAGGAGCTGCCGATCCGTACCGTCTTCACCTCGCCCACGCCGGCCGCACTCGCGGGCTGGCTCGCCGACCAGGGTGACCGGCGGCCGAAGGCCAGGCCCGCGCTGCGGCGCATGCGCAGGCCCGACGGCGTATGAGCCGTCCCACGGCCGCCAGGTGACGGCCGGGCCCCCGCTGATGAGCGGAGGCCCGGCCCGCCCGGCGGCACATCCGGGCAACCCTGCGCACGGCTCGGAGTGGTACGCATGAGGACAGCCCGGCCCTTCCCGGGCCGGGCTGTCCTTTCACGCTGTCCGTGTCGTGTCCGGCTTCACTCGGTGCGCAGGGCCGTGGCCGTACGGGCTCTGGCCGCCCACCCGGCCGGGATCATCGCGCCCAGCATGGCCAGCACGACGCCACCCAGCCCCAGCAGGAGCAGCTCGACCGGCCCGTACACGTCCAGGACCGGCGACGGCATTCCGGTGCCCACGGCGTGCCCCATCACCGGCAGGACGACGCCGTGCAGCAGGTACCCCGCCGGCACGCCCAGCAGCCCGCCGACCACACCGATCGCGGCTACCGAGGCGAGCACGAGGCTCACCGTCTGCCGCGGCGACATGCCGATCGCCTTGCAGACGCCCAGGTCGTGGACGCGTTCGCGGGTGTCCAGGACGACGGAGTTGAGCACGCCGAGACCGGCCACGGTGATCAGCATGATGGTGAGCAGCACCGCCATGGCGTCCATGATGAGGATGACGCCGCTCTGATCCGGCTCCACGGCGGTCGTGGCGTCGCCGCCCATCGGCTGCACCACCGCCGCGAGCTTCCGGGCGAACTCGTCGGCCGAGACACCGGACTTCACGTCGACGAGGAACGTCTCGGGCTGGGCCGACGGGAAGTTGGCCATGTCCGCGTGGACCTCCAGCTCATTGCCGGAGGTGTCGAAGGACTCACCCACGATCCGCAGATCGGCGCTCTCTTTCTCGAAGGTCATCCGCACCGTGTCGCCGACCTTGGTGCTGGTCCGCTCCAGGAAGCGCGTGGGCACGACGACCTGGCCCTTCCCGGTGATCCAGTGCCCCGAGAGCATCTCGTAGCTGCCGGAGCGCGAGTCGCCCTCGTAGAGGCTGGCCTGCACCGCGCCGGAGATCCCGGCCACGGCGACCTCCGTCTGGAGCTTGCCGTAGTACGACTTCAGCCCTGCCTCGGACTTGACGGCGGCCCGCACCTTCGCCGGGTCGGCCACCTTGGCCTTGGACGAGCCGGCCGCCGGGCTGGGGGTCACCGGAGACGGGCTCGCCGCAGCCGCACCCCCCGCGGGAGGCGGTGGCGGCGGGGGAGCGATGTTGTTCATCTTGACCGTTGTGACCGTGACCGCGGCACGGCTCTCGGGATCCTGCGACTTGCCGACCTCGTTGAGGGACGAGGTCAGTCCCACCGCGAAGGTCGCCGCGATCGTGCCGAACGCCACCGCGAGCAGCATCGCGAGGGCACGCACCGGATGCGTGAAGGGAGTGGCGAGCCCGTACGTCACCGGCCGGGGCAGCGGCAGCCGTCCCAAGGTCCGGTGCGCCCACTGCCCGCGGCCCGGGCGCGGCGCCCGGCCGACCGCGATGGCCTCGACCGTGTTCAGCCGTCCGGCGCGCCGTGCCGGGATCAGCGCCGCGAGGCCGACCACGAGCAGCGCGGCGGCGGGCACCGCGACGTCCACCCACCAGGCCACCGACAGGGAGATGTTGCCGTACACCGACTCGGTGTCCGCCAGCAGCGGCACCGCGAGCAGGTTGCCCAGTACGACACCCAGGGTGATGCCGACCGTGGCCGGGATCAGTGCCTGCGCCACATACGCGCGGACGACCTCGCGAGGCGTGAAACCGATGGCCTTGAGGATGCCGATCCTGCGCAGACTCGTGCCGACCGCACCGCTGATCACACTGCTGATGATGATCACCGACATGACGATGCCGAGCACACCGAAGGCCATCACGAACGGGACGGTCGCCGCCGCGCCCTGATCCGCGGCCCGCTTGGTGTCCAGCCAGGACTGCGTGCCCAGCAGGGCCCCGGCGTTCACGGAGGAGCCGAGCTTCGCCCGGTCGGCGAGGATCTGCTGGTTCGTGCTCGCGGAGTCGAAGCGGTAGAGCATCTGGGTCGTGAGGGGGTTGCCCAGCGCCGCCAGCGCTTCGACCTGCTCCGAGGTCGCCCACGCGTCGGCGGACTTGCCGACCGACACGGCGAACCCGACGACCGACAGGGTCTGGGCGTTCGTGGTGTCCGACGTCTTGAGGGCGGAGCCGATGTCGACGGAGGGGCCTTGGAAGGACGCGTCGACCACGATCTCGCCGGGCTTCTGCGCCCACCGACCGGACTTCAGCTCCACGCGGTCGACGGCGGCGTCCGCGCCGGACCGCCCGACCACGGTCAGCGTCGGCATCCGGAAGCCCGACCTGTCCACCGGGCGGAACGCGGTGGACGCGTAAGGCCCGGCGCTCGCCGTGACGCCGGCCAGCTTCTTGGTGCGCTCCAGCTGCGCCGCACTCGCCTTGGCCGGATCGAACTGCGCGATGATGTGCGGGCCCTGCTGCTTCTTGAAGGCGTCGTCGAAGGGAGCGGCCGCGGCGACCATCAGGGCCCCGGCCACCACGGCCGAGGCCACGGCCATCATCGTGGCCACGGCGATCACCAGGGTCTGCACCCGCCGCCGCCCGACCCCGGAGCGCACGACCCGGCCCAGCGCGCCGTTACCGAAGAGGCTCATCGGACGGCCTGCGCATACGTGTCGAGGGCGAGGTGACCGTCCACCAGGTGGATCGTGCGGCTCGCACACGCCTCCGCCAGTGCCAGGTCATGTGTCACCAGCACGATGGTCTGGCCACCGCGATGCAAATCGATCAGCAGCTTGCGGACCTCGGCGCCCGAGGCGGAGTCCAGCGCACCCGTGGGCTCGTCGGCCAGCAGCAGCTCGGGACGGTTGATCAACGCCCGTGCGACACCCACGCGTTGGCGCTCACCTCCGGACAGCCGGCCCGGATAGGCGCGTGCGTGCTTCTGGATGCCCAGCATCTCCATGAGCTCACCCGCGCGGGCCGCGGCCGCGCGCCGGCTCGTCCCGGTCAGCTGGGCCGGAAGCTGGATGTTGTCGGTGACCGTGAGGTCGTCGAGGAGATTGAAGAACTGGAAGGCGATGCCGATGTGCTCGCGACGGAACTTGGCGAGGGCGTGCTCGCTCAACCGGTCGATCCGCAGCCCCGCGACGACCACGGAGCCCTCGGTCGGCTTGTCCAGGCCGGCGATGAGGTTCAGTAGCGTGGACTTGCCGCTGCCGGAAGGGCCCGTCACGGCAAGGGCCTCACCCTTGGCGACGCTGAGCGTGAGCGGTCCGAGCGCCGGCGCACCGGCGGTGTCGTAGCGCTTCGCCACACCTTCCAGCTCGATCACTTGGTTCATGCGGGTTGTCCGTCCTTACGGTCGCGAGAGACACATGCCGTTGCCGACCCTGTGAACCTAGGGGTTGCCGCCCGCGCGGCGCGTCGGCCGCGGAACCAACATCGGCCCCTCCCAGCGGATGATTCGGTCAGGGAGTCCTACCTGAGGAGTAGGCCTCGAAGACAATGCACTGATCAGACAGGTGGACGCGGACCGGGCGACGAGCGCCCCACAATGGACGGATGGAGACGCAAGACCGGCGCCGCCGGCTTCACCAGCTCATCGACGCGCTGCGCCCCGAGGCGAAGTCCGCCCCGCAGTCGAAGCGGGCGGTGCGCGTGGACGTGGTGCTGGCGGTCGTGCTGACCGCCGTCGCTCTGTACGTGGTGATGCGGTACCCCGGTAACGGGCTGGACGATGCGCCCCCTCCAAGAATCGACGTCGGAACCGGTGTGCCGGCGCCGCCCTTGCCCGGCCCCGATCAGGCGCCCGTGGAGGCAGACGTTCCGCCCGTCCCGTGGGCCATGGTCATCCTGTCGACACTGCCGATCGGACTGAGGCGCCTGTACCCGCTGGCCGCTTTCGTGACGGTGCTGGTCGCGGCGCTGGCCATCGGCGGCTCCGCCTCCTGGATCACCATCCTGGTCTGTGTCGTCGGCGCCTACAGCGCCGTCGTGTACAGCCGCTACCGGATACTGGCGATCGTCGTCCTGGTGATGGCCGCCGCGCTCTCCGGTTACGCGTTCCGCAACGCCCATCCCCTGCTCCCGGGCTGGTCCAGCCCGGGATTCGTGTTGCTGGTGGCTGGGATGCTGGCCAGTCTCGTCCGGTTCCTGCAACTGCGGCTGGCGTCCAGCCGGGACCGGGTCACCGAGCTGCAGCAGGCACAGGAGGAGGCCATGCGCCGGGCTGTCGCGGAGGAGCGTGCGCGCATTGCCGCCGAACTGCACGACGTCGTGACCCACAATGTCAGCGTGATGGTGATCCAGGCGGGCGCGGCCCGCAAAGTGATGGACGTGGTGCCCGAGCAGTCCAAGGAGGCGTTGTTGGCCGTCGAGGCGGGCGGCAGGGCCGCCATGGCCGAACTGCGGCACGTGATGGGCCTGTTGGCGGCTCCGGACTACGAGAGGCCCGACGGCCTGGAGCCGCAGCCGGGGCTGGCGCAGCTCGACGCGCTGGTCGCCCGGGTACGGGCCGCCGGAACGCCCGTGAGCGTCGGGGTGTCGCTGCCGTCGGAACCGCTGCCGTCGGGGGTGGACCTCGCGGCGTACCGGGTCGTACAGGAGGCACTGACCAACACGATCAAGCACGCACGCGGCGCGGAGGCGTCCGTCGCCATCGGGTACACCGACCACTGCCTGGAGATCGAGGTCACGGACACAGGAGGCGCGAAGGACGCCTCGCCGGTGGAGAGCAACGGTCGCGGCCACATGGGGCTGCGGGAGCGGCTGGCCGTGTACGAGGGGGAACTGACGGCCGGTCCGACGCCGACCGGCGGCTACCGGGTTACCGCCCGCATCCCGTGGAGCGCGGCATGACAGAGGACCGGCCGCCGCTGCGCGCCGTCATCGCCGACGACCAGGCCCTCGTACGGACCGGTTTCAAGATGATTCTGGCTGCGGACGGCATCGAGGTGGCGGCCGAGGCCGCTGACGGGGCCGAGGCTGTCGCAGCGGTGCGCCGCACGCGGCCCGACGTCGTCCTCATGGACATCCGGATGCCGGTGATGGACGGCATCGAGGCCACCCGGCGCATCCTCGGTGGTGACGGGTCGTCGGAGACCCGGGTCATCATCCTCACCACGTACGACCTCGACCAGTACGTCTATGCCGCGCTCACGGCCGGCGCCAGCGGCTTCCTGCTCAAGGACGTCACCCCCGAACACCTGGTGTCCGCCCTGCGGTTGGTGCAATCCGGCGACGCTCTCCTCGCACCCACGATCACTCGTCGGCTGATCGAGCGCTTCGCCCAGCACGACGAACCGCAGACCGTCACCCCGCACCGCGATCTCTCCGGCCTGACCCCTCGTGAACTTGAGGTGCTCCGCCTGCTCGCCACGGGCCTCAGCAACGCCGAACTCGCCTCGCGGCTGTTCTTGAGCCCGACCACTGTCAAGAGCCACGTCGGCCGCATCCTGTCGAAGCTGGACCTGCGCGACCGCGTCCAGGCCGTCGTCTTCGCCTACGAGACGGGTCTGATCGCCCCGGGCGGAGGCGCCCAAGGGCTTGCAGATCATTGACGCGTCGTCCTGATCTTGTTGTGGGGCTCGCCGGTTTGAAGGGTGCGGTGCATCGCGGTCCGGCTGCTGCCGAACAGTACGGCGAGGGGTTCAGCGGCCAGGGCGACCCGTAGATGGATCACGGTGGCCAGGATCTGTTCGGGGAAGGCGAGCCTGGGGGACGGCCGCGTCGGGCATCGCCGTCGGGGATCAACGTCCTTGTGACGTCGGCCAGTTGCTGCCGGGACATGCCGGTCAGGGCGGGATCGGACAGCAAAGCCTGGTCCCACCGCGGGGTCGGCTCCTGTGGAGCCCGGGCCATCGGAACGGCAGGGTGAGGCTGCGGGTGGAGGGCGTTCCACTCGCCGTGGAATGCGTGCCGGGTCAGCGGCAGTGCGGCCATCTCGGCGTCACCGGTACGGACTCCGGTCGGGTACGTGTTGGTGCCCAGTGCTGCGCCCACGGGCAGTCCGGTGCGGGTGGTGGTCGCCGCGATGGTCTGCAGAACGACTTCGTGGCTGGTCAGCGGGCGGCCCCGCCAGTTCATGGTGATTTGGGGTCGGCGAGTAGTGCACGTTCACCGGCACCGGCTCACCCGTCGGCCGCCACTGGCGACCGTTGTTCTTGAACTCGCCGACGAGTTCTCTCTTCTTGGTGTCCACGCTGACGACCGGCTGGCCGGCGTTGCGCTGCGCGCGGGCCTGCTCGTCGAGATAGCGGAACCGGGCATCTCTGTCCAGGTGCTGGCTGCCCTCGATGGTCTTGGCGTTGGCCTGCAGGCTGAAGCCTTCCTCCCACGGCATGCCGGCGACGGTGTCGGCGCTGACGCGGTGGCCGGCCCGGGTCAGCTCGTGCGCCAGTGTGCGGGTGGGCTTCACCGTCCACCGCAGCGGCGACATCGGGTCACCCCGTACGTCCGGTTCGACCAGCGCCAACAGCGCAGGCCGCAGGCCCGGATTCAGATCCACGACTCGTTTGCGGCCCCCGCCCGGACGACGCACCCGCTCCAACGGCTGCTCACCGGCATCGAGTTCGAACGCGCCTTTGCGGACGGTCGTCTCACTGACCGCAGCGGCCTGTGCCACGGCTCGGACGCCGCCGCCGTGCCCGAGTCCCCGGGCCTTCCGCAGCCATTGACAGGTGTCGCCGGCGCTCGTCCGGATACGGGAGCAACACCGCGAACTTCGACGGGAAGCAACACTTTGATTCTCTGCAAGCCCTTAGCCGGCCGGTCCGGGGCGGAGTCCGGGAGGAAAGTGCCCCCCGTCGAACTGACGAGCCGTCTAACAAAACCACAGCTAATCACTCGTCATGGATGCTTGTAACTGTGCGTTCCTGACATCAAAGGGCTCGACAATGACCAGAGCGACGCGTGAGCATGGGCAGTGAGGCACGGGCAACGCCTCAAGAACGGGGTGAGATGAACGGAATTCTTTATTCCGCCTGTCGGTTGTGCCCGGACTCCGACCGAGACCGCGGCCAGGCGCGGTCCGGCAGTGCGGCCCGGTGGTGCTGAGCCGTCCGGGCGCTACGTGTGTCAGGTTCTGTGAGCTGTCAATCAACGGGGTGGACAGAATGGATCAGGTGCTCGGTGTCTCTCACGAATCCGTGGCTGCGGACTTAACCGGAGTGGCCACTGCCGGAGTCGCCACTCGCGACCCCGGCTCGTGTGCGACATCCGAATCCGCGCAGGCGAAACCATCGGCGGTGGAGGACGTCCCCATATCCTCGATCATGCCCGGCGTCTCTCTGCGGTCACGAGGGCCGGACGTGGAGCACGTGGAACGTCTGGCGGAAATGGAAGGGTCACTTCCGCCAATTCTCGTCGACCGTCGCACCATGCGCGTAATCGACGGAATGCACCGCCTGATGGCCGCCTTCGTCAGGGGCCAGCGGGTCATCGGTGTGGAGTTTTTCGAAGGCAGCACCGAGGACGCGTTTCTGCGTGCCGTACAGGCGAACGTCAGACATGGCCTGCCGCTCTCGCAGGCCGACCGGCGGGCCGCAGCGGCGAAGATCGTGAAGTCGCACCCCCATCTGTCGGACCGGGCGGTCGCGCGCGCCTCCGGTCTCGGAGCCAAGACCGTTGCCGCCATCCGCCGACAGTCCGACGACGTGCTGCAACTGCACGCCAGAGTGGGCAGGGACGGCAAGGTCCGCCCGCTCAGCAGTGATGAGGGGCGCAAGCGGGCGGCGGAGCTGATCGTCGAGCGCCCGGACGCCTCACTCCGTGAGATCGCTCGTCTGGCGGGACTCTCCCCGGCGACCGTGAGCGATGTCAAAAGACGGCTGCAGGCCGGAGAGGCGCCGGTGGTCGGACACGGACAGGCGGCGCACCAGGACAAGGTGGCCCAGCCCGCCGGAGTGGTGCGCTCGTTGCGTACCGGCCGCACGGACGACACGCGCGACAGCGATCCCCACGACCTGCTGGAGAAGCTGTTGCGCGACCCGTCCCTGCGCCACAAGGAGGAGGGACGTAACCTGCTGCGCCTGTTGCACCAGAACGCCGTCGGTATGCAGCAGTGGTTCGAGCTCTCTGCGGCGGTCCCGCCGCACTGCGGTGCCCTGGTGATGAAACTGGCCCGCCAGTACGCGGAGACCTGGCTGCAGTTTGCCCAGAACCTCGATGAACAGATGCAGTTGTCGAGTCGGCGGACCGCGGGCGAGTAAGCGGACCGTGGGCGAGCAAGGGGACTACGAGTAGATCCCCCGGACCCCAGATGTGCGCCGGTAAGGGCGCCTGACCTGCCTCGGCAATGGTCGGGCGCCCTTTCTGTCCATGGGCTCGCGACGTGTGAACGGGAACGCCTCCCGTGCGGCGCAAGGAGTGGGCAGTCGTGCGTCGCCGGAGCACGCCAAGGCCCTTTGAACACCGGGCCGCAGCTGACCGACCACGCGTAAGGATGTAGCCTCCGGAGACCGCCCTTGACCTGCAGAGACAGGCAGGGAGCAGACAAACAGGGAGTTTCTTCGTGTTTCGTACAGTATTCAAATCGAAGATCCACCGTGCCACCGTCACCCAGGCCGACCTGCACTACGTCGGCTCCGTCACCATCGACGCCGACCTGCTGGACGCCGCGGATCTGCTGCCCGGCGAGCTGGTCCACATCGTCGACATCACCAACGGCGCCCGCCTGGAGACGTACGTCATCGAGGGCGAGCGGGGCTCCGGCGTCATCGGGATCAACGGGGCGGCAGCGCACCGCGTGCATCCCGGAGACCTGGTGATCATCATCAGTTACGCTCAGGTGTCCGACGCCGAGGCGCGGGCGCTTCGGCCCCGGGTCGTGCATGTGGACTCCGCCAACCGGATCGTGGGCCTGGGTGCCGATCCGTCCGAGCAGGTGCCGGGTTCGGAGCAGACGCGCAGCCCGCAGGCCGTCACGGCCTGACCAGCCCACCAGGAGGAAGCCGATGAGCGAGATCGAGATCCGCGACGACCGGGCGGCGGGCCGTCTGGAGGCGGTCGGTGGCGGTGAAGTCGTGGGCCACATCGAGTACTTCGTCCTTGAGGCCCCCGCGCGCGCCCTCGTCCCGGTCCACACGATCGTGGAACCGGCCCACGAGGGAAAGGGCATCGCGGGTTCACTGGCCCGCGAGCTGTACGGCATCGCGGCCCGCGAGGGGATCGTCGTCGCCCCGCTGTGCCCGTACGTCGTCAAGTGGGCGGAACGGCATCCCGACGAGGCACCGGCCGCGGACCCGGCGTTGCTGCGGGCGGCGATGGAGTGGCTCAGGGCGCATCCGGGCCGCTTCTAGAACCGACGTCCCGCCCTGTGCGGGCACCGAAGAAAGGCCCCGCCCGCGTGCTCGCCCTCCTGCACACCTCTCCCGCCCACATCCCGGTCTTCGACGCCCTGCGCGACGAGGACCATCAAGGCCTGGAACTACGGCACTTCGTCGACGAGGAGCTGTTGGCACGGGCCCGACGCGAGGGGCCGGAAGCGGTGGCAGGGGCGGTACGGGACGTGCTGGACGCGGCCGTCGCCGAAGGGGCTCGGGCGGTGCTGTGCACGTGCTCGACCATCGGCGGGGTCGCGGAGACGGCCGGCGCGCGGGTCGGCGTACCGGTGCTGCGCGCCGACCGCCCGATGGCAGCCGCCGCCGTGGCCGCCGGTCCCCACGTCGTCGTGGCCGCGACGCTGGAGAGCACGCTGGGTCCGACCGTGGCGCTGGTCGAGGAGGAGGGGAGGCGTTTCGGCCACCCTGCGGGACTTCCCGAAGTCCGCACACTGCTCGTCGAAGGCGCCTGGGCCCGCTTCGAGGCCGGCGACACCGAGGGCTGCGCCCGGCTGGTGGCGGCCGCCGTGGACGCGGTCACCGGCGCCGACGCGATCGTCCTCGCGCAGGGTTCCATGGCACCGGCCCAGCACTTGACGACCACGACGATCCCGGTCCTATCGAGCCCCCGCCCGGGGCTGGCCGCCGGCGCCCAGGCCGCGCGGGTCGGCTGAACCCAGTCGGGGGAGTGGTGGCGCGGGTGACGAGTGGTGCGGGCGGTGCAGGTCCGGTGGCCTCCGTCCGCTCCCGGTGGTGTCGGGCTCTGCCCCGGGCGGCCGCTGGGACAGACGCTGCGCGGGTTGGCTGAGACCGGCCGGGGGAGTGGTGGCGCGCGTGACGAGTGGCGTGGGCGATGCAGGTCCCGTGGCACCCTCCCGCTCCCGGTCCTGTCGAGCACGCGCCCGGGGCTGGCCGCCGGTGCCAGGGCCGCGCGGGTCGGCTGAGACCAGCCGGGTAAGTGGGGGAGCGGGTGACGAGTGGCGCGGGGCGGTGCAGGTCCGGTGGCCTCCGTCCGCCCCCGGTGTTGTCGAGCTCCGTCCCGCTCCGCTGCCGGGGCAGGCGTCGCGTGGGTCCGCTGAGCCCAGCCGGGTGAGTGGCGGCGCGGGTGACGGGTAGGCGGGGGAATAGTCCAGAGCCGACGTAGCCACTGGCTGGAGGACACGATGACCGACCCGTACCCCGACCCCGTACCCCCGGGCCCGACGCCGGGCCCCGTCCCCACCCCGTTCCCGGACCCCGAGCCTCCGACACCGCTCCCCGCACCACCACCGCCGCGGCCCGGGCCCACCCCGGAGCCGTCACCGTCCCCGATTCCACCGGGGCCGGAACCGGTGCCGAGTCCGGAACCGGGGCCGCCGCTCACCTGAAGGCCGGCCTCAACCGGATCACCCGGCACCGGCCCCACCGTCCTGGCACGATGACCCCATGGAACGTGTGCTGGGAATCGGCGGATACTTCCTGCGGGCCACCGACCCGGAGGCTCTGAGCGCGTGGTACCGGGACTGTCTGGGCCTGGACCTCGACGAGCACGGGCTGTGGCGGCAGGAGGCCGGGCCGACGGTGTTCGCGGCGTTCGAGTCCGGGACCGACTACTTCGGGTCCCGGACCCAGCAGACCATGCTCAACTTCCGCGTCCGCGACCTTGACGCGATGCTCGCGCAGCTGCGCGCCAAGGGCGCGGACGTCGCGGAGGAGACACAGGACATGGAGGGCGTCGGCCGCTTCGGCTGGGTCACCGATCCCGAAGGCAACCGCGTCGAACTGTGGCAGCCCGCCTGACCGCGCCCCGGCGGCTGACGCCCCCTAGGCCGTGACCTCCGACCGGTCCCCGCCCCACAGCGTGTGGAACGCCCCGTCCCGGTCCACCCGGCGATACGTGTGCGCCCCGAAGAAGTCCCGCTGTCCCTGGGTGAGCGCCGCGGGCAGCCGCTCGGCGCGCAGCGCGTCGTAGTACGCGAGGGCCGCGGAGAAACCGGGCGTCGGGACGCCCTGCCGGGTGGCCGCGACGACGACCTCGCGCCAGTCGTCCTGCGCCCCCGCGATCTCCTGCGCGAACGTCTCGTCGGACAGCAGGCTCGGCAGGTCCGCGCGGGTGTCGTACGCGGCGCGGATGCGGTCGAGGAAGGCCGCGCGGATGATGCAACCGCCGCGCCAGATCGAGGAGACGGCGCCGAGGTCGACGTTCCAGTCGTACTCCTCGCTGCCCGCCGCGATCTCGTGGAAGCCCTGCGTGTACGACACGATCTTCGACGCGTACAGCGCCTGCTCGACCCGGTCCGCGAAGGCTCCCGCCTCGGACTCGCTCAGGGGTGAGGCAGTGGGCCCGGCGAGACCACGGGATGCCTCGCGCAGCGCCGCGTGGCCGGAGAGGGAGCGGGCGAAGACCGCCTCCGCGATGCCCGAGACCGGGACGCCGAGGTCGAGGGCGATCTGGACCGTCCAGCGGCCCGTGCCCTTCTGCTCCGCCTGATCGACGACCACGTCCACGAACGGCTTGCCGGTGGCCGCGTCCACGTGGGACAGCACCTCGGCGGTGATCTCGATCAGGTAGGAGTCCAGCCGGCCCGTGTTCCAGGTGCGGAAGATGTCCGCGATCTGCGCGGGGGAGTACCCGGCGACATCGCGCAGCAACTGGTACGCCTCGCCGATCAGCTGCATGTCGGCGTACTCGATGCCGTTGTGGACCATCTTCACGAAGTGCCCGGCGCCGTCGGGACCCACATGGGTCACACAGGGCGCCCCGTCCTTCGCCTTCGCGGAGATCTTCTCCAGCATCGGACCGAGCGAGTCGTACGACTCCTTCGGGCCACCCGGCATGATGCTCGGCCCGTGCAGCGCGCCCTCCTCGCCGCCGGAGACGCCCATACCGACGAAGTGGATGCCCTGTTCGCGCAGGTCGCGCTCCCGGCGCCGGGTGTCCGCGAAGTGCGCGTTGCCACCGTCGATGATCATGTCGCCCGGTTCGAGGAGCGGGGCGAACTCCTGGATCACCGCGTCCGTCGGGTCACCGGCCTTCACCATGACGACCAGGCGGCGCGGCCGCTCCAGCGCCGCCACGAAGTCCTTGGCGGTCTCCGCCGCGATGAAGTCGCCCTCGCCGCCGAACTCCGCCACCAGGTCGCGCGTGCGGGACGCGGTCCGGTTGTGCACGGCGACCGTGTAGCCGTTGCGCGCGAAGTTGCGGGCGAGGTTGCGGCCCATGACCGCGAGACCCGTGACGCCGATCTGCGCTGAAGTGCTCATTCGGTTGGCTCCTAAAGATCAGGAAGGTCCTGACATCGGTGGTACCGGTCGTGCTCGCCAGTATTGCCCCACTGACCATCCTGGCCCGCCGGTACCCCGACCGCACGTGCTGGCCGTGCGGAGTTGTCCGCCTTGCGTCGGTGTTCCACCCGGGCTCCTTCCGCGGAAACGCACGCCCAATCACACCAGCCCCACCCGTTTCCAACTGGCGTGGATTACCGGTCACTTGAGTCACAGAGCGGCCGGTTGCCGCCTTGTCATGGCCTGTTCGGGGCGCTTACTTTTGGCCCTCCTGACGCATGTGGAGGGGGATTCCCCATGGCCGTACGCGGCCGGCACCGCCGGTATCAGCCGAGCAGGATCAACCGGGCCTCGCTGCTCACGGTCACGGCGGGCGGCGCGGGCATCGCGATCCCGCTCGCGACCGTCGGCGCGGGTACCGCCCAGGCGGCCGATGTGAGCACCTGGAACAAGGTCGCCGCCTGCGAGTCCAGCGGCGACTGGAGCATCAACACCGGCAACGGGTACTACGGCGGGCTCCAGTTCACCCAGTCCACCTGGGAGGCCTACGGCGGCACGGCGTACGCGCACCGCGCGGACCTGGCCACCCGGGACCAGCAGATCGCCATAGCGGAGAAGGTGCTCAAGGGCCAGGGACCCGGCGCCTGGCCGGTGTGCTCGGTGCGCGCCGGGCTCACCCGGGGCGGCGGCACCCCCGACATCCACGTCGGCGGCACCAAGACCGAGAGCACCACGGCGCACAAGGCCAAGGCCTCCAAGGCGCAGACCGTGGTGAAGCGGTCCGTGAAGGACGTTCAGCCGCAGACCACACCGCAGTCCCGCGCGGGCACCGCCGAGATGTACACGGTCGTGCGCGGCGACACCCTCTCCGGAATCGCCGACACCGAGCGCGTGGACGGCGGCTGGCACGGGCTCTACGCCGCGAACCGCACGACCGTGGGCAGCGACCCCGACCTGATCCTGCCGGGCCAGCGGCTCAGCCTGCACGGCAAGGCGGCCCCTGCGGCCCACACGACGACGAAACCGGCCACCAAGTCGTCGGCCACCAAGTCCCCCAAGAAGAAGGCCCCTTCGGAGACCGCCGAGAAGGTCACCCACAAGAAGACGACGAGTCACTCCCTCGTCGCCCCGGTGAACGCCCCCATCGGCACCGCGTACCACGCGTCGGGCTCCTCCTGGTCGAAGGGCTACCACACCGGCGTCGACTTCCTCGTCCCCACCGGCACGTCGGTGAAGGCCATCGAGAACGGGACGGTCGTCAGCGCGGGGTGGGCGGGGTCCTACGGCTACCAGGTGGTGATCCGGCACGCCGACGGGCGGTACTCGCAGTACGCGCACCTGTCCGCGATCTCCGTGCGGGACGGCCAGTCGGTCGGCGAGGGGCAGCGCATCGGGCGCTCCGGCTCCACCGGAAACACCACGGGCCCGCATCTGCACTTCGAGGTGCGGACGGGGCCCGGCTTCGGTACCGACATCGACCCGCTCGCCTATCTGCGGGCCGGCGGCGTCAGGATTTGACTCGGGTACGGCGCCGGTCGTGGACCGGCATCATCACGTACAGCCCGGCGTGGAACGGACCGAAGTAGCCGACCGGTTCACCGGAGCCGGCCGGCTCCAGGGTCTCGTAACCCTCGCCGGCCGGAATCGCCGCCTGGGCCGGGACGAGGATTCCGCCGCCCGGTGTGCCGGCCGTGATGTCCGCGGCCGGCACGTCGACGTTCGCGCTCACGCCGACGGGCTGTCCAGGGAGGGCGTCCAGCAACTCCTCGACGGGCGAGGGGGCCAGGGGAGCCGCGGTGGTGTCGGCCGGTACGGACTTCTCCAGGCGCTCCGTGGTCAGCAGGATCAGGCCGCCCGCGGCGACCACTCCGGCGGACAGGGCGAGGAGCGTGCCCGTCGTGCCGTAGCGGAAGGTCTCACCGAACATCGTGATGCCGACCGCGGCCGCCACCACCGGGTTCACGACCGTCAGGACCGCCAGCGGAGCCGCCAGGCCCGCGCCCCGGTAGGACGCCTGCGAGAGCATCAGACCGGCCACCGCGAACACCGCGATCACACCGAGGAACGGGATGTCGGTCGCCGAGACCGCGCCGTTGTCCCAGTCGACCGTCACCGCCTTGGTGAAGACCGAGGACATGCCGAACGCTATGCCGGACGCGGTCGCCAGCAGCACGCTGCGCACCGCCGGGTGCCGGTGTGCCGCGCGGCCCGCGATCATCAGGGTCACGACCACCGCACCGGTGAACACGGCCACGGACACCCGCTGGGCGGTGCTCAGCGACTGACCGTCGGACGTACCCACCAGGGACAGCAGACCCGCGAGACCGATCGTCGCCATGATGGCGCCGCGCCAGGCGGTGGAGCCGGCCTTGCGGCCGACGAACAGGGCCGCCATCGGCAGCGCGAACACGATCGTCAGGGCGCCGAGGGGCTGCACCAGGCTCAGCGGGCCGTAGGCCAGCGCCACCACGTGCAGGAGACCGCCCGTGCCGTTCAACGCGACCGCCGCCCACCAGCTCGGTCGGCGCAGCGGCGCGTACTCCTGGTCGGGAGACGACACCGCGACGCGCTCCTGCACGATCGCCCCGCCGGCGTAGGCCACGGCGGAGACGAGCGACAGCACGATGGACAACGCGAGGGCGCTCATCGGCAGCTCCTCTGCGTCAGGCGGGCGCCTCTGGCACCACGCGGCGAACGGTCGGCTTTCATACAGAACACGATGCCGCTTGATGTTCTTCCCGTCGTCGTACCTGAGCACCTATTGGCTAGTACTACCGATGGAGTACGAAAGGACCTCTGTCCTCCCCAAGGTGGGTGACACCGGACGACACCCCCTGGGTGAAACCCCTAAGAGCCTTGGTACTACTGCTCTTCGTGGACCTCGACCCCGAACTCGCCGCGCTCCGCCCCCTCGGCGGCTTCTTCGTACTACGCACGGGCGGAGCCCCGCACGACTCGTCGCCGACACTCGCGCGGACCTACGAAAACCCGGCACCGGATGTTTACGGAAATTCCCTGACTTCTCGTGTTCATGTCGTCGCGGAGCGCCTCCAAGCCCCTGAGCTGCGCGTTGCCGCCTCGATCGCCCAGCAGGCGCTCGCCGCCCGGCTGTGGTCCGTGGCGCTCGGCTGTGCCGCCCTGTACGGCCGGATCCCCGACCTCGACCCCCGGCTGCTGCACTGGGACGCCGACCGCGGCGCACCGGACGACCTGTGGCTCGCGGAGGTGCGCCCACTGCCGGCCGACGCCCTCGCTGAAACCGTGCTCCACGGCCACCTGGAACCGCTGAACGCGGCCCTGGTCGCCCGCCACCGCATGGCCGCCGGCCTCCTGTGGGGCAACGCGGCCTCCGCGCTCGCGGGCGCCGCCCGGGAGCTGGACCGCTGGGCACGCACGCGTGGCCGTACGGACGTGGCCACGCGCGCGCGTGCGCTCACCGCGGAACTCTTCGCCCACCCGCTCCTCGCCGGAACCGGAACGTTCACCGGCATCTCCTTCCGGCGCCGCAGCTGCTGCCTCTACTATCGGATCCCCGGTGGCGGGGTGTGCGGTGACTGCTGCTTCACACAGCCGCCGGGCTCTTCCCCGAACGCGGCTTCTGGGTGACCATGAGTGCAATCAGCCGCCGAGAACAAGGGGTTTCGGGTGCGAGTGGGACTGCTGACCCGGGAGTACCCGCCGGATGTGTACGGCGGCGCGGGCGTCCATGTGGAGTTCCTCGCCCGGGAGTTGAGGCCCCTGGTCGATCTCGACGTGCACTGCTGGGGTGAGGGCCGCACGGAAGGCGTCGTACGCCACCGCTCCTGGCCCACCCTCGACGGCGCCAACGACGCGCTGCGCACCTTCTCGGTTGACCTCTCCATGGCCGCCGCCCTCGAAGGCCGCGAACTCGTCCACTCCCACACCTGGTACGCCAACCTCGCCGGCCACTTCGCCAAGCTCCTGTACGGCATCCCGCACGTGATGACCGCCCACTCCCTGGAGCCGCTGCGCCCCTGGAAGGCCGAGCAGCTCGGCGGCGGCTACGCGCTCTCCAGCTGGGCCGAGCGCACCGCGATCGAGGCCGCGGACGGCGTGATCGCCGTATCGGGAGCCATGCGCGAGGACATCCTCACCTGCTACCCGACGCTGGACCCCGCCAAGGTGCAGGTCGTCCACAACGGCATCGACACCACGCTCTACCAGCCCGACCACGGCACCGACGTCCTCACCCGGCTCGGTATCGACCCCGACCGCCCCTACGTGCTGTTCGTCGGCCGGATCACCCGCCAGAAGGGCGTGCCCCATCTGCTGCGCGCCGTGCGGGACATCGACCCGGCCGCACAGGTCGTGCTGTGCGCGGGCGCACCCGACACCCCCGAGATCGACCGGGAGTTCCGCGATCTCTTCCAGGAGCTGAGCAGTGTCCGCGCGGGCGTCCACTGGATCCCGCAGATGCTGCCGCGCCCGGAAGTGATCCAGCTCCTCACCCACGCCACCGTCTTCGCCTGCCCCTCGGTGTACGAGCCCCTCGGGATCGTGAACCTGGAGGCGATGGCCTGCGGAACGGCCGTGGTCGCCTCCCGCGTCGGGGGCATCCCGGAGGTGGTGGCACATGGGGAGACGGGGCTGCTCGTGTCCGTCGACGACGACTTCGAGGCGAACCTGGCGCGGGCTCTCGACTCCGTGCTCGCCGACCCGGAGACTGCGAAACGGATGGGCGAGGCCGGGCGGGAGCGCGCGGTGGGCGAGTTCGGCTGGGACGCCGTGGCGCTGCGCACCGCGCGGCTCTACGGGGAGATCGCCAAACAGGCTTAGTGTGCGCTGCTCAGGGGCAGGCTGGGGTCAACCAGGGTGAGGGGAGCGGCCATGCGTCGTGGCGGACCTTCGGTGCTCGGGATCGTACTGGCGGGCGGTGAGGGCAAGCGGCTGATGCCCCTGACCGCCGACCGGGCCAAACCCGCGGTCACCTTCGGCGGAACGTACCGCCTCGTGGACTTCGTACTGTCCAATCTCGTCAACGCGGACATCCTCCGCATCTGCGTCCTCACGCAGTACAAATCGCATTCGCTGGACCGCCACATCACCACCACCTGGCGCATGTCCAGCCTGCTCGGCAACTACGTCACCCCCGTCCCGGCCCAGCAGCGCCTCGGCCCGCGCTGGTACCTCGGCAGCGCGGACGCGATCCTGCAGTCGCTGAACCTGATCTACGACGAACGTCCCGAGTACGTGGCGGTGTTCGGCGCCGACCACGTGTACCGCATGGACCCGCGGCAGATGCTCGCCCAGCACATCGAGAGCGGCGCGGGCGTCACGGTGGCCGGTATCCGCGTCCCACGCGCCGAGTCCTCGCAGTTCGGCGTGATCACCCCGGGCTCGGACGGCCAGACGGTGGAGAACTTCCTGGAGAAGCCCGCCGACCCGCCCGGTCTGGTGGACGACCCGGAGTGCGTCTACGCCTCGATGGGCAACTACATCTTCACCACGAAGGCGCTGATAGAGGCCCTCCAGCGCGATGCGGAGGACCTCGGCTCCGTGCACGACATGGGCGGTTCGATCCTCCCCGCGCTCACCGACCGGGGCGAGGCCGCGCTCTACGACTTCACCGCCAACCACGTCCCCGGCGAGACCACCCGCGATCAGGGCTACTGGAGGGATGTCGGCACGCTCGACGCGTACTACGACGCCCACATGGACCTCATCGCAGAGCGCCCCGCCTTCAACCTCTACAACCGCAACTGGCCCATCTACACCCACTCCGGCCAGCTCTCCCCGGCCCGCTTCAACGCCGGCGGCATGGCCAGCGAGTCGATCATCAGCTCCGGGTGCCTGATCCGCGGCCAGGTCACGCGGTCGGTGCTGTCCCCGGGCGTGGTGGTCGACCCCGGAGCCGTCGTCCAGGGCTCGATCCTGCACGACAACGTCCACATCGGCCGGGGCGCGGTGGTCCGGGGCGCCGTCCTGGACAAGAACGTCGAGGTACCCCCGGGCGCGACGATCGGCGTCAACCCGGAACGGGACGCCGACCTGTACACGGTCTCCAAAGGCGGGGTCATCGCACTCGGGAAGGGCCAACTGGTCACGTAGCGCCTCGTCCTGGCGATGCGGAGCCCCGGTGCTTTTCGGCCGCACCGGGGCTGCGCGCTGTCCGGGCGCCAGCCGTGCCACCGTCCCGCCGAGGCCCCGCGCGTGCTTGTCATGTCCCTGGACGGAAGGCGGAATCCGTGTTGTCATGCCAACTGCCGCCTATGACAACGTTGTTATGGAGGTTCCGTGCGCATCAGACGACTCAGAGACCGACTCGCGCTACTTCTCGCCCTGGCCCTCGGCATCGCCGGGCTGGCCGCCGTCCCCACCGCGAGCGCCACCGCCGCGGACGACCCCGTCGAGATCCACGGCCTGAAGGGCGAGTACTACACCCAGTCCGCCCCCGGCGCCTTCGACTTCGCCGACCTCAAGGCCACCGGCGTCGACCCGAACCTCGACTTCGACAACCTCGAACCCCGGCTCGCCTTCACCACCGGTCAGTCGGACGACGTCAGCGTCCGCTGGACCGGCAAGCTCGTCCCGACGAAGACCGGTCCCCACACCTTCTCGATCACCGGCGACAACGGCTTCCGCCTCTGGATCGGCGGACAGCTCGTCATCGACCACTGGGTCGACGACTGGGACACCGAACAGACCTCCGCCCCCGTCGAGTTGACCGCCGGCACGGCCTACGACATCAAGGTCGAGTACTTCGAGCACTACGGCGGCTCCAACCTCCACGTGCGCTGGACCGAGCCCGGCGGCACCAAGGTGGCCATCCCGCAGTCGGCCTTCCGGCTCCCCGACGGCTACGAGTACGACGGCGCCCTCGCCGCCACCGTCACCAGCACCGGCCGCACCCTGAAGCTCGACTTCGCCCAGCCCCTCGCCACATCCCCGGCCGACCTGGCCGACCACCTCGAAGCGGTGATCGGCGGCGCCAAATGGCCCCTGGGGGCTGCCAAGTTGGACCCGGCGGACCCACGGACCCTGCTCATCCCGCTCACGCAGCCCGTCGTGGGCAACAAGACCGGCACCGCATCCGGCACCGCGGACATCCGCTACGACGGCGAAGCCGGCCTCGCCTCGGCCGATGGCAACGTTATCAACGGTTTCTGGAGCACCGGCCCGAACCATTCCACCTACGAACTGCGCACCCAGTGGGCCGACCAGGTGGGCCCGCACAACGCGCTCCCCGAGTACCCGCGCCCCCAGCTCACCCGCACCGACTGGCGCAACCTGAACGGGAGTTGGCAGTTCGCCGCGGCCACGGCGGGCGAGCAGCCGCCCGTCGGCAGGAACCTCGCCGAGCGCATCCTCGTCCCGTACCCCGTCGAGTCCCAGCTCTCGGGCCTGGAACGCCACGAGGACCGCATGTGGTACCGCCGCACCTTTACCGTCCCCGCCGACTGGAGGATCGGCTCGGGCAAGCGGCTGATGCTCAACTTCGGTGCCGTCGACTGGCGGGCCGAGGTCTACGTCAACGGCACGAAGGTCACCGAACACCAGGGCGGCTACGACAAGTTCAGCGCCGACGTGACGGACGCCCTCAAGCCCGGCCGCACCCAGGAGCTGATCGTCGGCGTCTACGACCCCACCGACGCGGCGAACGGCGAGAACCCGCCCATCGGCAAGCAGCGCCTCGACCCGAGCGGCATCTGGTACACCCCGACCTCCGGCATCTGGCAGACGGTCTGGATGGAACCGGTCGCCCCCGACCACGTCGACTCCCTCAAGCTCACCCCCGACGTGAGCAGGAGCCAACTCACCGTCGAGGCACAGGGAGTCCGGGACGGCGTACCGATCACGGCGACGGCGTACGCCGGAAAGCGGCAGGTCGCCACCGTGCACGGCCGCACCGGCAGCCCGCTCACCCTGACCGTCAGGAACCCGCGCCTCTGGTCACCCGACGACCCGTTCCTCTACGACCTGAAGGTCACCGTCGGCAAGGACCGCGTCGGCAGCTACTTCGGGATGCGCTCGATCGCCGTCGAGAAGGTCAACGGTGTCCCGCGCACGGTCCTCAACGGCAAGCCCATTTTCATGATGGCCACGCTCGACCAGGGCTTCTGGCCGGACGGCCTGTACACGGCTCCGACCGATGAGGCGCTCGCCCATGACCTCAGGATTCACAAGGAGTTGGGCTTCAACGCCGTGCGCAAGCACATCAAGGTCGAGCCCGACCGCTGGTTCTACTGGGCCGACAGGCTCGGCCTCATGGTGTGGCAGGACATGCCCGCGATGACCGCCGGGGTGAACCCGTCGGCCGCCGCTCGCGCCGAGTACGAGCGCGAGATGAAGCAGATGATCGACGAGCACATCAGCAGCCCGTCGGTGGTCATGTGGGTGACGTTCAACGAGGGTTGGGGCCAGTACGACGAGGCCCGTATCGCCGACCAGGCGAAGGCTTGGGACCCGACGCGGCTCGTCAACAGCATGTCCGGCATCAACCTCGGTGTCGACGGCGGCACCGGCGACATCATCGACGAACACGGCTATCCCAGTCCCGCCCTGCCACCGCATCCCGATGGTCAACGCGCCCTGGTGAGTGGGGAGTACGGCGGTCTCGGGCTCGCGGTGCCGGGACACGCGTGGTCGGTCCAGCAGTCGTACGTGGACGTCGATCCGGCGGCCTACACCGACGACTACCTCGCCAAGCTCGCCGAGGTGCACGCCCTGACCTGCCAGGGGAGCAACGGCGCGGTCTACACCCAAATATCGGACGTCGAGGGCGAGTTGAACGGGCTCATGACGTACGACCGACGGGTGCTCAAGCCCGACGCGCAGCGGGTGAAGGCCGCTCAGCAGGCCCTGATCCGTGACGCCTCGCAGGCGACGCCCGCGAACTGCCCCACCGCCTGACCCCTTTCGCCAACTGGAGGCCCACCCGCATGAGATGGACCCGGCGCCTGCGCCTGTGCGTGGCGGGGGCGGTGGCAGCGTCCGCGCTGTTCGCCGTCCCCGGCACGGCCGAAGCCTCTGTCCATGGTCAACTCACCGATCTGGTCAACCCGTTCATCGGCACCGAGAACGACGGCAACACCTATCCCGGCGCCGCCGTGCCCTTCGGCATGGTGCAGTTCTCGCCGGACACCGGCCACAACACCGGATACGACTACTCCCAGAACCACATCCGCGGCTTCTCCCTCGTGCACCTCTCCGGCGTCGGCTGCGGCCTGGGCGGCGACCTGCCCGTACTGCCGACGACCGGCGACGTGACGCAGACGGACTACGCCCAGTACGCGGCCGAGTTCAGCCACGACGACGAGCACGCGAGCCCCGGCTACTACCAAGTCGGCCTGAAAACAGGCATCGAGGCCGAACTGACCGCGACCGCGCGCACCGGCGTCCAGCGCTACACGTTCCCGGCCACCGACAAGGCCAACGTCCTGCTGAACGCGGCCCAGTCGCTGCACAGCGGGGTCACCTCGAAGGTGGAGGTCCTCGACAACCGGACGGTGCGCACTTCCATCACCGGCCGCGGCTTCTGCCAGGACACCAAGCCGTACACCGTCTACACGGTCACCCACTTCGACCGGCCCTTCACCGCGTACGGCACCTGGAACGGTCCAACGGTGACCGCCGGTTCCAGGACCGGGAGCGGCGGCGCGTACGTCCGCTTCGACACGAGCAAGGACCGTACGGTCGAGGCGACCACGGCCCTGTCGTACGTCGACGCGCACGGCGCGGCCGTCAACCTCCGTGCCGAGGGCGGGAGTTCGTTCGACGCGGTACGCCACCGTGCCCAACGGGCCTGGGAGGACCGGCTCGACGACGTGCGCGCGCAGGGCGGTTCCGACAGTCTGCGCCGGACCTTCTACTCGTCCCTGTACCGGTCCTTCCTCGCGCCCAACATCGGCAGCGACGCCGACGGCCGGTACACCGGCTGGGACCAACAGGTCCACCGGGCAAGGGACTTCACGTACTACCAGAACTGGTCCCTGTGGGACACCTACCGCACCCAGTCTCAACTCCTCGCCCTGCTCGCACCCCGCGAGGCCCGGGACATGGCGATCTCGGTGATCAAGATCGACGAGGAGAGCGGCTGGCTGCCCAAGTGGGGCTACGGCACGGTCGAGACGAACATCATGACCGGCGACCCGGTCACCCCGTTCCTCACCAACGCCTACCAGCAAGGCCTGTTGAAGGGGTACGAGGAGCGCGCCTACCGGGCGTTGAAGCAGAACGCGGACGGCGTACCGCCCACCGACTCGGCGGCCGTGGGCCGGGAGGCGAACAAGGAGTACCTCGCGAACGGGTTCGCGCCGTACATCAAGGACCGCCCGCACGCGAAGCCCGGTGACTCCGACTACGACCACGGGGCCTCGGCCACCCTGGAGTACGCGCTCTCGGACGCGATGCTCGCGCAGATGGCCCGCGACCTCGGGCACGGTTCCGATGCCGCCCGCTATGCTGCCCGCGCCCAGAGCTACCGCAACATCTTCGACCCCTCGACCGGCTTCTTCCGCGCCCGTGACGCCTCCGGCGCCTTCGTCGGTCCTGCCGATCCGGCGCAGAGCGAGGGCTTCCACGAGGGCACGTCGTGGCAGTACCAGTGGCTGGTGCCGCAGGACCTGCCCGGCATGGTCGACCTCATCGGCGGCCGGCAGGCGGCCAACGACCGGCTCGACTCCTTCTTCGCCTACGACCAGCTGCTGGCCGACCCGGCGAAGACCGCGCGCGAGGTGTGGGTCAACGGGCCGTACGACTACTACAACGCGGACAAGTACAACCCGCAGAACGAGCCCGACCTGATCGCCCCGTACACCTACCTGTCCACCGGCCAGCCGTGGAAGACGACCGACGTCGTCCATGCCGCGCTGACCCTGTTCACGGACGGCCCGACCGGCATGACCGGTAACGACGACCTCGGCACGATGTCCGCCTGGAACGTGCTGTCGTCGATCGGGATCTTCCCGGTCCAGCCCGGTTACGACACCTGGGGCCTGTCCACGCCCGTCTTCGACCGGGTCGACCTGACCCTGGACCGGCGCTACTACCCGCACGGCGCCCTAACCATCAAGGCGCCCGGCACCTCGGCCTCCGACCGCTACATCCAGGGGGCCCGGACCGACGGGGCGTCGTACGACCGGACGTATCTGACGACCGGCGATCTCCGCTCCGTACGGTCGCTCGACTTCACGGTCGGCCCGCACCCGTCGGAGTGGGGTACATCACCCCAGGGGGCGCCACCTGGGCTGAAGTGATCCCGTGTGCCTCTAGAGTCCCGCCCCTCTCAGAGGGGTGGGACCGGGGCCGGATGTAATCTGCTGTTAACTGTGCGTAGCTTGATCGTACTTGACCGTAATCGCTTGTCACCGCTTGACTGCTGGTTCACCCCTAGTCGACGCGAGGCAAGCAATTGACTTCTGACCTGCTCGCTCCTCTCGACCTTGCGTTCTGGAACATCGAGTCCGACCGGAACCCGATGCACCTGGGCGCGCTCGGCGTCTTCTCGGCACACTCGCCGACCGCGGGAGCCCACGCCGCCGACCTCCTCGCCGCCCGTGCCGCCGCCGTCCCCGGGCTACGGATGCGCATCCGGGACGTGTGGCAGCCGCTGTCCCTGTCCTTCGGCAGCGCCACCCGCGAGGCCGATCCCGACTTCGACCCGCTGCACCACGTCCGGCTGCACGCCCCGACCGCCGACTTCCAGGCGGACGCGGGCCGGCTCATGGAACGCCCGCTGGAGCGCGGCCGGCCCCCGTGGGAAGCGCATGTGCTGCCCGGCGAGGACGGCGTGTCGTTCGCGGTGCTGTTCAAGTTCCACCACGCCCTGGCCGACGGACTGCGAGCCCTCGCCCTCGCCGCCGCCATCCTCGACCCGATGGACATGCCCGAGCGCCGCCCGCGCCCCGCTGAACCGGCGCGCGGTCTGATCCCCGACGTGCGCAAGCTGCCCGGGCTGGTCCGGGGTGCGCTGTCCGACGTCGGGCGGGCTCTCGACATCGGGGCGTCCGTCGCCCGCTCCACCCTGGACGTGCGTTCGTCGTCGGCGCTGACCTCCGAGCCCTCGGGCACCCGTCGTACCGCCGGAGTCGTCGTCGACCTCGACGACGTGCACCGCATCCGCAAGACCGTCGGCGGCACCGTCAACGACGTGCTCATCGCGGTCGTCGCGGGCGCCCTGCGCAGCTGGCTCGACGAACGCGGCGACGGCAGCGAGGGCGTCTCGCCCCGCGCCCTGATCCCCGTCTCCAAGCGCCGCCCTCGCACCGCGCACCCCCAGGGCAACCGGCTCTCCGGCTACCTGATACGGCTGCCCGTCGACGACCCGGACCCCCTCGCCCGGCTCGACTCCGTGCGCGCCGCCATGGACCGCAACAAGGACGCGGGCCCCAACCGCGGCGCCGGCGCCGTCGCCCTGCTGGCCGACCACGTCCCCGCGCTCGGCCACCGCCTCGGCGGTCCCCTCGCCGCGCAGGCCGCCCGGCTCTGGTTCGACATCCTCGTCACCAGCGTCCCGCTGCCCGGCATCGGCCTGAAGCTCGGCGGCAACCCGGTCACTGCGGTCTTCCCGTTCGCCCCGCTGGCCCACGGCCAGTCCCTCGCGGTCGCCGTCTCGACGTTCCGCGGACAGGTCCACTACGGCCTTGTCGCGGACGCCGAAGCCGTACCCGATCTCGACGTCTTCGCCCGCGCGCTCACCGAGGAGGTGGAGACACTCATCACCGCCTGTGGGTCGTGACCTGGAGCGGGTTTGGTGCTGCGGCCCGGCGCTCCGTAAAATTCCCGGTTCGACGGTGTGCGCGATCGGAGCGCCGCCGCGGATGACCCAAGGAAACGGCAGCGCGATGACGGTGACAGAGGACGGCTCCACGACCCCGGACGAGGTCGTGTACGGGCCCGGCATCGACCCCGAGCGGCTGGCCGTCTGCCTCAGCGTGCTCGACGAACTCGAGAAGATCGACGTCGACCACCCCGACGCGATCACTGTCCGTCGCGCCACCGCGGGCATCTACCGCAGCGTCAAGCAGCGCCGCCGCCAGGAGCGCCGGGCCGCGAAGACCGCGCACGACAAGGCCGTCACCGAGTCCACCGCGACCGGCTCCGCCCAGCGCATCGACGACGAGACCGAGGGCCTCCTCCCGTCGTCGGTGACGGAGGAGGGCCGGATCGCCGGGATACTCCAGCGCCCCCGCTCCTGCTACACCTGCAAGACCCGGTACGTGGAAGTCGACTACTTCTACCACCAGCTCTGTCCCGACTGCGCCCGCCTGAACCGCGAGAAGCGCGACGACCACGCCGACCTCACCGGCAAGCGCGCCCTGCTCACCGGCGGCCGCGCCAAGATCGGCATGTACATCGCGCTGCGGCTGCTGCGCGACGGCGCCCACACGACGATCACCACGCGCTTCCCGAAGGACGCCATCCGCCGCTTCAAGGCCATGGACGACTCGGCGGACTGGCTGCACCGCCTGGAGGTCGTCGGCATGGACCTGCGCGACCCGGCCCAGGCCGTGGCCCTCGCCGACCAGGTCGCCGAGGCGGGCCCCCTCGACATCCTCATCAACAACGCGACCCAGACCGTACGCCGCCTGCCCTCCGCCTACGCCGCCCTCGTCGACGGCGAGAGCGCCCCGCTGCCCGCCGGTGAGCTGCCCGCCCACCACGTGATCGGCGCCTTCGGCTCCGGCGCGGTCGACGGCCTGGCCGCGCTGCCCGTCGGCATCAGCGGCCTCGACGCCCAGCAGGTCGCCGACCTCGCCCTGGTCGCGGGCAACGCCAGCGTCGCCCGGCACCTCGACGGCACCGCCATCGACGCCGGCGGTCTCGTCCCGGACGTCGTCGACACCAACACCTGGGTGCAGACCATCGAGCAGATCTCCCCGGTGGAGCTCCTCGAAACCCAACTCTGCAACTACACCGCCCCGTTCATCCTCATCAGCAAGGTCCGCCCGGCCATGGCCGCAGCCGCCAAGGCCGCGAAGAGCGGACGCGCGTACATCGTCAACGTCTCCGCGATGGAAGGCGTCTTCGGCCGCGGCTACAAGGGCGCCGGGCACCCCAACACCAACGCCGCCAAGGCCGCGATGAACATGGTGACCCGCACCAGCGGCCAGGAGATGTTCCAGTCCGACGGCATCCTCATGACCTCGGTCGACACCGGCTGGATCACCGACGAACGCCCCCACTACGACAAGCTCCGCCTCGCCGAGGAGGGCTTCCACGCACCGCTCGACCTGGTCGACGGAGCCGCCCGGGTTTACGATCCGATTGTGCGCGGCGAGCAGGGCGAGGACCTGTACGGCGTCTTCCTGAAGGACTACGCGCCCGGCAAGTGGTAACCCGCCACCCTGGACCCGAGCCCCGGTGACCGCCGGGTCCCGGCCCTGGTGAGGACCGCGCGAGGAGTTCCCATGCCCAGTGCACACGGCATCGATCCGAGGGCCTTCGAAGACCCGCGCAACCACTACCCGACCGACGACCAGTTCTACGCGAGCGACCGCCCGGCACACCCCGTACTGCCGGAGGACCGCCCGCGCGGCGGCGGGCCCACGACCACGGTGAAGCACCGCGGCACCTGGGCCACCGTCGCGCTGGTCGCCGGAATCGTCCTGCTGATCCTCGTCGGGATCGCCCTGTTCCCGTGAGGAACCCGCGCCGTCACGAGTGAGGCGGCGCGGCCGACCTCAGCCGGTCATGGCCGGCGTACCCGCCCGACGTGTACGCCGCCCGCACCCGTGTCCCGCCGTCCACCAGCAGATCCGCCCCGGTGATCCACTCGGCCTGGTCGGAGGCCAGCCACAGCACGGCCCGTGCGATGTCGGCCGGTTCCCCGATCCGGCCGAGCGGTAGCCCGGCGGCGACCTCCGCCTCACCGGGCTCCCACACGAACCGCGCCATGTCGGTGCGGACGAGCCCGGGGGAGACGGAGTTGACCCGCACCTTCGGCGCCAGTTCGCCGGCGAGCTGCTGCGTGAGGTGAAGGAGCGCCGCCTTGCTGGTGGAGTACGCCCCCACGTTCGGCCCGACATGCCCGGCACCCTCCGTGCACACGTTGACCACCGAACCCCCGTGCTCCCGCATCCAGGCCCGCCACACGCACTGCGCCAACCGCAGCGGCGCCTCGACGTTCACGGTGAACGCCGTCCGCCACGCGTCCGGATCGGCGTCCATGAGCGGGCCGTACGGCTGGTTCGTCGCCGCGTTGTTGACGACCACGTCGATACGCCGGAACGCGCCCAGCGCCAACTTGGTCAGCTCGCGCAGGTGATCCGGGTCGGCGACATCCCCGGCCAGACCGACACCGCCCAACTCGTCAGCTGTGCGCGCCACTTCGTCGGCGTCCCGCGCGCTCACGCACACCAGCGCCCCGGCCCCGGCGAACGCCTCGGCGACCGCGCGCCCGATGCCGCGTGTGCCCCCGGTGACCAGGGCGGCCCGACCTCGTAGACCGTACGACGACGTCATCGCCGTACCGTCTCATGACGGACCGTCAGTCGACAGCCCCCAGGCGGGAGTTGGGGAGCCGCGAATTTCGTGCGGCGACGATGCCCAGTACCGTGCGCCAGTCCTCCAGGACCCCGGCGTCGAGGCCGACGACCTTGCCCGCGTCGTCGGCCTGGCGCAGGGTGATCGCGTCGTCGGCGAGCGGGTCGCGCTCGAAGGTGGCGGCCTCGGCAGGGGACATGGGGCCGCCCTGTGCGTGGAGGGTCAGCGTGCTCTGCGCGGACAGGTCGCGGCCGGGGGAGGAGGTCGCCAGATAGCGCTTCGCGGGTACGTGCAGGCGGACGAGGCGGGCGACCCGTTCGCCGAGCAGGGCCCGGACGGCGTCCGCCGCGTGGTCCGCGTGCCCGGCGTCGTCACCGGGTTGCATCAGATGCCCGATGTCGTGGACCAGGCCGGCGACCTGAAGTTCCTTGTCGGCGGGGCGACTTCGGCGCAGCAGCGCGGCCGTCTGCAGTGCGTGGTCGTGCAGATCGACCGGATCGCCGCTCCGGTCGGGGGTGTCCCAGGCGCCCCGACACGCGTACAGCAGATCCATCAGCTCCTCGACGCTGCGCAACTCCATGCGTCAGTCCTCCCGCGAGACAGCCCGTGCGGAACGCCAGGAGATCATGGCGAGCTTTCGACTCAGCCAACGGGACCTGAACTGCGCGACGCTTTGAGTGACGCCCTGCTCACCGTGTGCCGCATCTCCAAACCCGAGGCGGTCCGGCAGGGGTGTGAACCCGCCAGGGACGATGGCGCATGAAGTTGTGTCTATCCTCACAAATCAACTTTCCAGGTCCATTTCGTGGCACCGGTCACTTCACGGAACCTCAGCCTCGCCTACGTTCGCAGGTCTGTTCCCCGCCCCCGAACCAGCCGAGGCCTCATGCCGTACCGCCCGAGTCGCCGACCGACCACGCAGAGCGAGAGCACGCCCGGCAGGCGCCCCGGCCTCTGGGCGGCGCTGGTCACCGGATCCGTGGCCACCCTCCTCGCGGTCGGCGTGGTCGGCCCAGCCTCCGCAGCCGTCACCACGCCGGCGCGTGTGACGACCGCCGTGCTGGATCTGGACCATCCCGCCCGGAGTCCGCAGGTGCGCGGGAAGGACGTCCCCTATGACACGGCCAGCATCGTCAAGGTCGACATCCTCTCCGCGCTGCTCGTCCAGGCGCAGGACGCCGGTCGTGGCCTCACCAAGAAGGAGCGCACCCTGGCCGAGGCGATGATCGAGCGCAGCGACAATGACGCGGCGAACGCGCTCTGGCGGGAGATCGGCCTGGCGCCCGGCCTGGAGGCGGTGAACAAGCGGCTCGGTCTGTCCTCGACCGTGGGCGGGACCGGCGGCCTGTGGGGGCTCACGCGCACCACGGTCAGTGACCAGATCCGTCTGCTGAGCGCGGTGTTCGCCGACAGCGGGACGTCGTCCGCGAGCGGGTCCGCACTGACCACGGCGTCCCAGGGCTACATCCGTACGCTGATGACCCGCATCGCCGCCGGACAGTCGTGGGGCGTCTCGGCGGCCTCCGACTCCGGCGCCGGATGGGCCCTCAAGAACGGCTGGTTGCAGCGCAGCACCACCGGCCTGTGGGACATCAACAGCGTCGGACGGGTCACGTCGGGAACGCACCACTACCTCGTCGCGGTGCTCTCCGACGGCAACACGTCGATGACGGGCGGCATCGCGGCCGTCGAAAGCGCCGCCCGTACCGCGGTCTCCTCGGCGCGGGCGACCGGCTGACGGCACGGACTTCTTGGTCGTCCCCAGTCCCTGATCCCGGTCATGGATGGAACCGCCACCGGCCTTCGGAGAGGACATCCAGCTTGCCGTCCCTGACGCGGACGGCCGTGTCGTCGTCGATGAAGTAGATGGGGAAGTCCGCCCGCGCGGTGACGCGATCGGCCCAGGCGTCGTCCCGTTCGGGGAAGTTCGGCGAGTACAGGTGAGGCTTGAGGTACCAGTCGAAGAGGCCGAACGGCGGATCCACGGTCGTCGCGCCGAGTACGTGGAGGTCCGCGGTGTCGCCGATGACGTCGGCGGAGTGTGCGGTGAGATTGCGGCTGAAGATCATCGATCCGGCGCTGACCCCGACGTAGACCCGGTCCTCCAGCGCCTCCAGGAAGCCGTCGGCCAGGCCGTTGCCGGTGATGCTGCGCGCGAGGTGGTACTGGTTGCCGCCCTCGACGTAGATGACGTCGGCGTGCAGCAGCCGGTCGAGCACCGTCCGGCGGGGCAGGCCGTTCAGCTCCAGGACGTCGAACTCCCGCCAGCCGAGGCCGTGCAGCCGGTTCATGTCCGCGACGAACCACCCGTGGTCACCGGGCTCGGCGACCGACGCCGTGGGAACGAGCACGACGTTCGCCGATCCGAACGGCTTGCCCAGCATGTCCCGCAACGCGTCCCGCAGTGTCTCGTTGCGCAGGCCACTCGCCGTCAGCAGAAGGTTCATCGGGCGAGCCAAGCACGGCTGACGTGCGCGCGCAACGAAGTCGGGATCCGCCCATACCGTCATGGCGTGGCCGCTTCAGGAACAGATACTCCAGCAGCCGTTCTCCGAGAGCCTCCAGCCCCGAAATCCCTTGCGTGTCACACTAGTTCGCCGCCGCTGTCCGGGGTGCGCGATCGTGGCCGGGATGGCGGGGGCGACGCTGCCGGACTCGAAGACGCCGTGGGAGTGGTATGCCGAGGACTACGACCGGGTCCGCGACGCCATGGCCCGAGTCCTCCCGGGCTTCGAGGACTTCAACCGGCGGGTGCGTGAACCGCTCGGCTTCCGCATCGTGCAGGCCGCCCGAGGGCGCGAGTTCCACACCGCCTCCGGCCGCGCCGAGTTCCACACGAGCGAACTCCCCGACGTGACCCCGCCCCAGGGCATGCGCGTACGCTCCACGATGCGCTCGCACGACCAGTGGAACACCACCGTGTACTCCGACGACGACCGCTGCCGCAGGGTAAAGAACCTGCGCCCCCTGCTCTTCATGAACCCTAAAGACATGGCCGACCGGGGCCTGGCCGAGTTCGACCTGATCGACATCATGAGCCACGCACGCGACGGCAGCACCCGGGCGGTCTACGGTTACCGTGTCATCGCCTACGACATCCCGCCCGCGAGCGTCGCGAGCCACATGCCCGAACTCACCATCCCCTGCGGGCTCGACGACTACAGCAGGCAGAGCCACCAGCCCCTGATGAAACACCAACTCGTCACCGTCACCCCGTCACACGGCAGATGATCGCGCGGCCGACGGAAACGGGGCGGACGAACACTATGAACGCAATGATCGACGGGTAGTCCCCACACACGCCGGTTCCTAACATCACGGTGCGCAGGGCAACTTCGCACAGCGAATTCATAGGAGCCGCTCCCGTGACGACACTTGACGCGCCCGTACCGGTACGCCGGAAACGCCCGGCCCCTCGCCATCGTCGGGCCGTACTGGCCGCCGGCGCGGCCGCGGCACTCCTCGGCACGCTCGGCAACGCCCCCGCGCAACGGGCACAGGCCGAGCGGCCCGCGGTGGCCCCCTGCCCGCCCAACTTGCTGGGGAAGGCGACCTGTTACACCGGCCAGGACACCAGCGGGGCGTACTACTCGATGGCCGTTCCGACCCGCTGGAACGGGTCCCTCGTCGTGCACGCGCACGGCGGACCCGACCTCGGCGACTCCTCCGACCCGGCACGCAGCACCGACGATCTGAACCGTTGGGCGGTGATGGTCGAGGAGGGCTACGCCTGGGCCGGCTCGTCGTACCGCCGCGGTGGTTACGGGACCCGGATGGCCGCCGCCGACACCGAGAACGTACGAAAACTGTTCGTCTCGGAGTTCGGCAAGCCGAGGCGGACCTATGTGCACGGCCAGTCCTGGGGCGGCGACGTGGCCGCCAAGGTCGCGGAGACCTACGGCAGACAGCCCGGCGTCTACGACGGCGTACTGCTCACGAGCGGCGTCCTCGGCGGCGGTTCACGCGGCTACGACTACCGTGTCGACCTCCGGGTGGTCTACCAGTACTACTGCCACAACCACCCCCGCCCGACCGAGCCGCAGTACCCGCTGTGGCAGGGCCTGCGCGCGGACTCCACCATGACGAGCGCCGGGCTCCGCGCCCGCCTGCAGGAGTGCACGGGATACGCCTCCGATCCCGCGGACCGGACCGCGCTCCAGCAGCGCAATCTCGACGACATCCTCGCCGTCACCCGCATCCCGGAGCGCGCGCTCGCGTCCCATCTGCAGTTCGCGACCTTCACGTTCCGGGACATCGTGTCGACCCGCCTCGGCGGCCGCAATCCCTTCAGCAACCGCGGTGTGCGGTACTCGGGTTCACACGACGACAAGGCACTCAACGCGGGTGTCGAACGGTTCTCGGCCGACCCCACCGCACGCCGCGACCTCTCCTACGACAGCGACCTGACCGGCAAGGTCTCCATCCCGGTCCTCACCCTGCACGCGATCGACGACCCGACGGCCTTCGTCGAGCACGAGTCGGCCTACCGCGCCACGCTTCAGGGCGCCGGCCGGGGCGGCAACCTCGTCCAGACCTTCACGAAGGAGACCGAGCACAGCGCGCTGAGCGACTCCGAGTACGCCAACTCCATTGCGGCTCTGGACACTTGGGTCCGCCACGGACGCAAGCCGACCGCGCGCTCGGTCGCGGCGTCCTGCGCGGACTTCGACCGAACCTACGGCAGCGGATGCTTCTACGACCCGGCCTTCCACCCCGCGCCGTACGCCTCACGGATCCGCCCCCGGCCGGGCGGGCTCGCCTGGCCCGCCATGACCGCGGCGCAGGAGCGGGCGTGGAGCCGGCTCGACGGCGTCGGGATCGCTCCCTGAACGGTTGGGTCCCGGGTCGGCCCTGTCGGACCGGCCCGGGAGGCTCACTGAACGTAGGTGTAGTGCGGGCTGTCGTACTGCGGCCCGTTCTTCTCGTAGGTGAACCAGTAGGTCAGGGTGGAACCGGTGGCGAGTGTGACGTTCTGTGTCCAGGTGCCGCCGCTGTTGGTCATCCGGAAGTTCTGCTGGCCGGCGCCGTTGACGAGGTAGTGCACATCGACGTAGGCCGCGGGTGTGGTCGGGACGAACGTGATCTGCGCCTGATCGGCGCTCACGCGTGTCACCCCGGCGGTGTAGTCCGGCGTCGTCGTGCTCCCGCCGGTGCTTCCGCCCGTCGTACTGCCTGTGGTGCCGCCGGTCGTCGTGCCGCCGGTGGTGCTCCCGCCCGGGCTCTGCTGGTAGACGGCGAACCAGTCGACGCTCATGGCGGCACCTGATGTGATGCTGCCCGCCTGTGCGGCCGAACTGCAGCCGCAGACCTTGTCGGGGTAGGAACCGGCGATCGCCAGGTCGAAGATGGCCATGAATCCGTGGTCGACGGCCGCCTGCCACGTCGCGACCGACACCTGGTTCTCCTTGACGGTGAAGGTCAGATTGCCGTCGAGGTAGAAGCGGAGCTGCTCCGCGGCGGTGTTCGTGCGGTCGATGATCGCGGAGTACGTGTGGTAGCCGGTCTGGCAGCCCGCGCACGGCTGAAGGTCGCTGGTGATGCCGTCGGGGTCGTGGCACTCGCCCGCCCACACGCCGCAGTGGAAGGTGGTGGAGTGCTTGCTCAGCGCGTTGACGTCCTCCATGATGTCGAACTCGCCGATGCTCGGCCAGTTCGTCGCGCCGACCGGACGGGCCGCGCCGCCCATCGCCCAGAACGCGGGCCAATAGCCCAGTCCACTCTGCGGGTTGGGCTGCAGGATGGACGCGCTCATCTCCATCTGTCCGCCGGCCGGGGCGGCGAAGTCGGTGCGCTGGGTCTCGATGCGTCCCGAGGTCCAGTGGCCGGACCCGTCACGGAGAGCCTTGATGACCAGGTGCCCCTGTCCGTCCTGGTAGACGTTGTTGGTGGAGTCGGTGGCCGATTCGACTTCGCCCGTTCCCCAGTTGGCGGCACCTCCGGAGTAACTGGTGCCCAGGTCGTACAGCCAGTCGGTCCGGTTCAGCGCGCTGCCGGACGCGCCGTTGAAGTCGTCGGAGAAGAGGGTGGTCCAGCCGGTCGGAGCGCCCGGTACGGCCGCCGAGGCGCTGCCGCCGGTACCGATCAGGCCTGCGAGCGCGCCGACGAGCAGCACCAGAGCGCTGCCCAGAACGAGGGGGACGGTTCTCTGTCTGCCGGCCGGCGCACCGGCGGGCGGTGGGGAGGTGGTCATCGTTGTGGTTCTCCCTGTCCAGCATGCGGGGTGGGAGTGCTGCAGGGGCCTGCCTCCTGGTGGGACTGGGGAGCAGGTCGTCTCCGTGGCCTGGCGACATGGTCTGCCGACGTCTTTGAGAGCGCTCTCAGGGCGATCATGAGTCCGCGGTTTCTCGTTGTCCTCCTCTGCGTCGACACCGCCGCACTGTGGATCCTGGCGCGCGGGCTGAATACGGACGATCCGTCATGCCGTGTGAGAGCGGCGTGAGTTGGCTGCTCGCCGGGCATGGATCGCCGTTTCAATGCAGGAGTGTCCGGCGCGACTCTTCATGCGTCAATGGCTTCAACGTGATCGGTTGAGGAGCAGGTCTCCTGGCGACGCCCTATGGAGTTCCGGTGAAGGTCCGAACCAAGTTCCGGCCAGCTGAAGAGAGCTCTCCGGCGATCGGCCGAGCGCGGGTTCGTCCCCGGTGAGCTGCGGGTCTGTGATGGCGGCGGCGGAAGGGAGGTCCTGTCGTCGAGCCGGCGGCCTTTGATGCCGTTCGCGGACCTCGCACGGCGGGTTCAGGAGTCGAAGGCAACCGCCCCGACGGATCCGCCTGCGACGCACCCGGCACGGCACGGTCAGCGAGTCGGCCCGAACGTGCTGTTGCCTGGGATGCGCAGAGCCCGACGAGAGGCGAGGGGCCACCTCGCGAACGCGCTGACGCCGACGGGGTCCGCGAGGCCGAGGCGCTCGATCTAGCCATGCTCGCGGCCGGTCGGCCGTACCCGCTCCACGTTCGTCGGATCACCCCGACCCGCACCGAGCCCCACGAGCCGGCGAACCTACAGCCACATGAACCGTCGGACGGAACCTGGCGGCAGAGTCCGAACGCGCCCTGTCCGCGGGCCGGCGTGCACGCGATGTGCACCGACTCCGGCAGCCCACCGCGCCCGGGCAGGCAAGAACCGATGGCCGCATGTCTCTAATCTTTACCCCATGTTTTCAGCCCCATCGAGCGGCGGGTCGCTCATTTGGTTAACCTGAGGCAGACGGACAGCGACAAGGGGTCCCACCCACACCCATGGTCCGTCCCGGGACAAGCCGGTCACAACGGCCTGCTCTCACACGAGTAACCGGCGCCACCGCGTCCGAACTGCCTTCAACCCACGCCCGAGCGGGCCAGGTACCGGACCGGAGACGGCCGGTCGTGCCCCGAGGGTGACCCGACACATAAGGAGTGCGCGGTGACACCGGAGAAGACGAATCGCGAGCAACGCCCCGAGGAACACACGGAGCGTGCGGGCCACCGGTCCGACGAGCTCGGCAGCCTGGCCGTGTGGGCACGGTCCGCCCCCATCCGACTCGCGGGCTACGAGGACGACCTCGCCGAGCCCCACATCCTGCCCAGCGTGGACTGACCCCGCAGGACCCTTCGCGATCGCCGACAGCATGGGCGTGCGAAAATCGCGCCCATGCCGATCAGAGAAGCCGCGGCCGACGACTGGCCGCGGATCTGGCCTTTCTGGCACCGGATCGTCGCCGCCGGCGACACCTACACCTGGGCCCGGGACACCTCCGAAGAGGCGGCCCGGGCCTTGTGGACGAGCCCGCCGAAGCGCGTGTACGTCGCCGAGGACGAGACCGGAACCGTCGTCGGCTCGGCCTTCGTCACCCCGAACTACGGCGGCCCCGCCGACCGCATCGCCAACGCCGGCTTCATGGTCGACCCCGACCACGGCGGCCGCGGCATCGGCCGCGCCCTCGCCGAACACATCCTCACCACCGCCCGCGACCAGGGCTTCCGAGGCATGGTCTTCAACGCCGTCGTCGAGACCAACCCCGCCGTCAAGCTCTGGCTCTCCCTCGGCTTCACGATCCTGGGCACGGTGCCGGACGCGTTCGAGCATCCCCGGGACGGGCGTGTCGGCCTGCATGTCATGTACCGCGCCCTCTAGGCGCACCTTCTGGAGGCGCGTTCGAGAAGTACCTTCAGAGGGCGCCTTCTAGTCGAGCGGCGCTGTCCGCACCCAAGGCCGCAGCTTCTCCAGCTCCTCCGCAAGTTCCAGCAGCGCCGCCTCCGACCCCGGCCGCCCCACCAGCTGTACGGCGCAGGGCGCGCCGGAGGGCAGGGTGCCGAACGGGACCGACATCGCCGGCCAGCCGGTGAGGTTCCAAGGAGGCGTCAGCGGCGAGTAGTTGGTGTTCGCGAGCACGTTGCGCAGCCAGCCCCGCTCGTGCCACGGCCCGGCCTTGGGGGAGCGGCGGGCCAGCGCCGCCGTCAGCAGGATGTCGTACTCGGCGAAGAACGGCGCGAGGTGCTCCCGCAGCTGTTCCTGGCCCTTGCCGGTGCGCACGCTCTTCACGAACCGTCGGCCGATCGCCGCGTGCACCCGGGTCCGCCGCGTCAGCTTCCGCGGATCGAGCCCGGCCGCGTCGACCGAGGTGCCGGCCGTCCAGTGCGCGAGGGACGTGGTGCTCAGGGACAGCGGATACGGCGGGTCGGCGCGGTGCACGGTGTGACCGGCCCTGTTCAGCAGTCCGGCCGCCTCCCGTACGGCGGTCGTATACGGCTTGCCGACGGCGACTCCGACGAGCGGGCTGCGTACGGAGGCGGCGACTTTCCGACGGGTGGGCTCGTCGGGGCGTACGACCTCGATGTCCGCGATGACCGAAAACATCAGCCGGGCGTCCTCGACGGTCGTCGCGAGGGGTCCGTTCTCGGACATTCCGAACCAGTCGCCGTCGCCGATACCGGCCGGGACCACCCCGAACCCCGGCTTGATGGTGACCAGACCGCAGTTGGCCGCGGGGATGCGCAGCGAGCCCATGCCGTCGTTGCCGAGCGCGATCGGCACCATGCCGGCGGCTACGGCGGCCGCGCTGCCGCCGGAGGAACCACCCGCCGTGCGGGTCGTGTCCCACGGGTTGCGGCTGGTCCCGTGGACGCCCTCGGTGGTGCCGAAGACGCACAGCTCGGGCACGTTGGTGAGCCCTACGACCACCGCACCCGCCGCCCGCAGCCGGGCCACGGTGATGTGGTCGTGGTCGGCGGGGGTGTCCGGGGTCGCGGCGGAGCCGGCCCGGTTGGACTCGCCGGTCACCGGGAGGTTGTCCTTCACGGCCACCGGCACGCCCGCGAGCGGGAGTTCGGCCAGATCGGCCCGCGCGCCCACCTCGTCGGCCTCCGCGAGCGCCGCCTCCGCCCGCACCACCCTGAACGCGCCGATCCGCCCGTCGAGCCGCTCGATCCGGGCGAGATGCTCGGCCACCACCTCGCGGGGCGTGACCCGCTTCTCGCGTACGGCGGCGGCTATCTCGACGGCGGTACGGCCGACCCAGCTGGTCACGGGCGCGCTCCTTCTCACTACTCGCGAGTATGTAGGGAGAACTGTGCCTCGGCAGGGGCGGTGCGTCGAGAGGTGGCCGGGCGTGGAAAGCCAAGGGCTGCTGGTTGTGGAAGACCAAGGGCTGCCGGTCTTGGACATTCGGGGCCGTCTTGTTGGACTTTTCGCGGGCGGGTACAGGACGGGCGCCGACTGACCTGCTGGTCATCCGATCAATGGCCCAACTTGACCGCTCCCGGCGCCCATTGACAGCCCCTGAGTGCAGTCCAATCATCAGTCGTCCGATCAATCGCGACCGGTGGAGTGGCATGGCTGAGCGCAGGAAGAGACGGTTTCGGTTCATCGGCTTCGCGGCGGTGTTCGCACTGCTCGCGGCACCCGCGCCGGCGGTCGCGGTCCAGCAGGAACGGGCGGTGCCGGTGACCGTGCCCGCGCTGTCCAACTGGACGCCTCAACCCGGGAGTTACGACTTCGGGCCCGGAACCCGACTCGTGGCCGACAGCAGGAGCGAGCGCGAGGTCGCCGACACCCTCGCCGACGACCTCAAGGCGGCCGGTCACGGAACAGTGCCCGTCGTGCGGGGCGGTGCCACCCGCCCCGGCGACATCGTGATCGAAGTCCGGCCGACCAAGGGCTCGTTGGGCGCTGAGGGCTATGAACTCCAGGCGGGCAAACGCCTGGCGGTGACCGGTGCGACCGAGACCGGCGCCTTCTACGGCACCCGGACCCTCCTCCAACTGCTCGCGCAGGGCGACCACATCCCCGCCGGACGCACAGTCGACGTACCGCGTTACGAGGAACGCGGAGTCGGAGTCTGCGCCTGCTACATCCACATCTCCCTGCCCTGGTTGGAGAACCTGGTGCGCGAGATGGCGTACCACAAGCTCAACCAACTGCTCCTGGAACTCAAGGTGAAGAGTGCCGCGCACCCCGAGGCCGACACCTGGGGCTACTACACGCCGGACGAGATGCGCCGCCTCGTCGCCCTCGGCGACAAGTACCACGTCGAGATCATCCCCGAGATCAACTCCCCGGGCCACATGGACCCGTGGATAGAGAACCGTCCCGATCTCCAACTCACCGACAGCGACGGCAACAAGCAGCCCGCCCGGCTCGACGTCACGCAACAGGCGGCGTTCGACTACTACACGAGCCTGATGGACGAGTACGCGCAGGTCTTCACCGCGACGTCCTGGCACATGGGTGCCGACGAGTACATGCTCGGCTCCGACTACTCCAAGTACCCGCAGATGCTGCGCTACGCCCAGGAGAAGTACGGCGCGAACGCCACCCCTCAGGACGCCTACATCGACTCCCTCTACCTCGTCCGCGGCGGTTTCCACACGGACACCGAGGCGCTGTACGACCAGAGCTGGGACCCGCGCAGCTTCGAGGGCGAGAAGCTCACCTCCAGCGACGGCATCACCGGCGCGAAGATCAGCCTCTGGCCCGACAACGGCCGCGGCGAGACCGAGAACGAGGTCGCCACCGACACCGAGCCCGCGCTACGGCACCTGGCCCAGGCGACCTGGGGCGATCCGCATCCCGATGCCACGTACGCCGAATTCACCGCGCGGGGCACGGCAGTTGGGCATGCGCCCGGGTGGCGCGACCTGGCCCGGGTACCGGTGGCAGACGGGACGTACACCTTCCGGACGGCGGGCGCCAGCATGACCGCCACGGTGCAGCGCACGCCCGACGGCTATGCGACGCTGCGGACCGCCGGCGGCTGCCTGGAGGTCCAGGGCGGCAAGCTCACCCTCAACGTGCCGCTCCAGCCCGGGATTTCGGCGGCCCCGCAGCCCTGCGATGCCGCGAACACCATGCAGCGCTGGGAGTTGGCGCCAGCGGCGGGAGGCTACCGGCTCGTGAACGCGATCACGCAGATGACGCTGAGCGTCGCGGACGACGGCCGGCTCGTGCAGTACCCGCCGGACCAACACCAGCCCGCCGCCTGGCACTTGACCGCCCCCTGAGCAACCAGAGGAGTCCCACCCCATGGCCCTCTCCAGACGTCTCTTCGTCCTCTCGGCCACCGCACTCGCCGCGACCGGCACCACCACGGCATCCGCCCTCGCGGCGAGCCCACCCCCGTCCGATTCCCGCTCCCGTATCCCCGTCAGCGCCGACGACACCGAGGACGAACTGGTCCGCAAGGCCTCCCAAGTCCGGCCCACCGCGCGGCAGGTGGCCTGGCAACAGCTGGAGCAGACCGCGTTCCTGCACTTCGGCGTGAACACCTTCACCGGCCTGGAGTGGGGGACCGGCGACGAGGACCCGAACGTGTTCCAGCCGACCGGCCTCGACACCGACCAGTGGGCCCGCGCCCTGCGCGACGGCGGTTTCAAGCTCGCCATCCTCACCGTCAAGCACCACGACGGCTTCGTCCTCTACCCCTCCCGCTACACCAACCACACCGTTGCGTACAGCAGTTGGCGTGCGGGCCAGGGCGACGTACTGCGCTCCTTCGCCGACTCCATGCGGCGCTACGGCCTCAAGGCCGGCGTCTACCTCTCACCCGCCGACGAGAACCAGTACCTCCACGGCGTCTACGCCAACGGCAGTGCACGCGCCACGCGCACGATCCCGACCCTCGTCGACGGCGACGACCGCTCCCCGGACGCCTTCTACACGCTGGACGCCACCGACTACGGCGCCCACATGCTCAACACCCTCTACGAAGTGCTGACCGAGTACGGACCGGTCGACGAGGTCTGGTTCGACGGCGCCCAGGGACGCATCCCGCCGGGCCACGTCGAGGACTACGACTGGGACAGCTGGTACACCCTGGTCAGGTCGCTGGCCCCGGACGCGGCGATCGCCGTGACCGGCCCGGACGTGCGCTGGGTCGGCAACGAGGGCGGTATCGCGCGGGAGGACGAGTGGAGCGTCCTCCCGGTCAAGGAGGAGCAATACGGGCGCACGGACTGGGCGTTGTCGTACGACACCCCCGACGAGGGGAGTCGTAGCGCGCTCGTCTCGGCGCAGCCGAACACCGACTATCTGCAGTGGTGGCCCGCCGAGTGCGATGTGTCGATCCACGACGGCTGGTTCTACCACCCGGACCAAGTTCCCAAGACCGTCGACGAGTTGATCGACATCTACTTCGGCTCGGTCGGCCGCAACTCGGTCCTGCTGCTCAACGTGCCACCGGACACGGACGGTCTGCTGGCGGACCCGGACGTGGCACGCCTGGGCGAGTTCCGCGAGCGGGTGGACCGGGAGCTGCCCGAGGACCTGGCGCGCGGGGCGCGGACGGTCACCTCGGCCGGCCGGGTCACCGTCGATCTCGGCGCCGAACTGGCCGTGGACCGCGTCCGGTTGGCGGAGGACATACGGCGCTATGGCCAGCAGGTCGAGGCCTTCGTGATCGAGGCATACGTCGACGGGGCCTGGGCGGAGGTGACCCGCGCCGGGACGATCGGTGCGAGCCGCATCCTGCTGCTGGCCGCGCCGGTGAGCGCCCGGCGGTGGCGGGTCCGTGTGACGGCAGCCCGGGACACCGTGAAGATAGCGGAGTTCGGGCTGTACCGGTCGCGGGTCTGAGCGGTCACGGACCGCCCGGCCTCACATCTCCTGGAGGAGCTTCTCCAGGAAGGCCACCGACTCGGGGGCCGGTGAGGCCACCATGCTCAGCCGGTCCATGACCGCGAGATAGCGGTCGACCTCTTCGGGCTTGTCCAAGTAGAGGGCGCTGGTGAGCTGTTCGAGGTAGACGATGTCCGGCAGGTCCGGCACCGGGAAGCGCAGCACGGTGATCGGACCGCCGGCGGCGGCGTGCCCGCCCACGTGGAACGGCAGCACCTGGAGCGTGACGTTCGGCAGGGCGGCCGTCTCGATGAGGTGCCGCAGCTGCCCGCGCATCACGTCCGCTCCGCCGAGCGGACGGCGCAGCGCGGCCTCGTCCACCACGACCCAGAGCTTCGGAGCACCGGGCCTGGTGAGCAACTCCTGCCGGGTCATACGGAGTTCGACGCGGCGCCGGATCGCGTCCGGGGTGTCGACGGGACGGCCGAGCCGGATGACGGCCTCGGCGTACGCGGCGGTCTGCAACAGGCCCGGGATGAACTGCACTTCGTAGGTGCGGATGAGTGAGGTGGCCTCTTCGAGCCCCAGATGCTGCTCGAACCAGGTCGGGAAGGCGTCGCCGTACGCACGCCACCAGCCGGGTTCGTTGGCACGGCGGGCCGAGTCGAGGAACTCCTGGCGCGCGTCCGGCTCCTGGAGGCCGTAGAGGGTCAACAGGTCCGCTACGTCACGCTCTTTGAAGCCTACGCGGCCCAGCTCCATGCGGCAGAGTTTGGCGTCCGAGGCGCGTATCGCCGAAGCGGCCGTGTCCCGGGTGATGTTGAGGGACTCGCGCAGGCGGCGCAGACGCGTACCCAGCATGATGCGCTGGACCGTCGGACCGCCGCGCTGAAGGCTCAGTACGTCCGAACCCGAGGGAGCGTATTCCGGTTGAGCTGCAGTCATGTTCATCCCCTCGGCGGTCGCGCCGATACCGTCCGCAAGTTTTCGGGACTCAAAAGAGGATCGTAGCACCGAGGTTCCGGATAACTGCAGGGAGTGAAGGAGCCGGAAGGTGCCGGCCTGTGTCCAGCGCCTTCCGGCCAGTCCGCGGGTTTGCCTGACCTCAGCGGCCGGGGAGTAGGCCGTCGAAGTCGCCGTCCTTCACACCGCGGACGAACGCGGAGATCTCGGCGCTGGTGTAGACGAGCGCCGGACCTTCGGGATGGCGCGAGTTGCGTACGGCGACCTGACCGTCGGGGAGCGCGGCCAACTCGACGCAGTTGCCCTCGGGGTTGCTGTGGTGGCTCTTGCGCCACTGCGCGCCGCTCAGCAGGGTCGCCGACATGCCGTTCGCGTGCTCTATGTGAGGCCTCATCGCTCCCCCGGAAGATCGAATGCAATTGCAGCTTCAATTGCATCCACGGTGATGCGGAGGACGATAGCCCTCGGGGAGACCGCTTGCAAGATCGTCTGCAATTGCAGCGGTAATTGCCGATGCACTTGCGTTCGCGGGGGCAGGCGGAGGACGATGCTCCGGACAGGTGTAGCGCGCGCAGTTCTCTTCCCAGGGGTCTCAGGGGTCGCGATGTCCGCAGAGCAAGTCGTACGACCGGTCGACACCCTGCGGATCGAGGGGACTTGGGAGTGGCTGTGCCGGGCCGTCGATCAGGTGGGCCCACCCGAGCCGGGGCGGACCGTCACCCTGGTGCCCGCCGTCGGTGACGGGCGCGATCCCGCTCTCTGTTCGGTCCTGGTCGTGCCGCCGATGCCTCAATCGGCCCATGTGGCCCGGGAGTTCACCCGGGCCGCGCTCGCGGACCGGGCCGGGGACGAACTCGTCGACGACGTGACGGTCGCCGTGTCGGAGCTGGTGAGCAACGCGCTGCGCTACGGCCGGGCGCCCAACTCCCTTACGGAGCCGCAGCCTTCACTGTGGCTCGCGGTGTGGGACCGGCTGCCCTACGCGGTGTGCGCGGTCACCGACGACAGTGATCGCATACCCGTGGAGGGGCACCCCGACGAGTTCGCCGAGTCCGGGCGCGGCCTGCAGGTGGTCTCCGCGCTCAGCGAGTCATGGGGCTGGAACCTGCGGGCGGCCGGTGGGAAGACGGTCTGGGCGCTGTTCCGGATCTGACCCGGGGGACACAGGACGAGGAAGAGGGGCACCGGCAACTCCGGTGCCCCTCTTCCTCGTTGGTGATCAGGCCTTGCGGCCGATGCCGCAGATCGTGTTCTCGACGGACGGGTCACGGCCCACGTCGACCTGCTCCGGGTGCCACCGCGAAATGGGGACGATGCCGGGTTCGATGGCATCGAGGCCATCGAAGAACGCCGCTATCCGCTCGGGGCTGCGCAGGTGGTAGGAGCTGGCGGAGTTGGCGTTGTACACCGAAATCGCCTGGTTGAGCGCCGCGTTGGTGTCGGTGCCGTCGGTCAGCGCGAGATAGCTGCCCCGGGGCAGCGCGTCGAGGAAGCGGGCCACGACGGCCTCGGGCTCGTCCGAGTCCGGGATCTGACCCAGGATGCCCAGCATCGTCAGCGCGATCGGCTTGCTGAAGTCCAGGGTCTGGGCGGCGGCTTCGAGAATCCTCTCGGGGTCGCGCACATCGGCGTCGACATAGGCGCAGGCACCCTCCGGGGCGCTGGTGAGCAGCGCCTGGGCGTGCACCAGGACCAGCGGGTCGTTGTCGACGTACACGATGCGGCTCTCGGGCGCGATGCGCTGCGCGACCTCGTGCGTGTTGTCGACGGTGGGCAGGCCGGTCCCGATGTCGAGGAACTGGCGGATGCCCGCCTCCTCGGTGAGATAGCGCACCGCCCTTACCAGGAAGCGGCGTTGGAGGCGGGCGAGCAGGGCGATGTCCGGGAACATCTGGACAATCATCTCGCCGGCCTCGCGGTCGGCGGCGTAGTTGTCCTTGCCGCCCAGGAGGAAGTTCCACACACGGGCGGAGTGCGGCCGGTCGAGTTGGAGCCGGTCGGCCAGCGGGTCTTCGGAGGTCATGGGCAAAGCCTCACACGAAGTACCGTGCGGTGTCCGGCGATTCGGCCGCGAACCGGGGGAGTCACGGCACGCTCACGCCCGCGCCGTCCCCGTGCTGTCCCGCTCGATGAGCCGCGGCACCGGCACCCGCACCGTGCGCGCCGGACCACCGTCCAGCAGAGCGGTCAACTCCCGGGCCGCCGTACGGCCGAACTCCACACTGTCCCGGGACAGCGCCGACAGCCACGGCCGGACCATGCGGCACAGCGCGGAGTCCTCCCAGGCGACCACCGACACGTCCGCCGGTACGGAGAAGCCGAGTTCGGTCGCGGCGGCCACCCCGGCGACGGCCATCACGTCGTTGTCGTAGATCAACGCCGTTGGGGGAGCGGCGACTTCGAGCACCCGGCGGGTGACGGCGGCGCCCGCCGCGTCCGAGTAGTCGGTGGTCACCGAGTGCACCTCGGTCAGCCCGCGGCGGGCGGCCTCGGCGCGCAGGGCGCGGATACGGCGCTCGGTGTGCGCGAGGCCAGGCAGACCGGCGATGTGCACGATCCGCCGATGGCCGCGCGCGGACAACTCGTCGACGACAGAGGCCATCGCGCCCGCGTCGTCCGCCCACACCGTCGACAGACCGGGATGCCGTTCGTCGGGTGCGCCGCCGATCACCACGGCGGGCAGGCCGAGTTCGTCGAGGAGGTCGGGCCGCGGGTCGGCGGTGCGCGGGTCGGCCACCAGAACGCCGTCCACCCGGTGTTCGGCCCACCAGCGCCGGTAGACCGCGCACTCGTCGTCGACGTCCTCGGCCATCTGGAAGAGCAGACCGAGATGGCGTTCGGCCAGCACTTCCTGGATGCCGGAGACGAGTTGGAGGAAGAAGGAGTCGACGCCGAGGGTGTCCGCGGGCCGGGCGAGGACGAAACCGACCGTCGCCGCACCCTCCCCGGAGAGCGCCCGCGCCGCCGTACTGGGCCGCCAGCCCAGCTGCTCCGCGACCCGGCGCACCCGGTCGCGGGTGATCTCGGAGACGCCGGGCCGGCCGTTGAGCGCGAAGGACACCGCGCTCTCGGACACGCCGGCGCGCTGCGCGATGTCCTTCATCGTCGGCCGACGCGCGGGCGACCGCTTGCCTGTCAAGCCTGCTCTCCATTCCACCGGTGCCGCGCACTAATGCGCTTGAGTCAGCACACCCTAAAGCGCATTAGTGATCCACCGCAAGAATGCGAACGTACCTCGCTGACCAGTGCAGTTGGCCGGATGCTGCCAACTAATGAATTTAGCTGAGCGGAATCCATTGACTCGCCCGCCGGACAGCGTGCAAGGTCTGCCCCGGCACGATTGGCCAACCCCCACTGCAAAGGAGCCACTCGCCGTGCGCATCTCCCGCAGAGCCTTCGCCGCAGCTGCCGCCGCCGTCGTCCTCATGCCGCTGAGCGCCTGCGGTTCCGGGGGAGACGACGGTGGATCGACCGACGCCTCGGGCAAGGTCGAGGGCGACATCACCTTCCAGACCTGGAACCTCCGCGCCAACTTCAAGTCGTACTTCGAGGGTGTGATCTCCGGCTTCGAGAAGAAGTACCCCGGCACGCACGTGAAGTGGATCGACCAGCCCGCCGAGGGCTACGCCGACAAGATCAGCGCCGACGCCGCCGGCGGCACCCTGCCCGACGTCGTCAACGTCTCCCCGGACCTGGTCGCCCCGCTCGCCAAGGCGGGCCTCGCGCTCGACCTCGACAAGTCCGCCGCGAAGTACAAGAGCGAGTACCTGCCCGGAGCTTGGGCCAGCCACCAGATACCGGGCATGACCGGCACCTACGCTTTCCCCTGGTACCTCAACACCGGCCCGCTCTTCTACAACAAGTCCCTCTTCAAGCAGGCCGGACTCAACGCCGACCAGCCGCCGAAGACGTACGACGAACTCTTCGCCCAAGCCCTCCAGTTGGCGAGGAAGACCGACGGCAAGGTCGCCACCCTCGCCAACGTCCCCACCGTCGAGGACTTCGGCCGCTACGGCGTCGAGCTCATGAACAAGGAGGGCACCGCCTTCGCCTTCAACGACGCGAAGGGCATCGAACTCCTCACCAAGTACAAGGAGTTGTACGACGCGAAGGCCCTCGACCCGCAGGCGCTCACCGCCACCCCCGAGTCGTCCGGCAAGAAGTTCCTCACCGGCGCCGTGGCGATGAACCCAGGCAGCGCCCTGGACCTCGACAACTTCAAGAAGCAGGCGCCGACCCTGTACAAGAACATCGGCATCACGGACCAGATCACCAGCACCGGGCACGTCAACATGTACGTGATGGGCGTGATGGTCAACTCCAAGACCAAGCACACGCCCGCGTCCGTGGCCTTCGCGCACTACGTCACCGACGCCCAGCAGCAGATGTCGTTCGCCAAGAAGGTCGCCATCTTCCCGAGCACCGCCGGTTCCCTCGACGACCCGTACTTCACCAAGGAGGACGGCTCCGACGAGACCCGGGTACGGATCGCCGCCGCCAAGTCCCTGAAGAACGCGGTCAATTACACGCCGGTGCTGTTCAGCGAGCAGATGAAGACCGCGCTGCGCAACGAGGTCGCCAAGGCGCTGCAGGGCAAGGAGAGCCCCAAGACGGCTCTCGACAACGCTGTCAAGGCGTGCGACACGCTGCTCCAGCAGGAAGGCTGAGGGTTTCCATGGCCGACGTGTCCCGCGTGCGGCGCCAACTGCCCACCAGTCCCTGGCTGTTCGCCGCCCCAGGGCTGCTCGTCGTCGGCGCCTTCGTGCTGTATCCCTTCGCCTCCACCGTGATCAACTCCTTCACGGACCGGCGCACCCTGATCCCGGGCCACTTCGTGGGCTTCGCCAACTTCCGCGAGCTGTGGCACGACGACATGTTCTGGACCGGCCTGCGCAACAGCACCCTGTACATCGTCGGGGTGGTCCCCGCACTCGTCGTACTCCCGCTGCTGCTGGCCCTGTTGGTGCAGAAGAACATCCCCGGCATCACCTTCTTCCGGTCCGCGTTCTACACGCCGGTCGTCGCGTCGATCGTCGTGGTCGGACTGATCTGGGTGTGGCTGCTCGACGAACGCGGCCTGGTCAACTCGCTGTTGGAGACGATCGGCGTCGGAAAGATCGGCTTCCTCAGCGACCAGTGGCTGCTCCTGCTGAGCGCCATGGCCGTCACGGTCTGGAAGGGCCTCGGCTACTACATGATCATTTATCTGGCCGCGCTCGCGAGTGTGCCGCGCGAGTTGCACGAGGCCGCCTCGGTCGACGGCGCGGGGGCGGTGCGCCGCTTCTTCACGGTGACCGTGCCCGCCGTCCGGTCCACGATGGTGCTGGTGGGCGCGTTGTCCTCGGTGGCCGCCTTCAAGGTGTTCTCCGAGGTGTACCTGATGGCGGGCCCGAGCGGTGGGCCGGCCGGTGAGGACACCACTCTTGTGATGCTCGTCCAGCGCACCGGCACCGGCCTGACCGGCCGCGTCGGCTACGCCTCCGCGCTCTCGGTCGTCGTCTTCGTCGTCACCGTCGCCCTGATGCTGCTCGTACTGCGGGCCGACCGGAAGGAGGACGCTTGAGCGTCATCGAGCGCACAAGGCCCATCCAGGAGACGGCAGTTCGCGAACCCCGCATCACCGACGAGCACGGCCGCCGCATCCGCGTCTGGGAACTCGCCCTGCGTTACACGCTGTTGCTCGTCGTCCTCGCCATCACCGTCGGTCCTTTCGTCTGGCAGCTGTCCACCTCGCTCAAGGGCCCGACCGAGGACATCTACAGCTCACCGCCGACCTTCCTGCCCGAACACCCCACCCTGCACAACTACAAGCGGGTCGCCGACACCATCCCCGTCTGGGACTACGCCTTCAACTCGCTGAAGGTCGCCACCGCCAACGTCGTGACGAACTGCGTCGGCTCGGCCCTCGCCGGCTACGCCCTGGCCCGGCTGCGCTACCGGGGCCGCCGCGTGGCCACCCTCGTCTTCATCCTCGCGATGCTCGTGCCGGTGGAGGGCATCATCATCGCCCAGTTCACCACCATGCGGGAGCTGGGCCTCAACAACACCCTGATCGGCGTGGTCCTCCCGGGCTGCATCGGTGCGATGAATGTCCTGCTGATGCGCAACGCCTTCCTCAACCTGCCGTACGAGATCGAGGAAGCGGCCTTCGTCGACGGCGCCAACGTGTGGCAGCGGTTCCTTCGGATCGCACTGCCGTCCGTGAAGGGCACCATCGCCGTCGTCGCGATCTTCGCCTTCATGGGCGCCTGGGACGACTTCCTGTGGCCGCTCATCGTGCTCAGCGACCCGTCCAGGTTCACGCTCACCATCGGCCTCAACTACCTGCACGGCACCTTCGCCAACGACGAACGCCTGGTGGCCGCCGGCACGGTCATCGCCGTGGCACCGTTGATCGCCCTCTTCGCCTGCCTCCAGCGGTACTTCTTCCGGGGCGTCGGCGAGGGCGCCGTCAAGGGCTGAGACCTACGCGCCGACTTCCCCCACGTACGCACTACAGAACCAGGATCCCGATGTCTTCTGCCGTGCGCTTCGGCGTCAACTACACGCCCAGCCAAGGGTGGTTCCACCACTGGCTCGACTTCGACCTCGACTCCGTACGCGCCGACCTCGACTCGATCGCCGAGCTGGGCCTCGACCACATCCGTGTCTTCCCGCTGTGGCCGTACTTCCAGCCCAACCGGACCCTGATCCGAACCAAGGCCGTAGAACAGCTGGTTCAGCTCGCCGACGCGGCCGGTGAACGCGGGCTCAACGTCAACGTCGACGGTCTGCAAGGGCACTTGAGCAGTTTCGACTACCTGCCCGCGTGGACCCGGACCTGGCACCGGCGCAACCTCTTCACCGACCCGGACGTCCTCGACGGCCAGGCCGCCTACCTGCGCACGCTCGCCGCCGCCCTCGCCGACCGCCCGAACTTCATCGGCATGACCCTCGGCAACGAGGTCAACCAGTTCTCGGCGGGCCCGCATCCGGACCCCGACCGGGCGACGGAGGACCAGATCGACGACTGGCTCGGGCGAATGCTCGCGGCCTGCGCGGAAGGCGCGCCCGGCAAGCCGCATCTGCACGCCGAGTACGACGCGACCTGGTACCAGGACGACATGCCGTTCACCCCGGCCCAGGCCGCCCGGCACGGAGCGATGACGGCCGTGCACTCCTGGGTCTTCAACGGCACCGCCCAACGCCACGGCCGCAGTTCGGTCCCCTCCGAGCACCACGCTGCGTACCTGATCGAGCTGAGCAAGGCCTGGGCCGACGAACCGCACCGGCCCGTCTGGCTCCAGGAGGTCGGTGCGCCCCAGCCGCTCGTACCCGCCGAGCACGCGGCCGACTTCGCCTCCGCGACCATCGCCAACGCCCTTGACTGTCCTGACCTCTGGGGCATCACCTGGTGGTGCTCGCACGACGTGTCCCGCGATCTCGCGGACTTCCCCGAACTCGAATACGGGCTGGGCCTGTTGACCAACGACCGCCAACCCAAGGACATCGCGCTGGTGTTGGCCGAGGCGGCCCGCGAGCCCACGTACGAACCCGCCGTCCGCACCACGGCGCTCGTCGTTCCCGCCGATCCGTCGGTCAGGTCGGTCTGCGGCCCCGGCGGCCCGGTCTTCGACGCCTACTTCCGGCTCGTCGCCGACGGAGTCCGCCCGGCGACCGTCCTGGACGTGCGCGCGGACGACAAGGACCACCTCACCGCGCGTGGCATCACCGAAGTCGTCACTCCCGACCAGGTACTCCCCACCCCACAAGGAGGCACCAGCGCGTGAACCCCGCACGCCCCACCAGACGCACCGCGCGCTTCCTCGGCGGCACCTGCCGGCGCGCCTTCTCCGTCGGAGGCTTGCAGGCCGAACAGGGCGAGCCGCAGGCGTGGTTCGAACTGCGCGTGACAGGGGAGCTCTACACAACGTCGGCCCCCGTGACCGTCGCGCACACCTGGTAGCCACCGCCTGGCAACACCCGTAACCCAACCCGCAACCGAGCTACGGAGCACCCCACATGCATGACGACCGCAGCCTGGTCGAAGCCCGCCTCAAGCGCGTCCTCGAAGAGCGCATCCGTCCCGCCGTGTACCCCGAGTCCGTGCCGCTGGAAGTGGCCGTCTGGCACGCGCCCGACGAGCCGGTGCCCGTGGCCGAGGGGCTCGCGGGCACACCTGACCCGATCGAGGTGGGTGCCCGGTGGGGTGCTCCCTGGGGCACCAGCTGGTTCCGCGTCACCGGGACCGTCCCCCAGGAGTGGACCGGCAAGACCGTCGAGGCGCTGCTCGACCTCGGCTTCGACGAGAACATGCCCGGGTTCCAGTGCGAGGGCCTCGTCTACCGGCCCGACGGCACCCCGGTGAAGGGCCTCAACCCGCGCAACCAGTGGGTCAGGATCGGCGCGCCCGTCGCCGGCGGCGAGGAGGTGCGGCTGCACATCGAGGCCGCCTCGAACCCCGTCGTCCTCGACTACCACCCCTTCCTGCCCACACAGTTGGGTGACAAGGAGACGGCCGGGAGCGAGCCCCAGTACACGCTGACCCGCATGGACCTCGCGGTCCTCGACGAGAACGTGTGGAACCTCGTCCTCGACCTGGAGGTCGTCGGCGAGCTGATGGCCGAGCTGCCGGTGGACTCGGCCCGCCGCTGGGACCTCCTGCGGGCGATCGAGAAGGCGCTGGACGCCGTCGACCTCCAGGACGTCAACGGCACGGCGGAGCGCGCCCGTTCACAGCTCGCGGCCGTCCTGTCCACGCCCGCTGTCCCGTCCGCGCACCGCATCAGCGCGACCGGGCACGCGCACATCGACTCGGCGTGGCTGTGGCCACTGCGCGAGACGGTCCGCAAGGTGGCACGCACAACGTCCAACATGACGGCCCTCCTTGAGGACGAGCCGGACTTCATCTTCGCCATGTCGCAAGCCCAGCAGTGGGCTTGGGTGAAGGAGCACCGGCCCGAGGTGTGGGCCCGGGTCAAGAAGGCGGTGGCGGACGGGCGGTTTGTGCCCGCCGGTGGCATGTGGGTGGAGTCGGACACCAACATGCCGGGCTCGGAGGCGATGGCCCGTCAGTTCGTCCACGGGAAGCGGTTCTTCCTCGACGAGTTCGGCATCGAGAACGAGGAGGCCTGGCTGCCCGACACCTTCGGCTTCGCCGCCGGACTGCCGCAGATCATCAAGGCGGCGGGCTCCAAGTGGCTGCTGACCCAGAAGATCTCCTGGTCCCAGACCAACAAGTTCCCGCACCACACCTTCCGTTGGGAGGGCATCGACGGCACCCGGATCTTCACCCACTTCCCGCCCGTCGACACCTACAACTGCTCCATGCAGGGCCGCGAGATCGCCCACGCGGCACGGAACTTCAAGGACAAAGGCGTCGCCCGGCACTCCCTCGCGCCCACCGGCTGGGGCGACGGAGGCGGCGGCACGACGCGAGAGATGGTCGCCAAGGCGGCCCGTCTGCGCGACCTCGAAGGCTCCGCGACCGTGGCCTGGGAGACGCCGAAGGAGTTCTTCGAGAAGGCCGAGGCCGAATACCCCGAACCCCCGGTCTGGGTGGGCGAGTTGTACCTCGAACTCCACCGCGCCACCCTCACCAGCCAGGCCAAGACCAAGCAGGGCAACCGCCGCAGCGAACACCTCCTGCGCGAAGCGGAGCTGTGGGCGGCCACGGCTGCCGTGCGGGCCGGATTCCCGTACCCGTACGAGGACTTGGACCGGATCTGGAAGACCGTCCTGCTCCACCAGTTCCACGACATCCTGCCCGGCTCGTCCATCGCCTGGGTGCACCGCGAGGCCCGCCGGACCTACGAGCGGATCGCCGCGGAACTGAACGCCGTCATCGACGCGGCCCAGCACGCGCTGGCGGGCGAGGGCACAACCCCTCTCCTCTTCAACTCGGCGCCGCACAGCCGCGAAGGCGTCCCCGCAGGCGGCGCCCAGACCCCGGCCGTCCACGGCGAGTCGGCACTCGCGACCCGGGTCGGCGGCGGACACGTACTGGAGAACGGCCTCCTGCGCATCGAGATCGACGGCCGGGGACTCGTCGTCTCCGCCTACGACATCGAGGCCGACCGCGAGACGATCGCCCCCGGCCGGGCCGCCAACCTGCTCCAACTCCACCCCGATTTCCCGAACATGTGGGACGCCTGGGACGTCGACGAGTTCTACCGCAACACGGTCACCGACCTCACGGATGTCGACGAGGTCGTGGCCGACGGGAACGCCGTGCGGATCGTACGGTCCTTCGGCGCGTCCAAGGTCACCCAACTCCTGTCCCTGGCACCCGGGGAGCGGCGACTGCTCATCGACACCGAGGTCGACTGGCACGAGACCGAGAAGTTCCTCAAGCTCGCCTTCCCGCTGGATGTGCACGCCGAACGGTACGCGTCCGAGACCCAGTTCGGGCACTTCCACCGGCCCACGCACACCAACACCTCATGGGAGGCGGCCAAGTTCGAGGCATGCAACCACCGCTTCGTCCATATGGAGGAACCCGGCTGGGGCGTCGCAGTCGTCAACGACTCGACGTACGGCCACGATGTGACCCGTACGGTCCGCAGTGACGGCGACAACGGGACGACCACCACGGTCCGAGTCTCCCTCCTCCGCGCCCCGCGCTTCCCGGACCCCGAGACCGACCAGGGTGTCCACCGTTTCCGGCACGCACTGGTGCCCGGCGCGGGCATCGGCGACGCGGTGCGGGAAGGGTGGCGGATCAACCTGCCGGAGCGACGAGTCGAGGGCGGGCAGGAGGTCGCCCCGCTGGTGAGTGTCGACCGGGACGCGGTCGTCGTCACGGCGGTGAAACTCGCCGATGACGGGAGCGGGGATGTCGTGGTCCGGTTCCACGAGGCGCACGGGGGACGGGCCAGGGCGACACTGACGGTGGGCTTCGCGTTCGACGCGGTGGAGGTCGTAGACCTGCTGGAGCGGCCGTCGGCCGAGGCCGAGGAGGTGACCCGTGAGGGCGATCAACTCCACTTGCAGCTGCGCCCGTTCGAGCTGGTGACGCTGCGGCTTCGCCGGTCCTGAGCCGGAACGCCTTTCGCCGGCGGCCGTGATCGCCCGATGATGTGGCGATGAGAAGAAGAACGGTCGTCGGCCAGGCCTGGGCCTCCCAACCCGATCCTCTCCTGGGGCTTGCCCGGCAGGAGTTGGAGTTCTACGCGGGAGCGTGCGACCGGGCCAGATGGCTGCACTACACGACGGAACTCGGCGCACTCGCCGCCACGTCCGCGACGGTCGTGGCGGCCGGACTGCACGCGCCTGCCTGGCTCACCGCCCTGATCGCGGGCAGCGCCGTCTTCTTCACCGGCATGCGCCAGCTGTTCAGCCCGGGCTCCCGCTGGGTCCTGGCAGCGCAGGCGCGGGAGAGCCTGCGGCGGGCGATCGACCACTACCTGCTGCTCCCGCAGGGCGAGCGCGACGCGGAAGCGCGGGCCGCCCTGCACCGGGCGATCGACGAGGTGGGCACCAGCGAACTGCGCGGATGGGCGGAGGTCCAGGGCCGGCGGGGCGAACCGCCGCTGCCTGCCTCCGGCGTTTGAAGGTCGGTCAGGGCGGATGTCCGGCGCTGTCCTCTGAGGGCTCCTGAGGGCGGGGAGTGCGCGGATACTCTCGGTCGTTCGCTGCGCGTGCGTGGGGGCTGGTCGCGCCCGCGCGGCTGAGCCGCATGTCGATGCAGCCCCGCGCCCCTGGAGGACTCGCCCCTTTGGGGCTCAGTCCTCCTCCGGCGGGTCTCCCTGCGCGGGTGGAGACAGAGCGCACAGTCACAGAGTGGCTGTCCTGTCCGCTGTTCCCCGTGGGCCCGTGACGACTGGCACGGCGCGGATGCCAGGGTGCCTGAACCCCTGCTTCTAGGGGGCGAGCTGCGCCCGCAGCCACTCCTCCACCTCGCCCACGTGCGAGGCCGCCGCCGCGCGGGCCGCTTCCGGGTCGCGGGCCACCAACGCCCGGTGGATCGCGGCGTGTTCGCGGCGGGTGCGGGCGAAGGCGCCCTCCTCCTGGTAGCCGCGCCAGACCCGGGCCCGGAACGTCCGGGACGACAGGCCCTCCAGGATCGCGGCCATGGTGTCGTTGCCGGCGGCGGCCGCGATCTCGCGGTGGAAGGCGAGATCGTGCGCGAGGATCTCCTCCGGGTCGTCGGTGGCGTTCATCGCCGTGAGGTGTTTCTCGACCTCGGCCAACTGGTCCGGGGTGATACGGGCCGCGGCCAGGGCCGTCGCCGTCGACTCCAGAATGCGGCGGACTTCGAGGAGTTCCACCAGACCCGGGCCCCGTGAGAGATCGGCGACGACACCGAAGGTCTCCAGCAGGTCACCGGCCTCCAATTGCGTGACGTAGATGCCCGAACCGTGCCGCGCCTCCAGCACGCCCAGCACCGTGAGCGCGCGGATCGCCTCACGCATCGAGCTGCGGGAGATGCCCAGTTGGGCCGCGAGATCGCGCTCGGTGGGCAACCGCTGCCCCGGCTCCAGGCGGCCCTCGCCGATCAACGCCTTGATCGAGTCGATGGCGCGCTGCGTCACCGTGCCCTTCGGCGGAGCGGCCCCCGGTTCCGTCTCACTCGGCAGGGTCTCGTCCACGCCACTCCTCCTGTCGCCGGTCCGCGCAGTCTAGCCACGGATGTGGTCGGACCACTACGGCTAGAAACCGCGAAAATTTGGCTCCTGAGGGTGTTGTAGCCCCGAAGTGGTCTGATAAATATTCCGGCAACTGCTCGAACACGCTCGATGAGGAGCCCGACAGATGGCCGGCAGCACAGTGCGCAACGGACGACAAGGCAGGCGTTTCTCCTCGTGGGCGGTGCGTGCGACGGCTGCGGCCGCGTGCGGCACCCTCGCGCTCACGGCATGCGGCAGCACCAAGGACACCGGCGCGTCCAGCGCCGGCGGGGGCGGCACGGGCAAGGTCGGGGTGATCCTGCCCCTGCTGACCTCGCCGTTCTGGCAGTCGTACAACGACTACGTGCCGAAGATGGCGAAGTCCGAAGGTGTCCAGGCACTGAAGACGGTCAACTCCAACAGCGACCCCTCGCAGCAGATCACCGACATCAACAACGAGCTGAACCAGGGCGTCAAGGGCCTGGTCGTCGCCCCGCTGGACAGCGCCGCCATCGAAGCCGGCCTCGACCAGGCCGAGCGCAAGGGCGTACCGGTCGTCGCCGTCGACGTGGCGCCCGACAAGGGCAAGGTCGCGATGGTCGTGCGCGCCGACAACGTCGCGTACGGCGAGAAGGCCTGCGAATACCTCGGGGCGCACATCACCAGCGGCAAGGTCGTGCAGATCATGGGCGACCTCGCCTCGGTCAACGGCCGTGACCGGTCGGAGGCGTTCAGGGCCTGCGTCAAGGAGAAGTACCCGAAGCTCAAGGTCCTGGAGATCCCCGCCAAGTGGGAGTCCGACACCGCGGCCTCCAAGCTCGACACGCTCCTCAACGCCAACCCCGACATCAAGGGCATCTACATGCAGGCGGGGGGCGTCTACCTCGCGCCCACCCTCCAAACCCTCAAGTCCAAGGGCCTGTTGAAGAAGGCGGGCCAGGCCGGGCACATCACGATCGTCTCGAACGACGGCATCCCGCAGGAGTTCGACGCGATCCGCAAGGGCGAGATCGACGCCACCGTCTCCCAGCCGGCCGACGCCTACGCCAAGTACGGCATGTACTACATCAAGGCCGCGATGGCGGGGAAGACCTTCAAGCCCGGCCCCACCGACCACGACTCCACGATCGTCAAGCTGCCCAGCGGCATCCTTGAGGACCAGCTGCCCGCGCCCCTGGTCACCAAGGACAACGTCGACGACGCCAAGCTCTGGGGCAACACGGTCAAATGAGCACTCCAGTGACCACTCCGCTGGTGGAGGCGACGGGAATCGTCAAGCGGTACGGCCCCACCGTCGCCCTCGCCGACGGCCGACTGACCGTACTGCCGGGCGAGTCCCACGCCCTCGTCGGCCGCAACGGCGCCGGCAAGTCCACCCTCGTCACCGTCCTCACCGGACTCCAGGCCCCCGACGAGGGCACGGTCCGCTTCGACGACGAGCCCGCGCCCGCGCTCACCGACCGCGACGCCTGGCGCGCCAAGGTGGCCTGCGTCTATCAAAAGCCCACGGTCGTCCCTGAGTTGACGGTCGCCGAGAACCTCTTCATCAACCGGCAACCGCAGTCCCGGAGCGGAATCATCAGCTGGCGCCGGCTCCGCACCGAGGCCGCCGAACTCCTCGACACCTGGGACGTACACGTCGACCCCGAGGCACGCACGGCCGACCTCAAGGTCGAGGACCGCCAAATGGTGGAGATCGCCAGGGCGTTGAGCTTCGGCGCCCGGTTCATCGTCCTCGACGAACCGACCGCCCAGCTCGACAACCGGGAGATCGAGCGCCTCTTCACCCGCATGCGGGCGCTCCAGGAGTCCGGTGTCACCTTCCTGTTCATCTCGCACCACCTCCAGGAGGTGTACGAGGTGTGCCAGACCGTCACCGTGCTGCGCGACGCCCGCTGGATCACCACCGCACCGGTCGCCGACCTCCCGCGCCGGGCCCTGGTGGAGGCCATGGCGGGTGAGTCGATCGCCGAACTGGAGGTCCAGCTCAGGGAGTTGGACACCGAGGCGCCCGTCCTCCTCGACGCGCACGGGCTCACCTCCGAGTCGTACGAGAACGTCGACCTCACCGTCCGCCGGGGCGAGGTCGTCGGACTCGCCGGATCCAGCGGCAGCGGCAAGATCGAACTGGCCGAGTCCTTCACCGGGCTGTACACGCCGACCGACGGGACCGCCCAACTCGACGGCGAGAAGCTGCCGTTCGGGGATGTGCAGGCGGCTCTGAAGGCCGGTGTCGGCTGTGTGCCGCGCGACAGGCACGGGCAGGGGCTGGTCTTCGGCATGTCCATCGGGGACAACGCCACGATGACGGTCCTGGACCGGCTCGGCCGCTTCGGGTTCGTCGGCACCGAGCGCAAGCGCGGCTTCGCGACCGAGCTGATCGACCGGCTCGACATCCACGCCGAGGGCCCCGAGCAGCCCGTCTCCGACCTGTCCGGCGGCAATGCGCAGAAGGTCGTCATGGCCCGAGCGCTCGCCTCCGAGCCCAGGCTGCTGGTCCTCATCAACCCCACCGCGGGCGTCGACGTGAAGTCCAAGGAGTCACTGCTCGCCCGCATGGACAGCGCCCGCGACGACGGCACCGCCGTGCTCGTCGTCTCCGACGAACTCGACGACCTGCGGCGCTGCGACCGCGTCCTCGTCCTCTTCCACGGCCGTGTCGTCGCCGAGCACCCGGCGGGCTGGCGCGACCACGAGCTGATCGCCTCCATCGAAGGAGTGGACCATGGCTGACACCAAGGCGGCCCCGCCGCTCGCCGCCCCACGCGCCACCGGGGCGGGCTCGGCCCGCACGGTCCTGCTCCGCCGGGCCCGTGAACTCGCCCTTGTACCGGCCCTGTTGGTGCTCCTGGTGCTCGGCGCGATCGTCAACGACTCGTTCCTCACCGAACGGAACCTGATCTCCATCCTGGGCGCCTCCGCCGCGCTCGCGATGGTGGTCCTCGCCGAGTCGCTGATCCTCATCACCGGCAAGATCGACCTGTCCCTGGAGTCGGTGGTCGGCATCGCGCCCGCCATCGGCGCCCTGTTGGTCCTGCCGTCGGCGGAGTCCGGCTGGGGCACGGAATGGTCGGCCCCGCTCGCCCTCGTCGCGATCCTCGTGGTCGGCGGGATCATCGGCGCCTTCAACGGCATCCTCGTGGTGAAGTTCAAGCTCAACGCCTTCATCGTCACCCTCGCCATGCTGATCGTGCTGCGCGGTCTGCTGGTCGGCGCGACCAAGGGCAAGACACTGTTCGGCATGCCCGACTCCTTCTTCACCCTGGCCACCAGCACCTTCCTAAACGTCCCGATGTCGGTGTGGCTGGCCGCGGTCTGCTTCGCGATCGCCGGGTTCGTGCTCAAGTACCACCGCGTCGGACGCGCCCTGTACGCGATCGGCGGCAACCAGGAGGCGGCCCGCGCGGCCGGCATCCGCGTCGACCGGATGCTCCTCGGCGTGTCTGTCGTCGCCGGCGTCCTCGCCTCGGTCGGCGGCATCATGCAGACCGGCTACGTCGGCGCGATCAGCGCCAACCAGGGCAACAACATGATCTTCACCGTGATGGCGGCCGCGGTCATCGGCGGCATCAGCCTCGACGGCGGCAAGGGCACCATGTTCGGCGCACTGACGGGCGTACTCCTCCTGGGAGTTGTCCAGAACCTCCTCACCCTCGCCCAGGTCCCGTCCTTCTGGATCCAGGCCATCTACGGCGGGATCATCCTGGTCGCCCTCATGATCGCCCGCGTGACGACCGGCCGCGCCCAGGACTGACCCCACCGGCCTCCGGCACCCGCACGGCACCGGATCCCTGTACCCGACCGAAAGGCCTTCCGTGTCCCCGACCCCCGCCCGCGTTACCGCGGTCGACACCTACGACATCCGTTTCCCCACCTCGCGCGAGCTCGACGGCTCCGACGCGATGAACCCGGACCCGGACTACTCGGCCGCGTACGTCGTGCTGCGCACCGACGCGGCCGACGGGCACGAGGGGCACGGATTCTCCTTCACCATCGGGCGGGGCAACGATGTCCAGGTCGCCGCGATCGACGCGCTGCGCCACCATGTGATCGGCCGGTCGGTCGACGAACTGTGCGCGGATCCGGGGTCGTTGAACCGCGAGCTGATAGGCGACAGCCAACTCCGCTGGCTGGGGCCCGAGAAGGGCGTGATGCACATGGCGATCGGCGCCGTGATCAACGCGGCCTGGGACCTCACCGCCAAGCGCGCCGGCAAACCCCTGTGGCAGCTCCTCGCCGACGCCGAACCCGAATGGCTCGTCAGCCAGATCGACTTCCGGTACATCACCGACGCGCTCACCCCGGACGAGGCGCTGGACATCCTGCGCCGCGGCAGGGCGGCCGCGGACGGCCGTAGGAACATCCTGCTGGAGCGCGGCTTCCCCGCCTACACCACTTCTGCCGGGTGGCTCGGCTACGACGACGAGAAGCTCACCCGGCTCGCGGCGCAGGCCGTCGCCGACGGCTTCCGGCAGATCAAGCTGAAGGTCGGCGCCGACCTAGACGACGACATCCGCCGCTGCAGGGTGGCCCGTTCGGTGGTCGGGCCCGACATTCGGATGGCGATCGACGCCAACCAGCGCTGGGACGTGGCCGAGGCGATCCGCTGGACCAAGGCACTCGCCGAGTTCGACCCGTACTGGATCGAGGAACCCACCAGCCCCGACGACGTGTTGGGCCACGCCACCATCCGCGCGGCCGTCGCCCCGGTCAAGGTCGCCACCGGCGAACACGTGCAAAACCGCATCGTCTTCAAGCAGTTGCTCCAGGCCGGGGCTCTCGACATCCTCCAGATAGACGCGGCGCGCGTGGGCGGCGTCAACGAGAACCTCGCGATCCTGCTGCTGGCCGCCAAGTTCGGCGTCCCCGTCTGCCCGCACGCGGGCGGGGTCGGCCTGTGCGAACTCGTGCAGCACCTCTCGATGTTCGACTACCTCGCCGTCTCCGGCACCACTGACGACCGCGTCATCGAGTACGTCGATCATCTGCACGACCACTTCCTCGATCCGGTGGTGATCCGCGAAGGTCACTACATGGCACCCACCGCACCCGGGTTCTCGGCCACCATGCGGCCCGAGTCCATCGCGCGCTACACGTTCCCCGGCGGCACCTTCTGGGCCGCCGACCTCGACCGCCAGAAGGGACACGCGGCATGACCGACTTCGAGGGCCTCAAGGCCCTGGTCACCGGCGGCGCCTCCGGCATCGGCCGGGCCACCGCCGAACTCCTCGCCGAACGCGGCGCGTTGGTCGCCGTGCTCGATCTCGACCCCTCCTCCGTCGAGAAGCCGCTGCTCGGCTACCGCGCCGACGTCACCGACGACGCCTCCGTACGACAGGCCGTGGCCTCCGCCGTCGCCGACCTCGGCGGACTCGACGTGGTGGTCAACAACGCGGGCATCGGCGCCCAGGGCACCGTCGAGGACAACGACGACGAGGAGTGGCACCGCGTCTTCGACGTGAACGTCCTCGGCATGGTCCGCGTCGCCCGGGCCGCGCTCCCGCACCTGCGCGAGTCGTCCCACGCGGCGATCGTCAACACCTGCTCCATCGCGGCCACGGCGGGACTGCCTCAACGCGCCCTGTACAGCGCCACGAAGGGCGCCGTGTACTCCCTCACCCTCGCCATGGCCGCCGACCACCTCCGCGAGGGCGTCCGCGTCAACTGCGTCAACCCCGGTACGGCGGACACCCCTTGGGTCGGCCGCCTCCTCGACTCGGCTCCCGACCCGGCCGCAGAACGCGCCGCCCTGGCCGCCCGCCAGCCCTCCGGCCGCCTCGTCTCGGCCGCCGAAGTCGCGAGCGCCATCGCCTACTTGGCGAGCCCGCTGTCCGGCGCCACCACCGGCACGTCACTCGCCGTGGACGGCGGCATGCAGGGCCTGCGCCTGCGGCCGGTGGGCCAGTGAGCGCCCTCGGGGAGAGCGGGGTCGAGGTCGGCGGGCTCGGCCTCGGTGCCGCCCCGCTCGGTAACCTGTTCACCGAGGTCGACGACGAACAGGCGCACCTGGCCGTCAACACGGCCTGGGAGCAAGGGATTCGCTACTTCGACACCGCGCCCCACTACGGCATCGGCCTCTCCGAGCGCCGGCTCGGAGCCGCGCTGCGCGACCGCCCGCGCGCGGAGTACGCGATCTCCACGAAGGTCGGCCGACGCCTGGAACCCGTGGAGACGGTGACCGGCGACGACCTCGCCAACGGCTTCGCCGTGCCCGCCACACAGCGCCGCGTCTGGGACTTCAGCGCCGACGGAGTACGCCGCACCCTGGACGCCAGCCTGGAACGGCTCGGCCTCGACCACGTCGACATCGTCTACCTCCACGACCCCGACGAACACGCCGAACAGGCCTTCCGCGAGGGCTATCCGGCCCTGGAGAAGCTCCGCGCGGAGGGCGTCGTCGGCGCGATCGGCGCGGGCATGAACCAGGCCGGGATGCTCACCCGGTTCGTCCAGGATACGGACGTGGATGTCGTGTTGTGCGCCGGGCGCTACACCTTGCTCGACCAGAGCGCCCTCGCCGAACTGCTCCCGGCGGCCGTCGCTCGCGGCAAGTCGGTGGTCATCGGTGGGGCCTTCAACTCCGGTCTGCTGGCGGACCCGAAGCCGGATGCGACGTACAACTACGCCCAGGTGCCAGGGGAGTTGCTGGACCGCGCCCTGCGTATGAAGGCAGTGGCCGAGCGTCATGGCATCACGCTGCGCGCGGCCGCCCTGGCTTTCTGCGCGGCTCACCCGGCTGTGGCGAGTGTCCTGGTCGGGGCCCGGTCGGCGGCCGAAGTGCGGGACTGCGCCGAGCAGTTCGCCGTTGCCGTGCCGGCCGCGTTCTGGCAGGAACTTCGGGACACAGGTCTCCTGTCCGCCGACGCTCCAGTTCCCGACCTGGACCTCGCCCTCACCGAGGAACCGTCCGAGGAGCCGTCATGAGAGTCGCCCTGCACACCAAGGTCCGCCCCGACCGCATCGCCGAGTACGAGAGCGCCCACCTCGACGTCCCCAAGGAACTCACCGCCGCGATCCGCGCCGCGGGTGCCACCTCCTGGACGATCTGGCGCAGCGGCACCGACCTCTTCCACGTCCTGGAATGCGACGACTACGGCCGCCTGCTCGCCGAGTTGGACCAGCTCCCGGTGAACGTGGCCTGGCAGGCCCGCATGGCCCAGCTCCTCAACGTGGTGCACGACTACTCCAGCCAGGGCGCCGACGCCGGCCTGCCCGTCGTATGGGAGCTGCCATGACGGTCGACGCCCACCACCACGTCTGGGATCTCTCGGTCCGCGACCAGGACTGGATCACCGGCCCCGAACTCCAGCCCCTGCGCCGGGACTTCACCGTCACCGACCTCGAACCCGAGGCCCGCGCGGCCGGCGTCGACCGGACCGTCCTCGTCCAGACGATCACCGTCGCCGAGGAGACCCCGGAGTTCCTCGCCCTCGCCGACGCGCACGACCTGATCGCCGGAGTCGTCGGCTGGACCGACCTCACCCGCCCGGACATCACCGACGAACTGGCCCGCCTGCGCGAACTTCCCGGCGGCCGTTACCTCAAGGGCATCCGCCACCAGGTGCAGGGCGAGCCCGACCCGAACTGGCTGCTGCGCCCGGACGTCCGCCGGGGCCTCACCGCCGTCGCCGACGCGGGACTCGTGTACGACCTGCTGGTCCTGCCCCACCAGTTCCCGGCCGCCGTGGAGGTGGCCGCCTCCCTGCCCCAACTCACCTTCGTCCTCGACCACTTGGGCAAACCATCCGTCGCCTCGGGACAACTGGAACCCTGGGCGACCTCCCTCCGCTCCCTCGCCGCGCTCCCCAACACGTACTGCAAACTGTCCGGCCTCGTCACGGAGGCTGACTGGAAGACGTGGAGCACGGACGACCTGCACCCCTACGCGGACACCGCCCTCGACGCCTTCGGTCCGAGCCGCCTGATGTTCGGCTCGGACTGGCCGGTCTGCACCCTGGCGGCGACGTACGGCCAAGTCGCCGATGCGGCAGGTGAGTTGACGGACGACCTCGGTGCGGATGAACGCGCCGACGTCTTCGGGGGCACCGCCACCCGCGTCTACGGCCTCTGACTTTCTGCCGCCAAGCGTGTCGGCGGCAGATACTCCCGTACGAACGTCCGCTCCCAGCACGCGCCGGTCTCCCGCAACTCCCGCCAGCTCGTGTAGCGGTAGCGGAAGAGCCGGGCCCGGACGAAGCGCGGGGGCGCGTCGGGCGGGAACGGGGAGCGGCGCAACAGCCGTAGCGTGTCCCGGTCGTTCTCCAGGAGGCGTTCCACCAGGGCGCCGAACCACGGCTCGGCGTAGCCGGGGGACAGGGCCGCGAACCACATCATCCAGTCCAGCCGCAGATGGTACGGCGCGAACTGGCGTGGCCAGCGCCGCGGATCGCCCGGCTTGCCCCTGAACTCGTACTCCCGCCAGCCGGAGTCCTCGCGGGGTACGTCGTCCGCCGTGCCCTCGACCACCACCTCGTAGCGGATGCGGCTGACGGTGCCGAACGCGCCGTAGGAATTGACCAGATGGAGCGGGTCGAAGGAGCGGTTCATGATCTGGCGGCGGGAGATCATGTTGCGGACCGGGCGGTGGCTGAGCCAGAGCAGCAAGGCCGCGACCGTGAAGACCACGACCTCGTACCAGATGGGTGGGTCGGGTACGGGCGGTGGTGTGTGCGGGAAACGGATCGCGGACAGCGCCAGCACGATGGTGATCCAGTTCAGCCAGGAGAAGTTGCCGGACAGGACCAGCCACAGCTGGGTCGCGATCATCAGGGACGCGGCGGCCGTCGCGATCGGCTGAGGGGTGAACAGCAGGACGGGGACGAGGAGTTGGGTGACGTGGTTGGCTGCTACCTCGACCCGGTGCAGGGGGCGGGGGAGGTGGTGGAAGAACCAGCTCAGCGGGCCCGGCATCGGCTGTGTCTCGTGGTGGAAGTCCAGGCAGGTCAGCTTGCGCCAGCAGGCGTCGCCGCGCAGTTTGATCAGGCCCGCGCCGAACTCCACCCGGAACAGGATCCAGCGGAGCAGGAACAGCACCACGACCGGCGGGGCCACCCTGCCGTTGCCGAGGAAGACGGCCAGGAAGCCGACCTCCAGCAGCAGTGACTCCCAGCCGAACGCGTACCAGGTCTGGCCGACGTTGACGATCGACAGGTAGAGGACCCAGGGCAGTAGCCACAGCAACATCCCTCCCCAGAGCGGCAGTCGGGAGTCGAGGCCGGCGGCGAGGGCTGCCGATACCGCGCAGCCCGTCCACGCGCAGGCCGCGAAGAAGCGGTCCGTGTAGTGGAGTCGGAAGATGCTCGGGGCCTGGCGGAAGGGCATCCGGGCGAGGAAGCGAGGGGCCGGCAGCATGCCGCGTTCGCCGATCAGCGGGCGGAACTGGCGGGCCGCCGTGAGGAACGCGATCAGGTAGACGCCGGCCAGGGCTCGCTGGAAGACCAGTCGGCTCAGCCAGTAGTCGGGTGCCGTGAACCATGCCATGACCGTGCGTTCCTCCCTCCATCGTCGCGCCCGAGCGGACCGTCACTCTCCGCGTTCCACGCCTCCGGTTGCGTAACCCAAGTGAGTGAAGCAGACAATAGTGGCGAATCACCCGGCTTGAGGCGGGAGAACACGGTGCGCACATCCACCGGAACCATCGCCACGGCCTGCGCGCTCTCGGCGACGCTCCTCGTCGCCGGCTGCGGCGGCGACGGCGGCAAGGGCACGAAGTCGAGCGGCGAGGTCTTTCTGCAGCCCGTCGCGGCACAGGGCCCCGACCCCTTCACGGACTCCACGGCCACCGCGCCGAGCGTCCCACCACGGGTCACCCGAACGCCGCAATCGACACCTCGGCGGTCGGCGCCTCCGCAGGCGGCATCCACGGGGACCGTGTCCACGCCCTCCGGCCACCTGCGTAGCGTCTCCGGCGCCACACCCGGCCTGTACGGCGGGACCGCGCGGACCGGCAGCTGCGACGTCGAGCGGCAGATCTCCTATCTCACCCGCGACCAGGCCAAGGCCCGCGCCTTCGCACAGGCCGAGGGGATCTCCCCGGGCGGTATCCCCGGCTATCTGCGCGGACTGACCTCGGTCGTGCTGCGCGCCGACACCCAGGTCACCAACCACGGGTTCCGGGACGCGGGGGTGACCGGGTTCCAGTCGGTCCTCCAGTCCGGTACCGCGGTCCTCGTCGACAACCGGGGCGTGCCCCGCGTCCGCTGCGCCTGCGGCAACCCGCTCAAGCCGGGCGCGGCGAGCCAGGGTGCGATGGCAGACGACAGTCGGCCCTGGGCCGGGTTCCGGCCCGCCGAGGTGGTCGTGGTGACCCCGGCACCCCAGGTGATCACCAACATCACGATCATCGACATCGTCGACAACACGTGGATCGAACGGCCCCTCGGTCATCGCGGGCCCCATCACGACCACGCCGTACCCCGGCCGCCGCACGTGACGCCGACGCCGACGCCGTCGCACACCGGGCCGTCTCCGCGACCGCACGACAGCGGGTCCGGCGTCTCGCCCGGCACCAGTACGAGCCCCTCGCAGAGCCCGAGCGACAGTGCGAGCGCTTCCCGGAGTCCGAGCGGCAGTACGAGCCCCTCGCCGAGCGACGAGAGCCTGTCGCCCGGTGGCAGTCCCACCCCGGAGGGCTCGGCCGACTGCGTCTCCCCGACCGTCACGGTCACCCCGGGCATACCCGGCGACACGGCGGCGTCCCCCGGCGCCACGGACTGCCCCGCCGCCACCGTCGCGGCCACCCCGACGACCAGCCCGCCCGGCAGCACGTCCACCCCCTCGCCGCGCGGACCCACCCCGAGCACCGGGACGCCCTCCGCGTCGCAGCCCTCCCAGGGCCAGGACTCCCCGGACGAGATCGGCCCGCCGAGCGTGCCGGAGACCCCCGACCTGCCCGACGGCGGCGGGCTGATCCCCGACGACACCACCACCGGCAGCATCTTCGACAGCCCGACGAACGTGTTCGACGGCTGACCGCGCAGGGTGCCGCCGTAGCGCTCGGACAAGTCGATTAATCGGGCAAATCCTGGCAAGGTGGGCTGCATGGTTGATCGGGGAGCGAGCGCCCTGTCACTCCCGGACGACTGGCCCGCCCACCCGGACCCGATCCTGGCGCTCAACCGCATGGGCAGCTTCGACTGGGACCTGGACAACGGCCTGTTCCACATGGACGCCCAGGCCCACGAGGTCTTCGACCTGCGCCCCGACGAATACGACGGACGCCCAGAGTCGCTGGCGATCCGGGTACCGCCGCCGGAGGGCTACCGGCTCGACGTCCTCGTCTCCCAGGCCATGAAGGACGGCAGCGAGAACTACGGCGCCTACTTCCGCATGCGGCTGCGCGACGGCACCCTGCGCTGGACCCACACCCAGGGCTACATCCGGCGCGACGAGACAGGCCGCCCGCGCCGGATCATCGGCATCGTCCGGGACGCCACCCAGGAACTCGCCGAGAGCGCGGCCCGCCGTGAGCAGGCCGCCCAGGACGCGGCGCTGCGCCGGCAGACCAACGTCGTGCAGCTCACCACCGCCGCCCTCGCACACGCCCGTACCGTTCAGGACGTCATCGACGTCCTCAAGGACACCCACGGACTCGTCCACCTCGGCGCGACCAGCCTGGTCATGGGCCTGGTCGAGGCCGGCCGTATCCGACTGGTCGCGGAGGGCCCCGAGGACAGCTTCGTGCCCGGCACGGAGGTCACCCGGATCGACGAGCCGTACCCGATGGGGGAGGTCGTACGGACCCTCGCGCCGGCGTTCATCGAGTCGCCGGAGGAGTTCGCCGAGCGGTATCCGCTCCTGTGGCAGAACATCACCGAGCTGAACATCACCGCCGCCGCCTATCTGCCGCTGATCGCGCAGGCGCGGCCGATCGGTGCGATGGGTCTGCTCTACAACGACCGGCGCGGTTTCTCGGCGGACGAGCGCAATGTGCTCGTCGCGCTGGGCAGCAGCATCGCGCAGAGCCTGCAGCGCGCCATGTTCTACGAGCAGGAGAAGGACCTCGCGCAAGGTCTTCAGCAGGCGATGCTGCCGCGCGCGATCCCCAGTGTGCCGGGCGCCGATGTCGCCGTGCGCTACCGGTCCGCGAAGCTCGGGCGGGACATCGGCGGTGACTGGTACGACCTGATCCCGCTGCCGGGCGGGCGGGTCGGCGCGGTCATCGGCGACGTCCAGGGCCACGACACGCACGCCGCCGCCGTCATGGGGCAGCTGCGTATCGTCCTCAAGGCGTACGCCGCCGAGGGGCACACCCCGGCCACCGTGATGGCCCGCGCCTCCGTCTTCCTCCACGAACTCGACACCGAGCGCTTCGCCACCTGCCTCTACGCCGAGGTCGACCTGTCGACCGGAGTGGTGCAGGTGGTCAGGGCCGGCCATATCGACCCGCTGGTCCGGCAGTTGGACGGGACCTCGCGCCGTATGACCGTCGTGGGCGGGCTGCCGCTCGGCCTGTCCGCCGAGTTCGGGCGGCTCGAATATCCCGTCTCCACCATCGAACTCGACCCCGGCGAGACCCTGTTGCTGTGCACCGACGGCCTCGTCGAACAGCCCGGGGCCGACCTCGACGACGGTATGCAGACCCTCGCCGCGCTCATCGCCTCCGGCCCCGACGACGTACGCGACCTCGCCGATCTGCTCATCGACGTGGCCGAGGAACGCGGCGGCGAGGACGACGTGGCGCTGCTCCTGCTGCGCCGGCGCGGCCTGGACGCCCCGCAGTCCGGTGGGCGGCTCCAGCAGCACGTGGCCCTCGGCGACTCCGAGGCCCTCACCGAGGCGCGGCACATGATCCGGGCCGCGGTCCGCGCGTGGGGCGCGGGCGAGCGCTCCGACGAGGTCGAGCTGGTCGCCGACGAGCTGATCACCAACGCGCTGATGCACACCGAGGGCTCCGCGATCGTCACCCTCAGGGTCCTCAACGGCACCGAACGGAGGCTCCGCGTCGAGGTCGAGGACACCTCCAGCGCCCTCCCGCGCCGACGCGAGGCGGGCGAGAACGGTGTCTCCGGACGCGGTCTGCTCCTTGTCGACCTGCTCACGGACGTGTGGGGCGTGGAGGCGCGCGGCAGCGGCAAGTGCGTGTGGTGCGAGTTCCTGGTCCCGGACCGCACCTGAGCTGACCCCACGGGCCTCTGATGGCACCCTGGACGTATGCCGGAACTCCCCGAGGTCGAAGCGCTGAAGGACTTCCTGACCGAACACCTCGTCGGCCACGAGATCGTACGGGTACTGCCCGTCGCCATCAGCGTCCTGAAGACGTACGACCCTCCGCTCACCGCGTTGGAGGGGCACGAGGTGGTGGCCGTGCACCGCTACGGCAAGTTCCTGGACGTCGAGACGGCCGGCGGCCCGCACTTCGTGACCCACCTCGCCCGCGCGGGCTGGCTGCACTGGAAGGACCGCCTCCCCGACGGCCCGCCCCGCCCCGGCAAGGGCCCGCTCGCACTCCGCGTGGCCCTGGAGGACGGCGAGGGCTTCGACCTCACGGAGGCGGGCACGCAGAAACGCCTCGCGGTGTACGTCGTCGCCGACCCGCGGCAGGTCCCGGGCGTCGCCCGCCTGGGCCCCGACCCGCTCGCCGACGACTTCGACGAGACACGCTTCGCCGCGCTCCTGAAGGACGAACGCCGCCAACTCAAGGGCGCCCTCCGCGACCAGACCCTGATCGCCGGAGTGGGCAACGCGTACAGCGACGAGATCCTGCACGCGGCCAAGATGTCCCCCTTCAAGCTCGCGTCGTCCTTGACCCCGGCCGAAACGCACACGCTCTACACGGCCCTGCGCACCACCCTGACGGAAGCCATCGAACGCTCCCGAGGCGTAGCGGCAGGCCGCCTGAAGGCGGAGAAGAAGAGCGGCCTACGCGTCCACGGCCGCACCGGCGAACCCTGCCCGGTCTGCGGCGACACCATCCGCGAGGTCTCCTTCAGCGACTCGTCCCTGCAGTACTGCCCGACCTGCCAGACGGGGGGCAAGCCGCTGGCGGACCGGCGGATGTCGAAACTGCTCAAGTAGCTACCACGGAACAGCGGTCCCGTCCCACGACAGGAACCGCCCCGTCGGCCCGTCGTCCGGCAGCAGCGCCAGATCCACCGCGCCCCGTGCCGCCTCCGCCGGGTCCCCGTCGCTTGCGGCGGCCCGTTCGTTGAGGTCCGTCGCTCGTAGGCCGGGGGCCAGCGCGTTCACCTTGAAGCCCTCCGCCGCGAGGGACTGGGCGTAGAAGAGGGTCAGGGCGTTGAGCGCCGACTTGGACGAGCGGTACGCGGCGCCCGCGCCGGCGTGGGCGGCGAACTCCCGCTCCGGGTCGGCGCTCCAGGTCAGGGAGCCGGTGCCGCTGGACACGTTCACGATGCGGGGGCGCGGTGAGCGGCGCAGGGCCGGGAGGAACGCGTTGGTGACGGCCAGGACGCCGAAGACGTTCGTCTCGTACGTACGGCGGAAGTCGTCGAGGTCGGCCTCCGGTGCCGGGCTTCCGCCGGCCATGATGCCCGCGTTGTTGACCAGGACGTCCAGGGCGTCCACCTGGCGTGCGGCCGCCGCGATGCTGTCCGTGTCCGTGACGTCGAGGATCAACTGCCTTGCGCCGCCGCCCAGTTCGGCTACGGCCCGTTCGCCCCGGCCCGCGTCGCGCGAGCCGACGTAAACGGTGAACCCCTCGGCGACGAGCAGCCGGGCAATTTCCTTGCCGATGCCCTTGTTGGCTCCGGTGACGAGTGCTGTGGAATCGTTCATGGGGACGACGATTCCGCAGCCGGGGCCGCCGAACCAGGGACAACCGATCCCTGGCAGCCGGAGGGCAGGCAGAGGGTGGCCGGACGGCCGTCGGAGGGAGGCACCGTGACCGGGAAACAGGAACTGGCCCGATTTCTGCGCGGGCGGCGGGAGTTGCTCGTGCCCGCCGATGTGGGGTTGGCCGGTGAACCGTCCCGGCGGACCCTCGGGCTGCGGCGGGAAGAGGTCGCCGAACTCGCCCACATGTCCGTGGACTACTACGCCCGCCTTGAGCAGGGTCGTGGCCCGCGTCCGTCGCCCCGCATCCTGGACGCCCTCGCCGGAGTGTTCCGGCTGACCCCGGCCGAGCGGACCCACCTGTTCCGGCTGGCCGGGACGCAAGTGACGCCGCTCGCCGCGCCGGTGCGGACCGTCCGCCCGCATGTGGCGGCCCTGCTGTGCCGTATCCCGGACACGGCGGCCGTCGTCACCGATGCCACCTACGACGTCATCGCCTGGAACCCGCTTGCGGGTGCCGTGTTCGGCGGTGATTTCGGCGTGCGGCCCAACCTGGCGCGTCGGCGCTTCCTGGGTCGGCCCCCGGAGAGTTCCAGTGCCGAGGAGTTCGGTCACATCGTGGTGTCCCGGCTGCGGCGCGCCGCCGACCGCTACCCCTACGACCCCGGACTCGCCCGTCTGCTGGGCGAACTGCGCGCCGGGAGCGAGGAGTTCAGAGCGATCTGGGAGACCGGTCCCGTGCACGCCCCCGGCCATCGCACCAAGACCCTCACCCACCCGAAGGTGGGCCGGCTCCACGTGAACTGCGACGTGCTCACCGTCCCGCACGACGACCAGCAGGTCGTCTTCGTCACCGCGGACCCGGGGACCCCCTCCGCACGGGCCATGCGGCAACTGGCCCTCACGGGCCGGGAGTTCAGTGCGAGATGAGCCGTACCAACTGCTGTCCGTCGGCCGTCCGTACGTCGTAGTGGTCGATCTCGGTGGGGTGCATCGCCGAGCCTCCCTGCATCGTGATCATCGTCGCGTCGTGCTCGGGCACCATCCAACTCGTCACGGTCTGCTCGGAACCGTCGCGGCCGACGACCACGAGACGACACGACCGGGGGCCCGCACCGTCCTTGATCTTCAGGGACACATCACTGCCGTAGTTCTCGTTCGCGGCCGTGACCTGCGCCCACACGCCCGACTTGGCGTCGGTCGCCGTGAGTTGCACGGCACCGTCGCCGTGCGCGGCGAGCGTCGCCACCGCGGGACCGCCCACGGCGAACACCACCGAGGCGGCCACGGCGTACAGAAACCGCCGCCGTCCGGCCCGGTGCCGCGAGGCCACCTCGCCGAGCAACCGGTCCAGCAGCCGCGGACCGGGTTGTGCCATGGGGTGCACAGAGCGCGGCGTCGCACGCCGGTACAGCATCAACTGCCGTGAGGCGGGACCGAATTCGGTCACATGAGCCGCGCAACTGGTGCACTCCATGAGGTGATCCTCGAAGCGGAAGGCGTCCGCCTCGTCCAGCACGCCGAGCGCGTACGCGCCGACGTCGCGATGCCTTTCCAGGGACCTCATGCCGAATCCTCGTGCCGTTAGGTGCGGGTGGGGTTACTCCTTGCTCCCATCGGTACGCACCAGACAGTCGAATCACTCAAGGCACACAGAATCCCAAGTAACTGATTCGGAGCGGCCGGGCCCGCGGATTGGTCCCATCTCAAAAAAGATGGATGGCGAGATGGCCGAGCGGCAGACCCAGCTGCCAGGCGGGCGTCCAGACCTTCGGTCCGTCGTCCTCACCGGTCACCGGACCGCCTCCCGGCCCCGGCACCGCGTCCAGATCCGGCGCGAGCAGCTCGGTCTCCTCCAGCCAGCGCCAGGCGGCCTCCGCGAGCGCCAGGTCCGGTGCGTCCGCTCCGGATTCGGCGGCCTCGGCCGTCAACCTGGACATACGTGTCGCGACCCAGTCCTGCCACGGCTGGTCGTACGCCGTGAGCGAAAGCCAGGTCTCCAACTGGGTCACCACGCGGATACCGGACAACTCGCCGTCCGTGTCGGACAGGAAGATGGTCAGCGCCAGCGCGTCCCGACCCGCGCGGAACTCGAAGGATGTCGGCGGCATCAGGTCGCCGGTCCGCAGCAACTCGTCGGCGATGTACTCGGCGTACAACCACGCCATGGGGACGGTGAGTTCACCGCCACCGGTGCCGTCCGTGCTCTCTTGACCTCTGTGCAGCATCCCTTCCTGCCTTCCTCCGGTGCGTGCGCGTCGCCCGGCCCGAGGCTCCGTCAGGAACCCCGAGCCCCCCAGTCCGGAACACGGATGAGGACAGCCGATTACTCAACCAGGGTCCTGAGCAAGGCGCTTTACGGAGGTTTGACTAAGGAGTTGGTTTCACCGCAGGTCGGCCGCATAGCCCGGAAGCACCCGGCGCAGGGCGCGGAGCGCGTAATAGGCACGGGACTTCACCGTACCGGGCGGAATACCGAGGGCCGCCGCGGCCTCCGCCACACTCGCCCCCTGGAAGTACACGAGCACCAGGACTTCACGGTGCTCCGGAGTGAGAGTCTTCACAGCCTCCCGCACATCGAGCGTCGCCGCCGACCGTTCCGCGTGATCGGCACAGACGCGTGCGTTCTCCAGCACCGCGTCCCCGACCTCCGGCGGTCGCGCCTGCCGCGCCCGGCGCGCGTCGATGGCGAGCCGCCGGCCCACCGTCAGCAGCCAGGGCCGTACGGACTCGAAGGCGTCGGCGCGCAGCGCCTCGGGGTGCTGCCAGGCCCGTACGAGGGTCTCCTGCACGAGGTCCTCGGCGCGCTGGCGGTCGCCGTCGCAGAGCCGGAGCAGCAGCGCGAAGAGCGGCCTGCCGTGCTCGCGCTGCAGTGCGGCGAGCTCGTGCTCGGCGGTCGTTCCGTCTCTGAGCGTGGGTCCGGCCGTCATGGCCGTATGGCATCGCAGGGGGCCGCCCGGGGACAGGGGGCGCACGCGGGGCTTGCGGCGGACGGTCGATCGCGTCGACGAACGGTGCGACGAACGGTCCGCGTCCCCCGGCGATCCGCCGCACGCGCACACCGGACGGGTCATCAGAGGCCGGAAGTCGTTTGCCGGGACGGTGAAGTTCATACCTATTGGTGGGTAAATATGACCACAGTGGGGTGAATTGATGATCGCACGCAGACAACAGGTGGCCGTCGCCGTCGCCGGGATTCTCACCGCGGCCGCCGCCTGCCAGGCCCAGCACCACGACTCGAAGGCGTCCGGCCGCCCGGCGCCCCCCGCCGCCCGCGGCTTCACCCTCGTCGCCGCCGGTGACATCCTCCCGCACAACTCCGTCGTCGACCGCGCCCGCTTCGACGCCGGCGGCACCGGCTACGACTTCCGGCCGATGCTCGCCGCGGTCCAACCCCTCGTGTCCCGAGCCGATCTGGCGCTGTGTCACATCGAGAGCGTCTACGGGGACTCGACCGGCACCGCGGCCCTCATCTCCCCGCCCGAGGTGGCCCAGGGCCTCGCCGCGACCGGCTACGACAGCTGCTCCACCGCGTCCGACCACAGCCTCGACGAGGGCGCCGTCGGCATCCAGCGCACCCTCGACACCCTCGACCGCGCGGGCGTACGTCACGCGGGAACGGCGCGCACCGACGCCGAGGCGCGCGCGGTCACCCTGCTGCGCGCCGGTCCGGCGAAGGTCGCCCACCTCGCGTACACCGCCGACACGAACGGCGTCCCGCTGCCGCCGGCCGAGCCCTGGGCCGTCAGCCTCCTCGACCCCGCCCGCGTCCTCGCCGACGCCCGGGCCGCCCGCCGCGCCGGCGCCGACGTGGTCGTCGTCTCCCTGCGCTGGGGCACGGCCGGCCAGAACGCGCCCGACCCGCAACAGCTCGCGCTGGCCAGGGAACTCACCGCCGCCCGCACCGGCGGCCGCCCCGACATCGACCTGATCCTCGGCACCCAGGCCCACGCCCCGCAGGCGTACGAGAAGGTCAACGGCACCTGGGTGGTCTACGGGCTCGGCGACCAGATCACCGGCGAGATGTACGACAACGCGGGCACCCAGGACCCCGGCGGCAACCTGAGCACCCTCGGCCGCTTCACCTTCGTACCGCCCGCCCGTCCCGGTGGGCGCTGGGAGGTGACGAAGGCGGAGTTCGTGCCGCAGCTGTTCGACATCGACGCGGGCCGGGTCGTCGACGTCAACCAGGCGATCGGCCAGGGCGCCGACCTGACCGGCGACCGCGACCGTGTCCGCGAGGTGGTGCTGAGCCGGGGCGCGGCGAAGGACGGGCTGGCGATGGGGAAGTGACGGACGGTCAGTCCACGTCCACGTGGTCGAAGGTCCGGAGGATCTCGGTGAGGACCCGCACGCACGCGCTGACCTCGGCGTCGGTCAGATCGCCGCCGACCTGGCGGTTCAGGTGGTGCTCGCGGCCGAGGACGGACGTGATGACGGCGCGGCCCTCCTCCGTGAGCCGGATCAGGGAGGACCGCTGGTGTGCGGGGTTGGGTGTGGCCTCCACCCAGCCGTGGACCGACGCCTCGTTGACCATGCGCTGCACGAACTGCCGGCTCAGGGCCTGGGTCCGGCCCATCTGGGGCACCGTCATGGGCCCGTGCTGTCGCAGCAGGTCCAGTACGGCGCGTACGCCGACGGAGACCCCCTCGACCGGTTCGCCCTGCTCGACCTTGCGCAGGGCGCGCCGGTAGAGCGGGCCCACCAGGTCGAACACCTCGGTGAGGCGATGGCCGAGTTCGTCGGGGGAGAGGGGAGCGGGCGCCGGGGCAGGGGAGTCGTTCACGACCTCATCATGACACCTGGGTTGCCAAACCCACGTCCAAGATGACACCTTGGTTGTCATGACAGCTGCTACGGAACTGAGCTTCTTCGCATCTGCCGACGGGGACCTGGCCTACCGCGACGCGGGCACCGGCGACCCCGTGGTCCTCCTCCACTCCGGCTTCGCCGACCACCGCGTCTTCGACGACCAACTGCCGTCCCTCACCGCCGACTTCCGTGTCATCGCGCCCGACATCCGGGGCCACGGCTTCTCGGCCAACGCGAGCAGACCGTTCCGCTGGGCCGACGACCTCGCGGGTCTTCTGCGCCACCTCGACCTCGGGCCGGCGGTCCTGGTCGGCCTGTCCATGGGCGCGGGCGTCGCGACCGACACCGCGATCGAGCACCCCGAACTGGTCCGCGCGATCGTCGTCAGCGGCGGCGGCACCAGCGCGTTCGAGTACAAGGACCCGGAACTGCTGGAACACACCGCCCGCGCCGGGCAGTTGCTCGCCACCGGCGACATCGCGGGCTGGCTCGACCAGTTCACGCAAGGGGTGGCAGGCCCGCGCCGCACAGTGGCCGAGGTCGACCCGTCGGTCATCCGACGCCTGCGCGAACTGACCGCCCACACGATCTCCAAGCACACCCCGGGCGAGAAGGACTGGTACGTCCCGCTGGCCGACCCGTGGTCGGGCGTCCCGAAGCTGGACGTCCCGGTGCTGGCCATCCACGGCGCGGCCGACTGGCCCGACAGCATCGCCATGGCGGAACGCTTCGCCCGGACGGTCCCGAACGGCCGCTCCACGACCATCGAAGGCGTCGGCCACTACCCGAACATGGAGAAGCCGCACGCCTTCAACGAGATCCTGAGGGACTTTCTCGACACGCTCTGAGGAAGGGGAGCGACGGGGCGAACGGGGTGCGGCCGTCGGCGGACACGGGGACGACGGGGCACGGACGCCGACGGGGAGGGCATTACCGCCCGGCTACCGCTCCACCTTCACCATCTACGGCACGACCATAGGCGGCCAGGGAGTCATCGCCCAGCCACCGCTCCACCCCCACCTGCCACGGCAACACCACCCGGCCGCCCCCCCCCACTCCCACCGGCGACGGCACGCCCCGCCCCGACGCCCGCCCAACCGCCGGAGGCTACGGCACTACCGTCACCGGCCACCGCCCCGCCTTCACCAGCCGCACCGCGACCGACCCGATGATCCGGTGGCCGGCCTGTTCGGAGGCGCCCACGATGACCGCGTCCGCCTTGAGCTGGTCGGCCGCCTTCACCAGGCCGCCGTAGGGGTCGCCGCGGAACGTGTGGAATTCCCAGCGGATGTCGAATATCCCCTTCACGCGCTCGGTCTCGCTGCGGATCTGGGCGACCAGGTTCTCGGCGATCTCGTCGGTCGTGTCGGCGACCGGTGCTCCCATGGCCGCGCCCGCCGCCAGCACCGGCTGCACGTACACCATGGCGAGCAGCGCGTGCTGGCGCCTGGCCAGGCCCGCGGCATAGGCAGCGGCCCGCAGCGAGGACTCGGAGCCGTCCACTCCGGCCACGATCACCTTGGGCCCGTCCGTGCCCCGCTCGAACTGAGTTGAGTGCTGTTCCGTCACGGCCGTGAGGTTATCGGAACCCGCAGGTCCTGAACCCGCCCGGGAGCGCTCGACGGGCGCGCCGCCCGCCCTGTTCCTACAGTCGGAACCATGACTGCCACGGTGGAGGCCGCCAGACCCAAGGACACCAAGGGACCGATACGGCCGCCCGGCAACGGGTTCCTCAGCCGGGTGCCCGAGGGCTTCGCGACCTTCTTCGGCGCCCTCGGCCTGCTCTGCGTCCTGCTCGCCTTCATCGCCCCGCTGCGCCGCGTGCTGCGCCCGGTGGTCCGCTTCCTCGACCTGCTGATCGTCCCCGTCAGCGCCAACCTCGCCTACGCCGTCTTCCTCTTCCTGCTCGCCGCCGCGACCGCCGCCCGAAAGAAGATCGCCTGGTGGCTGGTCGTCGTCTACCTCGGCCTGCTGGTCCTGACGGATGTCCTGGGCGTGGCCCTCGGCCTGTACGCCGAGTCCCTCCCGTCCCTCATCGTGTGCGCCCTGCTGCTGGTCCTGCTGATCGTGGCCCGCGGACAGTTCTACGCCGCCTCCCGCCGCGCGGCCGTACGACGTGCCCTCGCCGTCCTGTTCGCCGGGCTCGCCGTCGCGATCCTCGCGGGATGGGGACTGGTCGCCCTGTTCCCCGGCACCCTGCCCACGAGCCAGCATCTCGGCTGGGCCGCCGACCGGGTCTGCGGCGGCCTGGTCTCCACCCGCTCCTTCGACGGCCGCCCGCCCCGCGCCCTGTACTTCCTCCTCGGTCTCTTCGGCGCGCTGGCCCTCCTGAACGCGGCCACCGTCCTCTTCCGCTCCCAACGCCTCGAAGCGGCCCTGCACGGCGACGAGGAGGACCGCATCCGCGCCCTCCTGAAGACCTACGGCGGCCACGACTCCCTCGGCTACTTCGCCACCCGGCGCGACAAGGCCGTCGTCTTCTCACCCAGCGGCAAGGCCGCCGTCACCTACCGCGTCGAGGCCGGCGTGTGCCTCGCCAGCGGCGACCCGGTCGGCGACCGCGAGGCCTGGCCGCACGCCATCGCCGCCTGGCTCGACCTGGCCCGCCGCCACGGCTGGGCCCCCGCGGTGATGGGCGCCTCCGAGGACGGCGCGAGAGCCTTCGCCCGCGCGGGACTCGGCGCCCTCCAGCTCGGCGACGAGGCCATCCTGCACGTCGCCGACTTCGACCTCGCCGGCCGCGACATGCGCGTCACCCGGCAAGCCGTGAGCCGCGTCCGCCGCGCCGGCGCCACCTGCCGCATCCGCCGCCACGCCACCCTCACCGACACGGAGATGGAGGAGGTCGTCGACCGCGCCGACGCCTGGCGCGACACCGAGACCGAACGCGGCTTCTCCATGGCACTGGACCGCCTCGGCGACCCGGCCGACGGCGACTGCCTCCTGGTCGAAGCACTCGACGAGGACGGCAGGTTGCTCGCCCTGCTCTCCCTCGTCCCCTGGGGCACCGACGGCGTCTCCCTCGACCTGATGCGCCGCGACCGCACCGCCCCCAACGGGGTCATGGAGTTCATGGTCGCCGAACTCTGCGCCGCCGCACCGAAGTTGGGCGTCCACCGCATCTCCCTCAACTTCGCCGTGTTCCGCTCGGCCTTCGAGGAGGGCGCCCGCATCGGCGCAGGGCCGGTCCTCCGTCTGTGGCGCCGCCTCCTGCTTTTCTTCTCCAAGTGGTGGCAACTGGAGGCCCTTTACCGCTCCAACGCCAAGTACCACCCCGAGTGGTACCCCCGCTTCATCTGCTACGGCGAGACCGCCTCCCTGGCCCGCATCAGCCTCGCCTCCGGTATCGCCGAGGGCTTCGTCTCCGTACCGTCGCTGCGCCAACTCTGGGGAAAGGGGCACCAGAAGAGCGGCCCGCGGCCCGCGACGACCGCGGACCTGCCGCCCCTGTCGGCGCTCGGCCTCGGCAGGGAGGACGAGGCCGACGGTCCTGAGAGCGGCCTGCCCGAACAGGTCCGCGTCCGGCACCACAAGCTCGACCGCCTCCGCGCCGCCGGCATCGACCCCTACCCGGTCGGCGTCCCGCAGCGCACCCACACCCTCGCCGAGGTCCGCGCAGGGGACCAAGTCACCGTCGCCGGGCGGGTGATGCTCGTGCGCGACCTCGGCGGCATCGTCTTCGTCACCCTGCGCGACTGGTCCGGCGACCACCAACTCGCCCTGACCCGGGCCGAGTCGGGCCCCGACCTCGACCGCTTCACCGCCGACACCGACATCGGCGACCACATCACCGCCACCGGCCGCGCGGGCACCAGCGACAAGGGCGAGCCCACCGTCTTCGTCACCTCGTGGCAGCTCACCGGCAAGTGCCTGCGCCCGCTGCCCGACAAACACCGCGGCCTCACCGACCCCGAGGCCAAGGTCCGCATGCGCTACCTCGACCTCGTCGCGAGCCCGGAGGCCCGGGACGTCGTCCGCGCCCGCTCCACCGCCGTACAGGCCCTGCGCCAGGGCCTGTTGGAGCGCGGGTACCTGGAGGTAGAGACCCCGATGCTGCAGCAGATCCACGGCGGCGCCAACGCCCGCCCCTTCACCACCCACATCAACGCCTACGACCTCGACCTCTATCTGCGCATCGCCCCGGAGCTGTACCTCAAGCGCCTGTGCGTCGGCGGCCTGGAGAAGGTCTTCGAGATGGGCCGCACCTTCCGCAACGAGGGCGTCTCCTACAAGCACAACCCCGAGTTCACGATGCTGGAGGCCTACCAGGCGTACGCCGACTACGACGTGATGCTCGACCTCGCCCGCGAACTCATCCAGGGCGCCGCGACCGCCGCCTTCGGCTCGCCCGTCGCCCGCAAGGACGGCGAGGAGTACGACATCTCGGGCCCCTGGCCGGTCAAGACCGTCTACGGCGCGATCTCCGACGCGCTCGGCGAGGAGATCGACGCCGACACCGAACTGGCCCGTCTGCATCTGCTGTGCGACCGCGCGAGTGTGCCGTACGGCGCCGACGACGGCCGCGGAGAGGTCGTACTGGAGATGTACGAGCGACTGGTGGAGGAGCCGACCCGGCTGCCCACCTTCTACAAGGACTTCCCGACCGACGTCTCCCCGCTCACCCGGCAGCACCGCACCGACCCGCGCCTGGCCGAACGCTGGGACCTGGTCGCGTTCGGCACCGAACTCGGCACCGCCTACTCCGAGCTGACCGACCCCGTCGAACAGCGCCGCCGCCTCACCGCCCAGTCGCTGCTCGCCGCCGGGGGAGACCCCGAGGCGATGGAGCTCGACGAGGACTTCCTCGACGCCCTCGAATACGCGATGCCGCCCACCGGAGGACTCGGCATCGGTGTCGACCGACTCGTCATGTTCCTCACCGGTCTGACGATCCGTGAGACGCTGCCGTTCCCCCTCGTCCGGCGCCGCTGAGCGTCCGAACACTGGGCCGGGCGGGTGCTTTCCTGCCGCCGCACCGGTGTTGCCGTGGGGCGGCGGTACCCGGCCGGGCGACTGATGAGTCATGAAGAAGGATCAGTCGCTCACGCGCCGACGGGCCCTGCTCGCCGGCGCCGCTGCCGTCGGGGCGGCCGGCACCGCCGGTCTGCTGTACTCCGGACTCGCGGACGACGCCCCCGCCAAGGCCGCCGCCCCCGCCGCCGGGCCCCCACCGCGCCTCGCGCGCAAACCCTCCGCCTACCGCCTCCAGCCCGTGGCCGGCTACGGCGCGCCCCACACCACCCTCGCCCACGTCCCGGTACGGCACGAACCCTTCCTGCGCATGTCCGGACGCGGCAACACCATGGTCCTGACCTTCGACGACGGACCCGACCCCCGCTACACCCCGCACATCCTCGACACCCTCGCCGAGTACGACGTCCGCGCCACGTTCTTCGTGTGCGGCGAGATGGCCGACTGGAACCGGGACCTGCTGGCCCGGATGTCCGACGAGGGCCACGTCGTCGGCAACCACACCTGGTCGCACCCGCTGCTCACCAAGATGACCCGCGGTCAGATCCGCTCGGAGATGGAACGCACCAGCGACGTCATCGAGGACGCCTACGGGGAGCGCCCGCAGTGGTTCCGCGCCCCCTACGGCGCCTGGAACCGGGCCGCCTTCCAGCTCGGCTCCGAGCTGGGCATGGAACCCCTCGCGTGGACCGTCGACACCCTCGACTGGGACACCCCCGGCGTCCCCCACATCGTCAACGCGGTCGAGGACGGCGCCGCCCCCGGCGTCGTGGTGCTCTCGCACGACGCCGGGGGCGACCGGACCCAGAGCGTGAAGGCGCTGCGCGAATACCTGCCGCACCTTCTGGACTCCGGCTACCACATGACGCTGCCACGCCGCCGCACCACCACCTGACAGGCCTTCGCCCGCCCGGTCGGGGAAACGCTCAGCGGACCTCGACCAGGCGGGCGAAGACGACGACGTTCCCGTCGTAGCCGTTCTGCTTGGAGAAACCGCCGCCGCAGGTGATGACGCGGAGCTCCGGAGTTCCCTTGGACGCGTAGACGCGGTCGCCGGGGAAGTCCTTCTTCTCGAAGACCTCGATGCCGTAGATCTCGAATACGGCCGTCTTTCCGTCCTTGCGCTCGACCTCGACGCGATTTCCCTTCTTGAGGGCCCCCAGGCCGTAGAACACGGCGGGGCCCATTTTGTTGTCGACGTGGCCGACGACGACCGCCGTGCCCTTTTCGCCGGGGGAGACGGCGCCGGTGAACCAGCCCGCCAGATTCGGGTCCTCCGGCGGCGGAGCGCCCACCCAGCCGTCCGCGTCCAGGCCCACCGGCATGACCGGGGCGTCGACCCGGATCGCGGGGATCCGCACCCGGTCGGCGACGGAGTACGGCAGCGGGGCCGGGACCTTGCCGAACGTGGTGTGGCCGGTACGGGCGTCCGCGGCGGCCGCCGTCGCCGGCTGCGGCGGTCCCACGTCGAACTCCCCCGAACCATTCCGAATGAGCGCGAGACCGGTCAGCAGAACAAGCGCTATCACTCCCCACGGGGCGCGCTTCTTCTGCCGCTCCTCCTCTTCGGCAAGCTCGGACAGCTCCGACGCAGACATTCGCCATCCCCTCTCGACGCGGCCGTCGCCCCGTCAATCGCGCATACGAGAACGCTAAGTCCCGAAGCCGGAACCGGCGACGGGGAAAGCGCGAACGGGTGGCCCGGACATCCTTATGTGCGCCATACGAGTTGACGCCCGCAGGAATTTTCTGACGGTCCGTGACCTGCGGCAATATCCGATTGTGCGCTTTTCCTCCGGCGTGTCCTCTCACCAGGACGGACCATTCTCGAAATGCGAGCGCGTGCAAGGCATCTGAGGGTGCGTCTGGGAGGCGTTTTCTCGCCGATCGACCGGGGACGGGTCCCGGGGCGCCTTCCGCGGAGGATGACATGCGTACAACTCGTGCCCTGGCTGCCGCCGGTGCCGCGGTGGCCGTCCTGGGGCTCGCCGCCCCGGTGGCCGTCGCGGACGGCATGGGCGCCAGCCCCAGCAACATCGTCGCCCTGCCCAGCGTGATCGCCCGCGGCGGACAGCTCACCGTCACGGTCGACGGCTGCTTCAGCGGCGGCAACGCCATCGCCACCTCACCGGGGTTCGAACGCCCCGCCAACCTCTCCCTGCTCGGCGGCTCCGGTACGACGTCCAGCGGAACGGCCAGGATCAGCCGGTCGGCCACCCCGGGCTCGTACAGCATCACGGTCCGCTGCTCCAACGGCTCCTCGCTGACCCGTGACTCCGCCTACACCGTCATCGGCGGTGTCCGCGGCGGACTCGGCGGCAGCAGCAGCGCCGGGGCGACGCCGACCGACATGGCGATCGGCGGCGGCCTGGTCGCCGCGGCCGTCGTGGGTGGCGGGGTGTTCTGGATGCGCCGCCGCACCGAGCGCGGGATCTGACCTCCTCCCCTTCGGAGTTCAGGCGCATGTGACAGGCCTTCGCCCCGGACCCTTGCGGGTTCCGGGGCGAAGGCCTGTGCGGGTGGCGGTTGCGGTCAGGCGCCGTCCTCTCCGGTGCGCCGGCGCGAGAAGTGGTAGGCCGCGCCCACCGAGCCCGCGATGAGGGCCGCGCCGATGCCGAGCTCCTTGAGGTCGAAGCCGGCGATGCTGCCGCCCTCACCGGCGTGCACCCCTCGCGGAATCTGCTGGGCCGGCTGGAGCGGCTGGATGTTGTTGTTCGTGCGGCCCGAGGCGATGGTCAGACCCGTGGAGCCGCTCACGCCGTCACACGTGAACGTCACCTGGTACACCGCGCCCGGCCTGGCGTCCCAGTCGACCATCGCCGACGCCGAGGACTGCCCCGGCGAGATCCTGACGGTGTCGAAGACCCCGGAGGAGACCGTGGCGGAGCCCTTGCAGCCGCCCTGGTCCCGGTCGAGCTGCAGGGTCACCTGGCCGCCCGCCGCGATCGTCGAGGGCAGGACGCTGAAGCCGAACGGCGTGATGTTGTGGTTGCCGTCGCCCTTCGCGACGGCGACCGGCGCGGACAGGGCGAGGGCGCTGATGCCCAGCAGTGCGGCCGAAGCGACGCGTATCGCGCGCATGGTGGTTCCTCCGGGTCCCCGAGGAGCAGCAGCGGACCTTTTCCGCTTGCGCCGTAAATGCACCTCGATGACCGAAACGCTAGGAACATGTGTGCGCTCCCGCGATCGCAGTCGCGCGAATGGGGCAACGATGTGGGCCGCACAGGGGACACCGTTCGTGCGACCGGGGGACGCCCGCGGCGTGGCGGACGTCCCCCGCTGACCGGCTCCGGTGAGGGGCCGTCAGTCCTTGAGGTGCGGGAAGAGGTTCAGGAACGGCTGCGCCGAGGCCGTGATGCCGCGGCTGTACGGCGCGTCGAAGTCCCAGATCAGGAACAGCAGGAAGGCGATCAGCGCCGAGAACAGCCCGGCCAGGATCAGCTCCCGTGTCGTACGCCGGATCTGCAGCGCGAAGACCATGCCGATGGTGATCACGGCCCCGGCGAGCAGCCCGAACCACACCACCGAGGGCATGGTCGCCCCGGTGGAGTCCGCGCGGGCGTTGCGTGCCTGGTCCGCGGCGGCCACCTGATCGACGAGCGGCTGGTAGGCCTGTGCCTGGAAGTCCGTCTTCGGCTGGTAGGCGGTGACATCCTGACGGATGCGGTCGAGGAGGTCGGTCCCGCGCTGGGTGAGCTTCTCGTGGTCGGCCATCGTCTTCCACTCGACGTCGACGACCTGTGAGACGTAGGCGTTGACGTCGGCCCGGATACGGTCGCGGGCGTCCGGCGGATAGGCCTGGACCCGCTCCGAGACCTCGTGCAGCGCCTGTGCCTCCGCCTGTACGTGGTCCTGGGCGGCGCTGCGGGCCTCCCAGACACCGGCGATCGCGAGGCCCAGGACGATGGCGTACACCACGCCGATCCACATCGTCATGTACTCGATGACGTCCGGGGTCTCGCTGGGGTCCTCGTCCTCGGACGCCGAACGTTCGCGCAGGAACGTGATGATGACGACGACGACACAGGCCGCCGCCATCGCGAGGACGAGAACAAGCCATTCCGACAAGAGGTTCCTCCGGGGATCAGCGTGGACGCAGCGCGACGATGGCGACCACCGCGGGCAGGGTGATGAGCAGGACGTAGACGACCGGCGGCGTCCGGTTGGTGGCCGGCCGCGGACGCGGCTGGGCGTGGTACTGCGGATAACTCACCGGGGCCGCCGAGGGATGCGGGGTGGGCTTGGGAGATGGCTTCGGAGTCGGAGTCGGAGTCGGAGTCGGAGTCGGCGTCGGAGTCGGCGTCGGAGTGGGCGTCGGAGTGGGCGTCGGGGTCGGGGTCGCCCGGGGCGGCGGAGCCGCCGGGGCCGGGCGCGGCGCCGGGGCCGGCGGTGGCGGGGTGGGCTTCGGCGTGGGCCGCGGCTTGGGCGTCGGGGTCGGGGTGGGCTTCGGCGGGGGAGGCGGTGTCGGCTTCGGTGGTGGCGGAGTGGGCGTCGGGGACGGGCAGGGTGGCGGCGGGGTCGGCTTCGGGCAGACCGGGGGAGTCGGCCAGTCGCCGCCGGCCACCGCCACCGCCTCCGTGCCGTCCGGCCCCGTCGAGGCGTACGCACACGCGTCGGCCGCTGCCAGGCCCGCCGGTGCGCCCGCCAGCAGCCAGGTCAGCGTCACCAGGGTCAACACCCTTGCGGCGAGGGCGGTTCGGGTCGGTTCGGGTCCATGCACGACGGAGATCATGAGGCCTCGCGGGCGGGGGCGCGCCGGGGCGCGGGAGGATTGCCCCGAAGGAGTGGAAGGCGGGGTGCGGCCGTTTGACGCGCCGACCGTCGGAGATGGCCGGATGCGCACGGGCGTACGAGACGGCGCCGCCGTGTCACAGGGGTCGGAAAGAAATTTGTGCGGCGGTTGAACACTTCCGTGGTCCCCACCCGTACCTAGGACCGTGCGGCGGCACAGACGGGCGCTGCAACATCCAGGTGATTATGGGGAGTTGACGATGAAGACCTCCTGGCGGAGCGCCTCACTCGCGGCGACGGCCGTGTCCGTCATGGCGTTGACGGCGGCGTGCGGTTCGGAAAATGTGACCACGCCTTCCTCTGCGGCACAGAACGTCGGTGCCACGGCGGCGGCCGGAGGTTACGGAAGCGTCGGTGCCACGGCGAGCGCCAGCACCGGTGCCGGCAACGGCTACGGCGCGGACGGCCAGCAGGCCGCTGCCGCCGAACCCGCGGGCCAGCTGACCGTTGCCAACAACCCCGACCTCGGCAAGGTGCTGAGCGACGGCGCCGGCCTCACCCTCTACCGTTTCGACGCCGACACGGCCAATCCCCCCAAGTCGAACTGCGACGGCGACTGCGCCACCGCCTGGCCGCCGGTTCCCGCGGACGACGCCACGGCCGGCGCCGGTATCGACAAGGCCCTCCTCGGCGAGGTGACCCGCACCGACGGCACCAAGCAGCTGACCATCGGCGGCTGGCCCGCCTACCGCTACGCCAAGGACGTCAACGCCGGTGACGTCAACGGCCAGGGCGTGGGCGGCAAATGGTACGCGCTCGCCCCCGACGGCAAGAAGGCGACCCTCGCCTCGCTGCCCGGCCTCTCCGTCCGCAAGGACGCCAAGCTCGGTGACATCGTCGTCGACAAGAACGGCCACACGGTCTACCGCTTCCTCAAGGACAAGGCATGGCCGAAGTCCGTCTCGAACTGCCTCGGCGCCTGCGCGGACAAGTGGCCGGCCGTGGGCATCGTCTCGGCGAACGACACCAAGGGCGTGCAGAAGAAGGGCCTCATGGGCTTCACCCGGCCCGACGGCGTCAAGCAGATGACCGTCAACTGCTGGCCCATCTACACCTTCTCCGGTGACACGGCCGCCGGACAGACCAACGGACAGGGCGTGGGCGGCACTTGGTACGCCGTCTCCCCTGAAGGCAAGCCGGTCGGCGCGCCCGCGGAGTAGCGAGAACCTCCCCAGGGTTGATCGCCCCCCGCCCACTCGGCAACCGAAACGCGGAAGGGAGGGTCGCGGGCAAGCGACAGAAATGCCGAACAACACAGCAGCGCGCGCGACCCCAGGTCCGCCCCCTCCGCACCGCACGGAGGGGGCGGGCCGCTTTGGCGTATTCCATGCAGCAATTCCGGCATTCTCCGCGCTTCTCCGCATGTCCCGCACGTCAATTCGGCACGTGCCACCGGCAATCAACGGGAACGGATGGTCAATTTCCGTTTCCGCTCGACCCTTTGGCGGGCGATCAGTAGCCTCAGCTCGAACACCGGATCGCCTACGCCTTGGAGAGATACATGGAGCGTCCCGCCTGGGCACCACGAAGCATCGACATCTCGGTGCCGAGCGTTTCGCGTATCTACGACTACTACCTGGGCGGTTCGCACAACTTCGAGGTCGACCGGGAAGCGGCCCGCAAGGCCATGGAGTTCCTCCCGGGACTTCCCAAGATCATGCAGGCCAACCGGGCGTTCATGCGTCGCGCCGTACGATTCGCGGCCGCCGAGGGCATCACCCAGTTCCTCGACATCGGCTCCGGAATTCCCACCTTCGGTAACGTCCACGAGGTGGCCCAGGCGGCCAGCCCCGGCGCCCGTGTCATGTACGTCGACCACGACCCGGTGGCGGTCGCGCACAGTCAGGCCGTCCTGGCCGGCAACGAGACCGCGGACGTCGTCGCGGCCGACCTCCGCAAGCCCCAGGAGATCCTGGCGAGCGCCGAGGTGCGGCGGCTGATCGACGTGAATCGGCCAGTGGCGCTGCTTCTCGTTGCCATACTGCACTTCGTGGAAGACGCGGACGACCCGTACGGAGCGGTGGCACAGCTGCGCGAGGCACTCGCGCCCGGCAGCCTGCTGATCCTCACCCATGCCTCGTACGAGGGAATCCCGTTGCCACCGGAGCGGGCAGAGGGCGCGGTGGACGTGTACAAGGACATTCGCAATCCGCTGATCATGCGCTCGCGCGACGAGATCGCGCGGTTCTTCGAGGGGTACGACATGGTGGAACCGGGACTGGTGCCGATGCCGGAGTGGCGGCCGGACACAGTGCTGGAGGACGAGGATCCGTACTCCTTCTCCGGATTCGCCGGCGTAGGACGCGCGGCGTGATCGCCGAGCCGGACGGGCCGGAGGGCAGACTGCGCAGGTTCGCGACCATCTGGAGCCGGGCGGTGTTCCCGGCGACCTCCACATCGCTGACCCGGCCCGAGTTCGAGGAACTGCTCCTGCCGCTGGCACGGCGGTTGAGCGAGGCGCTGCGCGCCAGGACCTTCGAGGCCGAGGAGGGCAAGGCGGTCGGCGCCGCCCTCGTCTCCGCGCACTGCACGGACCCCGACGCCCTCAGCCGCACCCTGGAGTGCGTCGACGCCTACCTGGTGCTCTACTGCGGCGGCGACGGCTCCCAGGAGGACCTGCGGATCCGCTCGGCCCGCCTCCAGCACGCCATGGCCGCCGGCTTCGCCCAGGCACTCCGTGAGCGCACGCTGGCCGAGCAGGAGGCCATCTCCGTGGCCGCCCTCCAGGCCCAGGGCGTCGTCGCCCAGGCCCTGCACGCGACCGAGGCCCGCTTCCGCGCGGTCTTCGAGGGCGCGGCCATAGGGATCGGCATGGCCGACCTCGACGGCAACATCCTCCAGGTCAACGGCGCGCTGCTGCGCATGTTCGGCGTCAACGACCAGACCATGGGCGGCCGCAACGTCCGCGAGTGGACCCACCCGGACGACGCCCCCCAGACCTGGACCCTCTACGACGAACTCGTCCGCGGCGAGCGCGAGCACTACCACGTCGAGAAGGCGTTCTACCGGCCTGACGGAACGGTCCTGTGGACCAACCTCACGGTCTCCCTGCTGCGTGACGCGGACGGCAACCCGCAGTACCAGCTCGCCCTCATGGAGGACACCACCGAGCGGCGGCTGCTCAACCTGCGGCTGCGCTACGAGGCGACCCACGACGCCCTCACCGGCCTCCCGAACCGCACCCTGTTCTTCGAACGCCTGGAGAAGGCGCTCGGCGCGGGCAACAACCAGCGGTTCGGCCTGTGTTACCTCGACCTCGACGGCTTCAAGACCATCAACGACAGTCTCGGCCACGCGGCCGGCGACCGGCTGCTCGTCGAGGTCGCCGACCGGCTGCAGTCGTGTGCGACCGCACCCGGCGAGATGGTCGCCCGGCTCGGCGGCGACGAGTTCGTCGCGCTGACCACCGGCCCCGACACCGAGCGCGAGGTCGACGAGCTCGCGGGCCGCATCATGAACGCGCTGATCACCCCCGTCAGCATCGACGGCCGCGACCTCACCGTGCGCGGCTCCATCGGCATCGTCGAGGGCCCGGCAGGCGAGCGCGGCCCCGCGGAGGTGCTGCGCAGCGCCGACATCACCATGTACCGCGCCAAGTCGGCGGGCGGCAACCGCTTCGAACTCGCCGACCCGGAGGCCGACGCCCGCGCGATCACGCGCCACGGCCTGACGACGGCACTTCCGGCGGCCCTGGACCGCAACGAGTTCTTCATCGAGTACCAGCCGCTGGTCCACCTCGGCGACGGCAGCGTGCGCGGCGCCGAGGCCCTGGTCCGCTGGCTGCACCCGCAGCACGGCGTGCTGGGCCCCGACCGCTTCATCCCGCTCGCCGAACACACCGGTCTGATCGTCCCGTTGGGCCGCTGGGTCCTGGAACAGTCCGTACGGCAGGCCCGCGCCTGGCGTGAGACCTACGGCGACGACATCCCCCTGCGCATCAACGTCAACCTCTCGCCCTGCCAGCTCACCCACCCCGGCCTGGTCCAGGACACCGTCGACATCCTGGAGCGCACCGGCGTCGCCCCCGACGCGCTCTGCCTGGAGGTCACCGAGTCGGCGCTGATCGGCGCCGACGACGACCTCCTGAAGCCGCTGCGGCGCCTCGCCGAGATGGGCGTCGACATCGCCCTGGACGACTTCGGCACCGGCTACTCGAACCTGGCCAACCTCCGCCGGCTGCCGGTCAGCATCCTCAAGCTGGACCGTTCCTTCACCCAGAGCATGCAGCAGTTCCCGGCCGACCCCGTCGACCTCAAGATCGTCGAGGGCATCGTCTCCCTCGCCCACAGCCTGAACCTCACGGTGACGGTCGAGGGCGTCGAGACGGGCGCGCAGGCCGAGCAGTTGCGGATACTGGGCTGCGACACGGCCCAGGGCTGGTACTACGCCCGCCCGGGCCCGCCGGAGCGACTGCACGACCTGGCGCTGGTGGACGCGACGGGGTGAGGGCGTAAGCCGGTTGCGGGAGGGCCGGGTTCGCGGGTGATCATGTGCGGGTGAATCGAGAAGCACCTGCGTCGGACGACGTGAACAAGGCGATCGAGGGCGAACTGGCCCTCATGGATCCGGCCGTCCGCTCCTCCCGCAGTGAGGCCGTCCGGCTGCTGGACCCCGAGTACGTCGAGGTCGGCGACTCGGGCCGGCACTACACGTACGACCACATGCTGGCCTGGCTGCCCGAGCACGCGGGCAGCGCGGCGGACGGTCCCCGCTACGTCCCGTCGGCCATCACGGGCATCGTCCTGGCCCCGGGCCTGGTGCAGCTCAGGTACGAGACGGACTTCGCCGGCCGCCGTGCCCGCCGCACGTCCCTGTGGCGGAAGCGCGACGAGGCGACGGGCTGGCGGATGTTCTACCACCAGGGGACTCCGGTGCCGCCGGACATCGACTAGGACCTGTGCGAGGGGCGTCGGCGGGAGAGGATGCCTGCGTGGCGGACGAACAGCCACCTGTCTCTCGCGCATCTCGTCGCATATCGCTGAAGGAGTTGGGCTCGATGAGTACCGAACTGCAGGGCAGGACCGCCGTGGTGACGGGCGCCAGCAAGGGCATCGGGCTGGCGGTCGTGGCGGCGCTGGCCGGGGCGGGCGCCACCGTCGTCGCCGGGTCGCGCACCACCACCGAGGGGCTGGACGCGCTGGTCAAGGAGTTCCCCGTCACCTGGGTGGCCGTGGACCTGGCCGAACCCGGTGCCGCCGAGCGGCTGGTCGAGGCGGCGGACGGGCGCGTGGACATCCTGGTGAACAACGTCGGCACGGCACCGCCGCGCACCGGCGGCTTCCTGTCCGTGACCGACGAGGACTGGCAGCGCACCCTCGACCTGAACCTCCTCACGGCGGTACGCGTCACCCGGGCCGCCCTGCCCCTGATGCTGGCCGCCGGGAAGGGCTCCGTGGTCACGATCGGCTCGGTCAACGCCACCCTGCCCGACCCACTGGTCATCGACTACAGCGCGGGCAAGGCCGCCTTGGTCGCCTTCTCCAAGGCACTGTCCAAGGAGGCCGGCCCCAAGGGCATCCGCGTCAACACCGTCAGCCCCGGCCCGGTCGAGACGGAGCTGTGGCTCGGCGGCGGTGGCGTGGCCGAGACCGTGTCGGCCGCCACCGGCCTCACCCCGGCCGAGGTCGCGGCCCAGGCCGCCGGCGCCACCGTCACCGGCCGCTTCTCCAAGCCCGCCGAGATCGCCGACGTGGTCCTCTTCCTCGCCGGCGACCGCGCGGCCAACCTCACCGGCAGCGACCTCGTGATCGACGGCGGATTCATCCCGACCTGGTGAACCGGCCGGGTGCCGACGGCCGACGAACTCCCGTACGCCGGCGCCCGGTTGCCGCTGCTTCTACGACGGCTGCCACAACCGCCCTCGGCACTGGCGTCCGGATGGAACCACCTGGCCCACCGCTCCCGCAGCCCCGGCCACACCTGACGCCCGCGCCGACGCCCGGCTGAGCCGGAGGCTCCCGCCATACCTGCCACGATCGGCTTCGGCCGTAGCGCCCGCGTGAGGCTCTGCGGCCCACCGCTCCCACGGCATCCGCGTCAGGGTCCCGCCGAGTTCGCGGTGTTCGCCGCTTCCAGGGCGGCCAGCGCATCTGGCGCCCGCGCCCTCGTGTGCCCGGTAGGCCGGCGGCTCCCGTAGCGCCTGCTGAGCCGGGCATCAGCGACAGCGCCCGGGCGAGGCGCTGCGGCTCGCAGCTTCCGTGGCATCCGGTGAGGGTCCGGCCGAGGTCGCGGAGTTCACCGCTTCCACAGCCGCCATCCGCGCCCGCCGCCTCCCGAGTCCGCGCAGCCCACGCTTCCCGGTACAACCGGCATCCGCAACAGCCCCCCGCCGAGCCCGCGCAGCTCACCTCACCGCTCCAACAACATCCGCTGCAACTCCCTCGCCGCCCGCGGCGGAGCCACATCGCTGCGGTGTGCGAGGGCGATCGTCCGGTGCAGTCCGGGACGGGCCAGCGGGGTCACCCGCAGCCCGCGCCCGGACTTGGTCGCGACCATGCGCGGGACTACGGCCACGCCGAGCCCCGCCCGGACGAAGCCGAGGACCGCGTCCATCTCGCCGCCCTCCACCGCGAAGTCCGGTTCGAAGCCCTCGGCGCGGCATGCGGCGACGGTCAGTTCGCGCAGGTCGTAGCCGTGCCGGAACATGACCAGGCGCTCGCCCTCCAGGTCGGAGATCCGTACCGTCCGGCCGCGCCCCGGTACGGACGCCTCCGGCGACGACACCACCACCAGGTCCTCGCGCAGCAGTTCCACCGTCGTCAACGCCGGTGAGGGGGTGGGCAACGGCAGGACCACCAACGCCAAGTCGAGGGCGCCGCGCGCGAGTTCGCGTACGAGATCGTGCGAACCGCCCTCCTCGATCAGCAGCCGGATGCCCGGATAGCGGTCGTGGAAGGCGCGCAGCACGTCCGGGAGCAGGCCTGTGCACAGGCTCGGGGTCGCGCCCAACCTGATCCGCCCGCTTCGGAGTTGGGCCAGTTCCTGCACCTCGTGCCGGGCCGTGTCCGCGTCCGCCAGGATGCGCCGGGCCAGCGGCAGCAGTGCCTCGCCCGCGTCCGTGAGCGTGATGTTGCCGCGGGCCCGCAGGAACAGATCCGCGCCCAGCTCCCGCTCCAGCGCCTTGATCTGCTGGGACAGCGAGGGCTGCGCGACATGGACCAGATCGGCGGCCCGGGTGAAGTGCCGGGTCTCGGCGACCGCCACGAAGTACTGGAGCTGCTGGAACTGCATGCACCAATGATAGTCGCAGCCTATGGAAACCAGGCAGACCATGTCTTGGACCGATCGGGTATCGGGCGTCTAGCGTCCGTAGACATGGCTCTGGCAACGCGGACGGACCGACGGCCGTCGATGGCGCGCACGGTGTGGGACAGCTCCGTCGGCAAGAAGACAGTGATGGCGGTCAGCGGCCTGATCATGCTGCTGTACCTGGTCGTCCACATGATCGGAAACCTGAAGATCTTCTTCGGCGCGGGCGAGTTCAACCACTACGCCCACTGGCTGCGCACCGTCGGCGAACCCTTCATGCACTACGAGTGGACGCTCTGGCTCGTCCGGATCGTCCTCGTCGTCGCCGTGGTCGCCCACGCCGTCTCCGCGTACCAGCTCAGCCGCCGCGACATCAAGGCGCGCCCCAGCAAGTACGTCCACAAGAAACGCCGGGCGAGCTACGCCACCCGCACCATGCGCTGGGGCGGCATCATCCTCGCCCTGTTCATCGTCTGGCACATCCTCGACCTGACGACAGGCACCGTGCACTCGGGCGGTTTCCAGGAGGGCCACCCGTACCAGAACGTCGTGGACACCTTCTCCACCTGGTACGGCGACGTCATCTACATCGTCGCGATGCTCGCCCTCGGCCTGCACGTCCGGCACGGCTTCTGGAGCGCCGCCCAGACCCTCGGCGCGGGCAACCGCAGCCGCGACCGTGCCCTGAAGACCGTCGCCAATGTCCTCGCGCTGCTGCTCACGGCCGGCTTCATCGCCGTACCCGTGGGCGTCATGACCGGAGTGGTGAGCTGAAATGGCCCTTGAATACGCCGACTTCACGACCGGGGAACCCGTCGCCGACATCAAGTCCCCGACAGGCCCCATCAATGAGCGCTGGGACACCCGCCGTTTCGAGGCCAAACTGGTCAACCCCGCCAACCGACGCAAACACACGGTGATCGTCGTCGGCACCGGCCTCGCGGGCGGTTCGGCGGGCGCCACCCTCGCCGAACAGGGCTACCACGTCGTCCAGTTCTGCTACCAGGACTCCCCGCGCCGCGCCCACTCGATCGCCGCCCAGGGCGGCATCAACGCGGCGAAGAACTACCGCAACGACGGCGACTCCGTCCATCGCCTCTTCTACGACACCGTCAAGGGCGGCGACTTCAGGGCGCGGGAGTCCAACGTCCACCGCCTGGCGCAGATCTCGGTCGAGATCATCGACCAGTGTGTGGCCCAGGGCGTGCCGTTCGCGAGGGAGTACGGCGGCCTGCTCGACACCCGCTCCTTCGGCGGCGTGCAAGTGTCGCGGACCTTCTACGCCCGCGGCCAGACAGGGCAGCAACTCCTCCTCGGCGCCTACCAGGCCCTGTCCCGGCAGATCGCCGCCGGCAACATCGAGATGCACCCGCGCACCGAGATGCTCGACCTGATCGTCGTAGACGGAAAGGCACGCGGAATCGTCGCTCGCGACCTCATCACGGGCCGTATCGACACCTACTTCGCGGACGCCGTCGTCCTCGCCAGCGGCGGCTACGGCAACGTCTTCTACCTGTCGACGAACGCCATGAACTCCAACGCCACCGCCGTCTGGCGCGCGCACCGGCGCGGCGCGCTCTTCGCCAACCCGTGCTTCACACAGATCCATCCGACCTGCATCCCGCGCACCGGCGACCACCAGTCCAAACTCACGCTGATGAGCGAGTCGTTGCGCAACGACGGCCGGATCTGGGTGCCGAAGGCCAAGGGCGATACGCGCCCCGCGAACCAGATCCCCGAGGACGAGCGCGACTACTACCTGGAGCGCATCTACCCGGCCTTCGGCAACCTCGTGCCCCGCGACATCGCCTCCCGCGCCGCGAAGAACGTGTGCGACGAGGGCAGGGGCGTCGGCCCCGGCGGGCAGGGCGTCTACCTCGACTTCGCCGACGCCATCGGGCGGTTGGGGCGGAAGGCCGTCGAGGAGAAGTACGGCAACCTCTTCGACATGTACGCCCGGATCACCGCCGAGGACCCGTACACGGTCCCGATGCGGATCTACCCCGCCGTGCACTACACGATGGGCGGACTCTGGGTCGACTACGACCTCCAGACCACGATCCCGGGCCTGTTCGCGATCGGCGAGGCCAACTTCTCCGACCACGGCGCCAACCGCCTCGGCGCCTCCGCGCTGATGCAGGGCCTCGCGGACGGCTACTTCGTCCTCCCGGCGACGATCAACGACTACCTCGCGCGGAACCCCGGACACGAGGAGATCGGCGTCCAACACCCCGCCGTACAGGAGGTGTTGGCGGAGACCGAGGACCGCCTCAACCTCCTCCTCGCGGTGGACGGCGACCGCACCCCCGACTCCTTCCACCGCGAACTCGGCGAACTCATGTGGGAGTTCTGCGGCATGGCCCGCACCGACAGCGGACTGCGCAAGGCGCTGGAACGGATCCCGCAGATCCGCGAGGAGTTCTGGCGGCGGATCAAAGTCCCCGGCACCGGCGAGGAGTTCAACCAGTCCCTGGAGAAGGCGAACCGGATCGTCGACTACCTCGAACTCGCCGAGCTGATGTGCCTCGACGCACTCAACCGCGCCGAGTCCTGCGGCGGGCACTTCCGCGAGGAGTCGCAGACCCCGGACGGCGAAGCGGAGCGCAGGGACGAGGAGTTCAGCTATGCGGCCGCCTGGGAGTTCACCGGGACCGGCTCATCTCCCGTACTGCACAAGGAAGACCTGGTCTTCGAGTACGTCCACCCCACTCAGCGGAGCTACGCATGAAGCTCACCCTGCGCGTCTGGCGGCAGAAGAACGCCGACGCCGAAGGCGCCATGTCCACCTACCAAGTGGACGGAATCTCCACGGACATGTCGTTCCTGGAGATGCTCGACACCCTCAACGAAGAACTCATCCTCAAGGGCGAGGACCCGGTCGCCTTCGACCACGACTGCCGCGAGGGCATCTGCGGCGCCTGCTCCCTCGTCATCAACGGCGACGCCCACGGCCCGGAGCGCACCACCACCTGCCAGCTCCACATGCGGTCCTTCGAGGACGGCGACACGATCGACATCGAACCGTGGCGCGCCTCCGCGTTCCCGGTCGTCAAGGACCTCGTGGTCGACCGCTCGGCCTTCGACCGGATCATCCAGGCCGGCGGCTACATCACCGCCCCGACCGGAGCCGCCCCCGAGGCGCACGCCACCGCCGTCCCCAAACCGGACGCCGACTTCGCCTTCGAGCACGCCGAGTGCATCGGCTGCGGAGCGTGCGTCGCCGCGTGCCCGAACGGGGCCGCGATGCTCTTCACCTCCGCCAAGATCAACCACCTCAACGTCCTTCCACAGGGCGCCCCCGAGCGCGAGACCCGCGTCCTCGACATGGTCGCGCAGATGGACGACGAGGGCTTCGGCGGCTGCACCCTCGCCGGCGAATGCGCCACCGCCTGCCCGAAGGGCATCCCGCTGGTCTCCATCACCGGCATGAACAAGGAATGGCTGCGGGCCACCCGCAAGGCGGCCAAGCGCTGAACTCCCCCACGAACTCCCTTAGGGCACAAGAACGTTCGCCGACAAGATGCGGACGGGCGGGACCGGGAGTGGTGCTCATCCCCGGTCCCGCCAGGCATTTTCGACCGGTTGAGAAGATGAGGGAACTCCCACCGGACCCCCGTCGTTGACGGCTTACGGCCGTCGGCCGCCGCTCCGGGACACCGCCGGACCGCGCCCGAGTGAACGCCAGGTGTTGAGCGCCGGGGCGTGAGGACGCCGTTCAACAACCCCACATCCCGGCTCCGGGCACAGGTCACGCGCAGGACGCCCGGCGTAGGAAGAACTGTTGCGGCTGGACGTACGGAACCGGCCAGCCAGTTCCCCCCGCCGAACCCGGCCCGTGATCAGGGAGAGCCATGACCGGCGTTTCCACCCTCGACCGTCCCTCGCAGCCCGACGCGCCGACCCGCTACACCGTCACGCTCGCCCGCGACGAGGACGATGTGCGTGCCGCGCAGCGGCTGCGGCACGACGTCTTCGCCGGGGAGATGGGCGCCCACCTCTCCAGCCCGCAGCCCGGCCTGGACGTCGACGCCTTCGACGCCTACTGCGACCACCTCCTCGTCCGCGACACGGTCACCGGGCAGGTGGTCGGCACCTACCGGCTGCTGCCGCCCGAGCGCGCCGCGGTCGCCGGGCGGCTCTACTCGGAGAGCGAGTTCGACCTCGCCCCCCTCGACTCGATCCGCCCGGGCCTCGTCGAGGTCGGCCGCTCCTGCGTCCACCCCGACCACCGCGACGGCGCAGTCATCGGCCTCATCTGGGCCGGTATAGCCCGCTACATGGTCGACCGCGGCCACGAGTGGCTCGCCGGCTGCTGCTCCATCCCGCTCGCCGACGGTGGCGCCCTCGCCGCCGGCACCTGGGACCGGGTCAGCGCCAAGCACCTCGCCCCGGAGGAGTTCCGGGTACGACCGCTGCTGCCCTGGAGTGCCGACGGCGTGACCCGCCCCGCCGGACGCGTCGAACTCCCGCCGCTGCTGCGCGGATACGTCCGCCTCGGCGCCTGGGTGTGCGGCGAGCCCGCCCACGACCCGGACTTCGGGGTCGCCGACCTGTACGTGCTGCTGTCGATGCGCCGGGTCAACCCGCGCTATTTGCGGCACTTCCTCTCGCTCGTCCCGGCGTGATGAGCGTCTGGCTGCCCAGCGCGCCCTGCACCCCCAGGGCGTGCATCGAGTCGAAGGGGTCCGTCACGGCCGTACCGCGTGCCGTGCTGCGCTTCATGGCGGTCCTGGTCGTGGTGGCCGCCGGGGCCGCACTCACCCCGATCGGCGGGCGGATCCCCGCCCGCGCGGTGCGCTGGTGGTGCCGGACGATCGTCCGGGCCGCCGGCATCCGGCTCCGCATCACCGGCACCACCACGCCCACCGGCGGGCTGCTGCTGGTCGCCAACCACATCTCGTGGCTGGACATCCCGCTGCTGGCCGCCGTACGCCCGGCCCGCATGCTGGCCAAGGCCGAGATCCGGCACTGGCCCGTCGCCGGGACACTCACCGCGGGCAGCGGCGCCCTGTTCATCGACCGCGACCGGCTGCGCGCGCTGCCCGAGACGGTCGCCTCCATCGCGGGCGCCCTGCGCGCCGGCGGAGCGGTCGCCGTCTTCCCCGAGGGCAGCACCTGGTGCGGCCGGGCCCAGGGCCACTTCCGGCGGGCCGTCTTCCAGGCCGCGCTGGACGCCGGAGTCCCCGTCCAGCCCGTCGGCCTGCACTACCTGACCGACGGCACCGCCAGCACCGTGCCCGCCTTCGTCGGCAGCGACTCCCTGCTCACCTCGGTGTGGCGGGTCGTGTCGACGCGTGGGCTCGTCGCCGAGGTGGAGGTGGGCGAGACCATAGCGCCCGGCAGCCACTCCGACCGCCGCTCCCTCGCCCATGCGGCGCAGGCCGGGGTGACGGCTCAGCCCCAGCACCAGGACCACTGCACGTCGGTGGCGCGGGCCCCGGTGGAAATCCGCAGGACGGCGCGGAGGCGTCCTGTTAGCGTGGTGTCCATGAGGATCATCAAGCACACCGGCACGACCGCGACCGCGCGAGCGACCAGCTCGCCGGCCGCCGACGTGTGATCTGACCTCACTGACCTCTCCCGGCGGCCGGAAACGGACCGCCGGGTTTGTCGTTTCCAGCCCCCTCGCGCGCTGCCCCGCGGTCCCTTCCGGTCTCCACCCGACCCACGAAGGACTCACCGCCATGAACACCGACGACGTCGTCCGTACGTTCCTCGACTTCTACCGCGAACGCGGACACGAGCTGATCACCGGCAGCTCGCTCCTGCCGCCGCCCTCGGACCCGGTCCTCTTCACCACGTCCGGCATGCACCCGCTCACGCCGTATCTCCAGGGCCGCCCGCATCCACAGGGACGGCGGCTCGTCAACGTCCAGCGCTGTCTGCGCACCACGGATCTCGACGAGGTCGGCGACCTCACCCATCTGACCGTGTTCGAGATGCTCGGCTCATGGTCGTTGGGCGACTACGGCCATCCGCAGAGCCTGCGTTGGGGGTACGAGCTGCTGCGGGACGGCTTCGGTATCCCGCGCGAGAGGTTGTACGGCACTGTCTTCGGCGGCGATGAGCAGGTGGGCCCCGACCTTGAATCGCTGGACACCTGGCGGGAGTTGGGTGTGCCGGTTGAGTCGACCCGGGACGAGAACTGGTGGTCCAACGGGCCTGTGGGGCCCTGTGGGCCTGACTCGGAGATCTTTTTCTGGACCGGGGACGGGCCGCCGGAGGGGACCCCGACCAGTGATTCGCGCTGGGTGGAGATCTGGAACCACGTGCACATGCGGCTGGAGCGGGGTGAGGACGGTGGGCTCGTTCCGTTGCGGCAGGTGAGCGTTGATACCGGGATGGGGTTGGAGCGGCTTGTGTCTGTCCTTCAGGGGCGGCGGTCGGTCTATGAGACGGATCTGTTCGAGCCGTGGACGCGGACGGTTTCGCTGCTGTGGGAGCTGGACGAGCGCTCGATGCGGGTGGTCTGTGATCATCTTCGGTCGAGTGTTGTCGTCCTGGGGGAGGGGGTACGGCCTTCCAACACCGGGCGTGGGTATGTGGTGCGGCGGTTGATTCGGCGGCTGCTCACGGTTCTGTGGCGGGGTGATGACTCGCGTACGTTGTCCGACTTGCCGGGGGAGCTTGTTGGTACCGGCACTGTGCGAGGGGTGTTGCTGAATGAGGAGCGGCGGTTCTCTCAACTGCTTGAGCGGGGGCGGCGGGTGTTGTCTCGGCCGGAGTTTCGGGGGGTGTTGAGTGAGGAGGACTTTCGCTACCTCCATGACACTTATGGGTTGCCTCGGGAGTGGGTTGCCGGGCTTCAGAGGTAGTTGGTTGGCCGCGGGTGCGTGGGGGCTGGTCGCGCAGTTCCCCGCGCCCCTAAAGGAAGGGCGTCTACGCCAGCGCGTTTGCCAGGTAGGGGGCCGTTGCGCTGTCGCTCGCCCCTGCTACCTTCCTCGGCGGGCCCGCCGCCACGATCCTGCCCCCCTCGTCTCCTCCACCGGGGCCCAAGTCGATCACCCAGTCCGCCCCCGCCACCACCGTCATGTCGTGCTCGACCACGATCACGGTGTGGCCGGCGTCGACCAGGCCGTGGAGTTGGCGGAGGAGGACCTCTACGTCGGCCGGGTGGAGGCCGGTTGTCGGCTCGTCGAGGAGGTAGAGGGTGTGGCCGCGTCGGCCGCGCTGCAACTCCGCGGCCAGTTTGATGCGTTGGGCCTCGCCGCCGGACAACTCGGTGGCCGGCTGGCCCAGATGGAGGTAGCCGAGGCCCACGTCCAGGAGTGTGGTCAGGCTGCGGGCCACGGCCGGAGTGTCCGCGAAGAACTCCGCCGCGCTCTCCACCGTCAGGTCGAGGACCTGCGCGATGTTCCGTTCGCGGTACGTCACTTGGAGCGTCTCGGGGTTGTAGCGGGCCCCGCCGCAGTCCGGGCAGGGCGCGTAGGTGCTGGGGAGGAAGAGCAACTCGACGCTGACGAAGCCCTCGCCCTGGCAGGTCTCGCAGCGGCCGCCCGTCACGTTGAAGGAGAACCGGCCTACGCCGTAACCCCGTTGGCGTGCTTCGTCCGTCGACGCGAACACCTTGCGGACGACGTCGAAGAGGCCGGTGTACGTCGCCAGGTTCGAGCGGGGGGTGCGGCCGATCGGCTTCTGGTCCACCGACACCAGGCGGACCACGCCCGGGAGTTCCTCGGTGATCTCGCCGATCAGCGTGGATTTGCCTGAGCCCGAGACGCCGGTTACCGCTGTGAACAGGCCCAGGGGGAACTCCGCCGTCACGTCACGCAGGTTGTGCCGCGTCACCGGGCCCACCTTCAACTCGCCTCGTGGCGAACGGACTTCGCGGGGCGGCGTGGGGGAGTCGTCGAAGAGGAAACGGGCCGTCGCCGATTCCTGCACCGCCGCAAGCTCCGCCACCGGTCCGCTGTGCAGTACCTGTCCGCCGTGCTCGCCGGCCAGCGGGCCCACGTCCACCAGCCAGTCGGCGGCGCGCATGACGTCCAGGTGGTGCTCCACCACGAACACCGAGTTGCCCGCGGCTTTCAGCCGGTCCAGGACCGTGAGCAGGGCCTCCGTGTCCGCGGGGTGCAGGCCGGCGGACGGTTCGTCCAGGACGTAGACGACACCGAAGAGGCCGGACCTCAACTGGGTTGCCAGGCGCAGGCGTTGGAGCTCGCCTGCCGAGAGGGTGGGGGTCGCGCGGTCCAGGCTGAGGTAACCGAGGCCGAGTTCGAGGATCGGGGCGATGCGGGAGGTGAGGTCCTCGGTGAGGACGCGTGCCGCCTCCGATGAGCCGTGGAGTGTGTTCGCCAACTCCGCGAGTGGCAGCGCGGCCAGGTCGGCGATCGTGCGGCCCGCGATCGTCACCGCCAGGGACTCGGCGCGCAGTCTGCTGCCTCCGCAGACCGGGCAGGGGGAGCTCGTCAGGAAGCGTTCCGTCTTGGTGCGGAGGGTGGGGCTCTTCGTGTCCGCGAACGTCTTCATGACGTAGCGGTGGGCGCTCATGTACGTGCCCTGGTACGGGCGTTGGATGCGGTCCGCGTCCCGGATGGGGTGGACCGTGACCACCGGTTGCTCGTCCGTGAACAGGATCCACTTCCGCTCGTCGGCGGGGAGTTCGCGCCACGGCACGTCCACGTCGTAACCGAGCGTGTCGAGGATGTCGCGCAGGTTCTTGCCCTGCCAGGCGCCCGGCCACGCGGCGATCGCGCCCTCGCGGATCGAGAGGGAGGGGTCGGGGACGAGGGACTCCTCGGTGGTGCGGTGGACCCGGCCCAGGCCGTGGCACTCCGGGCATGCGCCCGCCGCCGTGTTGGGGGAGAAGGCGTCCGAGTCGAGGTGTTCCGCGCCGGGTGGGTAGTCGCCCGCTCGGGAGAACAGCATCCGGAGGGAGTTCGAGAGGTTGGTGACCGTCCCCACCGAGGAGCGCGAGGTGGGGGTCGAGCGGCGCTGCTGGAGGGAGACCGCCGGGGGCAGGCCGGTGATCTCGCCGACTTTCGGCGCGCCTACCTGGTGGATCAGACGGCGGGCGTACGGCGCCACCGACTCGAAGTAGCGGCGCTGGGCCTCCGCATAGATCGTGCCGAACGCGAGGGACGACTTTCCGGAGCCGGAGACGCCTGTGAACACGGTCAACACGTCCCGCGGGATGTCGACGTCGACGCCCTGGAGATTGTGCTCGCGGGCGTCGCGGACACGGACGTAGGAGTCGGGGATGTGGCGGGTGCGGGGAGCGCGAGGGCTGTGCATGACCCGGCGAGTCTATGCGAGCACTCCCGGTGCCGCCCGCTGACCTGCGGGGGTGCGCGGGTGTCCGCGCTGTGCCACGTTGGAAGACACGGATGCCAGTCGCCGCCCAGTTGCCGCATGGAAGGTCCGTGGCCATGACTACTCCCGGATTCGGTTTCGGACGCAGCCCCTTCGAGGAATTCGACGAGCTGATGTCCCGGTATTTCGGCGGTTCGGGGCCGGCGGCACCGCCGCGCCGGACCCAGCGCGTCGACATCGGGAGTCTGCTGTCCGAACGGGCCCGTGAGCTGGTGGCCCAGGCGCGGGACATCGCCGCCGTCGAAGGCAGCGAGGAACTCGATGCCCGGCATCTGCTGGCCGCCGCCACCGAGCAGGAGTCGACCAGGCGGCTGCTCGCCGAGGCGGGCGCGGACCCCGACCGGATCCGGGAACGGCTGACCGCCGGGGCCGAGGCCGGCCCGAAGACCGAGCCCACCACGCTCACCCCGGCCGCCAAGCGGGCCCTGCTCGACGCGTACCAGATCTCCCGCGCCGAGGACTCCTCGTACATCGGCCCCGAACACCTGCTGCGGGCCCTGGCCGCCAACCCCGAGTCGGCCGCCGGACAGGCTCTCGCGGGCAGCGGCTGGGAGGGTGACCGGGTGCCCACCGGTTCCGAGCCCGAGCGCAAGCGGCCGAGCGGTACGCCCACCGTCGACGAGTACGGGCGTGACCTCACCGAGGACGCCCGTGCCGGGCGGCTCGACCCGGTGATCGGGCGGGACGACGAGGTCGAGCAGACCATCGAGGTGCTGTCCCGGCGCAGCAAGAACAACCCCGTCCTCATCGGCGACCCCGGCGTCGGCAAGACCGCCGTCGTCGAGGGCATCGCCCAGCGGATCGTCGCCGGTGATGTACCGAAGACCCTCGAAGGCAAGCGGCTCGTCTCCCTGGACCTGGCCGGGATGGTCGCCGGCACCAAGTACCGGGGCGAGTTCGAGGAGCGGCTGAAGAAACTCCTCGACGAGGTGAGCGAGCACGGTGACGAACTGGTGCTGTTCCTCGACGAGTTGCACACCGTCGTCGGCGCGGGTGGCGGTGGGGACGGTGCGCTGGACGCGGGCAACATGCTCAAACCCGCCCTGGCCCGTGGGCAGTTGCACCTCATCGGTGCCACCACCGTCGACGAGTACCGCAAGTACATCGAGAAGGACTCCGCGCTGGAACGCCGCTTCGCGCCCATCCTGATCGGCGAACCGACCGTCGACGACACCATCGAGATCCTGCGCGGCCTGCGCGACCGCTACGAGGCCCACCACCAGGTCCGTATCACCGACGAGGCCGTCGTCGCGGCGGCCGAGCTGTCCGACCGGTACATCACCGCGCGCTTCCTGCCCGACAAAGCCATCGACCTGATGGACCAGGCCGCGGCACGCGTACGGCTGCGCGCCAAGACCCCGCTCTCCGACACCCGCGAGGTCGAGGACCGGCTCGCCGCCCTGAACCGCGAGAAGGACCAGGCCGTCGCCGACGAGGAGTACGAGCGGGCCAAGGAGATCCGCGACCGGATCAGGGAAACCGAGGCCGAGTTGAAAGCGGGCGGCTCCGCGGAGGAGCAGGCGCCGAAGGTCACCGCCGAGGACATCGCCGAGGTCGTCTCCCGCACCACGGGCATCCCCGTCGCCCAGCTCACCGAGGAGGAACGCGCCCGGCTGATGAAGCTGGAGGAGCACCTCCACGAGCGGGTCGTCGGCCAGGACGAGGCCATCACCGCCGTCGCCCGCGCGGTACGCCGTGCTCGCGCCGGCATGAGCGACCCGAACCGGCCCATCGGCAGCTTCCTCTTCCTCGGGCCCACCGGCGTCGGCAAGACGGAACTGGCCCGCGCGCTCGCCGCGGCCCTCTTCGGCGACGAGAGCCGCATGATCCGCCTCGACATGAGCGAGTTCCAGGAACGGCACACCGTCTCCCGCCTGGTCGGAGCGCCTCCCGGATACGTCGGCCACGACGAGGCCGGGCAGCTCACCGAGGCCGTCCGCAGGCAGCCGTACGCCGTGCTGCTGCTCGACGAGGTCGAGAAGGCGCATCCCGACGTCTTCAACACGCTGCTGCAACTCCTCGACGACGGACGGCTCACCGACTCGCAGGGGCGCACGGTCGACTTCAAGAACACCGTAGTGATCATGACGTCGAACATCGGCGCCGACCGTATCCTCGCCGCGGGTGTCGACGACTACGCCAAGGTCCGCGAGACCGTGATGCCGGTCCTGAACCAGCACTTCCGCCCCGAGTTCCTCAACCGCATCGACGAGATCATCGTCTTCCGCGGCCTGGAACGCGCCCAACTCCGCGACATCGTCGACCTGTTGCTGGAACACACCCGGCGCAGGCTGCACGCGCAGGACGTCACCCTGGAGGTCACCGACGCGGCGGCGGACCTGCTGGCGAACCTCGGCTACCAACCCGACTTCGGCGCCCGCCCGTTGCGCCGCACCATCCAGCGCGAGGTCGACGACCGGCTCGCCGACATGCTGCTCGCGGGCGAGTTGAACGCGGGCGACCAGGCACAGGTCGACGCGAGCGACGGCTCGATCGAGATCAGGGCACGCCAAGCGGCCGAGCACTAGCCCAGTCGCATTCGCACCCCTCTGGGAGACAGGTATGAGCAGTTATCGAGTCGCGCAAGTGGGCGCGGCCGGCGGCGAGTTCACGATCGTCGAGCGGGACGTGCCGGAGCCGGGACCGGGCCATGTGCGGATCGCCGTGGAGGCCTGCGGGATCTGCCACAGCGACACCTTCTTCGTGAACGCCGGAGTACCGGGCGTACGGTTCCCGCTCGTCACCGGGCATGAGATCGCCGGACACATCGACGCGCTCGGCGAGGGCGCCTCGGACAGCGGCTGGCGGGCCGGCGACCGGGTCTCCGTCGGCTGGTTCGGCGGCAGCTGCGGCCACTGCACCCCGTGCAGGCAGGGCGACTTCATCGTCTGCGAGAACATGAAGGTGCCCGGCTGGGCCTACGACGGCGGCTTCGCGGAGATGGCCGTGGCACCGGTCGACGCGCTCGCCCGGATCCCCGACAGCCTGTCGGCGAGTGTCGCCGCGCCCATGGGGTGCGCGGGCGTGACCACGTTCAACGGGCTGCGGCGAAGTTCCGCGGGGCCGGGCGATCTGGTGGCCATCCTCGGACTCGGCGGCCTCGGTCACCTGGGCGTGCAGTACGCGGCGGCCATGGGATTCGAGACCGTGGCGATCGCGCGGGGTGCCGAAAAGGCCGATTTCGCCAAGCAGTTGGGCGCACACCACTACGTCGACAGTACGGCGGACACGGATGTCGCGGACGCGCTGAAGGCACTCGGCGGTGCCAAGGTAGTGCTGGCCACGGCGGGCAACTCCGACGCCGCCACGGCGACCGTGGAGGGGCTGCGGCCCCGCGGCGAGCTGGTGGTCATCGGGGCGGACACCGCCCCGTTGGGGATCAGCCCGCTCCAACTGCTCATGAGCGCCAAGGTGGTTCGGGGCCATCCCTCCGGCACCGCGCAGGACGTGCAGGACACGCTTGCCTTCAGCGCCCTGCACAACATCCGCCCGATGGTGGAGACCGTCCCCCTGGACCAGGCCGGGGAGGCCTACGAGCGGATGCTGTCCGGCGCCGCGCGCTTCCGGATGGTGCTCACGCCATGAGCGAGGCGAGCCGCCGGTAGGAGTCCAGCAGGGCTTCGCGGTCGTAGGTGCTGGTGGTGACGAGCACCTCGTCGGCCGCCGTCTCCTTCAGCACCGTCTCCAGCTCGTGGGCCACCTGTTCCTCGGTGCCCGCGAGCTGTCCGGTGAGCCCGGCCTCGTAGAAACCGAACTCCTTGTCGGTCATGGGCAGTTGCTCCACGCGCTCGGCGGGGGGCAGCGGCGGGAAGGTGCCGTGGGTGCGCGAGTACGCCATCGACCAGGCCTCCGGGACGAGCAGCCGCCGGGCCGCCTCGGGGATGGCGGCCACCGCGATCGTGCCCGAGATGACGACATACGGCTGCGCGGCCCACAGGGAGGGGCGGAAGCGGGCGCGGTAGTGGTCGATGCCGCGCCGCATCTTGTCGCGGTTGCGGAGGTCGCCGATCACCATCGGCAGGCCCGCGCGGGCCGCGATGTCGGCGCCCTCGCCCATCGCGAGCACGAACGGCGGGACGCTCAGGCCCTCCGAGGGCCGCGCGTGGGCGCCGGTGGGTGACGTACCCCGGAACCAGTCGAGGAGTTCGTCGAGTTGTCCGGCGAAGTCGTCGGCGTCGTCCTTGTCGCGGCCCAACGCCTTGCGCACGCCGTCGGTGAAGCCGACCGAGCGGCCGAGTCCCATGTCGATCCGGCCCGGGAACAGCGACTCCAGCACCCCGAACTGCTCGGCCACGACCAGGGGTTGGTGATTGGGCAGCATCACCCCGCCCGTGCCGACCCGGATGCTCCGGGTCGCCGAGGCGACGGCGGCGGCCAGCACGGTCGGCGCGGAACCGGCGACCCCGGGCACGCCGTGGTGCTCCGACACCCAGAACCGGTGATAGCCCAGCTCCTCGACCTCCCGCGCGAACCGCACGGTGTCGCGCAGCGCCTCGGCGGGCGGATGCCCCTCGCGGGTGCGGGACCGGTCGAGGACGGAGAAGGGGGTCGAGGCGATCACTGAACTCACATCAGGGTCAACGCCGGGGAGGCTCCGGCATTCCCGTTCCCGCACGTGGAGGTTCCGTGCGGGCTCCTCACCGCCGCGACCGGACGCGTGCGTCCCGGGGCGGGTCGATGAACTGCAGCTCCAGCGTGACGGGCGGCGCGGCCATGCCCGGTCCGCCCGCCGCCGTCCACTCCAGGACTTCCTCCGTGCAGTCGTCGTCCATCGCGAACCCGACCCAGATCGGCCGTCCACCGGACCGCCGCCCCGCGGCCGACGGCTGGACGACGATCACGTTGGCCTGGTCGCAGGGGCCCAGGCAGTCCGTCGTACGCACGGCGAAACCGTGCTCGGCGGCACCCGCGCGCAGCCGTTCCAGCTGCCAGGCGTGGTCGGTGCCGGGGTGCTTGCGCGGGTCGCCGCAGCAGCAGCCCCGGCAGACGACCAGGGTGCAGGGCCGCTCGCGGGCGGCGCCGATCAGGAACGTACGGGGGGCGGGAGTGGCGGCAGACATGTGAGAAGCATGAGGCCAGGGCCTCGGGCGGTCGTTGCCGGGGTGCGGGCTCTGTCTAGGGTGGGCGTGTGATCGCCGACAACAAGCGCCCGCCGCTCGCCGTGTTCGACCTCGACAACACCCTCGCCGACACGGCGCACCGGCAACGGTTCCTGGAGCAGAGGCCGCGCGACTGGGACGGCTTCTTCGGCGCCGCGCCGCAGGACCCGCCGTTGGCGGAGGGCATCGCGCTGGCCCTGGAGTACGCCGAGGAGTGCGAGGTCGTCTATCTGACCGGGCGGCCCGAACGCTGCCGGCGCGACACGCTCGCCTGGCTCGCCGCGCAGGGGCTGCCCGAGGGGCGGGTCCTCATGCGGCGCAACGACGACCGCAGGCCCGCCCGGCGCACCAAGCTGGAGAAACTCAGGCAGCTCGCCCGCGACCGCGACATCCGGGTCCTCGTGGACGACGACGAGCTGGTTTGCGCCGACGCCGAACGGGCCGGGTTCAGGGTCGTACGGGCCCGCTGGACCTCCCCCTCCGCCGCGCTGGAGGCGGCACAGGAGGGGGAGGGCCGGACCTGAGGGCTCTCGTCCTTGCGGAGGTCAGTCCTCGTCCTCGATGCGGAAGCCGACCTTCAGGCCGACCTGGAAGTGCTCGATCTGCCCGTTCTCGATCTGGCCCCTGACCTGGGTCACCTCGAACCAGTCCAGGCCGCGCAGGGTCTGCGCGGCGCGGGCGACGCCGTTGCGGATGGCCTGGTCGATGCCCTCGTGAGAGGTGCCGACGATCTCGGTGACCCGGTACGTGTGGTTGGACATGCGGGTACTCCTCTCGGCCGTGACGGGCGCGTCACGCGTTACTCCACCGTGCCCCACGGCGCGGCAGTGCGCGAGACGGCCCGTCACCGGTCGTCAGCGCACCACGCTCAGTGACAGCGCGAAACGTCCTTCCCGGTCGGTCCACCAGTGGGTCAACTCCAGCCCGGTGGCGGCCAGTTCGGACCGCACGCCCTCCTTGCGGAACTTCGCCGAGATCTCGGTGCGGAGTTCCTCGCCGGCCGTGAAGTCGACGGCGAGATCGAGCGCGGGGATCTTCACGGTCTGGTCCGTGCGGGACCGCAGCCGCATCTCGATCCACTCGTTGTCGGCGTCCCAGAGGGCGACGTGGTCGAACGCGCCGGCGTCGAAATCGGCGCCGAGTTCGCGGTCGACCACGGTCAGGACGTTCTTGTTGAACGCGGCCGTCACCCCGGCCGCGTCGTCGTACGCCCTGACCAGGACCTGCTCGTCCTTCACCAGGTCCGTGCCGAGCAGGAGCGCGTCGCCGGGGGAGAGGAGTGAGCGCAGGCCCGCGAAGAACGTGGCGCGTTCCGCCGGGAGCAGGTTGCCGATCGTGCCGCCCAGGAACGCCAGGAGGCGCGGGCCCGGTGTCTCCGGCAGGGTGAGGTCGCCGGTGAAGTCGGCGATCAGGGCGTGGACATCGAGACCCGGGCGTTCCTCGATGAGGGCGTGCCCGGCCTGCGTGAGCGCGCTCTCGCTGACGTCGACGGGGACGTACACGGCCAGGCCGGTCAGCGCGTCGAGCAGGTGACGTGTCTTGTCCGAGGACCCGGAGCCCAGCTCGACGAGCGTGCGGGCGCCGGTCGCGGCGGCGATCTCGGCCGCGCGGTCGACGAGGATCTCCCGCTCGGCGCGCGTAGGGTAGTACTCGGGCAACTCGGTGATCTGCTCGAAGAGTTCGCTGCCGTGGGCGTCGTAGAACCACTTCGGCGGGAGCGTCTTCGGGGTGCTGGTGAGGCCCTCCAGGACGTCGGCGCGCAGAGCCGCGTCGGTGGCGTCCTCGGGCAGGGTGCGGGTGAGAAGGAACGGACTCACGTGCGGGGCTCCTTCGACGGTGCGGGTGCCAGGTCCTTCAGGGGGGTGAGGAGGACCTCCGTGCGGGTTGCGGTGAGCAGAGTGCGGTCGGGGGCCTCCTGCCAGTGCGGGTCGTCGTCGTAGGGCTCGGAGGCCACGACCGTGCGGCGGCCGGGTTCCGAGAGGTACCAGAGGGTGTCGCCCCAGGCCGTCGCGGCGATCGTCTCGCCGTCGGTGAGAAGGAGGTTGAGGCGGGAACCGGGGGCCGCCGCGGCGACCTCCACCACCGTGTCGGCCAGCGCCTGGCCCTCCTCGTCGCCCGCCCGGAGCCGGTTCAGGAGCAGCGCCCAGACGAGGGCCGAGTCGCAGCGGGCCTCCAGGGACAACAGGTCCACCGGCGGCAGGCGTTGGGCCAGGGCGGCCAGGGTCTGCGGCCAGCCGGTGACGGCGCCGTTGTGGCTGAACAGCCAGGGGCCCGCGGCGAACGGCGCCGAGGCGGCCTCCCCATCGGCACCCGCGAACGTCGCGTCCCGTACGGCGGCCAGCAGCGCCCCCGAGCGGACCACGCGGGCCAGATCGGCGAAGGACTGGTCGCCCCAGATGGGCACGGCCCGCCGGTAGCGGCCCGGCACCGGATCGCCCTCGGCGTACCAACCCACCCCGAAACCATCGGCGTTGACCGTCCCGTACCGCTGCCGCCGGGGCTCCCAGGACTGCCGGTACAGGCTGTGCTCCGGGTCCACGAGGAGCCGGCCGAGCGGTTCCTCGGGTCCCAGGTACGCCAGGTGACGGCACATCAGACGGCCCCCGAGCGGGCCGTACGGAAGCCGGAGAAGATCTGCCGCCGGATCGGATAGTCCCAGTTGCGGAACGTGCCCCGGCAGGCCACCTCGTCCACGGCGAACGAACCGCCCCGCAGCACCTTGTACTCGGGGCCGAAGAACACCTCCGAGTACTCCTTGTACGGGAACGCCTTGAAGCCCGGGTAGGGCAGGAAGTCGCTCGACGTCCACTCCCACACGTCACCGATCAACTGGCGTACGCCGAGCGGTGACTCGCCCGCGGGATAGCTGCCGGCGGGGGCCGGACGCAGGTGCCGTTGGCCGAGGTTGGCGTGCTCGGGAGCCGGATCGGCGTCGCCCCACGGGTAGCGCATCGAGCGGTCGGCCGTCGGGTCGTGGCGGGCCGCCTTCTCCCACTCGGCCTCGGTGGGCAGCCGGCGTCCGGCCCAGCGGGCGTAGGCGTCGGCCTCGTACCAACAGACGTGCACCACCGGCTCGTCGAGCGGTACGGCCTCCGTGACGCCGAACCTGCGGCGCAGCCACTGACCCGCCTCCCGGCGCCAGAACCCGGGCGCCGTAAGGGAGTTGCGGCGGATGTGGGCCCATCCCTCCGTCGTCCACCAGCGCGGGTCGTCGTAGCCGCCGTCCTCGATGAACGCCAGATACGCGCCGTTCGTGACCGGTGTGGTGTCGATGTGGAAGGGCGCCACCTCCCGCCGGTGCGCGGGCCGTTCGTTGTCCAGGGCCCACGGCTCCGTCGAGGTGCCCATCGTGAACGGGCCGCCGGGGACGAGGACTTCGGACGGGCCGGTGAACAGGGGCATCGGCTCCGGGTCGGGAGCCGTCAACGCCTGCGGGCCCGTGCGGAGCTGATGGGTGATCAACATCGTTTCGTCGTGCTGCTGTTCGTGCTGGGCGACCATCCCGAAGGCGAAACCCATGTCGGTGAGCCGCGTCCCGCGGAAGGCGTGGCTCTCCAGTACGTCCGTCACCCGGCCGCGCACCTCGGCCGCGTAGTGGCGGGCCTCGGCGGGCGGCAGCAGGGGCAGCGAGGGGCGTTCGGAACGCGGGTGCTCGAACGCGTCGTAGAGGCCGTCGATGTCGGGCCGCATCGCGTCCCGGCCGCCGACGGCGCGCAGCAGCCACAGTTCTTCCTGGTTGCCGATGTGTGCGAGGTCCCAGACCAGCGGGGACATCAACGGCGAGACCTGGGCGGTGAGTTCGGGCTCGTCCACACAGCTCGTGAGGAGCGTGGTGCGGTCCCGGGCCGTGGTCAGGGTGGTCAACGCCCGTTGCCTGAGCGCCTCGATATCGATGTCAGCAGGGGTGTCGGCGGCGGTGTCGGCGTCGGTCATGTGCGGATGTCCTTCCCGTGCGGGCGGCTGTCCGTGCCACGCACGCGGTCGAGCAGATCGTCGGCGGGGCAGCGGCCCCGGACGACATAGCGGTCGAAGTACGCGCGGACGGCGTCCGTGACCCCGGCGGTGGCGCCGAGCCCGGGCAGGGCCTCCAGTGCCGCCGCGAAGCAGACGAGGGCGACCTCATGCAGCTCCGGGTCGGACAGCCCATAGCGGGCCGCGTCGATCCACAGCGGATTGTGCGGCGCGGGCAGCCCCTGGGTCCGTTCGGCCAGCGGCTTCACGGCCCGGTAGGCGGTCTCGGCGGCCTCGGGGTCGTCGAACAGCGCCGTCGTCACGGCCAGCGGCACGATCCAGCCGTCGTCCCCGGGCTGCGCGTCGATCATGCGCAGTTCGAGATGGCCACGCGGTCTGACCGGCGGGAACAGCGTCGAGACGTGGTAGTCGAGATCCTCACGGGTCGGCGGCCTGGGCGCCCCCGACCTGATCCACTCCCGGAACGTCAGCTCCTCCGGGACCTCCCACGGGCCGCTGTCCTGCCGTATGCACATCACCGGCGAGTCCAGGACATGATCGGTCCAGGCGTCGCGCGGCTCCGCGTCCAGGGTCGGACCGCCCGCGCGGCCGGGGCCGATCTCCATCCAGATCAGCTGCCGGGTGGAGCGCCAGCCGGTGGGGCTGCGGCCGACCAGCGGGGAGTTGGCGAACGCGGCCACCAGGACCGCGCCCAGCTGGTGCGCCAGCCACCAGCGCCGCCCGAGGCCGAGCGGACCGGGCTCCTCGTAGCCGGCGTCCAGACACACCTGCACGGACGCCGAGGTGCACATCATGCGACGGCCCGCGGGGCCGGTGCGGTCGAGGCACGCCTCCATGGCGTCGTAGCGCGGCTCGTGCAGGAACCGGCGCGGCGGATGCCAGGGATCATGGCCGACACCGACCAGCCCCAGGCCGTCGCGGCGCAGCACCGCGCGGACGGCGTCCAGGTCTTCGGAGACGGAACCGATGCACTCCATCAGAGAGGCGGCGGGCGACGAGCTGAGTTCCAGCTGGCCGCCGGGCTCGACAGTGAGCGCCGACCTCAGAGGCACGGTCTTCAACGCGGCGTAGGCCGCTTCGAGTCTTTCGGGTGTCACGGGGAGCTGCGGCAGGCGCAGCTCGTGGACGAGCCATTCCACTTCGACCCCGAGCGTGCGGGGCGGACCGGTCTTGAAGCAGATGCCCCTGACCAGGGCCTCCACCTCGGGTTCGGTGACCGCGGTACGGGGCTCCGTACAGTCGCTACAGTCACTTGCCGTATCGGACATGTCGGGATCCTCCTGAGATTCCACCATGCCACCGGCCAGGTGTCGGACAGGGTCCGGGCCGGCACACTCGTCCCACCCAAGACCCTCGCGTCGCTTCGCACAAGGGTGCGTATCGGCACGTTCGGGATCGGTAATCTCTGGTTCTCCGGCCGTTCGCGGTCCCCGGAAACTCCGTTGCACCGCACGACCAGCATCGCTCAGGATGCGTGTATGAGCACGACGGGGGAGAACACGGGGGAGATCGCGGGGCGCGCGCCCATGGCGTACACGGGGGTTATGCCATGAGCGCGCGCCTGCGCGGCATCGCGCAGCAGACCGAGCAGATCGTCGCGGCCGGGACCTACCGCGCGGCGGACGGGCACGAGGTGTCCATCGCCGCCGAGACCGAGGCGGCCCGCGCGGGCACGCGCCTGTACGGACCGGAACCGGTGCGGATACCGCCGTTCTCGCCCGCGGAGACGCTCTTCGAGGTCACCGGCGAGAGCAGCCTGGAAGCCGCCCGCCGCCTGACCGGCCCGGTCGCCGTCCTGAACTTCGCCTCGGCCCGCAACCCGGGCGGCGGTTTCCTCAAGGGCGCGCAGGCCCAGGAAGAGGCCCTGTGCCGCGCCTCCGCGCTGTACACGTGCCTGCTGGAAGCCCGCGGTTTCTACGACCATCACCGCGCCCACCGCGACCCGTTCTACACGGACCGGGTCATCCACTCACCGGCCGTCCCCGTCTTCCGCGACGACAAGGGCCGCCTCCTGGACGAGCCGTACACCGCCGGATTCCTGACCGCCGCCGCACCGAACGCCGGGGTCGTCCTGCGCACGGCAGCCGAGCGCGCGGCCGAACTGCCGCACGCCATCGCCGTACGGGCGGAGCGGGTGCTGGAGACGGCCGTCCTGCACGGCTACCGGCGGCTGGTCCTGGGCGCCTGGGGCTGCGGGGTCTTCCAGAACGACCCGGCGCAGGTCGCGGGCGCCTTCCACACGCTGCTCGGGCCGGGCGGACGGTTCGCCGCGGCCTTCGAGCACGTGGTGTTCGGCGTCCTGGACCGCACACCGCGTGCGACGGTCCGGGACGCGTTCGTACGGGCCTTTCCGGAGCGCCAGCTCCTGAGCTAGCCCCTCAGATCAGGCCGTACGGGCCGCTCAGGTCCAGCCGTAGCGCTCGTGCAGCCGGTGCCGGACGAGGTTGAAGCGCATCTGGTCGATCGCGCAGGCCTCCCGGCGCATGCCGTCCTCGTGCAGACGCAGGACGCGGTCCACGTCGACCCACGAGTCACGGCCGGACTTGTCCCAGGGGCCGCTGCCGATCGCCACCCACTCGCGGTCGCCGTCGTGGCGCTTGCTGGAGAGCTGGACGGCGAGCAGGGTCCCGCCGGGCTCACGGGCCACGACGAGGACCGGGCGGTCCTTGCCCCGGCCGTCGTTCTCCTCGAACGGCACCCAGGTCCAGACGATCTCACCGGGGTCCGGGTCGCCGTCGTGCGCGGGGGAGTACTCGGTACGGACCCTGCCGACCTCGCGCGGGTCGGCCTCGGTGGTGGCGGAGGGGCCGAAGCGGCCCGGAACGTTCTCATCGGTAAAGGCGGTCACGGAGGCACCTTAGAACGTGCCTCCGTGACCTCGGACGCCGGGCGCCCGTCAGACGATCACCGCTACTCCTTCTCCACAGGCACCTTCTGCGACGGCGGCGCCGTGACTCCGTTCAGGGCCGAAGTCCCGTTCGGGGTCGGCCCGTTCTGGTTCATCGAGGAGAGCAGCTGGCGGGCCAGACCGAGGCCCGTACCGCCCATCGTGAGTGCCTTGGCGAGCATCTCCGCCATGCCGTCGGCCCCGTTGAGGACCACCATGTTGTCGACGCTGCCGAACGCGGACGCGCCGGCCCGCACGATCTCCGGCCAGTTCTCGGCCAGTTGCTGCGCGACCACGGCCTCCTGGTTCTCGGCGAGGGCAGCGGCCCGCGCCTTGATGGCCTCCGCCTCGGCGAGACCCTGGGCCCGGGTCGCCTCGGCGGCGGCGAGGCCCTTCGCCTGGGCGGCGGCGGCCTCCGCCTCACCGGTGGCCCTGGTGGCCGTCGCGGCCGCGGCACCCCGTGCCTGGGTCGCCTCGGCCTCGGCGTTCGCGGCCGTCTTGATCCGGCTCGCCTCGGCCAGGGCCGCCAACTCGGTCTCCTTGGCCTTCGCTTGGGCCGCGGAGATCCGCGCGTCGCGCTCGGCCTCGGCGCGGGCCCGGGTCTCGTACGCCTGGGCGTCCGCGGGCTTGCGGACGTCCGCCTGGAGCTGCTGTTCCCGGCGCAGGGCGTCGAGTTCGGCGATCCGGGTCTCCTGGACGACGACGTCCTGCCGGGCTGCGGCGTCCGCGAGGGGTCCGGCCTGCCGGGCCTTCGCCGCCGCCTTGTCGCGCTCGGCCTGGTAGCCGGCCTGGAGGATCTCGCTGTCCCGGGTGGCCTCCGACATCCGTGCCGCGGCCTTCTGTTCGGCCTCGGTGGCCAGCCGGTTGGCCTCGGCCTGCGCGATGCGCGCGTCCCGCTGCACGGCCGCCGCGTGCGGCATCGCGAGGTTCTTGATGTAGCCGGTCGGGTCCTCGATCTCGTGGATCTGCAGCGAGTCCACGATCAGACCCAGTTTCTCCATCTCCGTACCGCACGCGGCACGGGTCTGCCCCGTCAGCTTCTCCCGGTCGCGGATCATGTCCTCGACCGTCAACCCGCCCACGATGGACCGGAGATGACCGGCGAACACGTTGTGCACCCGCTCCGACATCATCTTCTGCTGATCCAGGAAACGACGTCCCGCGTTGGCGATCGACACGAAGTCGTCGCCGACCTTGAAGATGACCACGCCCCGCACCTTGAGCGGAATGCCCTGCGTGGTCACACAATCCACGTGCAGCTCGGTCTCGTTGAGGTCCAGCGAGATCTTGCGCACCGCCTGCACACCGGGCAGCACCAGCGTGCCGCGCCCTGTGACGATGCGGAATCCCATGCCTTCTTCAAGGCCTTCGGTGCGGTGCTTGGAACCCGAGATGATGAGTGCCTCGTTGGGTTCCGCGACCCGCCACATCGACTTGAACAGGCCTATCAGTGCGAGAACGGCGACAAGCGCCACCCCCGCTACGACGCCGATGACCATCGGCATACGCCCCCTTTTGATGGTGCCCTTTCGGCACCGAACGAAGGGAGTGTGCGCCTGCGCGACACCGGGGTACAGACGCTGACGGATCCTTGTTGCAATCTTGACGCATACGCCCCTGAAACGCTCTCACCTGCGAAGGAGGCGGCTCAACTGTCGTATGCCTGCGTGACGTAGACCGTCCTCGGCGGCAGGTACTCCACGACCATCACCACGGTGCCCCGTTCGATCCGCTCCGTGCCCGTGGCGGCGTACGCGAGGAAGTGCTCGGCGCCTCCGCGCACCCGGACGATCACCTCGCCGACGAGCCCGGGCCCGACCGTCCCGGTGACCCGCCCCATCAGCCCGACCATCGACGCATCCTGCATGGTCACAGGGTACGGGCCCAACCCGCCTATGCCGCCGGGGAATCCGCGGTGACCGGCTCCGGCCACCTCTCGTGCCAGCGCAGGTCCGCCTCCAACTGCGCTGCGAGGGACAGCAGAAGAGGCTCGCTGTTCGACGGGCCCAACAGCTGGGCGCCGACCGGGAGTCCGCCCGCCACGAAACCCGCGGGGACGTTGACGCCGGGCCAGCCGAGGACGTTCCACGGCCAGGCGTAGGGGCAGGCGGCGACCATCGCGCGGTCGGTGGCCAGGCCGTTCAGGTCGAGCATCGCGCCGACGAGGGGTGGGGGAGCGGCTGTTGTCGGCGCGAGGATTACGTCGTACATCCCGAAGAACGCGCCGATCCGGTCGTGCAGGACCGCCTCCGCACGCCGGGCCGCCCGCAGCGGGGCCCCGGCGAGCAGTCGGCCGAGGCGGGCGGCGTCCAGGGTGCGACGGTCGAGGAGTTCGGGGTGCGGTGCCTCGCGGACCCGCTGGGCGATTCCGGCGGTGGCGCGCGGGATCAGGGTCAACCCGATCTGGCCGTACGGCGGATCGTCCTCCACGACCGTGTGGCCCAACCGGGCGAGTTTCTCCGCGAGTTCGAGGACCCTGGCCCGCACCTCCGGTTGCAGCCGGGCGGGCAGGGCGGTGAACGGCGGCTTCAGGGAGAGGGCGATGCGCAGTCGGCCGGGGTCGCGTCCCACCGCCTCCGTCATGCCGATCGCGGCCGGACGGTACGGGTCCCGCGCGTGGTTGCCGCTCGCCGCGTCCATGAGCAGGGCCGCGTCCGCGACCGTACGGGTGAGGGTGCCGTTCACCGTGATGCCGTGGAAGGACTCGCCGCGCGGCCAGGTCGAGATGCGGCCGCGCTGCGGTTTGACGCCGATGAGGTGCGTCCAGGCGGCGGGGATGCGCACCGAACCGGCGCCGTCCGAGCCGAGGGCGGCCGGGACCAGCCCCGCGGCGACCGCCGCCGCCGATCCACCGGATGAACCCCCGGGCGTATGACGGGAGTTCCACGGATTACGGGTCGCGCCGAACGCGGGCCCCTCGGTGAACGGCCACTGCCCGAACTCGCAGGTGTTCGTCTTCCCGACGATCACGGCACCGGCCGCCCGCAGCCGCCGTACCGCCTCGCCGTCCTCGGTGACCGGAGGGAACTCGCCCCGGCAGCCGAACGCGGTCGGCTCGCCCGCCACGTCCATGTCGTCCTTGACGGCGACCGGCACGCCGAGGAGCGGTGTGCGTACTCCGGCGGCCAGTTGCTTGTCCGCCGCCTCGGCCTCGGCGAGTGCAGCTTCCCGCCGTACGATCCGAAAGGCGTTCAGGGAGGCATGAGTCGACTCGATCCGTGCCAGGGCCTCCTCGGTCAGGGCTCGTGCGGTCACCTCCCCGGCGGCCAGCGCGCGGGCGGACTCGGCCAGGCCTGCGGAGCGGTCGGTCGTCATACGGCACCTCCGGAAGCGCGTGGTCTACCGAACGGTAACGTCCGGGTGGCCGGTGTGGTGCGGATGCGGCAACTTCCCCCGGGGTGCGGGTGGTTCGGCCTTCACCACAGACGCCCCACAGAGATCATCCAGCATTGCGCAAACCATTGACGTGTTCCTGACCCACCCCTACCTTCTGACCGAATTCACGAACTGCGTTCGATATGACGAACATCCGAATCTCCGGGAGAGCCGCCCGTGACCACACGTCCCCCCACGCCGTCCCGCCGTACCCTGCTGCGCGCGCTCGCCGTCCTGCCTGCCTCGGCGCTCGCTCTGGGCGAGGCCCCCGGACTGCTCGGCACGGCCCTGGCCGCCGCCCCGTCGAGCGGCTACGCCACCCGCTACACGATCGTCCCGTTCCTCAACAGCGACGACGGCACCGTCAACGTCTACCAGTCCGACGACGCCACCGACTTCCGCCTCGTCCAGGCCTCCGCCTACACCCCGCCGAGCAACCGCATCCGCGACGCGAGCGTGTTCAAGCACACCGACGGCTACTACTACCTGACGTACACCACCCACACCTGGGAGGACGTCAGCACCACCATCGGCTTCGCCCGCAGTGCCGACCGGGTCAACTGGACGTTCCTGTACGACTACACGGTCCCGATCACGAATCTGTCGCGCGCGTGGGCGCCCGAGTGGTTCGTCGACGCCGACGGCAGTGTCAACGTCGTCGTGTCCTGCTCCACCACCGACGACGAGTGGATCTTCACGCCGTACCGGCTGAAGGCGTCCAACTCCGCGCTGACAGCGTGGAGTTCACCGGTCGCGCTCTCCGGCATCGGCTCGAACCACATCGACACGTACATCGTGCGGATCGGCTCGACCTACCACGCCTTCACCAAGAACGAGACGGCGAAGTACATCGAGTACGGCACCGCCACCAGCCTCACCGGCCCCTACACGATCTCGAAGACCGGCGACTGGGCCGACTGGGGCAGCTACCGCGAGGGCCCCTCGGTGGTGCAGCTCGACAACGGCGGCTGGCGGATCTTCTTCGACGGCTACGGCGACGGCAGTTACTACTACAGCGACAGCTACGACACCTTCGCCACCTGGTCCGCGCCGGCCGCGCTGACCACGCTCTCCGGTACGGCACGGCACTTCACGGTCATCAAGGAGACGGTGTCCGGCGGCCCGAGCCTCGCGACCGGCGTCACCCGCTCCTTCCAGTCCGCCAACTACACGACCCGCTACTGGCAGGAGGTGTCCTCGCTGCTCAACCTGCCGGTGGTGACCGGCTCCAGCACCACGGCCCTGAAGCAGGCGTCCACGTTCACCGTCGTCGCCGGCCTCGCCGACGCCACCGGCTTCTCCTTCCGGGACTCGGCCGGAAACTACCTGCGCCACTACGACTTCCGGGGCCGGTTCGACGCCAACGACGGCACGGCGACCTTCGCCGGGGACGCCACGTTCTACGCCCGGACGGGCGCCACCACCGGTGCGCTGCGCTTCGAGTCGTACAACTACCCCGGTTACTACCTCCGCCACTACAACTACCAACTGCGGGTGGACCCGACGGACGGCACAGACCTCTTCCGGACGGACAGTTCGTTCGTGCCCGTGACGGCCTGGGCCTGAGACACGCGACTGTGATCCGCCGGACCAGGGCAGGATGCGAACGACATTGATCAGCCATGGCCTGGAGGCGCTGGGCGCATGAGCAGTACGGCAGCGACACGGATACGCGAGCTGATCGTCACTCCGATCGCCTTCCGCGACCCGCCCCTCCTCAACTCGAACGGTGTCCACGAGCCGCTGGCCCTCCGATGCGTCCTCCAACTCTTCCTGGAGGACGGCACCGTGGGCCTCGGCGAGTCCGCGGGCGGCTCGGTCCGGCTGGAGCGACTTGAGGCGGCGGCGAAGGTCGTCGCAGGCATGGACGTCTTCGACACGACGGCCCTCGTCGCCGCGATCGACGCCGCCCTGCTGCCGACCGTCCCCAGCTCCCACGAACGCGGCTGGACCAGCTCGGCGGTGGAGGTGGCCTGTCTCGACGCGCAGGGCAAGCTGCTCGGACGCCCGGTCAGCGACCTGCTCGGCGGCAAGGTCCGCGACGCCGTGCCCTTCGCCGCGTACCTCTTCTACAAGTGGGCCGAACACCCCGCCCTCGACGGCAGGCCCGCGGTGCGCGACGACTGGGGCGAGGCGCTGGACCCGGCCGGGATCGTCGAGCAGGCCCGGCTGATGCAACAGCGGTACGGCTTCCGGTCGTTCAAGCTCAAGGGCGGTGTCTTCCCGCCCGACGAAGAGATCGCCGCGATCAGGGCACTGGCCGAGGCCTTCCCGGGGCAGCCGCTGCGGCTGGACCCCAACACGGCCTGGACGCCGGAGACGTCGACGTACGTGGCCCGCCAACTGGACGGGGTCCTGGAGTACTTGGAGGACCCGACCGCCACCATCCCCAGCATGGCCCAGGTCGCCAAGGAGTCACCGCTTCCGCTGGCCACCAACATGTGTGTGATCGCCTGGGAGCATCTGCGGCCCGCGATCGAGCAGCGCGCGATCCAGGTCCTCCTCACCGACCACCACTACTGGGGCGGACTGCGCCGGACCCGCGAACTGGCCGTCGTCTGCGAGGTGTTCGGGCTCGGGCTGTCGCTGCACTCCAACTCGCACCTCGGCATCAGCCTCGCCGCCATGACCCATGTCGCGGCGGCCATCCCCAACCTCGACCACTCCTGCGACACGCACTACCCGTGGAACTCGGCCGACGACGTCATCGTCCCCGGGGTGCTGGAGCTGCGTGACGGCGTGGTCGAGGTCCCCACTGGACCGGGCCTGGGCGTGGAACTCGACCATGACGCCCTGGACCGGCTGCACCGGCTCTACCTCGACTCAGACGGTGATTGAGGCGACGTGACGCCGGGTCTCCCTGAGGTGGAGGTCGACGGACCGGCACATGATCACCCCGCTCTGCGGGTTGTCGGCCGCGTGGCTGATACGGCGGAGCAGGGTGACCGAGTCCAGGGCGACGCCCTCGCGGGCCAGGACGAAGACCAGGGCGAGGAAGGCGGAGCGGGCGTTGCCGTCGTCGAAGGGATGGAAGAAGCACACGTCGAGGCAGACGCGGGCGGCCCGCGCGGTCAGCGGGAGGGGCCGGTCGGCGTCCCGCGCGCTCTCGGCCAGGCAGGCGTCGAGGCGTTCACGGGTGTCCGGGCCGATGCCATAACGCTCCCTGCCCTTCTTGGCGAAGGCCGGCAGGGTGCGGAACGACGGTGGTCCGGGTGTGCCGAGGACGTGCTGCTGCCAGCCGCGCAGCAGCTCGAAGTCGAGCCGGGCGCCGCGCGCCGCGTCGGCCCGCACCAGGTCCAGGGCGGTGAGCAGGCCCTCGCCGCGAGCGGCCGACACGGTGCGGTCGAAGGCGCGCATGTACTCCGCCGCGCCGTCGCGCGACGGAATGACCGGCTCGTCCCCGCCGCCGTCCGGGGCGTCCTCCCATGGCACGGTCTCGCGCGACGCGAGCCAGCTCCGCAGATGGTCCGGCAAGGGGCCGGGGGCCGGCGGTCGTACGGCGTCGTCGGGCCGTAGCGAGACGGCGAGCCGCTCCGCGATGTCGTCGACCAGGACCCGGTCGGGACCGGTCCAGCTCTTGAACCGGCCGTCGATCGCCTCGTCGACCAACTCCTGTGCCACATCGGGGTCTACGCGCCAGTGGCTGAGGAACCAGGTGAGCACCTGACGGCAGTGCCCGTACCAGCCGCTGCCGGAGCCGGTGCGGTCGTACGCCTGGAAGATCAGGTTGCGTGCGGCGCATTCCCAGAGAATCCGCTGGTCCGCCACGTCGGCCAGGTCCAGCCGGTACGCCTCGAACCGACCGGCGAGCTGCTCCAGCCAGCCGCGCCATTCGCACAGCCCCGACGCCACGCGGTCGAGGGTCTCCTCCGGTGTGGTGTACGAGTGCGTCACACAGCACCAGCTGCCGACCGGGCCGCCGTCGAAGTCGCCCTCGTCGTGCGCCCACCGCCAGCCCACGGCCCAGTCGCCGTAGCGCTCGGCGAGGGCGTACGACATGGCGTCGGCCCAAGGCGTCCCCACGTCCCAACTCCAGCGGTGCAGCGCGGAATTGTTGTAGGGGAGGTCAGGGCGGGTCGGCATCCGGCAGGCCGGTCCGAGGGAGCGCACCACCTCCGCCGCCGACCCGTGGTCGAAGGGATGACGCGCGGGGTCGACCTCGTCCCAGTCCAGACAACCCGGGTTCAGTTCCTTCTGCACCGCGCAAGCCTGCACACCCACCCGGTGTGCGTTCAACCGAATTACCGCAGGCCACCGACCGTCAACGCGGCTTCGTCGACGGCTCGGTGGGGAGCATGGCGCGGGGTGGCCGGTCGGCGGACGCGCGTAGCGACGGCTCGTTGCGCAGCCGTACGAAGGTGATGGCCAGGGCGGCCGCCTGGACGAGGGCGCAGCACAGGACGACCGTGTCGAGACGGGTCGGCGGGGTGACGGCGACGAGGATGCCGGCCACCGGGAAGGGCAGCAGCAGGAGCAGCATGGTCAGGGAAAGCGTGGTGCCGAAGGCCGTGGCCGGGATGACCAGCGAGCGCAGCGTGCGCAGGACGACGGTGAGGCCGCCGTCGCCCGCCATGAACAGCGCGATGAGGACCATGTAGGCGGCGTACGACGGGGCTTGGGGCAGGGCGAGGCAGGCCGCGGAGGCGAACGTCGCGCAGACGACTCCCACGCCCCACAGGTCGACGCGGCTCAGGGCGAGCCGGCACAGGGTGATCGCGAGCAGGGTCGCCGCCGCCGCGGCGGACCACAGGGTGCCGACGTCGGCGGAGGAGCGGCCGAAGTTCTCGACCACGATGATCGGGCTCGCGGACTGGAGCAGGCCCAGGGCGAGGTTGGAGCAGGCCAGGCCCGCCACCAGCCAGCGCAGTGCGGGCAGTTTGCGGAGCATGCGCAGCCCCGTCCGCAGACTGCCGGGGGTGCGTTCGCCGACCGGCCGTCCGGCACGCAGCGGGGTGGGCGGCGTCTGGAGTCCGAGCACGGCCGCCAGCAGGGACAGCCCGGTCAGACAGCCGAGCATCCAGCCTGGGCCGACCAGCAGCAGGAAGCCCGCGAGCAGAGGGCCGACGAGCATCGCGGTCTGGTCGATACCGATGAGGACCGACTGCACTCCGTGGGGCCGGTTCTCCGCCCGCCGGGTGACGATCGCGCCCACGGCCTCGTTGGCGACGAAGCTGAACTGGGTGAGGGTGCCGGTCACCGCGGCCAGCACCAGCACGGTCACCGTCTCCGCGGTGCCGCGCGGCAGCATCACCAGCGCCACCGCCGCCCCGGCAAGGACCAGGGCCCGCAGCAGCGAGGCGAGGAAACACACGATCGCCGCGCCACGCCGGTCCACCACATTGCCCGCCAGCACGAACGCGGCGATCCGCGGTGTCCACTCCAGGGCGAACGCCAGGCCCGTCAGCGACGAGGACCGGGTGATCGCCAGGACCAGCAGCGGCATGGCGTACGTCGACATCGAGAACGCCAGGGCGTCGCTGGTGCGCGGTGCGTAGATCCGTCGGAACAGGCTGCCGGACGGAACGGCTGCATGGCGACCGGCGGGCGGCCGGTCCTCGTGCAGGGTGATGGCCACGGAATGGAAAGCTTTCAGTGAGGCGTATCACGGAGGGGGAAACGATGGGTACCGACCAGGGCGAAAAGAATTCGCGGGGCGGGAGAGGGGAAAACGCCTATGAGCGAAGGGAGTTGAGGCGTGAAATATAGCGCAGTCAAATGGGATCTGGCATATCCGGTGCGGACATCTCCTCAGGGTGTACGCCGCACCTCCCCGTACCCGGAAGGCAGAAGGCAGAAAGAAGGCCACTTTGTCGCACAAAGGGCACGGGAAGGCGAGGCATTCACGGCATTTCCGATCACATCTTCGGGCCGCGCCCTGGGATCACGCTCATCAAGGCGCCTGCCTTCACCACGGCGTAGGTCGTTCCAGAGCTGGATGAACGTGAAGATGCCGAGGAAGGCGAGCTCCGGCCGGAACAGCGGAAGGGCCACCTGCGGGTACAGGCGGAAGAAACTGGCCCCGTCGATCCGTCGGCGTCCAGGAGTTCGTCGGGCAGTGAGTTCTGGGCATACTGCCGCATCCAGAATATTCCGAACGCGTTGGCCGCCCCGGGTATCACGAGGGCCTTGAGCGAACCGGCCCAGCCGAAGTCGGCCATGGTGACGAACCGGGCCACGAGGGAGAGTCGCCCGGGAATCATGTACGTCGCCGACAGGATGCCGAACAGCGGCTTCCGCGCCGGGAACTCGTACTTGGCGAAGGCGAACGCGGCAAGGGAGTCGAAGAACAGCACCAGTACCGTGCCCGCCACCGAGACGACGACGGTGTTGAACAGCGAACCGAAGAAATCGATCCGGTGGATCACCTGGCGCATGTTCTCCAGGAGATGGGTCCCCGGCACCAGCCGGGGCGGGAACCGGAGGATCTCCTGCGTGGTGATCGAGGCCATCACCACGAGCCAGTAGAAGGGGAACAGCGAGACCGGCACACCGGGCGGCAGCACCCGCCCAGCGACACGGGAGCGCCGGCTGCCGGAGCCGATGGCGAGTCCCGCGCCGACGGCGGTCGTCCGGTCAGCGGCCGTTGCGGGCTCCCTTGCGCCAGGAGATGCGGGGACGGTCGTCGCGCCCGGAGCCGGCCACCAGCCGCCAGTTGATGATCGCGAACAGCGCGGTGAGAGCGAACAGGGACCAGTCGATCGCCGCGCCGTAGCCGAACTGGTGGTCGTTGAAGGCCTTCTGCCAGAGATGGAGCGCGATGGTCAGACCTTCCTGGCCCGGGTGGCCGGTGGTACCGGGGTCCAGGAAGATCAGCGCGTTGTAGCCGGCCCGGCGCCAGATGATCATGAGGGAGATCGCCGACTCGATGCCGAGGGACGGCGTCAGCCAGTCGACGCCGTCCACCCCGATCACCTTCAACAGCGAGTTACCCGGGCCCGCTTGAGCGAACACCGAGCCACAGACGACGACCATGGCGACCATCGAGGTCACATTCGGGATGAAGTACGCGACCCGGTAGGCGGTGGCGTGCCGCACCTGTGCGTTCAGCAGGAGCGCGATGACCAGGGCCAGGAACAGCATCGGCACCGTCGACATGAACGCCTCGCTGACCCGCCCCCTGCGCACGGTCGGCGCACTGCTCGACGCCTCGGCCTTCCACCCCGGCCGCTCCGCACGCAGCCACCTGCGGGCCATCGCCCTCTCGAACGGCATCGGCGCCGCCCGCGTGGACGCCGTCCTCTACGAGGTCGGGCGAGGAGTTTCGCCTGTCGGCGGGCAGGCGGCTTCTCCCTCGGGATGAAGCAGCGGCTCGCGCTCGCCCGCCCCCACAGCACCCAGTCGTCCGCCCTGAGCGTCGTCCTCGACCTGCCGTCCGCGATACCGGCGTCGCTGCTCGTCGTGGGCCTGCTCGCCGGAATCGTCGTCACCAGCGTCGTAACTGCCAAGGCGCTGCAAGGAGTTCGCGGCCCCTACGCGATGGCCGGGAACCCGGGCATGCTCAGGCTGTCCGCGAGCAGGTCGGGAAGGCCCATGCGAGGAGTGTTCATGGGCGCGACGCTGGCAGCGCCGGTTGAACGACCGATTGCCGCATGACCATGGACTGGCCATATCCCGCCCATTGCCTGGCTCGTTTCCTATGTCGCGGATGCCCCCGGCGGTTGCGTGAAGTGGCGGGCACCTGTGAGTACGAGCACCGCCAGCGCCGCCGGTGCCGCGTACGCGAGCCGGAACTCGCCGGTGGAGCCGAGGAGTCCGCTCACCGCGCCGCCGGTGACGACGCCCGCGTAGTTGAAGAGGTTCAGCCGGGCCAGCACCGTCTCCGAGGCGGCGGGCCGCAGCCGGGCGGCGGAGGCCAGACACAGCGGCGCCAGCACCGACGCCCCCAGCCCCACAACTCCCGCCGCGAGCACGGCGAACGGCCAGCTCGGAGCCGTGGCCACACCCACCAGGCCACCCGCCACCACCAGGGCGGCCGTGCGGACGACGGCGACGGTACCGACCCGCTGCACCAGCCGGTCCACGGTGGCGCGGCCGACGACCGTGCCCGCCTGATACGCCGCGTACGCCATCGGCGCCACCACGAGGGACGCGCCGAGGGTCTGCCGCAGATACACCGCCGACCAGGCGGACACGGTCGAGTCCACGACGTAGACGACGAGCAGGACCAGCCCGAAGGGGAGGAGCCGCAGCCACAGCCGGCGCCCCAACGGCGGCTGCACGGACGGCACGTGGGCGGAGGGAAGGGTGTGCGTGCGTAGACAGACGGCGACGACCAACAGCAAGCTCGCCTGCACGGCCAGGCCCTCACCCACCGGCCGGTCCAGCCGGGCCGCGCCGGCGGTGAGCAGCGCCGCGAGCACGCCACCCACGCTCCACGCCGTGTAGAACGACCCGAAGACGCTACGGCCGTAGGCGCGTTCGATCGCGGCGGCCCGGGTGTTGATGCCGACGTCGAGGCCGCCGACCGCGAGGCCGAACAGGACGTACGCGCAGATGACGGTCTGCGGGCCGGGAGCCCAGCCGATCAGGGTGAGCGCGACGGCGGCCGTGAGCAGTGCCCCGCGCATCGTGGCGACGGGCCCCGCGACGCGGACCGCGGCCAGCCCCAGGAAGCTGCCGACCCCCGCGGTCAGGGCCACCCCGACCAGCGTGGCGGTGGTCAGGAGCGGGGACAGCTTCAGGTGTTCGGTGACGGCGGGGACGGTCGTGTACACGGCGGCGACGGACATGCCCTGCGCGCCGAACGCGAGGGTCGTCGCCCTTCGGGCACCGGCCCGGTCCGCGGGGCGCCCGACCCGCGCTCGGCCTGGAGTGCTGACTGACATGCACGGACCGTAGTCAGCCGTGGCGGCACTAACGCAGGACACCGGGGGCCGTTGAGGGGACTTCGGCGGCCACCTCGCGCGACCGGTGCCGTCCGGATGCTTACGGTGGTCGCCCACGAGGAGGTGAGTGCGATGTTCCCAGCCCCGGCCCCTGCGGACCCGCACGGGACCAGCCGCAGCACGTCGGCGACCATCCAGCCGAACATCCTGCGCTATCTCGTCGTCGTCGCCGACTCGCGCGGCGTCGATCTACGGCCCCTGCTGAGCGAGGTCGGCCTGGACGAGACGCTCATGCGCTCGGCCGCGCTGCGGGTGTCGTACCGGCAGGGCAGCGCGGTGATCCGGCGCGCGGTGGAACTCACCGGGGACGAGCGGCTGGGCCTGAGGGTCGGAGCGGCACAGCACCTCACCGCCTGGGGCCTGCTCGGCTTCGCGCTGATGGCCGACGACACACTCCGGCACGCCATCGAGACGGGGGTGAAGTACCAGAACCTCTCGGGCGCGATGACCGTGTGGTCGACCGGAGTCGGCGAGGACGGCGCCTTCGTCCTGCGCGCCGACCTCCCCGACCCCGCCGTCGACCCGAGCGTGGCGTCTTTCCTGATCGAGGAGGGGTTCGCCTCCGTCGTCACCCTCTCCCGGCTCGCCGTCGGCCCGGACTTCGCCCCGCGCGTGGTCGAGTTCTCCGAGCCGCCACCCCGCCAACACGACCTCTACGGCGCCCTGTTCGGCTGCCCGGTCCGGTTCCGCGCCCCGGCCGACCGCATCGTCATCGACCCGGCCTGGGCCCGCGCCCGGATGCCCGGCCGCGACCCGGTGACCTACGCCTCGACCCTGGAGACCCTCGACGCCCAACTCGCCTCCCGCACCGACCAACAGGACCTCCTCGAAGTCCTGGAGGTGTCCGTCGCGCAGAGCCTCCCGGTGATCCCGTCCTTCGGGGAGCAGGCACGACGGCACGCGACGAGCGAGCGGACACTGCGCCGCAGACTCGCCGACTGCGGCACGACGTACGAGGCGCTGGCGGAGGGGGTGCGCCGGGAACGCGTCGAACAGCTGCTGCTGCGACCGGAGTTGACCCTGCGTGAGATCGCCCGCCGAGCGGGATTCTCCGACGAACGGGCCCTGCGCCGCGCGGTACGCCGCTGGCACGGCAGCTCTCCGGTGCAGTTGCGGGAGCAGTTGCTCCGGGCGGCGGCGCATCGCGAGTGACCCCGTCAGGTGTGGTCAACGGGCTTGGATCCAGGACGGGTTCACCCGCCGACCGGTTCAACGGGTGCGGATCCAGACCGTCTTCTCCCTGGTCCACTGGTCGAAGGCGTTCGTGGACTTCTCCACGCCGCCGAACCCGGACTGCTTCCAGCCGCCGAAGGGGGTGCTGATGTCGCCCTCGCTGTACGCGTTCACGGAGACCACGCCCGCCTCGATGCCCCGGGCCAGCCGCAGCGCGGTGTCGAGGTCGCGGGTCCAGACGGATGCGGCGAGCCCGTACTCGGTGGCGTTGGCGATCCGCACCGCCTCGTCCTCCGAGGCGAAGGTCTCGACGGTGACGACGGGACCGAACAACTCCCTTGTGAGTACGGCGCTTTCGGCGGGGGCGCGAGTGATCACGGTGGGCGGGTAGTAGGCGCCGCGCGCAGGCAGCCCGTGGGGGAGTCCCGCTGTGTGGATCTGGGCGCCGGCCGCCCGGGCGGCATCCACGGCACCGGCGACACGGTCGAAGGCGGCGCGGTTGATGAGCGGTCCCTGCTGGGTGCGAGGGTCGGCCGGATCGCCGATGACGAGGTCCCTCGCCGCGGCGGTGAACCGCTCCACGACCTCCTCGGCGATGCTGTGGTGCACCAACACCCTTGAACCGGCGGTGCAGTTCTGGCCCATCGTCAGGAACGCGGCCTCGATCATGTCGCCGATGAGCGCGTCGCCGTAGGAGAGCGCGTCGGCCATCAGCACCTGGGGGCTCTTGCCGCCCATCTCCAGGGAGACGCGCTTGAAGTTGCTGTCGGCGGCGGACTTGAGGATGTGCCGGCCGGTGGCGGTGGAGCCGGTGAAGGACAGGGCCTGGACGAGGGGGTCGCGGGCGAGGGCCGCTCCGGCTTCGTCGCCGTAGCCGGGGAGGATGGTGAGTACGCCGTCGGGCAGGCCGGCCTCGGTGGCGAGGGCGGGCAGGTGGAGGGCCGAACGCGGGGTCGCCTCGGCGGGTTTGAGCAGGAGGCAGTTGCCCGCCGCGAGGGCGGGGCCGATCTTCCAACTGGCCATCGCCAGGGGGTAGTTCCAGGGGAGGATCGCCGCACCCACGCCGACCGGTTCGCGGGTGATGAGGCCCAGGCCGTCGGGTCCGCTCGGTGCGATCCGGCCGAAGACCTTGTCGGCCGCCTCGGCGAACCAGCGGATCGACTCGATCGCGCCCGGTACGTCCCCCGTACGGCACTCCGTGATGGGCTTGCCCGCGTCCTCGCTGTCCAGCCGGGCGAGGGTCTCGGCGTCGCGTCGCATCAGGTCGGCCAGGCGTAGGAGTACGGCGCTGCGTTCCCGGACCGGAAGCCGTGACCAGACCCCGGAGTCGTGGACGTCCCGGGCCTGTTCGGCGGCCTTCGTGACGTCGTCGGCGCTCGCGGCGGGGAGGGTGGTGATCGGTTCGCCGGTGGCGGGGTTGACCACGGTCAGGGTCTCGTTCTTGGTCATGCCTCCTCCACCAACTCCCAGCGCCCGTCGGTCTGTCGGGCCAGTCCGCGGCGGTGGAGTTCCTCCAGGTAACGGGCCATGCCGCGGTCGCCGCGCCTGCGGAACAGGGGGAAGATCCGGGGCAGCAGGTTCGGTACGAGCATCGCGAACCGCACCAGACGGGACTCGCCGGAGCGGGGGTAGGCCTCCAGGCGGGGCCTGTCGAGGAGGCTCACGACGGCCGTGACGACGTTCGCGGGCTGTTGCGGCTGGTCCTGGAACTGCATGGAGTTGCCGCCGTCCACGGCCTCCTGTCGCAGCATCCGGGTGTCGGTCGCCGAGGGCAGCACCGACCCGGCCAGGATGCCCTTGCTCCGCAGGTCGAGGCCGATGGCGAGCATCGCGCCGCGCAGCCCGAACTTGGACGCCGTGTAGATCGGGGTCTCGCCCAGCGGGAAGATCCCGCCGAGGGAGACCGTGGTCACCACGCGGGCATCGCGCGAGGCCTTCAGCAGGGGGATCGCGATCCGGGTGGCGACCAGCGGGGAGGTCAGGTTGAGGGTGATCTCCCGCTCGATGCTCTCGACGCTGCGGACGTCGAAGCGCTCCGAGCTGGTCATGCCCACGTTGTTCACCAGCACGTCGATGCGGCCGTGGACATCGGCGACCTGCTCGAACAGCCGCTCCAGGTCGGCGCGTCGGAGCAGATCGCAGCCGATGCCGGTGTGTCCGGCGCCAGGCAGTTCCGCGGCCAGCCTCTCCGCACGGACCCCGTCGATGTCGACGACGACACAGCGGGCGCCGGCCGCGGCGAAGCGGTGGCACAGCGCACTGCCGATGCCGCCCGCGCCGCCGGTGACCAGCATGACCTTGTCGGTGAAGTCGAACTTCCCGCTCATGCCGTCGCCTCCACGCGCCGGGCCGCGGACCGCACCGGCGGAGCCTGGCCCTCGGTGCGCCAGCCCATCTGGCGGGCGACCTTGCCGAGGTACTTCACGAACGCCCCGCTGTCGACGTAACCGGTGTGACGTGGCGAGGCGACGAACTTCAGCCCGCCGGACAGGTCGGGTCGGTCGGCGCGGATCATCTGGGCGAACCGCTCGGAGTTGGGCAGACCGTGACGCGTGTCGTTCAGATACCCGGCGATCAACTGCGCCTGGCTGTCGAAGAGTTGGTAAGCGCCGGAGTTGGTCTCCACGAACCCGATCCCGAACAGGCCCTGGTGCTCGCGCGAGAACGACGACAGATACAGGTCGGGATGCTGCTCGTCCCCGAAGTACCTCTGGGCGACCGGGACTTTGTGGACGTAGCCCGTCGCCAACAGGACGAGATCGAAGTCGTCGCGTGTGCCGTCCGTGAAGTGCACGGTGCTGCCCTCGGCGCGGGCGATCCCCGGCCTGGCCGTGATGTCGCCGTGCTGGAGGTGGTGGATCAGCATCGAGTTGATGGCCGGGTGCGTCTCGAAGAGTTTGTGGTCCGGCTTCTGCAGGCCCAGGCGGGTCGGATCGCCGTTGACGAGCCGCAGGAGTCCGCCGAAGACGCGCTGCGCCAGCCACATCGGCAGATGCGGACCGCTGTTGGCGATGGTGTCCACCGGGCGCCCGAACAGGTGCTTCGGGATGAACCAGTACCCGCGCCGCATGCTGATCACCGCGTGGTCAGCCGTCCGGGCCGCGTCGCAGGCGATGTCGCAGCCGGAGTTCCCCGCACCCACGACCAGCACCCGCTTGCCCCGCAGCTCCTCCGCACTGCGATAACCGCCGGTGTGCCGGACCTCGCCGCTGAACCGCCCGGGAATCTCAGGGATGTTGGGGTGCCACTGCGAGCCCGTGCACACCACGACCTGACCGTGCAGGCTCTCCTGCCCGTCGGCCCGGACGACCGTCCAGGTGCCGTCGGCGTTCTTCTCGACGCTCTCCACCCCGACGCCGAACTCGATCCGGTCCGTGAGCCCGTAGGCGTCGGCGAAGGACCGCAGATACGACAGGATCTGCCGATGCGGCGGATAGTCCGCGAAATCGTCGGGCATCGGGAAACCGCCGAAGCCCGAGAGGGTCCTGCTGGAGATGAAGTGGGCCGACTCGTACATCGGGCCGCCCGGGTTCTCGATGTCCCAGATACCGCCGAGCCCGGTGTGCCGCTCCAGATGCGTGTACGGCAGCTTCCGCTCGGTCAGGGCCCGGGCGACGGCCAGCCCGGCAGGCCCCGCCCCGATCACACACGTGTCCAACTGGCTGTCTTCCTTCACGAGCCTGCCTCCTCGTTCGTCCCGTTCGACGGGTGGTGGAGGAAACGTATGCACCCGCTCAGCTGCGGGAACTGACCCGCGCGGCCAGGGACCGGACCTCAGCGGCCGGGGCGCGGTCACGGGCGTCAGGCTGCGCGAATCCCGACTTGTTCGGACGACTTGTTCGTGGGACTCAGTCGATATGATGGGCGCATGGCTCACGTTTCCGCGGCCGAGCGCCGCCCCCAGCTCATCAAAGCGGCCATCGACTTCATGACGAGGGAGGGGGTCGCGGCCGGCAGCACGCGTGCCATCGCCGCCGAGCTGGGGGTCGCCCAGGCCACGGTGCACTACACCTTCGGTACGAAGGAAGGGTTGTACCTCGCGGTCATGGAGCAGCTCACGGAGGATCTGGTGGCCCAGGTCGAGCGGGCCGCACCGGCGGACGGAGGGTTCGAGGAGACGGCGGGCGCGTTGGTGGCCGCGCTGTGGCGGACGGTGCGTGAGCAGCCCGAAAGCCATCAACTCCTCACGGAACTAACCATGTTCGCGCTCCGCTCGCCCGCTCTCGGCGAGGCCCTCAATGCCCACTACCGGGGCGTGACGGAGGTGACCGCGAAGCTGATCACCGAGGCGGCCGAACGCACCGGCCGGCCCCTCGCCCAGCCCGTGGACGCGATCGCGCGGTTCTTCCTCGCCGGCTTCGACGGGCTGATGCTGCAACACCTCGCGCTCCCCGACGAGGAGGCCGAGCGCATCTGCCTCCAGGCCTTCGTGTCCGCCGTGGTGGCGATGGCCGGGGGACGGCTGGAGCTGCTGGCGGTACCGGTGGGCTGACGCGACGACCTAGGGGGGCCATACAACTATCGAGCGACCTTGTCATGTGACAAGGTCGTTCGTTTTTGTCGCCTGTACATAGCCTCTGAGCTGGCCTTATGGAAATGGGGGATGCATGTCACGGTTCAATGACTTGGTCGAGTGACTTGAGCGAGTGATAAAGTCGGCTCATCGACCGGGACGCCCCTCGGCGCAAGCCCGTCACGCGGTCGGCGTCCGGCTGCCGTCCGAACGGTGTTCCCTCCCCAACCCCCGCCCCCTTCCAGGGAGTTAGTCATGGCTGTCCTGCTTCACCGGCTGGGCCTCGGCGCCTACCGGCACCGCAAACTCGTCCTGGGCATATGGCTCTTCGTGCTGGCCGCGCTCATCACGTGCGTCGGCGTCTTCGGCGGCAAGCTCGACGACCGCTTCTCGGTGCCGGGCACCGAGTCGCAGCGGGCGTTGGACAGCCTGAGCAAGACCCTTCCGGAAGCCTCGGGCGCGAGCGCCCAGATCGTCTTCACGGCGCCCGAGGGGCACCGGATCACCGAAGCCCCGTACGCGACGACCATCGCCCGGACCGTGGCGGAGGCCGAGCGGGCACCCCAGGTCAGCGACGTGGTCGACCCCCGCACCGCCGGTGCCGTCTCGGCCGACCGGACGGCGGCGATCGTCCAGGTCCAGTACCGCGCGCAGGCCGCGGAGGTCCGGACCTCGTCCGTGGACGCGATCAAGAGCGCCGCCCACGCGGCGGAACGGGACGGGCTGCGGACCTCGGTGGGCGGTTCCGTCTTCAACAGCAAGGGAGTTCACATCGGACCGTCGGAGATCATTGGCGTGGCCGTGGCGCTGCTCGTGCTCGTCGTCACGTTCGGTTCGCTGCTCGCCGCCGGCATGGCGCTGCTGCCCGCCCTGATCGGGGTGGCGGCCGGACTCACCGGACTGCTCGCCCTCGCGCCCGCCGTCAGCATCTCCTCCACGGCCGTCACGCTCGCCCTGATGCTGGGCCTGGCCGTCGGCATCGACTACGTCCTGTTCATCCTCTCGCGCCACCGACAGCAACTCGCCCGCGGAACCGACCCGAAGGAATCCGTCGCGCTGGCCGTCGGAACGGCCGGCAGTGCCGTGGTCTTCGCCGGCGCCACCGTGATCATCGCGCTCGCCGCGCTGAGCGTCATCGGCATCCCGTTCCTGACCACGATGGGCCTCGGGGCGGCTGGAGCCGTCCTCATCGCGGTGCTGGCCGCGATCACTCTCGTCCCCGCGACAGCCGGTTTCGCCGGTACACGACTCGCCCCCAAGCCCGGGAGCCGTGCCGCACGGCGGGCCGCCGACGCCGAAGGGGCCACCGGCCGCACCACCTTGGGCACCCGTTGGACGAAGTGGGTCGTCGCCAAACCACTGCTGACCGTGCTCGCCGTCACGGGCATCCTGGTCACCCTCATGCTGCCCGCCGCCGACCTGCGCCTGGCACTCCCCGACAACGGCTCCGCCCCGCACGCCTCGACCCAGCGCACCGCCTACGACACGATCAGCGACAGGTTCGGCCCCGGTTTCAACGGCCCGCTGCTCGTCCTGGCCGAGACCAACGACCGTACGGCCGCCGCGAGTTCACGGGCCGGAGCCCAAGTGGCCGCGAAACTGCGCACTTTGAAGAACGTCAAGGCCGTCCTGCCGCCCGAGTCCACCGGCGACCCCGCACAGAGCGTCGTCACCGTGCTGCCCGACTCCGGCCCCGACAGCGTCCGTACCGACCGACTCGTCCGCGACATCCGCGCGGTCGCGTCCGACCTCCGTGCCACCACCGGTGCCTCGATCGCGGTCACCGGCACCACCGCCGTCAACATCGACGTCTCCAACCGCCTCAGCGACTCCCTGCTGCCCTTCGTCGCCATCGTCGTGGGCCTGAGCCTGCTCCTGCTGATGATGGTCTTCCGGTCGCTGGTCATCCCCGTCAAGGCCGCCGTCGGCTTCCTGCTCTCGGTGGGTGCCTCGCTCGGTCTGGTCGTGGCGGTCTTCCAGTGGGGCTGGCTGGCCGGCGTCCTCGGCGTGCCGCACAGCGGTCCTGTCGTCAGCTTCCTGCCGATCATCCTGATCGGCGTACTGTTCGGACTGGCCATGGACTACGAGGTGTTCCTCGTCTCCGGGATGCGCGAGGAGTGGGCCCACACCGGCCGGGCCCGCCAGTCGGTCGTCGACGGCGCGCGGCACAGCGTGCGGGTCGTCACCGCCGCCGCTCTGATCATGTTCACCGTCTTCGCCGGGTTCTTCCCGCTCGACGACTCCCTCATCAAACCCATCGCGTTCGCCCTGGCGGTCGGTGTGGCCATCGACGCCTTCGCCGTCCGCATGACGCTCGTACCGGCGGTGCTCGCCCTCGCGGGGCGGGGCGCCTGGTGGCTGCCGGCCTGGCTGGACCGGCTCCTGCCCGACCTCGACGTCGAGGGGAGCAGCCTCCAGAAGGCCGTACCGTCGGACGGCAGTAAGGAACCCGAACCCGTAGGTGCCGGCGGGGCGCGTGGGAACTCCGGGGAGTGATGGGCCGTTACGCAAATACCGGTCCTTGGGGCGGAGTTGAAGAGGATTTCACCCGAGCCCTGGGTCCGGAGCCTCCCTCAGCCGCGCATCCGGAGGCCCGAACGATGACCCGGATCCACCCCCACGCGCACCCCACCCGGCGCGCCCTCCTCGGCGGCGCCGCCCTGACCGCCCTCGCCGTGACGACCGGTGCCGGCACGGCACACGCCAACTCCTCGACCGCCCCGGCCAGTTGGCCCACGGAGTTCTCGCTGCCCAACGGCTTCCTCCCCGAGGGCATAGCCATCGGCAGCAGGCCGTACGCCTACATGGGCTCCCGTGCGAACGGCGCCATCCACCGCACCGACCTGCGCACCGGCGAGGGCGAGACCCTGTCCGAGGGGGCCACCGGCCTGGTGTCGGTCGGCCTGAAGCTGGACCACGACGGCCTGTTGTACGTCGCCGGCAGCACCGGGATCGCGAGAGTCGTCGACTCACGCACCGGTGACGTGCTGACGACCTATCAACTCACCGCCTCGACCGGCCACTTCATCAACGACGTCACGCTCCTCGGCGACCGCGCCTGGTTCACCGACTCGCTCGACGCCGTGCTCTACGGCGTGCCCCGCGGCCGCACGGGCGAGGTCACCGCCCTGCCGCTCACCGGTGACTGGGTGCAGACGCCCGGGGTGAACAACGCGAACGGCGTCGTCGGCACCCCGGACGGGCACGGACTCATCGTGGTCAGCAGCAGCCCCGGCAAGCTCTACAACGTGTCCCTCAAGACCGGCCACGCCACCGAGATCGCGCTGAGCGGCGCGACCGATGTGGCCAACGGCGACGGGCTGTTCCGGATCGGCCGGACGCTGTACGTCGTCCAGAACCGGCTGAACCGGATCAGCGTGTTCGACCTCGACGCCAAGGCCGGCACCGCGACCCTGCGCTGTACGATCACCGACCCGCGCTTCGACGTCCCGACGACCGCCGCCCGCTTCGGCAACCGGCTCTATCTCGTCAACGCCCGCTTCACCAGCCCGCAGACGCCGGACACGACGTTCACCACTGTCGCCGTGTCGATCTGAGGCGAAGGCGGGCGGGGTCCCGAAGGCGCGCAACGGGGCCCCGCCCATGGGTAGTTCGTGCCTCAGCGGTTCGGTGCCGGGTCAACTGCCGCTACGACGGCCGCCGTTGGCGCCCCAGTTGTGGCGGTGCTCGCACCGGCCACCGGAGCCGCCGTGGACGAAGAGGCCTGTCGCGGGTGGCGCAGCAACAGCACGCACACCAGGGCCGCGAGGAGAGTCAGCGAGCCGGCCACCACCAGACACAGCCGCATGCCGTCCAGGAAGGAGTCGCTCAGTGCGCCCAGGGCCCGGCCGGTGTTCGGGCCGAGGTTCATGTGGGCGACGGCGCCCAGGCCGCCCGCGTCGGCGGTCGACACGATGCTCTGCTGCGCCGCGCCCGTCACCCCGGCGTCGGTGAGGTGGCCGGGCAGGGTGTCGAGGGCCTTGGTGGTGAGCAGGGCGCCCAGGACGGCAGGGCCGAGCGCGCCGCCGACCTGCCGGAACGCGTTGTTGCCGGCCGCTGCCATCCCCGCCTGGTGATACGGCACGGAGGCCACAGCGGTCGCGGTCATCGGTGTCATGACGGTCCCGATGCCCAGGCCGAGCAGTGCCAGCCGCCAGGCGATGGACGCGAACGAGGTGCCGGCCTCGACGCCGGTCAGTGAGAACAGAGCACCGGAGATGAGCAGCAGACCACCGGTGATCAGGACACGCGGCGTGACCCGGTGCATCAGCCGACCGACCGGCTGGCCGACCACGATCGCCGCCGCGGTGACCATGAGCAGCCGCAACGCCGCCTGGAGCGTGTCGAGTTGCTGCACCAGACCGAAGTACAGGCTGAGCAGGAAGAAGAAGCCGATCAGCGCCAGGAAGGTGATCATCGCGACCAGCGTGGTGGCGGTGAACGCCGGGCTGCGGAACAGCGTCAGGTCGAGCATCGGGCTGCCACCGCGCCGCTCGGCGAGTACGAACGCGACTCCGCCGACCACCGCGGTGAACAGCGCCACCATGACCTTGACGTCCGTGAAGGAACCGGCGCCGCCCTCGATCACGCCGTACACCAGCGCGGTGATGGCGAGGGCCGCGGTGAGCTGGCCGGGCCAGTCCAGCTTGCGTCCGTGCGGGGCCCGGGAGTCGGGCAGCAGGCGTGCGGCGACGCCCAGCGCGATCAGCGGGACGGGGACGGAGATCAGGTAGATCCAGCGCCAGGCGGCGTGGTCGAGGATGACTCCGGCGATCAGCGGGCCTACGGCCAGCGCCGCCATCAGCGCGGTCGCCCACAGGCCGATGAACTTGCCGCGCTCCCGGTGGTCGGGCACCGCGTGGCTGATCAGCGCCAGGGTCGTCGGCAGCAGGGTTGCCGCGCCGAGACCGGCCAACGCCTGGCCGATCCACAGGACGTGGACCGACTGCGCGCACAGGGCCACGGCCGCACCGGCGGCGGCGAACAACAGGCCCGCCTGGAACACCTTCTTGCGTCCGTGCACATCGCCGAAGACGCCGGCGGTGAGGATGAACGCGGCCATGGGCAGGACGAACGCGTCCTGGACCCAGGACAGTTGGGCGGTCGACGCGTTCAGCGCCGTCTGGATGGCGGGCAGGCTCACGGCGACCGTGGTCACCGGCAAGTAGGCGACGAAGACGCCGAGGCAGGCCATGACGAGGGTGGCCGCCCGCCGGTCGGGCCGCCCGCTCGCCGGGGTCGTGACGTTCACGGGGAACTCTCCTTCTCGAATGCGGTGCCCTCGAACTCGAACAGGCACGCGCCCAAGGATCAGCTCCGGCATGGACAATCACCAACGCACGACCGAGAAGCGACGAGAAACCTCTATCACGGGCCTCATGGGTGCGATACTTCCCTCATGATTGACGAAGTCGACGGGAAAATCCTCCGCGCGCTGCAGTGCGCGCCACGCGCCTCGTTCCGGCTGATCGGTGAGGTGGCCGGGGTCTCGGAGCAGACCGCCGCCCGTCGCTTCCACGCGCTGCGCCGCTCCGGAGTGATGCGGGTGGTCGGCCTGGTCGACCCCGCCGTCCACGGCGACGCGCGCTGGGTCGCCCGGATCCGCTGCCGCCCCGACCGGGTCGGCCCGCTCGCCGACGCGCTGGCCCGACGGCCCGACATCGCCTACGCGGGCCTCGCGTCCGGCGGTTCGGAGATCATCTGCGTCATCAGCGCGCCGGTGCACGTGACGCGCGACGACGTCCTGCTGCGTCAACTGCCCCAGTCCGCATCGGTCCTCGACGTGAGCATCGACCTGCTCATCCACCCCTTCGGCACGTCCGGACCGAGCGACTGGACGGGCTACGGCGGTCACCTCACATCCGAGCAGATCCGTCAACTCGTAGGCGACCGGCCGGACTTCCCCATCGGGCCACCCGTACGTCTCACCGACGAGGACACCCCGCTGCTCGACGCCCTCGCGGAGGACGGCCGCGCCACCCACACCCAACTCGCCGACGTCACCGGCTGGTCCACGGCTCGCGTGGCCCGCCGACTGGACGCCCTGGAGCACTCGGGGGCGCTCGACTACGACGTCGAACTGCTCTCCGCGCGCCTCGGGTTCGCGCTCAACGCCACCCTGTGGCTGCGCGTCGCCCCGGCCCGCCTCGAACGCGTCGGAGAGGAACTCGCGGACCACGACGAGGTCGCCTTCGCCGCCGCCATCAGCGGCGACTCCAATGTCATGGTCGTCGTCATCTGCCGCGACACGGAGCACCTGTACCGGTACCTGACCACCAAGGTCGCCTCCGTCGCGGGCATCGACGGCTACGGCGTGAGCATCCACGTCCACCGCCTCAAGCAGGCCACGTCGCTCATCTCGCGCGGGCGACTGGTGCCTCCGGCGTTCGCGTAGCGCGCCCGGAACGCACCGAGCCGGACCACCCGCGGCGGCGGGCGGTCCGGCTCACAACTGCGGTACGGCGCTTGGTACTTCGTCGCTACGGCGGCGGGTCGGTGCTTCGGGTCAGCGCTTCGTGTAGATGAAGCCGACCTTGTCCAGCTCGTCGCCGGAACGTCCGTGGAAACCGGCGATCTGCCAGCCGGACGGGGCGGTGCGGGTCACGCAGTCCGAGGTGGTGGTGCCACCGGCCAGGGTGTTGCCCAGGTTGGTGGTGAACTTGGCGTAGAAGATCCGCGTGGTGTTGTTGTACTTGCTCTCGCACAGGTACGCCGAGGTCACGTACTCGCCGCTGCCCAGCGTCAGCGAGGACGCGGTGCCGCCCGTGCCGCCGTGGGTGAGGGTGGTGCCGTTGGCGAGGGTGATGCCGACCTGGTCGACGCGGGAGCCGGCGCGCAGCGAGATCGTGGTGGCGCGGGCGGCCGCCGGGACACTGTTGATGTCCTGGTAGTAGTCGCCGTGGGGGCCGCCGAACTGGTCGCTGAGCTGGTAGTCCGCGTTCTGCGACCAGGTGAAGCCGACCGTGATCGGGTCGTGGTCGGAGAGCATCAGCCCGTCCGAGGTGAGGAACTTGGCGTGCTCATTGTTGTACGACGTCGCGTTGAGCGTGACCAGCTTGCTGCTGCGGTAGAGGACCTTGTCCACGACCTCGCAGGTGTTGGGCACGGTGGCCCCGGTCTGGTCGCACAGCAGCGTGTCGCTGCCCTTGGCCGGCGCCACGCCGCCGCGGATCACCTTGACCCAGGCGTCGGTGAGCCCGTTGGCCGCGCCGAACTCGGCGATGGTGTCGGCGGTGCGGGTGTAACGGGTGTTGGTGTCACCCATCACCACGACGGCGTTGCCCGCCGAGTGGGTGCTGATGAACGAGGTCAACTGGCTGAGGTTGTCCGCGCGGGAGGCCTCGTCGCCGTCGTTCGTACCCGCGTTGGTGTGCAGGTTGTAGAAGTCGACGTACACCCCCTCGGACAGCCGCTCCCGCATGAAGGTGAAGCCCTTCGGCGTCAGGCAGTCGCCCGAGTCGATCTGGCAGGAGTTCCAGCCGACCCGCTCGAAGTCGTCGCCGTCCCAGGCGTAGTTGGAGACGGTGTTGAGCCCGCTGCCGATACCGGCGCCGCCGCTGGTCGCGGTGCGGTACGGGTGGGTGTCGGTGGAGTACAGGTAGGCGTGGTAGTTGAAGTCCTCCTGCACGTTCACGATGTCGTACGGGGCGATGCGCGTGCCAATCGCGGTGGTGCTCGTGTCCCGCGGCGTCGAAGCGCTGGACAACGACTCCGGGAGTCCGGCGACGTTGTAGGTGAGCACGCTGAAGCTGCCCGACGTTGCGGCGGCGGCCGGTGTCGCGGCGGCCACCGTGATCCCGCCCAGGGCCGCGGCTGCGGCCGCCAGACAGGCGAGAAGTCTGCGCATGGGGAAGTGCCTCCTGCGGAGTGACAGAGGGGGAGGGTGTTGCGGCGCTCATGTCAAAATGTAGCGACAAGCGCTTGCTATGACCCCCCTCCAGCCGCACCGAATCAGGAATTCCGCGTGGCGCGGAGATGGCCAACTTCCGGTGCCTGCCCGTTTGTTGCCAGTGCGGGGGGATACCGTCCACAGGTACGGGACAGGGCATCCACATCGCCGGAGACAACTGCCGGAGCCGGAGTATGGGCAGCAGTTGAGGCGGCCGGCGCCGAACTGTCCATGATCCCGGCACCGTTGAACCGGACCGGCCCCGCACGGTGGCCCATGCCGCTGAACACGCACCCCGGCGAGTGCAGGCTCGGGACGGCGTCGCACTGGAGCGAGCGCGGGATCATCGCCAAGATGCGCGAGATGGGGGAGCGCGGTCTCTTCCGACCTCCGTACCTGACCGCTACGGCCGTGCCAAGTGCCGCATCGTCAGCGCCAGTTGGAGTCGTAGTCGCCCCTGCGGAGTGCGTACGGGCCAGCCCAGGAGGGACTCCGCGTGGGTCAACCGGTCCTGGAGCGTTGAGTGGTGGACGTTGATCTCGGTGGCCGCCGCGCGCAGGCTGGTCGTGGTGGCGACGGCGTTCAAAGTGGCCAGCAACCAGGGCGCGTTGACTGCCGCGGCTTCCACATCACGGACATCGGGAGGTGGTTCGGCACCCGGTGCGACCAGTTCGGCGAGGAGGGCGATGCCGCCGAGCTCGTCGGCGTGCACGACGCGGTGGCCGGGGTCCTGCGCGGTGCCGTCGGCGGTGAAACGGAGGGCGGTGCGGGCGGCGGCCCAGGATCGGGGCAGGTCCAGTACGGGGACGGCGGGGCCGATGCCCAGGCGGCCGGCGGGCAACTCGGCGTCGGTGTGCGGTGGTTGAGCGCCGGAGCTGTCCGTGGCCGCCTGCGGATCACCGTCCGACACCGGGCGTGGGCCGGACGTACCCGTCGTCTCCCGGGGCGCGGCGACGACCCGGGGCCGTCCGTCGAGCGGGGCGAGAACCCGGGCCCGGGTCGCGGGGTCGGCCGGGTCGAGGCCGAGACGCCGGGCCGCGTGCAGCCGGGCCGCCTCGGGAGCCGTCGCGTCGAGCAGGGTCTCGATCAGCTCCGGGTCGTCGGCGGGCACCCGGCCCCGGGTGCGATCGAGCACCAGCCGTACGGCACCGGCCGCCCGCTCCAGGATCACCGCGTCGACGACACTGGGCGCGACCTCCGCCGTACGCTCCAGCCAGAGCGCGGAAGCCCCGCGCGGCGTCAGCGCGGCGGACGGCCAGGCGGGATCCGGCGGCGTCGCGCTGTCCCTGCGCGTACCGTCCGCCTCCACCCGCACCCGGACCCGTCGCTCGGCGTCGACCAGCCGCGCGGCACACCCGGCCAGCACCGCCGCCCCGCGCACCAGCGCCTCAAGCCCGGCCCGCGACTCGGCAAGCCGATCGAAGTACCCGATGACCCGCACGGCGGCACCGGCGTCCGGATCCAGCGCGGTCAGGCGCCCGGCCAGCTCTTTCATAAGCCCATGGTGCGGCATGCCACCGGCGGAGAGGAGGGATGGGCCCGCGGGTATCCCGCAAGGCCCGTCCCCGGAGGGCGGAAACCGAGGAGCGTCCCTGGTGTACCGCTCGCGCACAGCGCGCCGGTGCCGCCGCGGTCGTAGATGCAAGCCGCCGGCGGCCGCTGCACCTGGTGTGCCATGCCTCCGGCGGAAGTTCGCCCGGTCGAGCGGCGGCGACGCAACACACCGACGTCACCGCGGCCGCGCTCCCACGTCCCTGCCACCGTGGCCGCACTCCCGCGCCCCTCCCCCTACTGCGAGCAGCCTCCGCAGCTGACTCACCTGCGTCGCCCGTTCCTCGCGCTGCGCGAAGCCGACGAAGCCGCCCAGCCAACACGGAGCCGTCGCGGCACGCCCCTGTCACCGTGGCCGCACTCCCGTGCCCCTCGACCGGCCGTGAGCAGCTTCCGCAGCCGGGTCACATGCGCCGCCCGTACCTGCTGCGAAATCGGCGCCCACAGCGCGAAGCCGACGAAGCCACCCAGCCGACCCGGAGCCGTCGCGGCACACTCCCGTCACCGCGGCCCCACCCCCCTCAACCCGCCCCCAACAACCTCCGCAGCCAACTCACATGCGCCGCCCGAGCCGCCTGCGACACCGCGGCCTGTGGCGCGAACCCGTCGAAGCCGTGGAAGCCGCCCGGCCAGACGTGGAGTTCGGCGATGCCGCCGGACTGCCAGAGGCGGGAGGCGTAGGCGACCACTTCGTCGCGGAAGGTTTCCGCGGAGCCGACGTCCAGGAAGGCCGGGGGGAGGCCGGTGAGGTCCTCCGCTCGGGCCGGGGCCGCGTACGGCGAGACGTCGGGGGTGCCGCGGCGGTCGCCGAGGAGGGCGGTCCAGCCGGTTTCGTTGGCCGTGCGGTCCCAGACGCCGACGCCGGCCATCTGCTGGGCGGACGGGGTGTCGTTGCGGTCGTCGAGCATCGGGCACAGCAGGAGCTGGCCGATGGGACGCGGGCCGCCCCGGTCGCGGGTGAGGAGGGCCAGCGCGGCGGACAGCCCGCCGCCGGCGCTCGCGCCCATGATGACGATCCGTTCCGGATCGCCGCCGATCTCCTTCGCGTGCTCCGCCGTCCACAGCAGACCGGCGTACACGTCCTCGATCGGCGCGGGGTGAGGGTGTTCGGGCGCCAGCCGGTACTCCACGGACACCACCACCGCGTCCAGCTCCCGCGCGTACTCCAGCGCCCCGGTCACCCCGACCCGCCGGTCGCCGAGCACCATCCCGCCACCGTGCACGTGATAGATGACGGGCAGTGCGCCCGCCGTCGCCGGTGCGGTCGGACGGCCGATCAGCAGTGTGATGTCGGGCTCGCCGACCGGGCCCGCCACCTCCCTGTCCTCGATGGCGAAGGCTCCGCCGAGCGTGAGGTCCATCTCCATCGACTGCATGATCGCCGGACCCCGGCGGATCTCGTCGATGTCCTCCATCGTCATCCCGGGCGAGATGAACTCCTTGATCAACTCCAGCGCCGCGGCGAGTTCGGGGTCGAACGGGGGCGGGGGCGGGGTGGACGTCATGTGCTTCTCCTGACGCTGGGCGCGGCGGCTCGTACGGCCATACTCCGCGCCTGTACCCCCGTTCCGTGCTCCGCCGTCCGGCGGAACCTTTCCGCCGGACGGCGGGTGTGCCCTGTCAGGACGTGATCTGTTGTTCACCTGCGGGACGTGGAAGGGATCCCTCGCGCGGACAACGATGTCGAAACCCCTGTGGACCCCCTGTATCACCGCATCTGCTGATTCATGTACCAGGAGCATCACCCGTGAACATCTCCCCGACCGTCTGGCTGCTGACGATCGCCGCCCTGTGCGCCCTCGTCGGAGTCGACTTCCTCATCGGCCGCAAACCCCACGACGTGTCCGTCAAGGAAGCCGGCGTGTGGACCGTGGTCTGGGTGGTGCTGGCCTGCCTGTTCGGGCTCGGGCTGCTCGTCTACGGCGGGAGTGGGCCCACCGGGGAGTTCTTCGCCGGGTACATCACCGAGAAGTCGCTGAGCGTCGACAACCTCTTCGTCTTCGTGCTGATCATGGGCAAGTTCGCGGTGCCGTCCCAGTACCAGCAACGGGTGCTCATGGTCGGCGTCCTGGTCGCCCTGGTGCTGCGCGCCGGCTTCATCGCGGCCGGTGCCGCGATCATCTCCACGTTCTCCTTGGTGTTCTACCTCTTCGGCGCGTTCCTGATCTGGACCGCCTGGAAGCTCGTCCAGGACGCCCGCAAGGGCCACGAGAACGAGGAGTACGAGGAGAACAAGCTCCTCAAGATCGCCGAACGCCGCTTCGGTGTGGCCGACCGCTACCACGGCACCAAGCTGTTCATCACGGAGAGCGGCAAGCGCGTCATGACCCCGATGCTGGTCGTGATGCTCGCCATCGGCTCCACCGACGTGCTCTTCGCCCTCGACTCCATCCCCGCGATCTACGGCCTCACCCAGGACCCGTACATCGTCTTCACCGCCAACGCCTTCGCCCTGATGGGGCTGCGCCAGCTGTACTTCCTCATCGGCGGCCTGCTGAAGAAACTCGTCCACCTCAGCTACGGCCTGTCGATCATCCTCGGCTTCATCGGCGTCAAACTGGTGCTGCACGCCCTGCACGAGTCCGGGGTGCACGTCCCGGAGATCTCCATCCCCTTCTCCCTCGGCTTCATCGTGCTGGTGCTCGCGGTGACGACATTCACCAGCCTGCGCGCCACGAGGACGCGGAGCGCTTGACTTCGAGAGCGCTCGAAGACCTACCGTCACGAAGGACGGTGAAGGTCCGGGTGGACTGCGAAGTGGACTGCGAGAGGGAGTCGGGCATGCGGGTCGGCGTACACATCAACCGGTTCAACCATCCCGGAGGGCCGACGGCGGTCGGGCCCGAGCTGGCCGCGGCGGGTGCCGCGGCCGAGGCGGCGGGCGTCAGCTGGCTCTCGGTGATGGACCACTACTTCCAGATGGAGTTCAACGGCGGCGCCGAGGACGCCATGCTGGAGGCCTACACGACCCTGGGCTATCTCGCGGGCCGCACGTCCACGGTCCAACTGGGCGCGCTGGTCACGGGAGTGACGTACCGTCAGCCTGGTCTCCTCGCGAAGATCGCCACCACGCTCGACGTCCTGTCCGGCGGCCGGGCCACGCTCGGCATCGGGGCGGCCTGGTACGACCGTGAGCACCACGGTCTCGGCGTGCACTACCCGCCGGTCGCGGAGCGGTTCGAGCGGCTGGAGGAGACCCTGCGGATCTGTCTCCAGATGTGGGACCCGGAGACGAACGGCCCCTTCGAGGGCAAGCACTACCAGCTCGCCGAGACCCTGTGCGTGCCCGCGCCGATCAGCAGCCCGCACCCCGAGATCATGATCGGCGGCGGCGGGGAGAAGAAGACCCTCCGGCTGGTCGCCCAGTACGCCGACGCCTGCAACCTGATCGTGTCGACGCCGGACGAACTGCGCCACAAGCTCGACGTGCTGCGCGGTCACTGCGACAACCTGGGGCGCGACTACGACCGTATCCGCAAGACGATCGTCTACGGCGGCGAGTCGGTCACCGCGGGCGATGTCGAGGCGTTCCTCGGGGAGATCAACGGCTTCACGAAGCTCGGCGTCGACACGGTCGTTCTGGGCCCGCGCACGGGCGAACCGGTCGAGTGGATCGAGCGGTTCGTGGCACCGGCGGTGCCGCGCCTGGCCGAACTGGACTGATCGGAGCGGCAGTTGGGACACGAAGGGGCCGGAGTCCGGGTGGACTCCGGCCCCTTCGATGGTGAAGCGGGGTGCCTGGATCAGGCGGCGACGGCCTCGCCCGCGTGGCCCTTCAGCTGGGAGAGGACCTCGGTCAGCTGGGCGACGACCTCGGCGTCCTCGGACGGGTGGGTCTCGGCGAAACGGGTCACGGAACCGGGGATCGAGAGCTTGAGCTCCTCGATCACCTTGCCGCCGGCGATGCCCACGGCCTTGCGGGCCTCGTCCTGCGCCCACACGCCGCCGAACTGGCCATAAGCGGTGCCGACCACGACGACCGGCTTGCCGCCGAAGCCGCTGGCGCCGTAGGGACGGGACAGCCAGTCGATGGCGTTCTTCAGGACGGCCGGGATGGTGCCGTTGTACTCGGGGGAGAAGAAGAGGAACCCGTCCGCGGCACCGGCGGCGGCACGCAGCTTGGCGGCGGCGGCCGGGACGTCGCCCTCGACGTCGATGTCCTCGTTGTAGAACGGGATGTCGGCGAGACCCTCGAAGATCTCGATGTCGGAGCCCTCGGGCGCGAACTTCACGGCGGCCTCGGCGAGCTGGCGGTTGTGCGAGCCGGCACGCAGGCTGCCGACAAGCGCGAGGATACGAACAGACATGGGGACTCCAAGAGGGGGGCTGAAACACTGCCGTTACGATCCGGACCGAGGTCCGTTTAAAAGTTGTACCAGGCTAAGCGGACCGCGGTCCAGTTTTGTTCCCAGTGCTTTACGCTGTCTTCATGTCCAGCGCCCTGCCGCCCTTTCCGAAGCCCGAGGAGTCGATAAGCGAGCCCCAGCTGCTGGAGGTCCGCTCCTACGCCGACGAGCCCTGCCTGCGTGCCGACGCGGCCCGCAACCGCGCCAAGCTGCTGGAGGCCGCCGCCCGGCTGATCGCCGAGCACGGGGTGGCCGGCGTCACCATGGAGGCCGTGGCCGCCGCGGCCCAGGTCGGCAAGGGGACCGTCTTCCGCCGCTTCGGCGACCGCACCGGCCTGCTGATGGCGCTCCTCGACCACTCCGCGCAGACGCTCCAGGCCGACTTCCTCGGCGGCCCGCCCCCGCTGGGCCCCGGAGCCCCGCCGGTCGAGCGGCTGCGGGCGTTCGGTGCCGCGGTGCTGTACCGCCATGCCGAGCAGCTGGACCTGCAACTGGCCGCTCAGCCTGAGCCCACCCGCCGGTTCGCCCACTCCGCGCTCCGGGCGTTGCACACCCACGTCACGGTGCTGCTGCGGCAGATCCTCCCGGACGCCGACTGCGAGTTGCTCTCCCAGACGCTGATGGCGTATCTCGACCCCGCCCTGATCCACCATCTGACCAGGCAGTGCGGGATGCCCATGGAGCGGCTGGAGGCGGGATGGGTCGACCTCGTGGCGCGCGTGACCCGCACCGAGCCGCCCTGCTGAACTCCCTTGCTGTGTCCGGCCTCAGCCGCCGTGGCTCGCGAAGAAGTCGAGCATGCCCTGCGGTGCGTCCTCGCCGAACATCAGGACCCCGCTCGCCGCGGACTCCGCCGCCGACTCCTCGCCGCGCGGGAACAGCTTCTCCTCGTACGCGGCCAGCGCGGCCTCGGTGTCGCCCGGGTGCGCGGCCAGCGCCTCGCCCAGTTCGGCCCCGTCGAGCATGGCCAGGTTGGCGCCCACGCCCGCGAACGGCGACATCAGATGGGCCGCGTCGCCGAGCAGTGTGACCCCGGGGACCCGCTCCCAGCGGTGCCCGATCGGCAGGGCGTGGATCTGGCGCGGGGTGAGCGGCCCGTCCGCGTCGGCGAGCAGCGCCCGCAGGCTCTTGTCCCAGTCCGCGAAGTGCTCCAGGGTGTACGCCTTCCCCGCCTCGGTGTCCGTGAAGTCGACGCCGTCGAACGCGTCCTCGGGGACGGCGAGCGCCACGTAGATGTGCAGGCTGCCGTCGGTCTCGCGGTGGGCCAGGAAGCCCTTGCCCGCGCCGAGCGCCATCATCATGCCGCCGCCTACGACCTCGGCGCTCACGGGATGCCGTACGTCGGCGTCCGGCAGGTCCACCTCGACGAACGAGATGCCGACGTACGCGGGCTGCGCGTCCGAGAGCAGGGGCCGCACCCTGGACCAGGCACCGTCCGCGCCGATCAGGAGATCGGTGGTGAAGGAGGTGCCGTCCGCGAGGGTCGCCTCGTGCCGGCCGCCGCCGAGCGGGCGGGCGCCGGTGACCTTCGCGCCCCAGCGGACGGTGCCCTCGGGCAGTGAGCCGAGCAGCAGATCGCGCAGCTGGCCGCGGTCGACCTCGGGGCGCCCTCCGGTGCCGTCGTCGGGGTCGTCCAGGAGGACCGTGCCGGCCTTGTCGAGGACGCGCGTGCTCTCGCCGCCCGGGTGGACCAGCGCGCGGAACTCCTCGTACAGGCCCGCCGCGCGCAGCGCCGGCTGGCCCGAGTCCTCGTGGATGTCGAGCATGCCGCCCTGGGTGCGCGCGGCGGGGGAGGCGTCCAGGTCGAAGACGGCGGCGTCGACGCCGTTGACGTGCAGGACCCGGGCGAGCGTGAGCCCGCCGAGTCCGCCGCCGACGATCGCGATGGGGTGATGAGGGGTGGTCATGATGGCCTCCTTGGAGCTTGAAGTGGGCGGTAAACAGGGTCAGTTGGGAACGGTGGTCCGCTCGATCCCGTTGAGCAGTGCCTGGAACCGCCAGGACAGGCGGGCCGGAGGCGCCCCTGCGAGCAGGTCGCCGGAGCGTGCCGCGATGTGCGGGTGGGTCCGGTCGGACGCATTGCGCACGGCGTCGGTCAGGGCGTCCCAGTCGTCCCGGGTCGTGTCGTCGCCCGAGTGCTCGGCCGCCGTCGCGGTGGCCTGCTGGAGCAGCAGGTCCACGCCCCACGCGGCCTGTGCCGACGGGACGCCGCCCTCGTCGAGCAGGGCCAGCAGAGTCTCGATCAGATTCAGGTAGTGCGGGCCGCTGGGCCAGGCCGTCAGCGCCGAACGGGCGAGACTCGGGTGCTCGAAGAGCATCGCGGTGTACGCGGTGAGCACCTGCTCGATCCGCTCGCGCCAGGAACCCTCGGCGGGTGCGGGCCCGATCGTGCCGAGCAGCTCGTCCAGCACCGCCGCGTGCAGCTCGGCGGTGTTGCGGACGTAGACGTACAACGAGGCCGGACCGGTGTCGAGCTCCTGGGCCAGGCGCCGCATGGTGACCTTCCTCAGACCCTCCGCGCGAAGGACCGTCACCGCGGCGGCGACGATGCCCTCCCTGCTCAGGGCGGGTTTCGCCGGTCGGTCACGGCGGCTGCGCGGGGTGTCGGGGCGAGCTGTCATGTCTCCACCGTAACGAACATGTTCGCTCCGAACATGTTCGCTCCGAACAAGTTCGTTACGAACGCGTTCGTAAAAAACCGGACCATGTTGTCATCGTGACGACCGTTCCCCCGCCGCACTCCCCGGCCCCGGCTTCTGCCAAGATGCCGTACGTCATGGTGCAGATACCGAAAACGTCCGCAGCCCCGTCGCCCGCACCGCGCTCCGTGCCCACGAGCGCCGATGTGGCCCGCCTGGCCGGCGTCTCACGCGCGACCGTCTCCTACGTCCTCAACAACACCAGCGCCGTACGGATCAGCGAACCCACCCGCCGCCGCGTCCACGAGGCCGCCAAGGAACTCGGGTACGTCCCGCACGCGGCGGCCCGCAGTCTGCGTGCCGGGCACAGCCGCATGGTGCTGATGCCGGCGCCGACCATGCCGGTGGGGCTCCTCTACAGCCAGTTCATCAACGACCTCCAGTGGGCGCTCAGCCGCCTCGACTACACGGTCGTGCAGCACGGGTCCGTCGGTCTGCGCGGTGACGAGGCCGCCCGCGCCTGGGCCGAACTGCGCCCGGTCGCCGTCCTGGTGCCCGGCGCGGGGCTCGGCCCGCAGGGTGTCGAGGTCCTCAAACGCTCTGGTGCGCGGGCCGTCCTCACGCTCGGCCCCGAGAAGGTCGAGGGCGCTCACGCCCTGCTCCTGGACCACGAAGGTGTCGGCCACTGCGCCGGTGCGCATCTGTACGGCCGCGGCCGGCGCCGGATCGGCGTGGTCGTGCCCGAGGAACCAGGCATGGGGGTCTTCTCCCGGCCCCGCGTCGAGGGTGTGCGCCGCGCCCTGCTCGGCACGGACGCCACGGTGACCGAACTCCCGCTCGCCTACAGCGAGGAGAGCGCCGCCCGGATCGCCGCCCGCTGGCGCGCCCTCGGCCTCGACGCGGTGTTCACGTACAACGACGAGTACGCGATGCTGCTGATGCGCGCCCTCCAGGACGAGGGCATCCGCATCCCCGAGGACACGGCCGTGATCGGCGCCGACGACCTCATGATCGGCCGCCTGCTGCGCCCGCGCCTGAGCACCGTCCACATCCAGCTGCCCTCCGGCCACGAGCTGGCCGAACTGGTCGACACCGCGGTCCGCGAACCGGGCGGGGTACCGGGCACACACGAACTGCTCGGCGCGTCGGTGGTACACCGCGACTCCAGCTGACGGGGCCCACCCCGCGCCCGGTGAGCGCACCCGGGGTGATCCGGCCGTGCGCGACCAGGGGCTGTCCGGCGGAGTGGGCCGGAGGGAAGCGGCGGTGCCTGATCGGCGTTGGTGACCGGGGCGTGGTGCGTGCGGCTGCGAGGCGGGGAGGAAGTCGATGCGATGGGGGTCCTCCCGCTCGGGCGAAGCTGAGCGTAGGCGAGTCGCGACCGCGCCGGCCTCGGGCCTGACATGCCGCCCTGCCCGGGTCTGGGGCCCGCGTAAACCTCGGCCCGGTGACCGCGTCCACCCCGGCTCAGCGACCGCGCCCGGGATCGATCCGGCCGTACGCGACTAGGATGTTGCACGCTCAACCAGCCAGGGATGCGTGCGGACACCGGACGCGGCTCGCACGTCTGTGCCGGATCACCGCATCCCGTCGCGCGGCCGCCCAACCGGCCGTGAACGCAAGGGACTTGCGCTGCCGGTGTGGGTCCCGCCGGTGACGGATCGGAGAACCGCCATGACTCTGCTCGACCCCAAGACCTGGCAGCCCCGCCCCCTCTCGGGCCCCGAGTACCCGGTCACCGAGCCCGCCACCGGCGACACGCTCGGCACCGTCACGCTCGCCGCCCCCGGGGACATACGGCCGGCCGTCCAGGCGGCCCGGACCGCGCAGGCCGAGTGGGCGCGCGTCCCGCACTTCGTCCGCGCCGGTGTGCTGCGCAAGGCCGGTGACCTGTTCGCCGCGCACGCCGAGGAGTTGCGCGAGTGGCTCGTGCGGGAGTCAGGCTCGATCCCCGGCAAGGCGGACTTCGAACTGCACGTCGCCGCCCAGGAGTGCTACGAGGCCGCCGCCCTCGCCTCCCGCCCCGCCGGGCAGGTCCTGCCCACGGAGGCGCCCCGGCTGTCGTACACCCGGCGTATCCCGGTCGGGGTCGTCGGCGTGATCGCGCCGTTCAACGCCCCGCTGATCCTCTCCATCCGCTCGGTCGCCCCGGCGCTCGCACTCGGCAACGGGGTCGTCCTCAAGCCGGACCCGCGCACGGCGGTCTGCGGGGGACTGTCGCTCGCCGCGGTCTTCGCGGAGGCGGGCCTGCCCGAGGAGTTGTTGCAGGTGCTGCCCGGCGGTGCGGAGGTGGGGGCGGAACTGGTCGCCGACCCGCAGGTGCCCGTGATCTCCTTCACCGGCTCAACTGCCGCCGGACGCGCGGTCGGTGAGGCTGCTGGCCGTCATCTCAAGCGCGCACACCTGGAGTTGGGCGGGAACTCGGCCCTGATCGTCCTGGCGGACGCCGACCTGGACGCGGTGATCTCGACGGCGGCCTGGGGCTCGTTCTTCCACCAGGGCCAGATCTGCATGACCACCGGCCGCCATCTCGTCCACGAGTCGCTCTACGAGGAGTACGTCGAACGCCTCGCCGCCAAGGCCGACTTGCTCGCCGTGGGCGACCCGCACCGCGCGCAGGTCCACCTCGGCCCGATCATCGACGGCGCCCAACTGGCCAAGATTCACGGCCTGGTCGAGGCCAGCACGGCAACTGGCGCCAGGTTGGCGGCCGGTGGCACCCACGAGGACCTCTTCTACCGGCCGACCGTCCTCGCCGACGTGGACGACGCCACCCCCGCCTACGCGGAGGAGGTCTTCGGCCCGGTCGCGCCGGTACGGTCCTTCGCCACCGCCGACGAGGCGGCGGCGCTGGCCGCGACGGGACCGTACGGACTGTCGCTCGGCATCGTCACGCGCGACAGCGCCCGCGGTCTGGACCTGGCGGAACGCATCCCCACCGGGATCGTCCACATCAACGACCAGACCGTGAACGACGAGGCCGTGGCCCCCTTCGGCGGGGTCGCCGCGTCCGGCACCGGCGCCCGCTTCGGCGGCGAGGCCAATCTGGAGGCCTTCACCGACGTGCGCTGGACGACGGTACGCGGGGACGTGGCGTCGTATCCGTTCTAGGTATTCATTGAACGGCGGTGCTCACTGGCCGTTCTGCTCGGCCTGCTCCTGCTGCTCGGCGACCGACTTGCGGACCTCGTCCATGTCGAGCTTGCGGGCCTGGCCGATGACGTCCGTCAGAGCGGCCTCCGGCAGGGCGCCGGGCTGGGCGAACACGGCGACGCGGTCGCGGACGATCATCAGCGTGGGGATCGACTGGATGCCGAAGGCCTGGGCCAGCTCGGGCTGGGCCTCGGTGTCGATCTTGCCGAAGACGAGGTCCGGGTTCTCGTCGGCCGCCTTCTCGTAGACCGGGGCGAACTGACGGCACGGCCCGCACCAGGACGCCCAGAAGTCGATCAGGACGAAGTCGTTGTCCGTGACCGTCTGGTCGAAGTTCTCCTTGGTGAGCTCCACGGTGCTGCTCATGACGTGATTCCCTCTTCCTCGATGTGGGGGCGAAGCCGTCCCGGACAACACGGTCGTCCGGTCCCGTATTCCGCGCCCCTACCCGTGTGGCCACAGCGCACACCACCCAGCAGACTGACCCCATGACGGAAACGGAATCCATCGCGTACGACGTCGTGGTGCTCGGGGCCGGGCCCGTGGGGGAGAACGTCGCCGACCGCACCCGTGCGGCCGGTCTCTCCACCGCGATCGTGGAGAACGAACTGGTCGGCGGCGAGTGCTCGTACTGGGCGTGCATGCCCAGCAAGGCCCTGCTGCGCCCGGTCATCGCCCGTGCCGACGCCCGCCGCGTGCCCGGCCTCGGCCACCTCGTCCAAGGGCCCCTCGACACCGCCGCGGTGCTCGCCCACCGCGACTACGAGGCCTCCGGCTGGAAGGACGACGGCCAGGTCCAATGGCTCGACGGCATCGCCGCCGACCTCTACCGAGGCCACGGCCGCCTCGACGGCCCCCGCAAGGTGACGGTCACGGGCCCCGACGGCGTCCGGCACGTCCTCACGGCCCGGCATGCCGTGGCGGTCTGCACCGGCACCCGCGCCCTGCTGCCGGACATGCCCGGACTCGACGAGATCGAGCCGTGGACCAGCCGCGAGGCCACCAGCGCCAAGGCCGCGCCCGGCCGGCTCATCGTGGTCGGCGGCGGGGTCGTCGCCGTCGAGATGGCGACCGCCTGGCAGGCCCTCGGCTCCCGCGTCACCCTTCTCGTCCGCGGCAAGGGACTGCTGCCCCGCATGGAGCCCTTCGCCGGCGAACTGGTCGCCGACGCGCTCACCGAGGCCGGAGTCGACCTGCGCACCGGTACGTCCGTCGCGGCGGTCACCCGCGAGAACGGCACCGTCGCGGCCCTCCTCGAAGGCGGCGACCGCATCGAGGCCGACGAGATCCTCTTCGCCACCGGACGCGCCCCGCAGACCGACGACATCGGCCTCGACACGATCGGCCTGGCACCGGGCTCCTGGCTGCCGGTGGACGACACCCTGCGCGTCCCGGGCAGCGAGTGGCTGTACGCGGTCGGCGACGTCAACCACCGTGCCCTCCTCACCCACCAGGGCAAGTACCAGGCCCGCATCGCGGGTGCCGCGATCGCCGCCCGCGCCGAGGGTGTCCCGCTGCTGGAGACCGACCCGTGGGGCGCCCACGCGGCCACCGCCGACCACGACGCCGTACCCCAGGTCGTCTTCACCGACCCGGAGGCGGCGGCCGTCGGCCTCTCCCTCGCCGAGGCGGAACAGGCCGGCCACCGCGTCCGCGCGGTCGACGTGGAGTTCTCCTCGGTCGCCGGCGCCGGCCTCTACGCCGACGGCTACCGGGGCCGCGCCCGCATGATCGTCGACCTCGACGACGAGACCCTGCGCGGCGTCACCTTCGTGGGCCCCGGCGTCGGCGAACTGATCCACTCGGCAACCATCGCGGTAGCCGGCCAGGTCCCGATCAGCCGCCTGTGGCACGCGGTCCCGTCGTACCCCACGATCAGCGAGGTGTGGCTGCGCCTGCTGGAGGCCTACCGCGGCTGAACACCCCTGACGTCCTACGGCAGTTGAAAGCCGTTTCGCTACGACAGCTCGAAGCCGAGCGCAGCCGACGCCGCATCCGGTGTCGGCTGCGCCCAGCGCTCCGCCATCGCCTCGTTCGAGGACAGCGAGCGCAACTCCGCCCGGTCCAGGTAGAGCAGGCCGTCCAGGTGGTCGGTCTCGTGCTGGACGATCCGCGCGGGCCACCCGGTGAAGACCTCGTCCACCGCCCGACCGTGCTCGTCCTGCCCGGTCAGCCGCACCGAGGCGTGCCGCGCGACCACGGCCTGCCAGCCCGGCACGCTCAGACACCCCTCGAAGAACGCGGCCCGGTCGTCACCGACGGGCTCGTACGACGGATTGACCAGCACCCGGAACGGCTGCGGCACCCGCCCGCGCGCCACCCGCACCTCGTCCGGCACCGGCGCCGGATCCTCGATCACCGCGATCCGCAGCCCCACCCCGACCTGCGGGGCCGCGACGCCCACGCCCGGAGCCGCGTGCATGGTCACGCGCAACGCCTCGACGAACCGGGCCAGCAGCGCGGGCTCCAACTGCCCGTCGAACGGCTCGATTCCGCGCCTGAGCACCGGGTCACCGGCCGAGACGATGGGCAACGGGCCGCCGGCGGCGAGGAGTTCCTCGACCCGTTCGGCCAGGGGTACGCGATCACTGGGATGTGCCATCGCGCCAGGATGCCACGGCCCCCGGCCCCGCCGGATGTGACCCACGCCATAGGCATCCACGGGAACTCGCGGCCTTCACGCCCCGACTAACTGGACCACTACGGCCACGACACACCACCCGCTCGACTCCTCGCCCCCGTCCCCCTCCTCGCCCCCGGAGAAACCTGCCCATGTCCACCGCTCCCTCGGCCACCACGGCCGAGGCCCCGCAAGAGCCCTCCCCGGCACCGTCCCCCAGCCGCTGGGCCCCGCTGCGCCCCCTGGTCCTGCGTCTGCACTTCTACGCCGGAGTGCTCGTCGCCCCGTTCCTGCTCGTCGCCGCCACCACCGGCTTCCTGTACGCCGGTGCCTTCCAGGCCGAACGGATCGTGTACGCCCACGAGTTGACCGTCCCCGTCGGCGACCGCGAACTGCCGATCTCGCAGCAGGTGACCGCCGCCCGCACGGCGCACCCCGAGGGCACGGTCTCGGCAGTACGACCCTCTCCGGAGGCAGGCGCCACCACCCGCGTCATGCTCTCCGGCGTCAAGGGCATAGCCGCCGACCACACCCTCGCGGTGTTCGTCGACCCGTACACCGGAAAGGTCCGCGGCGCGCTCGAACAGTACGGCTCCACCGGCGCGCTCCCGCTGCGCACCTGGATCGACGAACTCCACCGCGATCTCCACCTGGGCGAAACCGGCCGCCTGTACAGCGAGTTCGCCGCGAGCTGGCTGTGGGTCATCGCGGGCGGCGGCCTGGTGCTGTGGTTCTCCCGCCGCCGCGCCCTGCGCAAGGTACGCGGCACCAGCGGCCGGCGCCGCACCCTCGGCCTGCACGGCACGGTGGGAGTCTGGACCGCCGCGGGCTTCATCTTCCTGTCGGCGACCGGACTGACCTGGTCGACGTACGCCGGCGCCAACATCGACCAACTCCGCACCTCCCTGGGCCAGTCGACCCCCTCGGTGTCGGCCGCGGCGAGCGGCGAGCACGCGGGCCACGGCGGCTCCGCCGCGACCGGCGACGCCCAACACGGCGTAGGACTCGACAAGATCCTCGCCGCCGCACGCGCCGAAGGGCTCGGCAACCCGGTCGAGATCGTCCCGCCCGCCGACGCCAAGTCGGCGTACGTCGTCCGGCAGGTCCAACGCAGCTGGCCCGAGAAACAGGACGCCGTCGCCGTCGACCCCGCCACCGGCAAGGTCACCGACGAACTCCGGTTCGCGGACTACCCGTTGCTCGCCAAACTGACCCGCTGGGGTATCGACCTGCACACCGGGGTCCTCTTCGGCCTCGTCAACCAGATAGCTCTGATGCTGCTCGCCGGCTCACTGATCCTGCTGATCGTGTGGGGCTACCGCATGTGGTGGCAGCGCGGCCGGGGTTCGTCCTTCGGCCGCCCGATCCCGCGCGGCGCGTGGGCTCAGTTGTCCCCGTTGCTCCTCGTCCCGTGCCTGGCGGTGATCGCCGTACTCGGTTACTTCGTACCGCTGTTGGGCATCCCGCTGGCCGCGTTCATCGCCGTGGACGTGGTGCTGGGCGAGATCGCGCACCGGCGCGGGCAGCGGACGTACGCGAAGTAGCGACGCACGCGAAGGGGCCCGGTTCCGCGCCGGAACCGGGCCCCTGCTCTACGCTCTTGGTTTCTCAGACCCGCTCGAAGTCACCCGCGAGCGCCGAGGCGATCCGCAGATGCGAGCCGGCCTCCTCGTGCCGCCCCTGGCGCTCCAGCGTGCGGCCCAGCATCAGCCGCGCGTAGTGCTCCACCGGGTCACGCTCCACGAGGACGCGCAACTCGGCCTCGGCGCGCCGCAGTTGGGCCGAGTGGTAGTAGGAGCGCGCCAGCAGCAGGCGCGGCCCGGTCTGCTCGGGCACCTCCTCGACCAGCCCGCCCAACACCCGCGCCGCCGCGGCGTAGTCCTTGGCGTCGAAGAACATCTGCGCGCGCTCCCAGCGCTCCGCCGGTGTCCCGTGGTCGTAGTACGTCATGTCCACTTGACCTCCTTCGATCTGCCACAACGGCCGATGTTGGTTGAATATTCCACTACCTTCCGACGGTGGCCAGCTCCGCGTTCGCCCGCTCGGTGACCAGCGTCAGCACGCGGCCGGTGGCCAGCAGGTCCTCCTCGGGGATGTCGCCCCAGATCCTGGCGCTCGCCGCGCTCGTCTCCTTCGTGATCCGTTCGTACAGGGCCCGGCCCGCGTCCGTGATCCGCACGGCGGACGCGTCCGTCGCAAGGAGCCCGGCCGCGATCAGTTCGTCGATGGTGCCTTGCACGGAGTCCTCGTCGGCCTTCAGTGCCGCGACGGTGTCCGCGGCGAGCTGTCCGCGGTCGACGGGCCCGGTGGCGAGAGCGACCGGCCGCAGGACGATCTGCTGCTGGAAGCCGAGGCCGTGGCGGGTGAGGACGCTCTCCAGGACGGCGCGGGCGGCGTAGTGGGCCAGGCCGAGCGTGCGGGCGTCCGCGGGGGTTGTGGTGGTGGTCATGACTGCTCCTTCTCGTGCTCACTCGCGGGGACAGGTGCAAGGGGTGTGTCGAGCAGGGTCGCCAGATCCCGGCCGAACTCCCGGGCCCGTGCGCTGTCGAGGCCGCCGAGCGGCTCCAGCAACTGCTCCAGAAGTCCGTGGACGACCTTGATCGCCCGCCGGGTCACCTCGCGGCCCTGTTCGGTGAGGGCCAGTTGGACCGCGCGGGGGTCCCGGGGGTCCCGGGTGCGCTCGACGAGGCCGGCGGACTCCAGGGCGCGGGCCAGCTTCGAGACGTAGAGGGCTTCGAGTCCGGTGTGGTCGGCGAGGTGACGCTGGCTGGGGCGCAGCCCGGAGCGCTGCATGCCGTACAGCGACGCCACCAGGGAGTACTGCGCATGGGTAAGTCCCAGGGGTGCCACCGCGCGGTCGACCGCCACGCGCCACTTCATCGACAGTCGCCAGACCAGGAAACCGGGCGTCGCGCCCTCGGATGCCGTACTCATGGCCGATACGGTACATGGCTACTATGTCCATGGCTACTATTTTCCGGAAGGAAGGACGGCGGGCCGGGCCGGGGTGGGCGCCGTTGAGGGGCCGACGGACTCAACCAGTGAGGAATCAGCGGACTGACGCAAAGGGCTCGGCGGGACTAGGTTGTCGCCATGAGCAATCTTGATCGCGAAGCGGTTCCGGCCCTGTGCGGCGGCCGCGGTTTCGTGGTGGCGGAGCCCGTCCGTGAACTCCTCAGCCCGCGCCGGGTGCAGCTCGGCGAGTCCACCGAGGTCCGCCGACTGCTGCCCAACCTGGGCCGCCGTATGGTCGGCGCGTGGTGCTTCGTGGATCACTACGGTCCTGACGACATCGCCGACGAGCCCGGGATGCAGGTGCCCCCGCACCCCCACATGGGCCTGCAGACGGTGAGCTGGCTGCACGAGGGCGAGGTGCTGCACCGCGACTCGACCGGCAGCGTCGCGACGATCCGCCCGCGCGAACTGGGCCTCATGACCTCCGGCCGCGCGATCAGCCACGCTGAGCAGAGCCCCAAGACGCACGCCCGCTTCCTGCACGGCGCGCAGCTCTGGGTCGCCCTGCCCGACAGCGACCGTCATGTCGAGCCGCACTTCGAGCACCACGCCGAACTGCCGGTCGTCACGGCACCGGGCCTGCGCGCCACGGTCGTCCTCGGCGACGTCGACGGCGCGGCCTCGCCCGGCACGACGTACACCCCGATCGTCGGCGCGGACCTGGCCCTCGCGACCGGCGCGGACGTACGCCTGCCTCTGGAACCGGACTTCGAGTACGCCGTCCTGGCCATGTCCGGCGAGGCCCACGTCGATGGCGTCCCGGTCCTCCCTGGCTCGATGCTCTACCTCGGCTGCGGCCGCACCGAACTCCCGCTGCGCGCCGCGTCGGACGCGGGGCTGATGCTGCTGGGAGGCGAGCCGTTCGACGAAGAACTGATCATGTTCTGGAACTGGATCGGACGCTCGCAGGAGGAGATCGCACAGGCTCGTGAGGACTGGATGACAGGGTCGCGATTCGGCGAGGTGAAGGGGTACGACGGGGCGCCACTGCCCGCTCCCGAACTGCCTCCGGTGGCGTTGAAGCCGCGCGGGAGGGTGCGCTGACCTGCTGAGATGCGCCAATGGGGTTGCCTGGAGCGGGGGTGCGTGGACTTCGGTCTTCGGTGGCGCCCGGTGTTGGCGGTTGCCATCTCGGGGTCGGCGCATTGAGGGTCTTTTGGGGGCGCTGATGGTTGGTCCGATGGGGGATGGCGCCTGGGCATCTCGCGATGGGCGGGTACCGACAAGACGCGAGAACGGTCGACTGTGGGGCTCCGCAGGGTCGGGCAATTCACCCTCTTGCTGCCTCCGCACCTTCCGACGCAGTTTCCGGTACGGCTGAATGACAGGACATAGCCATCACGGCATGCAGGAAATCTCTAGCGGTCGATGTAGACATTGGGGATCGCCGGGGGTTATTGTCTTGCTCGTAGCCAGGAAGTCAGGAAGGCGCGGCAGACACGAACTGCCGTGCATGGGCAGACACGAACTGCCGTGCATGCAGGACGTAGGTAGTGGCACGGCAGTGGAGTGGCGGGGCCGGAAGGTTTCGGGGCCCTCTCGCTGACTGCCGGGCCGGGCGGTTCATCGGAGCCGCCGCAGGACGCACGACCGCAGGCGCAAGTAGATGGATCAGAAGGAAACGAAGGAGGTAGACGCCATCAGGATCGCCCGGGCAGCGACAACCGGCCCGGGTACCGCAGGCCCCAGAACGGAAGGTGGTCCCACGGTCACGCAGACGCGATCCCCGCACGCATCTCCCTCTCCGGGGAGAGCGAGCGGAAAGACAAGGCCGGCATCGCAGTAAGCCGGCAGATGGTGTTGAAAATCCCTCGGGGCCTTGGTGCCGTACGGCACCAAGGCCCCCCGATGCGTTTCCGTGAAAGAGGTGCGAATGACAGCAGAAGACTCTCTTAGCCGTATCGACGACGACGACTATCCCGCCTACACCATGGGACGGGCCGCCGAACTCCTCGGCGCCACGCCTGCCTTCCTGCGGGCGATCGGTGAAGCCCGCCTGATCACGCCCCTGCGCTCGGAGGGCGGCCACCGCCGCTACTCCCGCTACCAGCTGAAGATCGCCGCTCGCGCCCGCGAACTCGTCGACCAGGGCATGCCGGTCGAAGCCGCCTGCCGCATCATCATCCTTGAGGACCAGCTCGAAGAAGCCCGGCGCATCAACGAGGAACACGCCAGCGCCGCCGGCCCGCATCGTGCGGCGGACGCCTGACCGCTTGTCCGGCCCGAAAGCCCGAAGCGCCGGGCTCCGACGATGACATCGTCGGAGCCCTTCCGCGTTCCCCTGTTCCCTGGCCACTGCGGCGGCCGGAGCCTGTGGCGGCCTGGAACGGTCAGGCGGGCTGGGTGAGTTCGGCCCGGCCGAACAGCAGCGCGTATCCGGACGGGAGCTGGGCCAGGATGCGGTCCAGGAGGCTGGGTCCGGCCAGACGACCGACGACGGCGAGGACGGCTCCGGTGTCCCAGCGGGTGGTCGCGGGGGTGGCGCCCGTGCGGGCGGCCAGGTCCTTGACGAAGCCCCAGCCGGTGAGCGGTCGGGGCCCGGGGATCTGGCCGGTGAGGTCGAGTGCGGCCTCTACGGGCAGGCGGGCGGCGAGTTCGACGCGTTCGTCGCCGGTGAGCTGGCGGCCCAGAGCCTCCAGCACCACACGCGTCACGTTCTCGGCCCGCTCCCGGGTCGGGTACGCACCCTCGTACCGGATCCTTTCCAGCATCTGGTGAAACGTCGTGCCGGACCGGGCAGGGGTCGGTTCACGCAGCGGAAGCATCGGGAAGTGGTCGCCTTTCTCGTGTGAAGGGGTTGTCGCCGGCCGGCGGGAAGGACCGATCGGCACGACGCCGGCCGGCCTCGCTGACTCTGTGGGTGGGTCGCTTCGGGGTTCAGGTGTGCCCGGGTCGGCCAAAGAGGAGGTCGTAACCCGGGGGGAGCTGGAGCAGGATGCGGCGGGTGAGTTCCTCGCCCGCCGCATCGGCGGTCACGCTCAGTACGGCACCGACGTCCCAGGCCGCGGTCTGTTCGGTGGCTCCCTCGATCCACGCCGCGGTCGCCCGCAGGAACCGCTCTGGCGGGAGCGGCTCGGTGGCCCGCAGCGGGTTGAGGAGAACCAGGGCGAAGGTCTCCGGGAGCCGGGCGGCCAGCTCGGCCCGGACCTCGCCCACCAGATGCGCGCCCAGCAGTGCCAGAACGGTGCGCGCGGCCCGCTCGGCTTCCTGGGGTGTGGTGTATTCGCCGCGTTCCCGGACGTGGTCGAGGAATGCTTCCCAGCGCATGGCCGCCCTGCCTCTTCTGTGTCGCTGTGCGAGGGAGGTAGCGCGGAGGACGGGAGTTGAGGGGGAGATCGGTGCCCGTCCTCCGCCGTCGGTGCGGTCGAGGGGACTGGCTCCTCAGCCGCTGATCTGCCGGGGCTCGGCCTGGCCGCCGATGGCGATCTTGCGGGGCTTGGCGCGTTCGGCGATCGGGATCCGCAGGGTCAGCACCCCTGCTTCGTAGTCGGCCGTGATGCGTTCGGTGTCCAGGGTGTCGGCCAGCACCAGCTGACGGGAGAAGACGCCCAGGGGCCGCTCGGAGAGTTCCATCTGCACGTCGTCGGCCTTGGCCACCGGGCGGCGCTCGGCCTTGACGGTGAGCATGTTCCGCTCGACGTCGATGTCGATCGCGTCCTTCGCCACACCGGGCAGGTCGAGGGCGATCACGTACTCCTCGCCCTCCCGGTAGGCGTCCATCGGCATCGCCGAGGGCCTGGACCAGGTACCGGTCACACCCGTCAGCTGCTGGGCGAGCCGGTCGAGTTCGCGGAACGGGTCGGTGCGCATCAACATCGCGAAAACACCTCCAAAGGTCTGGCAGGAACTGCCAATGCGCTTCGTCTGACACCGTTGTAACATGTCATCCAAACGATGACAAGTCGAGTGTCATCCAAGCGATGACGACCGAGAGGGTCTTCATGAACGACTCCCCCGAGCCTCGTGACCCCACCTCGTTCTTCGCCGCCGCGGCAGCGCTGAACACCATCAACGAAGCTGTCCGTACCGCCCAGACCCCGCAGACCAGAGGGCACGTGCACGACGGACACGTCGGTGCGGACCAGGCACTGGCCGCGCTTCTGCTGCTGCGTGAAGTGCGCGACCAACTCGCAGGGTGGGAATCCGGACTGATCGAGGCAGCCCGGGCGGCGGGCTCCAGCTGGGCGGATCTCGCCCACCCGCTGGGCGTCGCCAGCCGTCAGGCAGCAGAACGCCGCTACCTGCGCGTACGCCCCGGAACACCCGGCACCACCGGCGAACAGCGCGTCCAAGCCACCCGCAACCGCCGCGCCGCCGACCGCACCATGACCACCTGGGCCCGCACCAACGCCGCCGACCTGCGCCAGCTCGCCGGCCAGATCACCGCCCTCACCGATCTCCCCGCCCAGGCTCACGCACCCCTGGCCCGCCTCGCCGAAGCCCTCGCCGACAACGACGCCGCCAACCTCATCGACCCACTCGCCGCCACCCAGACCTACCTCAAGGCCGGCCATCCCGACCTCGCGGCCCGCACCGCCACCATCGCCCATCACGCCGACCGACTCCGCGACGCCGGCAGCGATCACCGCTGAACCACCCCCTGACGTCCCGGGGCCCACCCGTGAGGCAGCCGCACTTCACCGGCCGGACCTCTCGGCTGACGCTCTTGCAGCCCGTCCATCCGCGCCCTGTTGCCCCGATCCGCAGTCGAGTGCCGACGCTGACACGGTTTCGCACGCGCGCCCGGCTGGGGAGGAGCGATCCGCGGATTTGGACTGTGGGTATAGTGATTGGACATACAGTCTGAAGCGAGGGGCGGGCATGACGGACGGCAAGCCGGCCCCGGACGCCGAACGCGACGCGATCATCGCCGCGTTGGTGCCCGTGGCCGACGGGATCGCGGCGACGTTCGGTCCGGTGTGTGAGGTGGTGCTGCACGACTACCGGCAGCCGGAGAAGTCGGTGGTCGCCGTCGCCGGAGCGCTGACCGGGCGGTCGGTGGGCGGGGCGATGAGTGAGATCGGGCTGCGGATGCTGGCGCGCGGGGACGAGGCCGTCGACGAGCTGAACTACCTCACCCGGACCAAGGGCGGGCAACAGCTGAAGTCGTCAACGATGGTGCTGCGGGACTCCACGGGCGCGGTGTTCGGCGCGCTCTGCGTCAACGTCGACGTGACCGCCGTACAGCAGGCGCAGGCACTGCTTGCCGGGATCGGCGGGGGTGCTGCGGCCCAGGCGCCGGCCACCACCACCTTCGGCAACGACATTGACTCCGTCGTGGAGGCCATCGTCGACGCCCATCAGCTGCGGCGGGGTCGGACCTGGGTCCAACTCGACCGCGCGCAGCGGCTGGAGCTGTTCGGCAGTCTCGACGAGCACGGGGTGTTCGCCGTGCGCCGGGCCATCGAGCAGGTCGCCGCCCGGCTCGGCATCTCCCGGGCCTCCGCCTACAGCTACCTCGCCCAGGCGCGTGCAGCGACCGGCACCCCTGTCACTTCCGATCCCGCTTCCGATGGAGGACCCGCGTGACCACCACCCCGCCCATCACCCTCGACGACGTCCTCGGCGCCGCCGCCCAGATCAAGGGCGTCGCGCACCGCACACCGGTGCTGCGCTCGCGCACCCTCGACCAACTCGTCGGCGCCGAGGTGCACTTGAAGTGCGAGAACTTCCAGCGGATCGGCGCCTTCAAGTTCCGCGGCGCCTACAACGCGGCCTCCCGGCTGACGCCCGAGCAACTCGCGCGCGGTATCGCCGCCTACTCCTCCGGCAACCACGCCCAGGCCGTCGCCCTCGCCGCCCGCGAACTCGGCACCACCGCGGTGATCCTCATGCCCGAGGACGTGCCGGCCTCGAAGCGGGCCGCCACCGAGGGATACGGCGCCGAGGTGGTCACGTACGACCGTTACAGCGGCGACCGGGTCGCCATCGGCGAGGCCCTGGCAGCCGAGCGTGGACTCTCCCTCATCCCGCCCTACGAGCATCCGCACGTCATGGCGGGGCAGGGCACGGCGGCACTCGAACTCGTCGAGGAAGTGGGGGAGTTGGACGCTGTACTGGTGCCCGTGGGCGGCGGCGGGCTGATCGCCGGGACGGCCACCGCCGTCAAGGGGCTGCACCCGCGCACCCGCGTGATCGGCGTCGAACCGGAGGCCGGGGACGACACCAAGCGGTCCCTGGAGGCGGGCCGCCGCGTCTCCATCCCGGTGCCGCGCACCATCGCCGACGGCCAAGCAGCCGATACGCCGGGCGAGTTGACGTTCTCTGTGAACCAGCGGCTGGTCGACGAGATCGCGTTGGTCAGCGATGAGGAGATCAAGGACGCGATGCGCTTCGCCTTCGAGCGGCTGAAGATCGTCGTCGAACCCAGCGGCGCCACCCCGCTGGCCGCGCTCCTCGCCGGGCGCGCGGGCCAACTCCCGAGCCGGGTGGGGATGATCGTCTCGGGCGGCAACATCGACAGCCAGCGGTTTGCCCTGTTGTGCGCGAGCGGCTCTTCATGACTCCGTCCCGCGTCCGAGGGTTCCCCCGAATGGCGCTCTCGGGTGGACAGGAAGAGGATGGAGTCGTGGGGCACGGACCCCGCCGGAGCGCCGGTGCCGTTCAAGGATGCCGGGAGACGGAGACCGGCCCCGGCCGTGCTGTGCGCGGCCGGAATGGAGGCAGCCGTCATGCTGGAAGTGAAGACGGTCGACAAGCCGGACGAGCGGCGTGACTTCCCCAGCGGCCACCTCGAAGCCGTCCACCTCAGCGGACTCGACTTCGCCGTGGGTACCTTCGAACCGGGCTGGCGCTGGTCCGAGTCGGTGGCTCCGATCGCGGGCACCGAGAGTTGCCAGATCCACCACAACGGTTACGTGGTCCAAGGGCGCATGCATCTCCGTATGGACGACGGAGGCGAGGGCGAAGTCGGCCCCGGCGACGTCTTCGTCTGCCCGCCCGGACACGACGCGTGGGTCGTCGGCGATGAACAGGTGATCGTGTACGACTTCGCCGGTGCCATGGCCACGGACTACGCGAAGGCCAAGTGACCGATCCGTACGCGCCCGGCGGCACCGCACCCGCCGGGCGCGTACGTCATGCCTCGTACCGGACGACCTGCCCCTCGGCGTACGCGACGGCCTCCGTATGCCCGAACAGACCCGGCAGCCCGCCCGTGTGCACGAACACGGTCCGCTCGCCCCGCCTGATGTCGCCGTCCCGGACGGCCGCGATCAGGCCGGCCATCGCGCGTCCCGTGTACGTCGGGTCGAGGACGAGCCCGGCGGTGCGGGCGGCGAGGGTGAGGGCCGCGGCGGTGGGTGCGGTGAGCGTGGCGTAGCCGCCGCCGATCTGGTCCCGTCGTACCCGTAGTCCCTCGGGTGAGGGCAGTCCCGCGAACTCGCTTACGACGGGGGCCGGTTCGGGCAGTGCGCCCACGTCGACCCCGAGCACCGCCTCCGCCCCGAGCGAGACCACCAGCCCCGCCATCGTGCCGCCCGAGCCGAGCGCTACGACGGCGGTACGGAGATCGGGGAGCTGTCGGCGCAACTCCTCGCCGCAGCGCACATAGCCGCGCGCGCCGAGCGCGCTGGACCCGCCGAACGGGATCAGCGCGGGCCTGGCGCCTGTCGTACGCAGTTTCTCGCAGACCTCCTCCGCCGCCTGGTCCAGTCCCGCCTGGTCCACATCGCCAGCCCAGGCGATCCGCGCGCCGAACAGTCCGTCGAGGGCGAGGTTCCCCGAGCGCGACACACCCGGCGATCCGCGCAGCATCAGCACCACGTCCAGGCCCAGCCGCGCTCCGGCGGCCGCGGTCAGACGGGCATGGTTGCTCTGCGAGGCGCCGGTCGTGACCAGGGTGTCCGCGCCCTCGGCGAGCGCCGCGCCAACCGTCCACTCCAGCTTGCGGATCTTGTTGCCACCGCCTCCGAGGCCGGTCAGGTCGTCGCGCTTGATCCACAGGTCGTCCGGGCCGAGCCCGATCGCGGTGGCGAGTCCCGGGGCCGGTTCGACGGGGGTGGGGAAGGTGGCCAGTTCCACGTGCGGGGCGCTGTGCGGGTCGCTCATGGCGTACATCATCGCGCGTTTCGGCGGCCGCTCCGCTCGTGGGCTTGCTCCTGAAGCCGATCGGTTTCCCCGGTTTCCCCGTCTCTTTGTCTCAGTTCAGGAGATCCCCATGACGAACATCGAAGGTTCCGTCGTCCTCGTCACCGGCAGCAGCCGTGGCATCGGCCGGGCGCTGGTCGAGGCAATGTACGAGCGCGGCGCGAAGACGGTCTACGCCACCGCCCGCGACCCGAAGACGGTCACGCACGCGGGGCGCAGGACGTCACGATCGTGATCAACAACGCCGGCGCCCTGTACCCGCAGTTGGCGGCCCAGCCGGACCGGCGGCCTTCGGATTGACCGTCAGATCGGCAGCAACCGGCCGACCAGCGCGCTGAGTTGCTGCGCGTTCCGGCACTCGTGCATCTCGACAAGCTCCGCGTAGTCGGGGGCGGCCGAGTCGCCGGTGCCCCACTGCGCGCGCTGCTCGGGATTCAACCAGTAGACACGGCGGGCCCGTTGGGTGATCTGCCGGACGGCCGGGAGGTTCGGGTCGCTCATGTTGGTGCGGGCGTCACCGAGCACGAACACGGTCGTACGCGGGCCGACCGCGTCGCCGTACCGCTCCGCGAACTCGCCCAGGGCGACGCCGTAGTCGCTGCTTCCGTGCCAGCCGGTGAGGGTGGCCTCGTCGCGGATGCGGGTGCCGAGGCCCTCGGGGTCGGCCGTGCCGTGCACGAGCAGCGGCGTCACCTCGTCGAGGCGGTTGACGAAGGCGAACACGCGCACCTTGCTGAACTGGTCGTGCAGCGCCTGCACCAGCAGCATCGTGAAGTCGGAGAAGCCCGACACCGAGCCCGACACATCGCACAGCAGCACCAGTTCGGGCCGGACCGGCCGGCGTCGGCGCAGCACCGGCCGCATCGGCACCCCACCCGTGGACAGTGAGCCGCGCAGGGTGCGGCGGAGGTCGATCGTGCCCCGGCAGGCGCGACGGCGGCGCGCGGCGAGACGGGTGGCCAGCTTCCGGGCCAGCGGCTGAACCGCCCTGCGCAGTTCGGCCAGTTGGGCCCGTCCAGCGAACAGGAAGTCGACGCGGTCCGCCGTCGGCGCGATCGCGCGCCGGGCGATCTCGTCCCGGCCGCGCCGCTCGGCGACCCGGCGCCGTGCCTCTACGGCGACCTGTCGTCGGAAGCCGTCGATGCGCTGCCGGATCTCGTCGTCGAGCAGCCGGTCGGTGAACCCGGACTGGCCGCCCTCCGCTCGGATGCTCGTCCGCACCCGTGCGAGCAGCGTCTGCGGACGCAGCCACTCCAGGGTCTGGTGCGACGACCAGCCGTCCGACGAGGGGGAGTTGCCGTAGCCGCCGAAACCGTCGACGGCCTCCGCCGCCAACTGCCCCATCAACGCCCGGTCGTTGGCGGCGAGTGCCGCCGCCAGTCGGTCCCGGAGGTCCTCGCGGTTGGTGGGCTCGCCCTGCGGTGCCCCGACGCCGCGCGGGAAGTACAGGTCGAAGACCGGGTCGAACACCGGGCGTTGGGCCGTGCCGTGCAGCAGCGTCGCGGCCAGCCCCTCTCGCAACAGCTCACGGTCCGCGAACCCGAGCGCCTCCATGGCCTGCGCCGCGTCCACGGTCTCACCGGTGCCGATACGCAGACCGTGCGAGCGCAACGCCCCGACGAGGCCCGTCAGCCGCTCGGTGACACCGGCGGCGGTCACACCGCGTCCAGGTCGAGCTTCGCCGCCGCCCTCAGGATGTCGTCCTGGTGCTTGAGGAGTACGCCGAGGGTGTCCCGTACGACCGTCTCGTCGAGGGTGTCGGCGCCGAGCGCCAGGAGGGTGCGGGCCCAGTCGATGGTCTCGGCCACGGACGGCACCTTCCGCAGTTCCATCTCGCGGAGCGCCCCGACGACCCGGACCACGGACTCGGCCAGCGCCGCACCGAGGCCCGGCACCTTCAGCCGTACGATCCGGCGCTCCAACTCCTCGTCGGGGAAGCCGATATGGAGGAACAGGCAGCGTCGGCGCAGGGCCTCGGAGAGTTCGCGGCTCGCGTTCGAGGTGAGGACCACGAAGGGGCGGCGGGTCGCGGTGATCGTGCCCAACTCCGGGACGGTGACCTGGAAGTCGCTGAGCACCTCCAGCAGCAGACCCTCCACCTCGACGTCGGCCTTGTCGGTCTCGTCGATCAGCAGGACCTTCGGGTCGTCGCCGCGGATCGCCGTGAGCAGCGGGCGGGGGAGCAGGAACTCCTCGCTGAAGATGTCGGTGCGGGTCTCGTCCCAGCTCTCGTCGCGGCCCGCGCTGATGCGCAGCAGCTGCTTGGCGTGGTTCCACTCGTACAGCGCCCGGGACTCGTCGACGCCCTCGTAGCACTGGAGCCGGACCAGCCGGGCGCCGGCGACCTCGGCGACGGCCTTGGCCAGTTCCGTCTTGCCGACACCGGCCGGGCCCTCGACGAGGAGCGGCTTGCCGAGGCGGTCGGCGAGGAAGACGGTCGTGGCGACCGCGGGCGAGGCCAGATAGCCGGTCTCGGCGAGGCGTGCGGCGACTTCGTCGACGGAATGGAACACGGGGCCTCCGGCGGATCGCGGGTGGTGCGTCGGGTGGTGCGTGGGGTGGTGCGTCGGTGTGCGGCAACATATCTAAGCGCTTGTTCACCTTCACTGTCACCCGGGATCGGGTGCCTGCGCAAGCTCGTATACCGATCGGTTTCCTCTTGGCTTCCGGCGCGGTAGCCTCCGAGTCTGGCCACGACGGACAAGGCGTCACCCCGAGACCGATGCGGCCGGGGTTGCCTGAACGTCGGGAAGTGTCGTGTCTCGTCTGCGGCTCCGTCGTGGCTGGTCGCGCCCACGCGGCGGAGCCGCATACGGATACAGCCCCGCGCCCCTCAGGGCGCGGCCGAACCCGGCGGATTTGGTGCGGTCTGCGTGGACGCGAGGCAGGGGCAGCCGCCGTAGCGACTGCCCCAACCGAACCAGCCGAACCCCAGCCCAACCGGAACGTCCCTCGCACTCACGCGGCCAGTGCCACCGCCTCCACCGCCGGTGTGCGCAGCACCCGGCGTGCCGTCAGCAGGCTTGTGCCCAGCGTTACCGTCGCCGCCACCGCCACGACCGTCAGCCAGATCCCAAGACCCTGGTGCGGGAGCACCGCGTCCGTGCGGACCATGGTGAACGGGATGATGCCCGCCAGTGCGGCCGCCGTGCCGGACAGGATTCCGGTGATCGTGAGGATCGCCGTCTCCGTGCCGACCGTGCGCAGCACCTGACCCGGAGTCGCGCCCGCCAGGCGCTGGCCCCCGAACTCGCGGGCGCGGTAAGTCGTCGCCGCGTAGAGGGAGTTGACCAGCATCACGCAGACGAAGACCACGATGATGCCGACGACCGTGAAGTTGAGGGTCTCCAGGTTCTTCGCGTCCACCGACTTCGTCAGGCCGGAGGCCTTCACCGCGTCGCTCTCCACCGCCTGCATGTACAGCGTCGCCGTGGACACCGCCGTGAACAGGATCAGCGACATCAGGATCCCGGCCAGCTGGTTGGCCCGCTCGCGCAGATTGCGGACCGCCAACCAGCCGCTCGCGCCCGCCAGTTGGAGCCGGTCGAGCAGGCCCCTCAGCAGTCGGGGTGCCAGCAGGGCGAGGCCGACCGAGAGCAGGATCGCGCCGTACGCCGGGGCCGCCATCAACGCCGCGTCCGTGGCGGAGAAGGCGAAGGTGGACGTCACCGACACCACACCCGCGACCAGCGCGGCGTAGGCGAGGAACGTCCGCGCCCGGCCCTGCCGCCGCTGCCCGCGCGTCGCCCGCCGTACGGCCAGGAACGCGGCACCCGCGGCGGCCAACAGCGTGATGCCCAGGCCCGATTGGAGGGCGAAGGGGCCGAAGGAGTAGTCGACGGAGCGAGCTACCTGACCGCTGTCCTTGAATGCTCCGAGCAGGGCCCGTCCCCCGAGCATCGCGGGACCGACCGCGAGGATCGCACCCAGCAGGGCGACGGCCACCGCCTCACCCACGACCATCCGCTTCAGCTGCGCCGGGGTCGCCCCCGAGCAGCGCAGGATCTCCAACTCCCTTGACCTTTGACGGACGTTGACCGTCATCGTCGACGCGACGGCGAAGAACACCAGCAGGGTGCCGTAGCCCCCGACGACACTCGCCGACGTGGACAGCGTGTCGGCGCTGACCGAGTCGATGCCCTGCTGCGCCGCCGTGTCCTGCAGCGAGTTGAACGTCATGATGATCGCCGCGCCCAGGAACGCGGCCAGCAGGGTCGCCAGGAACCGGCCCGGCCGCTGCCGGATCGAACGCATCGCCAGGATGAACATCGCTCACACCCCCGCCGTCACGTCGTCGCCCAGGTGCGCGAGCCGCTCGGCGACCGCGTCGACGGTCGGCGCGTGCATCCGGCCGGCGAGCCGGCCGTCCGCGAGGAACACCACCGAATCGGCGTACGAGGCCGCGACCGGGTCGTGCGTCACCATCACCACGGTCCGGCCGTGCACCCGCACCGCCTCCTGCAACAGCAGCAGCACACCCCGCGCGCTGCGCGTGTCCAGGGCGCCGGTCGGCTCGTCCGCGAAGATCACCCGGGGTTCGGTGACCAGCGCGCGGGCGATGGCGACCCGCTGCCGCTGACCGCCGGACAACTGGTCGGGCCGGTGACCGAGCCGGTCGCCGAGACCTACCGAGGTCAGCACCTCCTGAGCCCGCCGCCGGTCGACGCGCCGCCCCGCGAGCTTCAGCGGCAGCACGGTGTTCTGCGCGACGGTGAGCGTGTCGAGGAGGTTGTACTGCTGGAACACGAACCCGATCCGACTGCGCCGGAACCGCGTCAGCTCCGCCTCCCTCCCGCCCGTCATCTCCGCGCCGTCGACCATCACGATCCCGCTGTCCGGCCGGTCGAGCCCCGCCGCACACTGCAACAGCGTCGACTTCCCGGACCCCGAAGGACCCATCACCGCGGTGAACGTGCCGCGCTCCAGGCTCAGCGTGACCCCGTCCAGAGCGGTCACGGCACTGTCGTCACGGCCGTACGTCCTGCTCACCTTGACCAGCCGCAGCGCCTCGGCGGCGGGTCCCTTGTCGTGCGTCCGTCGTGCGGTGCGAAACATCGCCATCATCCTCCGTGCGGCACGCCCTGTGCCTCACCAACGACGCTACGGAGAGAGCCGGTTGCGCACATTGGGCGCAGAACCCGTATCGCGGGGTGTACTCAGCGACACCCCCCGGGGCCGGGTTCTCAGGGGACGCTGTGACAGGGCTGTGACCGGAGGTATGGCTTCCGCCACAGCGGTTCCGTCCCCGTCTTGATCGACTCTGCGGATGCCGAGAAGGATGCCGAGAGGCGTGTACGACACCGTGCTGGTCGCGGTGGTGGGGCTCCTCGCCGGGGCCGTCATCTGGACGGTCGCGGACGTGGCGTACGACGATCCCGCCGCCGGACTGCCGAAGCCGGGCCCGGTCTGTCCGCACGAGGGCATCCGCGTCACGGCCGGACCGGTGAACCCCGCGATGGGCCTGCGCGCCATGGACCTCACCCTGGAGAACTGCGGCACCCGCGCCTTCCGCGTCGAGGGCTACCCCGAGGTCCGGTTGCTCGACCGCGATCAGCAGCACGTGACCGGTGTGTCGGTGATCCACGGCAGCGGCGGTATCGCCACGGTGACCGGATTCGACGACCCGCCGGACGCGGTGACGCTGGCCCCCGGGGAGCGGGCCTCCGCCGGCCTGCTGTGGCGCAACACCACCACCGGCTTCGACGGCGCGGCTTACGTGCACTATCTGACGGTCGCGGCGCGGTCCGGTTCCCTGCCGCTCCTCCTGAGACCGGACGGCGGCCTCGACCTCGGCACCACGGGCAGGCTCGGCGTCGGACCGTGGCGTAGTGCCGGAGGCACCCGATGACGGACCGGAGCACCCCCGTCGCCCGCTTCCCGCAGCGCGTCCTGCGCCGCTCGCGCGCACACCGACGGGCCGACGCCATCGCGTGCGGGCTGCTCGCCGGCCTGGACGTCCTCCTCGTCGCGCTGATCCTCCTGCTCGGCAGCGACGGCGTCTTCACGGCGGACTGGATGGGCTATGCCGGGATGATGGACTCCACGGCCGCCTCCTACCAGTACCACTGCGTCGTCTTCCTCTGCCGGGTCGAGGCCGTCACCGTCGCCCTGGCGATCGCCTGCCGCCTCTGGACCACGGCCGCCACCCAACTCGTGGTGCTCACGTCCGCCGCGGCCTTCGTCGCCTCCCTCCCCACCTACTGGAACCCCTGACCGACCGCCCCGTACGGGTCACCAGAACGCGCCACCCCCGGCCCCGCCCGATGCAATGGACCTGTGACCGCGCCCCCGGACGACTGCCTCGCCCGCAACGAGTGGATCTGCGGTGAATACCTGAGCACCCGCCGCCACATCCTCGTCGACGCGGTCGTCCAGCACCTCCAGCTCACCTCGATCTCGGTGCTGATCGGCCTGGCGATCGCGCTTCCGCTCGCGGTGGTGGCCCGCCGCTGGGTCTGGGCCGCGGGACCGGTGCTCGGGGTGACGACGATCCTCTACACGATCCCGTCCCTGGCGATGTTCTCGCTGCTCCTGCCCGTCTACGGCCTCTCGGCCACCCTCGTCGTCGCCGGACTCGTCCTCTACTCGCTCACCCTGCTCGTCCGCAACATCCTCGCGGGCCTGCGCGCCGTACCCGAAGAGACCCGACGCTCCGCACGCGGCATGGGCTACGGCCCGATCCGCCTCCTTCTCACCGTGGAACTGCCCCTCGCGCTGCCCGCCGCGATGGCGGGCCTCCGGATCGCCACCGTCTCGGCGGTCTCGCTGGTCACGGTCGGTGCGATCGTCGGGTTCGGGGGGCTCGGCAACCTCATCTACGCGGGCATGAACACCTACTTCAAGGCACAGGTGCTCACCGCGTCCGTGCTCTGCGTGGTGATCGCGATCGTCGCCGACCTGCTCCTCCTGCTCGTACAACGGCTGATCACCCCCTGGACGAGGGCGGTGCGCGGATGAACACCCTGACCGACGCGTGGCACTGGCTCACCGACTCCGCGCACTGGTCGGGCGACGACGGCATCTGGCACCGGCTGGCGCAGCACCTCGTCCTCACGGTCGTCTGCCTGGTCATCAGCTGCCTGATCGCGCTGCCGATCGCCCTCGTCCTCGGCCACCTCGGCAAGGGCGGCGCGCTCGCCGTCAACATCTCCAACATCGGCCGCGCGGTCCCCACCTTCGCCGTCCTGGTCCTGCTGCTCCTGACCCCGATCGGCAAGTGGGGCGAGGGGCCCACGGTCGTCGCCCTGGTCCTGTTCGCCGTACCGCCGCTGCTCACCAACGCGTACGTCGGCATGCGCGAGGTCGACCGCGATGTGGTGCGGGCCGCGCGCGGCATGGGGATGACGGGCCGTCAGATGCTGTTCCGGGTCGAACTGCCGCTCTCCCTCCCGCTGTTGATGAACGGCGTACGGATCGCTGCCGTCCAACTGGTCGCCACCGCCACGATCGCCGCACTCGCGGGCGGCGGCGGACTGGGCCGCATCATCACCGCCGGATTCAACCTCGCCAACACCGCACAGGTGGTGGCCGGAGCCGTGCTCGTCGCCGTGTTCGCACTGCTCGTCGAGGGTGTCTTCGAGGTCGCCGAGCGACTGGTACCCCGGTCGGCGGGGAGAGCGCGATGAAGCGACTGCGCATGCGACGTACGGCCGTTCCCGGTCTCCTCCTCCTGGTCACCGGTTGCTCGACCGGGCCGTCCCTGGAGAACAAGGGCGCCGTCACCGCACCACCCGGCGACAGCCGCCACCTCACCATCGGCTCGGCCGGGTTCACCGAGAGCGACCTGCTCGCCCAGATGTACGCGCTCCTGCTGAATCAGGCCGGCTACAAGACGTCCCTGCTCACCGTCGCCAACCGCGAGCTCTACGAACCCGCCCTGGAATCAGGGCAGATCGACGTCGTACCCGAGTACGCGGCCACCTTCGCCGACTGGCTCAACGCCAAGACCAACGGCCCCGACGCCCCGGCCGTCGGCTCACCCGACCTCACCACCACGATGAAGGCACTGCGCCAACTGGCCACGCCCCGAGGCCTCACGGTCCTCGACCCCGGCAAGGCCGTCGACCAGAACGCCTTCGCGGTGACCCGCTCGTACGCCAGGCAACACCACCTCAAGAGCCTCAGCGACCTCGGCGCCTCGGGACTGAAGGTGCGGCTCGCGGCGGGCGACGAGTGCGTGCAACGGCCGTACTGCGAACCGGGGTTGAAGAAGACCTACGGCATCGACATCACCGCCGTCGACCCGAAGGGAGTCGGCACGACGCAGGCGAAGAGCGCGGTGCGGAACGGCCGGGACCAGATGGTGCTGACCACGACGACCGACGCCACCCTCGACCAGTTCGGCCTGGTCCTCCTCACCGACGACAAGCACCTCCAGAACGCCGACTACGTCGTCCCGGTCGTCAACCGCTCACGGGCGGGGAGCGAGGGCGTGACCAAGGCGCTGGGGAAACTCAATGACGTGCTCACTACGGCCGACCTCGCCTCCATGAACCAACAGGTCGACAGCTGGCGGCGGTTGGCGCAGGACGTCGCGCGGACGTATCTGAAGGACAAGGGCCTGCTGAAGTGAGGCGGAGGCAAAGGCGGAGGCAGGGCCATTGTCAGTGGTGGCTTGTACCTTTCGGGCATGGGTGTCTATCTCGTCGATGTCGACGCGCAGGAGTGGTTCAGTGAGGACACGGGGGAAGGGGGCAAGGGGGCGATCGCCAAGGGGCTCGACGCGGAGTTGGCCCGGCGCGGGCTGCCGCCGTACGCGTACGGGTCCGTGCCCGAGCGGGACTTCGGGTCGGCGTTCGAGGAGAAGCTGAGCCCGTCCATGCAGGGGTTCGACGCGCTGTGCCGTACTCAACTTACGCCTGCGGAGCATGAGTTGATCGGCGGCTGGTCGGTGCTGGTGCCGGTCTCGCTTAACGAGGAGATACGGCTGCCCATCGGCTCCGCGTACACGGACGAGACGGTGATCGTCGGCGCACCCCAGGTGCTCGCCCTCGCCGAGCGGCTGGCCGCGGCACTCGAACTGCCCGTCGAGATACCGGAGGCGTCCGGGAACCTCGCCCTCACCTTCTGGTTCCTGGAAGGCGAGGCGGAGCAGTTCGCCGCCGCGCGGCCCGGCCGCTGGAGTGAGGATCTGGACACGGCCTTCTACGTGTCCCTGTATCTGCGCGCGGCCCAGCACTCACTGCGGCAGGGGTGCCCCATGACCTACTCCTGAGCCACCGAGCCAGATCCTCAGGCGTCCGCCACCGAGTCGAAGTCCACCTGCCCCCGGGGCACCCCGAGCGCGTCCGCGTCCACGGACCGCCGTAGCGCCTCGTGCAGTTTCGCCGGAGTCAGGACTCCCAGGAAGCGTGCCCCGTCCAGCACGGCGACCCACCCGGCGTCGTGCTGGAGCATCACGCCGAACGCCTGCTTCAAGGGGGCGCCCACCGGTACCCACGCGTTCATCCGGTGGGCGAGTTCGCCGACCGTGCCGCCCGCGGTGAGTTCGTCGGCCTTGACCCAGCCCTGCAGTTCGCCCTGCTCGTCGAGGACCACCGCCCACCTGGCGCCCTCCACCCGCAGCCGGTCGGCGGCCCGTTGTGCCTGCTCGTCCACGCGGGCGACCGGCGGCTGTTCCAGGTCGTCGGGCTCGATCTCCGTCACCGACAGCCGCTTCAGCCCCCGGTCGGCGCCCACGAACTCGGCGACATACGGCGTCGCCGGGGTGCCGAGCACCGCGCCGGGGGTGTCGTACTGCTCGATCCGCCCCTGCCCGTACACGGCGATACGGTCGCCGAGCCGTACGGCCTCCTCGATGTCGTGCGTGACCAGCAGCACCGTCTTGCGCACGGCGGCCTGCATCCGCAGGAACTCGTCCTGCAACTGCTCCCGCACCACCGGGTCGACCGCGCCGAACGGTTCGTCCATCAGCAGCACCGGGGGATCGGCGGCGAGCGCCCGTGCCACACCGACGCGCTGCCGTTGCCCGCCCGAGAGTTGCTCCGGATAGCGCGGGCCGTACGTCTTCGGGTCCAGGCCCACCAGGTCGAGCAGTTCGGCGGCCCGGGCCCGGGCCTTCGCCCGCTTCCAGCCGACCAGGGACGGCACGGTCGCCGTGTTGTCGAGGATGGTGCGGTGCGGGAAGAGGCCCACCTGCTGGATGACGTATCCGATACGGCGGCGCAGTTGCACCGGGTCGACGCCGGCGATGTCCTCGCCGTTCACGAAGATCCGGCCGGAGGTGGGCTCGATGAGCCGGTTGACCATCATCATGGTCGTCGTCTTGCCGCAGCCGGACGGGCCCACCAGCGTGACGAGTTCGCCCTCGTTCACCTCGAAGGACAGCCCGTCCACGGCCGTCGTACCGTCCGGGTACCGCTTGCTGACCTGCTCGAACCGGATCATGTCCTCACGCTAACGGCGCCGGTCCGCCGCCGCCCTTCAACAGCGTCCCACCGGCTGGTGACGCGGGCATGCGGACCCTGGAATGATCCGAGACACCTCCATCTCCCGGCGGGCCGAAGGGACAGCGGCATGAACGACGGAGTCGACGGGGCCGACGCGACGGCCGGCGACGGAAGGCCGCGCCGCAGCACGTCGCTCACCACGGCGGCCGACACCACCGTGTCGGGCCTGACGGTGGAACACCGCACCGATCCGCTCGGTGTCGACGCGACACACCCGAGATTCGGCTGGCGCATGGCGTCGGCCGCGAGGGGCCGGCACCAGACGGCGTACCGGATCAAGGTCGCCACCTCGCCCCGGCACCTGACCCACGGCGGCGCCGACGTCTGGGACAGCGGCCGCGTCGACTCGGCGGACTCGGTCGCCGTCCGCTACTCCGGCCCCGAACTGCGCGCTTCCACCCGCTACCACTGGACGGTGACGGTGTGGGACGAACACGGCCGCGCCGTCACCGCCGCACCCACCGCCCACTTCGAGACCGGCCTGCTCAGCACCGACGGCGTCACCGGCTGGGACGGCGCGCAGTGGATCGCCATGGCGGGCAAGCCCCCGAACACCGACGGCGCACCACTCCTGCGCAGCCAGACGCCACTGACGGGCGGGCAGGTGACCGAGGCGCGGCTGTACCTCTCCGCGCTCGGCGTGTACGACGCCTACGTCAACGGCCGCCGCGTCTCCGTGCCCCAGGGCGACGGCTCCACGTACGAGTTCATGCCCCCGGGCTGGACCAACTACGACACCACCGTCAACTACTTCACCTACGACGTGACGGACCTGCTCGCGGACGCGGCGCAGGTCACCCTCGCCGCCGTGCTCGGCAACGGCTGGTACAACGGCCGCATCGCCGAGAACAGCACCTACTACTCGGCCGACGGCAACCCCCTGGCCCTCAAGGCGAAACTCCTCGTCCGGTACGCCGACGGCTCCGCTCAGACGATCGTCACCGCACCCGGCGCCGACTGGCGAGCCACCGACACCGGCCCCTACCGCACCGACGACATCTACGACGGCCAGTTCTACGACGCCCGCAAGGAACTCCCAGGCTGGACGGCGAACGGCTTCGACACCTCGGCCTGGTCGGCCGTCGAGGCACAGGACCCTTTCCCCGACGCCCAGTTGGTCGCCTATCCCGGCGAGAGCGCCCGCCTGATGCCCGAGTGGGACCGCAAGCCGCACTCCGTCACCGTCTACACGGGAGTCACCGGCGTCTCTGGAGCCGAGGGGCAGGAGGGCAGCGCGAACGGCAAGGGCCGGATCGTCGTCGACCCCGCCCGCACGGTCACCGACCCCGTGCGGGCATCCACCGTCTCCGTCACCCTGCACCCCGGCGACACCGCGGTCATCGACCTCGGCCAGAACCTGGTCGGCGTGCCCCGCTACACCCTGCGCGGCCCGTCGGGCGCCCAAGTCGCCTTCAAGCCGGGGGAGATGCTCAACGACGACAGCCCCGGCGCCGACGGACCCGCGGGCTCGGTCTACCGCGCGAACCTGCGCACCGCCGGGGCCACCAGCACCTACATCCTCAAGGGCGACCCGGCGGGCGAGACCCACCAGGACTCGCTGACGTTCTACGGCTTCCGGTACGTCTCCGTCACCACGACCGAGACCGTCACCCTCGTCGACCTCACGGGCAGGGTCGCCACCTCCGCCCTCCACGACATCGGCACCATCACCACCGACGACACGGACGTCAACCAGCTGATCGGCAACGTCCGTTGGGGCCAGCGCGGCAACTACCTCTGGCTCCCCACCGACTGCCCACAGCGCGACGAACGCCTCGGCTGGACCGGCGACACCCAGCTCTTCTCCAGCACCGGCCTGTACACCACCGACGCGGTCCCCTTCCTCAGCCACTTCCAGGACACGCTGGTCGACTCACAGCACAACTACGGTGCGGGGAAAGCCCAGTTCCCGTGGGTCGCCCCCGGCCACCGCTTCAGCCAGCCGCTCCCGGCCAGCGGCTGGGCGGACTGCGGAGTGGTCGTGCCGTGGACGGTGTGGCAGATGTCAGGCGACACCACGATCATCGACCGCAGCTGGGCGTCGATGACCAGGTACCTGGACTGGATCCAGCAGCGCACCGGCGACACCTACGCCGGCCAGGGCGCGGTCTTCGGCGACTGGCTCGCCTTCCAGATCACCAGCACCCAGCTCATCAGCGACGTCTCCTACGGCTACAGCGCCCGCCTCATGGCGGACATGGCCCGCGCGACCGGCCGTACCGCCGAAGCAGCCACCTACGAGCGGCTGTTCACCCACATCAAACGGGCCTTCATCACCAAGTACTTCGCCACCGACGCCCTCACCGGACAGCTGACGGTCCGCTCCAGCCTCGGCGACCCACCGCCCCACACCCCCGGCAACAGCGCCGGCAAGACCGAGGACGACACCCAGACCGCCCTGCTCTGGATCCTCAAACTCGGCTTCTACGACACCGAGTCGCAGCACCGCCAACTGGTCACCCTGCTCACCGACAACATCGGCAACAGCCCGGCCTACAAGGCGGCCCACCCCGACAGCACCCGCGTGGAGTACCCGGAGAACACCCTCGCCGTGGGCTTCCTCGGCGTGAACGTCATCGCCCCCGTCCTCACCGACGAGGGCCGCGCCGACCTCGCGTACAGCCTCCTCCACCAGAACGCGATGCCGTCCTGGCTGTACTCGGTGGCCAACGGAGCCACCACGGTCTGGGAGCGCTGGAACTCGTACTCGAAGCAGGACGGCTTCGGCCCGGTCGACATGAACTCGTTCAACCACTACGCCTACGGCGCGATCATGGAGTGGATGTACGAGAGCATGGCCGGCATCGCCAAGGACCCCGACCACCCGGGCTTCAGGCACTTCTTCCTCCGGCCCCACATCGACCCGACCGGCAGGATCACGAAGGTGCGCGGCTCACACATCTCTCCCTACGGCGAGATCGTCAGCGAATGGACCACGCGGGAAGGCAAGTTGACGTACCGGGCTGTCGTCCCCGCCAACAGCACGGCGACCCTGCGCATCCCCACCGCCGACCCGTCGACCGTCCACGAGGGCAAACGGCCCCTGGCCGAGGCGCTGGGCGTGGAGTTCCTCGGCTACACGGACGGCACGGCCTCGTACCAACTGCCGTCCGGCACCTACGAGTTGACCTCCAGGCTCACCTGACCGCCCACCAGCACCACCTCCAGAGTGCGCGGACCGTGCACCCCCTCGACCCGGTCCAGCTCGATGTCGCTGGTCGCGGAGGGACCGGAGATCCAGGTCAACGGGCGTGTCGGGTCGAGGCGTTGGAGCGCCTGCGGGACCGAGGACACCACCTGGTCCGGCACCCGTACGACACAGATGTGGTGGTCGGGGACGAGCGTGATCCGGCGGCGGCCCTGGTCCGGGCCACCGTCCAGGACGATGGTCCCGGTCTCGGCGACGGCCACGGCACACGCCGTGACCACACTGTCGACCCGGTCCAGCTCGGCCGGAGTGCTCTCGGCCCGGTCCGCGACCTGTTCGACGTCGGCCGCCGCGAGCCAGGAAGGCTCAAGGCCCGGCGGTACGACGACCGTCTTCGAGCCCCGTCCGGCGAGCAACCCGGCGATCACAGCGGCCAGTTCGGCCTCCGTGCACCGGTGCACAAGCGCGCGGTAGTCGGCGAGATTCTCGGCGAGCAGCTCCACCGTCTGCCCGACACTCCGGTCCCCGTGCTCGCGCAGGTAACCGCGGTCGAAGGCCTGGTCGTAGGGCGTGTCGTCCTTCGGCACATCCGCGAGCGCGCGCTCCACGCGGCCCAGGATCCGTTCCCTGCTGCTCACTTGGCCTCGTCCTTTCCACCGTGCGTGCGCTGCCACCAGTCGCGGAACGGCTCCGCCGGTACGGCGGGCAGGTCCCGGGTGCCGGTCCATGCCTTGCCGGGGCCGGGCAGCGTCCGTGGATGGAAGCGCCGGGTGCGGGACGCGAGCCGCTGGCCGGTGCGCAGGGCGCCCGGGTGGGTGAACGTCCAGCGGGCCGCCCGCATCGCCGCGCGCTCGGCGCCATGGCCCTTGGCGGGTTGCAGGACGACCTTGTTGCCCTCGCGGGTCACCGGCCCGCCCTCCACGATCCGCTCCCGCAGATGCACCAGCACCTCGGGGATGTCGATGGCGACCGGGCACACCTCGTAGCAAGCGCCGCAGAGCGACGAGGCGTACGGCAGCGAGGCGTCGATCTCGCTTGCCGTGCCCCGGAGTTGGGGGCTGAGGATCGCGCCGATCGGGCCCGGGTAGACCGAGCCGTAGGCGTGCCCGCCGGCCCGCTCGTACACCGGGCAGACGTTCAGGCAGGCCGAGCAGCGGATGCAGCGCAGGGCCTGGCGGCCGACGTCGTCGGCGAGGGTGTCGGTGCGGCCGTTGTCGAGCAGGACCAGGTGGAAGGCGCGCGGGCCGTCCCCGTCGGTCGTACCCGTCCAGGTGCTGGTGTACGGGTTCATGCGCTCGGCGGTCGAGGAGCGGGGGAGGGTCTGCAGGAACACCTCCAGGTCCTGCCAGGTGGGCACGATCTTCTCGATGCCGACGACAGAGATCAGTGTCTCGGGGAGGGTGAGGCACATCCGGCCGTTGCCCTCGGACTCGACGACGACGAGCGTGCCGGTGTCCGCGACCATGAAGTTGGCGCCGGAGACGCCGACTTTGGCCCGCAGGAACTTCTCGCGGAGGTGGAGGCGGGCGGCCTCGGCGAGTTCGGCGGGTGTGTCGGTCAGCCCGTCCGGGGCCGGGCGGCCCCACTCGCTCATCTCACGGGCGAAGATCTCACGGATCTCACCGCGGTTGCGGTGGATCGCGGGGACCAGGATGTGCGAGGGGCGGTCCTTGCCCAACTGCACGATCAGCTCGGCGAGATCGGTCTCGTAGGCGCGGATGCCCGCCGCCTCCAGGGCTTCGTTGAGCCCGATCTCCTGCGTGGCCATCGACTTGACCTTGACGACCTCCGACTCGCCCGTCTCCTCGACGAGTCGGGTCACGATCCGGTTGGCCTCGTCCGCGTCGGCGGCCCAGTGGACGATGCCGCCGGCCGCCGTCACCGACTCCTCCAACTGGACCAGATACCGGTCGAGATGACGGAGGGTGTGGTCCTTGATCTGCTTGCCGGCCTCGCGCAGCGCGTCCCAGTCGGACAGCTCCGCCACGGCCTTGGCCCGTTTGGCGCGGATCGTGTGGGTGGCGTGGCGCAGATTTCCGCGCAGGGTCTGGTTGTTGACGGCCTCATGGGCGGCTACAGGGAAGGCCGGGAACGCGGGCATTCCGACGAACGTCTCGCTCATGCGCCCGCCTCCTCTTCCGCGACGGCTCCGGTGCCGACTTCCGTGGTGCCTTCGGTCGCGGCCAGAATCTCGGCGATGTGCACGGGCCGCATCTCGGTGTGGAGCCGGGCCATCGTGCCGCCGATGTGCATGAGACAGGAGTTGTCCGCCGCGCACAGCACCTCGGCACCCGTCGATTCGGCGTTGCGCACCTTGTCGGCACCCATCGCCGCCGAGACATCGGAGTTCTTCACGGCGAACGTCCCACCGAACCCGCAGCACTCGTCCGCACCGGGCAGCTCGACCAACTCCAGCCCCTTGACGGCCTGGAGGAGCTTGCGAGGCCGGTCGCCGAGCCCGAGGCTGCGCAACCCGTGGCAGGTCGGGTGATAGGTCACCTTGTGCGGGTAGTAGGCCCCGACGTCCGTCACCCCGAGCACGTCCACGAGGAACTCGGTCAGCTCGTACGTCTTCGGCACCACCGGCGCCAACGTGGCCGCGAGGGTGTCCCCGCGCCCCTCGGCCCGGGCCCGCTCACCCATGCGCGGATACAGCTCCCGCACCATCGCCCCGCACGACCCGGACGGCGTGACGATCGCCTCGTACTCCCCGAAGACATCGGAGAAATGCCGGGCGAGCGGCTCGGCCTCATGGCGGTAACCGGTGTTGTAGTGCGCCTGCCCGCAGCATGTCTGTGCCATCGGGAAGTCGACCTCGACGCCCAGTCTGGTCAGCAGTTTCACCACGGCGCGCCCGGTGTCCGGATAGAGCGTGTCGTTGACGCAAGTCAGGAACAGGGCGACACGCATCGCGGCTCCTTAGTGGTCGGTCATCGGATGGATGCAGCGTAGTCGGAGGCCACCGTCTCGGGGAGCCCCTGGTTCACCGCGCGGCGAGCCGGGCCTCCGCCGCTCGCCACCGGGCGGTGTCGCCCTGAGGTTCGTAACGGGTCGACGGCTGGGTGCGGGCGAGCAGCCCCCGCATCCCGGCCAGGTCACCCACGAGCCCATGGGCCCGCGCCTGGACGAGCACGTTGCCGAGAGCCGCGGCCTCCGTAGGCCCGGCGACCACCGGCAACCCGCAGGCATCGGCGGTCAGTTGGCACAGCAGCGCGTTGCGGGTACCGCCCCCGACGATGTGCACGACGTCGACCGGATGGCCGGCGAGTTCCTGGGCGTCGCCGACCGCCCGGCGATGGGCGAGCGCGAGAGAGTCGAGGATGCACCGCGTGATCTCCGCCCGGGACTCCGGCACCGGCTGCCCGGAACCACGACACGCATCGGCGATGCGCTCGGGCATCCGCCCCGGTGCCAGAAACGCCGCGTTCCCCGCGTCCACGACCGACCGCAGCGCCGGTACCCGGGCCGCCCCGCGCAGCAACTCTCCCAACTCCGGCTCACCCCAGGCCCGTACACACTCCTGAAGCAGCCACAGCCCCATGATGTTGCGCAGATACCGGACCGTGCCGTCGAGCCCCAACTCATTGGTGAAGTTGGCGGCACGACTGGCCTCACTGAGCACGGGCGCGTCGAGCTCCAGCCCGGCGAGGGACCAGGTGCCCGTACAGATATAGGCGAACCGCTCCTCAACCGCCGGAACCGCGACGACAGCTGACGCTGTGTCATGCGACCCGACCGCAGTCACCGCCACAGGCCCCTGAAGCCCCGTCTCCTCCACCACCTCGGCCCGCAACACCCCCGCAGGATCGCCTGGTTGCCGCAACGAGGCGAACAGCCCGAGGTCGATGCCGAGGCGGGAGGCGATGTCGTACGCCCAGTCACGCGTCCGGGGATCGATGAGTTGGGTGGTGGAGGCGTTGGTCAGCTCGGTGCCCTGCTCACCGGTGAGCCAGTACGACACCAGGTCGGGGATGAGCAACAGCCGCTCGGCGTGGGCGAGTTGGGCGGAGTCGCGAGCGGCGGTCAGCTGGTACAGCGTATTGAAGGGCGCGTACTGCAACCCGGTGGACGAGTACAACTCATCCACCGGCACGGTCGCCCACACCTTCTCGGCGACCCCGTCCGTGCGGGCGTCCCGATAGTGCACGGGGTTCCCCAGCAGCGCCCCGTCCGCGTCCAACAGCCCGTAGTCCACGGCCCAACTGTCGATACCGACCGAGTCGAGCCGCCCGCCGGTGACCGCGCCCGCAGCCCGGAGCCCGTCCAGGACACCCGCGTACAACGCGAGGATGTCCCAACGCAGCCCCTCAGGGGTGCGAACGGGTCGGTTGGGGAAGCGATGGGCCTCCGTCAACTCCAGGGAGTCGGGCCCGACGCGGCCGACCATGACGCGCCCACTGGACGCGCCGAGGTCGACCGCGGCGTACACGTTCACGTCAGCGCTCACCGAAGGAAGGCGGCCGCAACGCCGGCGTCGACCGGGACGTGCAGCCCGGTGGTGTGCGTCAAGTCCCCACCGGTGAGGGCGAAGACGGCGTTGGCGACATGCTCCGGCAGTACCTCACGCTTGAGGATGGTCCGCTGGGCGTAGAACTCGCCGAGCTTCTCCTCCTCGATCCCGTAGGTCGCCGCACGCTGCGCACCCCAACCCCCCGCGAAGATGCCCGAACCGCGCACGACACCGTCCGGGTTGATCCCGTTGACCCGGATACCGTGCTCACCCAACTCGGCGGCGAGCAGCCGTACTTGATGGGCCTGGTCGGCTTTGGTGGCCGAATACGCGATGTTGTTGGGCCCGGCGAACACGGCGTTCTTGGAAGCGATGTAGAGGATGTCGCCCCCGAGCCCTTGCGCGATCATCGCCCGGGCAGCCTCACGAGAGACGAGGAAGGAACCACGGGCCATGATGTCGTGCTGCAGATCCCAGTCCCTGGCCGAAGTCTCCAACAGGGGCTTGGAGATGGAGATCCCGGCGTTGTTGACGACAAGATCGACCCCGCCGAAGGCAAGCAGGGCAGCCTTGAAGGCATGGGCGATCTGCCCTTCGTCCGTCACATCGACAGTGACGGCAACGGCCTTGTCGGGCCCACCCAGTTGCTCCGAAACGGCCTGCGCGCCAGCGGAGTTGAGATCCGCGACAACAACGCAAGCCCCTTCTTCGACCAACCGCCGGGCAATGGCCTTCCCGATCCCGCTACCCGCACCGGTGACGAGCGCGACCCGAGTAGCGAGCGGCTTGGGCTCGGGCATCCGCTGAAGCTTGGCCTCCTCCAACGCCCAGTACTCGATACGGAACTTCTCCGACTCCTCGATCGGCGCGTACGTGGACACGGCCTCGGCCCCGCGCATTACGTTGATGGCGTTGACGTAGAACTCGCCGGCCACCCGCGCCGTCTGCTTGTCCTTGCCGAAGGAGAACATGCCGACGCCCGGGATCAACACGACCGCCGGATCGGCACCGCGCATCGCGGGGGAGTCGGGCAGGGCGTGCCGCTGGTAGTAGGCGGCGTACTCCTCGCGATAGGCGGCGTGCAGCTCCTTCAGCCGCGCGATCGCCTCGTCCAGCGGAGCGGTGGGCGGCAGATCGAGAACGAGCGGCCTGACCTTGGTCCGCAGAAAGTGATCGGGGCAGGAGGTCCCGAGCGCGGCGAGCCGGGGATGCTCGGCCCGCGCGAGAAAATCAAGCACGACATCGGAATCGGTGAAGTGCCCGACCTGCGCCCGGTCTTGAGACGCGACAGCCCGGACGTACGGCGCGAGCGCGGCCCCCCGCTCCCGCCGCTCACCCTCGGGCAGCGCACCGTACCCCTCGACGACGTGCCCGAAGGGTTCCGGCTTCCCCCGCTCGACGAGAAACGCCTCGGCTGTACGGATGATGTGCAGGGAGTTCCGCTCGCACTCCTCGGACGTCTCACCCCACGCGGTGATCCCATGCCCCCCGAGCACACACCCGATGGCCTGCGGATGGGCGGCTTTGACGGCGGCGATGTCCAGCCCCAGCTGAAACCCGGGCCGCCGCCAGGGCACCCACACCACGCTGTCCCCGAAACACTCGGCGGTCAGCTTCTCCCCGTCGGCGGCACAGGCGAGCGCGATCCCGGAATCGGGGTGCAGATGGTCGACATGCGCGGCGTCCACGAGCCCATGCATAGCGGTGTCGATCGAGGGCGCCGCACCCCCCTTCCCATGCAGGCAGTAGTCGAACGCGCCCACCATCTCGTCCTCGCGATCCACCCCCGGATACACGTCGACCAACGCCCGCATCCGGTCCAACCGCAACACGGCCAGCCCGCCCTCGGTGAGTGTCCCGAGATCCCCTCCGGACCCCTTCACCCACATCAATTCGACATCACCCCCGGTCACGGGATCGGTGTCGGTTCCCTTGGCCGACGTATTGCCGCCGGCGTAGTTGGTGTTGCGGGCATCAGCGCCAAGTCGATGAGAACGAGCAAGCAGAGCAGCGGCCTCGGGGTGCGGTGCCATGAACTTCCAGTCCTTTGCGAGAGAGGGTGAGTTTCTTCCCTAGGGGCGCGGGGAACTGCGCGACCAGCCACAACGGCTCCGCACCCGCATACAACGAATTCCCGGCAGACGCTTAGGCGCCCCACCCGGCCTGCTGCCCCCCAACTCGCTCAGCGACAATCCGCTCCTGCCACCCACTGGTGCGGTACGCCGCAATGGGGTCAGGGGCAAGCCCCTGCTCCTCGCGCAGTTCCCTGAGCAACGGCCGCACATCCGTGTTGTATGCGTCCATCACCACGGCATTGGCCTCCAGCACATCGCCGGCCCGCTGCGCAGCAGCCAACGCGACGGAATCCACCAGCAACGCCTTCGCCGTCGCTTCCTGCACATTCATCACCGACCGAATGATCGCCGGAATCTTCGCTTCGATGTTGTGGCACTGATCGAGCATGAAGGCCACATCAGCGGTGAACCCCCCACCCCGAATCACCTCGTACATGATCCGGAACAACTGGAACGGATCCGCCGCCCCCACCATCAGATCGTCGTCCGCGTAGAACCGCGAGTTGAAGTCGAACGCCCCGAGCTTCCCCTCCCGGAGCAGTGTCGCCACGATGAACTCGATATTGGTGCCGGGAGCGTGATGCCCGGTGTCGACCACGACCTGCGCCTTCGGCCCGAGCTTCAGACAATGCGCGTACGCAGTGCCCCAGTCCGGCACATCCGTCGAGTAGAACGCCGGCTCGAAGAACTTGTACTCAAGCAACATCCGCTGCCCGTCCCCCAGCCGCTCGTACACCGCCGCGAGCGCCTCACCCAACCGATCCTGACGCGCGGAAAGGTCATCCTGCCCCGGATAATTCGTGCCGTCGGCAAACCACAGCTTCAGATCGGCGGAGCCCGTCGCATCCATGATGTCGACACACTCCAGCAGATGATCCAGCGCCTTGCGCCGCACCACCGCATCGGGATGACACACACTCCCGAGCCGGTAGTCGTCGTCCTGGAAGGTGTTCGAGTTGATCGCCCCGAGCTTCAGCCCGTGGTCCTCCGCGAACTTCCCCAGCGCCCCGAAGTCGTCGACCCGGTCCCACGGGATGTGCAGGGCCACGGTTGGCGCCACGCCGGTGAACTCGTGGACCTTCGCCGCATCCTCCAGCTTCTCCTGCGGAGTCCGGGGAACGCCCTCCTGGGCGAAGACCTTGAACCGGGTCCCCGAATTCCCGTACGCCCACGACGGCGTCTCGACTGCCTGGGTCTGGAGAGCGGCCTTCACCGCGGCGAGATCGGTCACTTGACGGCTCCTGTGACATGCGATGGAACGGCGTATGTATGAAACGATTCAGAGAGCGAAGTTATGAGCCTCCCGAAGGGGTGTCAAGCCCTACGGCGAACCCTGTGGCCCGTGACTCCAACGTGACCTTTGGCTATCGAAAGTTTTTCGACGCGGACCCATTGACGTGACAAGGCTGGCGCGCCTAACGTCCCGGCAACCAAGTTGAAACCTTTCACGACGCTGTGAGGGCCTACCCGCCGGCGTCGTCGAGGAGCCCCTCATGACCCACCCGTCAGAAGCGGGTCCGGCCCCGGTGCTCGCGCTCAAGGGCATCTCCAAGTCCTTCGGCGCGGTGCGCGCCCTGCGGGACGTGTCCCTCGAACTGTTCCCCGGTGAGGTGCACGCACTCGCCGGTGAGAACGGCGCGGGCAAGTCCACTCTCATCAAGACCCTCGCCGGTGTGCACCGGCCCGACGCCGGCCAGGTGCTGCTCGACGGCGCGCCCGTGCTCTTCCACGGCCCCGGTGACGCCCGCGACGCGGGTATCGCCGTGATCTACCAGGAACCGACCCTCTTCCCCGACCTGTCGATCGCCGAGAACATCTTCATGGGCCGCCAGCCCCGCCGCGCGCTGGGCCGTATCGACCACAAGGCCACGTACGCGGCGACCGCCGCCCTGATGAAGCGACTCGGTGTCGAACTCGACCCCGACCGCCCGGCGCGCGGACTGTCCATCGCCGACCAGCAGATCGTGGAGATCGCCAAGGCGCTCTCCTTCGACGCCCGAGTCCTGATCATGGACGAGCCGACGGCTGCCCTCACCGGCAGTGAGGTGGCGCGCCTCTTCGGCGTCGTCCGCGCCCTGCGCGAACAGGGCGCCGCCGTCCTGTTCATCTCGCACCGCCTGGAGGAGATCTTCCAGATCTGCCAACGCGTCACCACCTTGCGCGACGGCGCGCTGATCTCCAGCGAGCCGATCGACGGCATGACCGAGGACGATCTCGTACGACGCATGGTCGGCCGTGATCTCGACGACCTGTACCCCAAGCAGGACGTCGAACCAGGCGAAGTCGCCCTGAGCGTCAAGCGGTTGACCCGCGAGGGTGTCTTCACCGATGTCTCCTTCGACGTACGGCGCGGAGAGATCGTCGGTCTCGCCGGGCTCGTCGGAGCCGGCCGCACCGAAGTCGCGCGGGCCGTCTTCGGCATCGACCGCTGGGATGCCGGTGGGGTCGAGGTCGACGGCAGGTCGCTGACGAACGGGGCCCCTTCGACCGCGATGGCCGCGGGCCTCGCCCTGGTCCCCGAGGACCGACGCGCCCAGGGCCTGGTGATGGACATGTCCATCGAGCGGAACATCGGCCTGACCGGCCTGCGGACGACCGTCAGGGCGGGCCTCGTCGACCGGGGAGCCGAGCGCAGCCGTTCCCTCGACTGGGCGGTGAAGCTGCACGTCAAGTACGCGCGGATCGCCGACACCGTCAACACCCTGTCCGGCGGCAACCAGCAGAAGGTCGTCCTGGCCAAGTGGCTGGCCACCGGCCCCAAGGTGCTGATCGTCGACGAGCCGACCCGAGGTATCGATGTCGGGACCAAGGCCGAAGTGCACAGGCTGCTCAGCGAGTTGGCCGCCGACGGGGTCGCCGTCCTGATGATCTCCTCCGATCTGCCCGAGATCCTCGGCATGGCCGACCGCGTGCTGGTGATGCACGAGGGTCGCCTCACCGCCGAGATCCCCCGCTCCGAAGCCACCGAGGAAACCGTGATGGCCGCAGCCACCGGGAGGGCCGCCGCATGACGGTCACCGCGCCGAACCCCGCGCCCGCCGCCGAAGTGCCCGAGTCGAGCAGCACCCGGCTCGTCGACCGGGTCTTCAAGATGCGCGAACTCGCCATCCTGGTCGTCTTCCTGGTGATGATCGGCATCACCCAGGCGGGCAACAGCCAGTTCCTGTCCCAGCAGGGCATCAAGGACCTGCTCCTCAACGCGACCATCCTGGTGCTGGTCGCCACCGGGCAGTCGCTGGTCGTCATCACCCGCAACGTCGACCTGTCCGTCGGCTCCACGCTCGGCATCACCGCGTTCGCCACCGGTGACTACCTCCAGGGCGGTGGCAACGCTGTCATCGCGATCCTGCTGGCGGTCCTGCTCGGCGTCGGACTCGGCCTGGTCAACGGGCTGTTGGTCAGCCTGGGGCAGGTGCCCGCGCTGGTCGTCACGCTCGGCACGCTCTACATCATCCGGGGCGTCGACTCCATCTGGGTCGGCTCACGGCAGATCACCGCCGCCGATCTCCCGGGCGGATTCGTGGACTTCGGCTCCGGCGGACTGTCCGCGGTGCCCTGGCTCGCGATGATCGCGCTCGCCGTACTGGTCGCCACCGCCTACTACCTCAAACACTTCGGCAGCGGACGGGAGTTGTACGCCCTCGGCTCCAACCCCGAGGCCGCCCGGCTCGCCGGAATCCCCGTCCGCAAGCGGACCCTCGCCGCGTACACCTTCTGCGGCGGGCTCGCCGGACTCGCCGGCGCGATGTACCTCGCCCGCTTCGGCAACGTCGACTCCGGCACCGGCACCGGGTACGAACTCACCGTGGTCAGCGCGGTGGTTGTCGGCGGGGTGGTCTTCACCGGCGGCTCCGGCAGCGTCTACGGCGCGGCCCTCGGCGCACTCCTGCTGACCTCGATCAACAGTGTGCTGCCCGCCCTCGGCGTCAGCTCCGTCTGGGTGCTGGCCATCAACGGCATCCTGCTCATCCTCGCCATCGCCGTCGACCGGATCGTCGCCCTGCGTGTGGCCACCGCACTGAAGAAGAGGAACGCCCGCCATGCCTGAGCCAGCGTCCTTTGCGAACCGCGCGATCCGCTGGGACACGGTCGTCGGCGCCCTGCTCATCGTCCTGCTGCTGTTCTCCTTCTCCTTCGTGGACGGCTTCGGCAACGCGCTGAACCTGTCGTTCCTGATCGGCAACACGCTCCCCATCGCGCTGATCGCCCTGCCGATGACGTTGTTGGTCGTCTCGGGTGAGATCGATCTGTCGGTCGCCTCCACGGCCGGGCTGTCGGGCGCGGTGATGGGCAAGCTGTGGAACGACGGCATGACCATCGAGACGATCATCCCGATCTGTCTGCTGCTGGGCGTGGTCTGCGGGCTGGTCAACGGGCTTCTCGTCACCCGGCTCGGGCTGCCGTCCCTCGCCGTCACGATCGGCACGCTCGCCGCGTACCGGGGGATCGCGCAGATCGTGCTCGGCTCCGACGCCGTGACCGATTTCCCCACGCAGTACCTGGACTTCGCGTCCGGGCGGCTTGGGGGGACGTTCCTGCCGCGGGCTTTCCTGCCCTTCCTCGTGTTGCTCGCGATCGCCGTGGTCGTGTTGCACGCGACGCCGTTCGGGCGGTCGTTGTTCGCGATCGGGGCGAATGTGGAGGCTGCGCGGTTCGCCGGTATCCGGGTGCGGCGGCAGAAGTTGATCCTGTTCACGGTGACGGGGTTGATGGCTTCTCTCACCGGCGTGTTCTGGGCGCTGCACTACGCCAGTGCTCGGTATGACAACGCGACCGGACTCGAACTGTCCGTCGTGGCAGCGGTGTTGCTCGGCGGGATCGACTTCGACGGTGGGAAGGGGACGTTGGGAGGTGCGGTTGCCGGTGTCTTTCTGCTCGGGGCGTTGCAGAACGTGATGAGTCTGGTGAACGTTTCCGCGCAGTCTCAGATCGTTGTCACCGGTGTTCTGCTCGTGGTCTCCGTACTTGGGCCTCGGGTTGCTCGGCAAGTCGCTGTCTCTCGGGCCGCGGCACGATCCACCTAGTCGGTCGGTTGGCGGCTGCGGGTCCGTTGTGGCTGGTCGCGCCGTTCCCCGCGCCCCTTTGGGGCGCGCTTCACTCAACCTCGTATCTAAGGAACCCCTGTCATGCGTAAAACATCCCTTCGTCGTGCCCTTGCGGCCCTCGTCGCCGTCACTTCGCTCACGCTCGTCGCCACCGCTTGCGGTGGTACCACCAAGAAGGACGTGAAGGACGAGAACACCGGGTCGGCCGTCACCGGTGGCAAGGCCGATCCGAATGCCGCGCTCAAGAAGGGGCTCACCGTCGCCTTCCTGCCGAAGGCGGTCAACAACCCGTACTTCACCACGTCCGACAAGGGCGGCGAGAAGGCGCTCACCGAACTGGGCGAGAAGTACAAGGAAGTCGGCACGACCAGCGCCACCGACACCTCCGGGCAGGTCTCCTACGTCAACACGCTCACCCAGCAGCAGGTGAACGCGATCGCCGTGTCCGCGCAGGACCCGGGTGCCCTGTGCACCGCGCTCAAGCAGGCGATGAGCAACAAGATCAAGGTCGTCACCTACGACTCCGACACCAACCCGGAGTGCCGCAACGCCTTCGTCTCGCAGGCCAGCGCCGAGGACCTCGGCCGTACCGAGGTGCAGCTGCTCGCCCAGCAGATCGGCTACAAGGGCGAGATCGCGATCCTGTCGGCCGCGCAGACCGCGACGAACCAGAACACCTGGATCGGCTTCATGAGGGAGGAGCTGAAGGACCCGAAGTACAAGAACATCAAGCTGGTCAAGGTCGCCTACGGCAACGACGACGCCCAGCAGTCCTTCCAGCAGACCCAGGGTCTCCTCCAGGAGCACCCGAACCTGAAGGGGATCATCTCCCCGACCACCGTCGGCATCAAGGCCGCCGCCCAGTACCTCTCCGGCTCCAAGTACAAGGGCAAGGTCAAGCTGACCGGCCTCGGCACCCCCAACGACATGCGCAAGTACGTCAAGAACGGCACCGTCGAGGGCTTCGAGCTGTGGGACCCGGCGAAGCTCGGCGCCCTCGCCGCGCAGACGGCGGTGGCGCTGGTGTCGGGGCAGATCACCGGCAAGGAGGGCGAGACCTTCAAGGCCGGCGGGACGTCGTACACCATCGGCAAGGACGGCGTGATCAGCCTCGGCAAGCCGACCGTGTTCGACGCGAAGAACATCGACCAGTTCAACTTCTAGTAGATCCAGGGGTGTTGATGCAGCGCGTGTGCTTCCTGCTGAAGGTCCGGGCGGACCGCCTCGACGAGTACCGCGAGCGGCACGCCGCCGTGTGGCCCGAGATGCTCGACGCGCTCTCGGCCACCGGCTGGCACAACTACTCGCTCTTCCTGCGCGAAGACGGCCTGCTGGTCGGCTACTTGGAGACCGAGGACTTCGCCGCCGCCCAGGCCGGCATGGAAGCCACCGACATCAACTCCCGCTGGCAGGCGGAGATGGCGCCGTTCTTCGAGTCCCTGGACGGCGCCCGTCCCGACGAAGCGATGAAGCCCCTCACCGAGGTCTTCCACCTCGCGTGATCCCCCACAGGAGCCGCTCATGAGAAGACGCACCGTGCTCACGACCGCCATACTTGCGGCCGTGGCAACGCCGGGCATCGCACGGGCGGCCGTCCCCGGCCCGTCCGTCACCAAGAAGAGCACCACCCAACTCGACGCCCAGGCCGTCTACTTCGTCTCGTACGACGGCCTGGTCAACAACAACTCGTTCCAGAAGAACGGCCTGCTGACCTACAAGGGCTATCAGTACGCGGCCTGGTACACCGCCACCAAGCAAGCCGTCGTCGCCCGCCGTGTCCTCGGCGCGACCACCTGGTCCACGATCACCCTCTCCCACACCCTCAAGAGCGACGACTCCCACAACGTCATCTCCATGGGTGTCTCCCGTGTCGACGGCCGCCTCCACCTCAACCTGGACTCCCACAGCGACGGCTTCTTCTACGTCAAGTCGGTCGCCGGTCTCCTCGACAACCCGGCGTCCACCGCCTGGAGTTCGGCCGTCCTCGGCGCCGTACAGACATCGCTGGACGGCGTGGCACTCACCACCCAGTTCACGTACCCCCAGTTCATCGCCACCCCCGAAGGCAGGCTGCAGCTCAGCTACCGCGTCGGGATCTCCGGCAACGGCCGCAACGCCCTTGCCGAGTACGACGGTTCGCAGTGGACCGCGCTGGGGGAGTGGAGCAGCTCGACCGGCACCTACACCAGCACGCACGGCTCCAGCGCCGCCCGCAACATGTACCTGCACGGCATCGACTACGACGTCAACGGCCGGCTGCACTCCTTCTTCACCTGGCGCGAGCAGTCCGCCGCCGTGATGTGCAACAGCGGCGGCATCACCAACCACGACACCGGATACGTCTACTCGACCGACCGGGGCCGCACTTGGCGCAACGACGCGGGAACTGCCGTAGGAACAACGGGCAGTTCGGACACCGTGGCCGTCACGGACGCCGGTCTGGTCGTCGATCCGCTCGACCCTGACCACTCCCTGATGAACCAGGAGAGCCAGTCCACCGACTCCACCGGCCTCCCGCACGCGATCATCAGCTACGTCCCCGGCCGCTTCGGCCAGTGCACCACCAACTACGTGACCGACCGCATCGCCAACGGCCGCGCCTTCCACGTCCGCAAGAACGCGTCGGGCACCTGGCAGAAGACCGAGATCCCCATCGCCCTGAACTCCAGCCAGCGCACCAAGCTGGTCCTGGACAAGTACGACAACGCCTACGCGGTGCTGCCCTACGGCCGTATCGCGGGCGCCTCGAAGTCCTCGGGTTACACCGACTGGGCGCTGCTGTACGACGGGAGCGGTCTGAACGCGTTCGGTGAGGTCGTCGTCGACGAGTTGCGGGTGAGGGCGGACAACGTGCTGTCGTTCATGTACCAGGAGAAGTCGAGCGGTACGACCCCCTCGGCACTCCACGTCGTCGACTTCGCCCTGCCCGCGTGAGCGGCACGGCCGCAGGAGTCGGCACAGGTCATGGCGGTAATGTGAAGACCTGCCCGCCGTCCCACGTCACCCTGGAGGTCTCCGCCTGATGGCCCAGCCGGTGGGTATCAAGGACGTCGCCCGCGCCGCCGGAGTCTCCGTCGGCACGGTCTCGAACGTCATCAACCGCCCGGACACCGTCGCCACGGAGACCCGGGCCCGGGTGCTGTCCGCGATCGACCGCCTCGGCTACGTCCGCAGCGAGTCCGCGCGCCAGTTGCGCGCCGGGCGCAGCCGGATCATGGGGTTGCTCGTCCTCGACATGGGCAACCCGTTCTTCGTGGACGTGGCCCGCGGCGCCGAGCGGGCCGCGCGCGAATCGGGGCTCGGCGTGATGGTCTGCAACAGTGCGCAGAGCCCCGTCGAGGAGGCCGACTACCTCTCGCTCTTCGCCGAACAGCGGGTGCGGGGCGTGCTGTTGACCCCGGCGGACGCGACCGGACGCAACATCGAGTCGTTCCGCCGGCACGGCATCCCCTTCGTGCTCGTCGACCGCGTCGCCGAGGGCACCACCGAGTGCTCGGTCTCCGTCGACGACGTCGCCGGCGGCGCGCTCGCCGTGCGGCACCTCGTCGACGCGGGGCACCGCTCCATCGCCTACGTCAGCGGGCCGCCCGGCTTCAACCAGGTTCGGGACCGCCGTACCGGCGCGCAGAACGCGCTCGCGGAGGCCGGTCTCGACCCCGACGCGCTGCGCGAGCTGCCCACCGACCGGCTCGACGTGGCCGCCGGACGGGACGCCGGAGCACGGCTGCTCGGCCTCGCCGACCGGCCGACAGCCGTCTTCTGCGCCAACGACCTCCTCGCCCTCGGCGTGCTCCAGGCCATGTACGCGGCCGGGGTCGGTGTCCCCGACGACCTCGCGATCGTCGGCTACGACGACATCGAGTTCGCGGCGGCGGCAGCCGTACCGCTCACCTCGGTCCGCCAACCGGCCGTCACCATGGGCGCGTTGGCCGCCGAGCTGCTCCTTGAGGAGACGGAGGCGGAGACCGCGGCGCGTCCGCACGAGCACCGGAGGGTCGTGCTCCAGCCGGAACTGGTGGTGCGCCGCTCCAGCCTCTCCGCCCGCTGATCGGCCGGTCAGTAGTGATCGACAGGATTTCATGATCCAGGGGTCGGATATCGGACGCGCATGTGCTGAGATGTGACGCGGCCCGTCATTCGTCCGTACCAGGAGCCCCGTTGTCTGTCAGCTACCGCCAGCCCGGCGTCGTCCTCACCGACCGCCACTTCACCGTGCCCCTCGACCACGAGGACCCCACGGGCGAGACCATCGAGCTCTACGCCCGTGAGGTCGTCGCGAGCGACAAGGCGCACCGTGAGGACCTGCCGTGGCTGCTCTACCTCCAGGGCGGACCCGGTTTCGGGGCGAATCGTTTCGTCGGTAGGCAGGCCTGGCTCGACCGCGCGCTCGACGACTACCGCGTGCTCCTCCTCGACCAGCGCGGCACCGGCCACTCCACCCCGCTCACCCGGCAGACGCTCCCGCTACGCGGCGGCCCGGCCGAGCAGGCCGAGCACCTCACGCACTTCCGCGCCGACTCGATCGTCCGGGACTGCGAGGCGATCCGCCCCGCCCTCACCGGAGGCGCCCCCTGGACCGTCCTGGGCCAGAGCTTCGGCGGCTTCTGTACGGTGAACTACCTGTCCACAGCGCCCGAGGGCCTGCGCGCCGCCGTCCTCACCGGCGGTCTCCCGTCCCTCGACGCCCACGCGGACGACGTCTACCGCGCCGCCTACCCGCGCATCGAACGCAAGGTCGCCGCCCACTACGACCGCTACCCGCAGGACGTGGAACGCGCCCGCCGCATCGCCGAGCACCTGATGCGGCACGAGCCGGTCCTCCCCAACGGCTACCGGCTCACCGCCGAGGCCTTCCAGTCCCTCGGCATCATGCTCGGCGGCAGTGAAGGCAGCCACCGCCTCCACTTCCTCCTGGAGAACGCCTTCGTCCGCACCCCGAGCGGCCACGAACTCTCCGACGCCTTCCAGGAAGAGGTCCAGAACTCCCTCTCCTACGCCGGGCACCCCCTGTACGCCCTCGTCCACGAGTCGGTCTACGGCCAGGACAACCGGCCCACCGCCTGGTCGGCGGAGCGCGTCCGCGCCGAGTTCCCACAGTTCGACGCGGCCAAGACCCTCGCGGGCGACAGCCCCCTCCTCTTCACCGGCGAGTCCATCCACCCCTGGATGTTCGACTGCGACCCCGCCCTGCGCCCGCTCCGCGAGACCGCCGAACTCCTCGCCGCCCACACCGGCTGGCAGCCCCTCTACGACCCCGCGCGCCTCGCCGTCAACGAGGTCCCGGTCGCCGCGGCCGTCTACCACGACGACATGTACGTCGACGCGACCCACTCCCTGCAGACCGCCCGCGCGATCCGCGGCCTGCGCACCTGGGTCACCGACGAGTTCGAGCACGACGGGGTGCGGGCGGGCGGCCCGCGCGTCCTGGACCGGCTGCTCGCCCTCACGCGGGACGAGGCGTAGAGCCCGGGAGACGTGGTTGATCTGCGCCCATGACCGAGCCGCAGAACACCCCGCTCCAGCCCATGCCCGACGACTGGCGGCGAGCCCTCGCCGTGGTGGCCCACCCGGACGACCTCGAATACGGCTGCTCGGCGGCGATCGCCGCGTGCACCGACGGCGGCCGTTCCGTCGGCCACCGCCCCGAACTGGTCATCACCATGAACCACCGGGACACCTGGGGCGGTGTCCGCCGGGTGGCCGTCGCCGGTTTCGCCGGGCCCACGCACGCCGAGGACGCCACTCCGGGCCTGGAACGCGGGGTGCGCTCCCTACTCGAACACCGCACGTACATCGAGGCGTTGACGGACGAGGACCCGGAGACGTACGCCCGTGAGCTCCTGACCAAGTGGGCGACGATCACCGGGGAGAGGTTCGGCGGGAAGCCGGCGGTGTCGTTCGGGCTGTTCGCTAGGTAGCGCCCGCCAGGCAGCCGGGGCGGGCCCGTCACCCGGTGGCCGTCGGTGATGTGCCGCATCGAAAGTTCCGACATAAGGTTCATTTCGATGAATACCAAGCCACTGAATACCAAGTCGCTCCGCCGGGCCCGCCCAGCCGCCCTGGTCCTCGCCGTCGTCGCGGCGAGCACGGTCGCGCTGGTGTCGTGCGGCGACGACAACGACAGCTCCGGCAGCAGCGCGCAGGTGTCGACCCCGGACACGGCCTCCTTCTCGGGGATGACACCGTCGCCCCTGAAATCGGCCGCGTCGTCGGCGGTCGCGTCGGCCCGTGCGGCCGCCTCGGCCGTGGCGTCCTCCGCGTCGGCGGCCGCGTCCTCCTTCGAGGCCTCCGTGTCGTCGGAGGTGGCCCGCGCGAGCAAGGACGCCCAGAACGAACTCAAGGGCGTCGAGGGTCAGGGCAACGCGATGTCGGACGTGGCCATGACCGGCAAACCGCGCGCCCAGACCAGCGGCCTGCTCGCCGTCCTCGTCACCATCACCAACAAGACCGACAAGAAGGCGTCCTACGCCGTCCAGGTCGACTTCCTCGACTCCTCGGGGAAGGTGGTGGAGACCCGCTACGTCGGCGCCGAGAACCTCGCCCCCGGCGCGAAGGCCCAGCCGGTCGCCATCAGCGCCAAGCCGCCGGAGCCGGTGCTGACCCCCAAGTTGGCGAAGGCGCAACGCTATTGAGCGGCCTGTCGGGCAAGAGGTTGCCCAACAGGCCGCTCAACACCGGGAGTTAGAAGGCCGCTGTCCGGTCCTCGCTGCGCGGGTCGGTCACCTGGTGCTCGGTGTAGAGGCCCGCCCGTGCCTCACGACGCCAGGGACGTCCGTAGGTCACCGCGTCGGCGGCGGCCTCCGAACTGTCGTCGAGGTTCACGACGGCCACCGACGGTGAGTCGTCCGAAGGGCACCGCGCGAGCCAGTCGCCGTTGGGGGCGACGATCCCGGACGGCGCGGTGCCGCTGTGCTGCGCGGGCACGGACAGGCTGACCCAGTAGCTGTTGACCGCGGCGTGGCCCTGCGCCTGTGCGGCGGTGTTGCCCGGGGTGCCACTGGTGGAGAACAGGACGCAGTCGACGTCCAGCTTCTCGTACTCCGCGAACAGCTCCGGGTAGTGGATCTCCATGCCGAGCAGGCAGCCGAAGCGCACCCCGTCGACGTCGAAGGTCACCGGTGAGACGCCCGGCGAGTACATGTACGAGACCTTCGTCCTCGACAGCAGGCGCTCGTCGTAGCGTGTGACGACTTCGCCGCGATCGGAGATGACGTAGAGGCTGTTGTGCGGACGGTTCGGGCCCGTCAGGCGGTGCGCCGCCGCGACCACCGTCCACAGCCGCAGCTCGCGGGCCAGCTCGGCGATCGCGGCCAACTCGGCCTGGAGCACCGGCCATTGGCACCGGTCCCAGTCCGCCGGGCCGACCGCGTCCGGGCCGTCGACGGACATGACGTACTTGTTGGGAAAGCAGATCGCGCCTTCCGGGAAGTGCACGATCCGCGCTCCCTGAGCACCGGCCTCGCACATCAGCGCACGGACCTCACGCCCGCTCTCGCGGAGTGCCTCGACGTCTCGGGGGTCTTCGCGTACGGGGGTCTGCGCCACGGCGAGCCGCACGCGCTCGGGGTTCCTTGCTTCCGGCATGACGTCTCCTGATGGAGTCGGACGGAAGTGCCGGAGGGCGGTCGTGTAGGACTCGCCGGTCTTGGCGGCGCGGGCGCGCACCTGGCGCTTGAAGTTCCTACGGGCTGTCATCGCGGCCTTCCACGCCTTGAGCGACGGCTCCCCGGCAACCTCGCCCGAGGCGATCGGGCTGCGACAACGACCTGAGACACTGGTCCCTTTGCCTCCGCTGGGAGACCGTGCCGGGGACGGTCGTGGGAGGTTCGGCGTAGGCCACGCAGTCGGTCATCATGCCGTCGCGCGCGGGCTCCGTCAATATCCTTCAGTACGTCCAGCGCGCCGCCGAACGACCGGCCGCCGGCGAGAATCGACCACGGGGACGGTATGAACGACGAGGACCTTCTGGCGGACCGCTTCGAGGAACACCGGGGCCGGCTGCGCGCGGTCGCCTACCGCATGCTGGGCTCCCTGCCGGAGGCGGAGGACGCCGTCCAGGAGACGTGGTTGAAGCTCAGCCGGACCGACGCGGACGACATCAGGAACCTCGGCGGCTGGCTGACCACGGTCGTCGGCCGGGTCTGCCTCGACCTGCTGCGGTCCCGTTCGTCACGCCGCGAGGACCCCATGGACGAGGCCTTCACCGAGACCTTCGTCCCCGACCCCTTGCTCAGACCCCTCACGGAACTCGATCCGGAGGAGGAAGTACTCCACGCCGACTCCGTGGGCCTCGCCCTCCTCGTCGTCCTGGAGACCCTGGAACCCGCCGAACGGCTCGCGTTCGTCCTGCACGACATGTTCGCGGTGCCCTTCGACGACATCGCCCCGATCGTGGAACGCGGCTCGGCCGCGACCCGCCAACTGGCCAGCAGGGCCCGCCGCCGGGTCCAGGGCGCGAGCCCGTCGACGGACCCCGACCTCGCCCGCCGGCGCGAGATCGTCGAGGCCTTCCTCACCGCCGCCCGCGAGGGCGACTTCGACGCGCTCGTCGCCCTCCTCCACCCGGACGTGGCCCTGCGCGCCGACTCCGGAGCCCTCGTGCGGGGCGCGGCCGCGTCCAAGGCGATGCGTGGCGCACGCGCTGTCGCCGAACAGGCGCTCATGTTCGCCCCGTTCGCCCGCCACGCCCGACTCGCCCTGGTCAACGGCTCGGTGGGCGTAGTCAACGCCCCCGAGGGACAGGTCCTCTCGGTCATGGGCGTCACCGTCGCCGACGGCCGGATCACCGAGATGTTCATCCTGTCCGATCCGGACAGGCTGGCGCGCCTCGATGTGACCGGGTCAGTACGCTGAACGGCATGGAAGATCACATAGCGGCCCTCTCCGACCTCCGAGGCGACTGCGAGCGCTGCGTCGGGCTGTGCTGTGTGGCACTGCCCTTCGCCGTCTCGGCCGACTTCGCGCTCGACAAGGCCGCCGGGACGCCGTGCCCGAATCTTCAGGGCGATCACCGCTGCGGTATCCACGCGAAGCTCCGGACCAGCGGCTTCACCGGCTGCACGGTCTACGACTGTTTCGGCGCCGGGCAGCAGGTCTCCCAGGTCACCTTCGGCGGACAGGACTGGCGCACGGCTCCCCGGGAGCAGGCCCGGCGGATGTTCGACGTGTTTCCCGTCGTACGGCAGCTTCATGAACTGCTCCGGTACCTGACCGAGGCGCTCACCCTGCCCGCCGCCGAGCCGGTCCACCCCGACCTGCGCCGGGCCCTCGGCCGTACCGAGGAACTCACGCGCGGGACCCCCGAAGAGCTCGCCGCGCTGGACGTGGGCGCGCACCGGCAGGAGGTCAACGTGCTGCTGCTGAGGACCAGTGAGCTCGTGCGGGCCGGTGCGCGGGGCAAGAAGAAGGAGCGGCGGGGTGCCGACCTCATGGGCGCCCGGCTCAAGGGCGCCGATCTGAGCCGGGCCACTCTGCGCGGTGCCTGTCTCATCGCCGCCGATCTCACCGGGGCCGACCTGCGCGGCGCGGATCTGATCGGGGCCGATCTGCGGGACGCCGATCTCACGGACGCGGATCTGACCGGCGCCTTCTTCCTCACCCAGCCTCAGGTCAACGCGGCCCGGGGGAGCGCCGGGACCAGGTTGCCGGAGTCAGTCGTCCGTCCCGTGCACTGGACAGCGGGGCTCTGACCGCACCTCGTCGGGGACCGTGACCGGTGCGGGGGCCGCTGCCCCGGTGCGCCGGTCCAGATGCAGGCGCAGGCCCTCCGGCATCAGAGTCAGGCGCTCGGTCACGCGCAGCCGGTACGCGGGGTCGGGGCGCAGTTCGTAGCGGCGCAGCAGCAGGCCGAGGACCAACGTCGCCTCGTGCAGGGCGAACTGGCGGCCGATGCACGCCCGCGCCCCCGTCCCGAACGGCTTGAAGGTGTGCGGGGCGCGGGAGCGTACGGCCTTGGCGTCGAAGCGGTCCGGGTCGAACTCCTCGGCGTCCGCGCCCCACACCTCGGGGTCGCGGTGCAGCATCGGCGTGAGGATCAGCGCCCAGGCGCCTCGGCGCATCGGGTGGACCCCGGTCAGTTCGGTGTCCCGGGTGGCCTCGCGGGCGTACGCGGGGGCTGTCGGCCAGAGCCGCAGCGACTCGTCGAGGACCCGGCGGACGTAGCGCAGCTTGGCGACCTGGTCGTAGCCGGGGGTCTCGGTGTCGCCCCAGATCTGGTCCACCTCGGCGCGGGCGCGGGCCGCGATCTCCGGGTGGCGGGCGAGGTAGTGCAGGGCGAAGGACAGGGAGCCCGAGGTCGTCTCGTGGCCGGCGACGAGGAACGTGATGACCTGACGGCGGACGTTCTCGGGGGAGAGACGCTCGCCGGTCTCCGGGTGGGCCGTGTCGAGCATCCGGTCGAGGAGGTCGCCGTCTCCGGTCCCGCTCGCCTTGCGGCGGGCCTGCACCATCTCGTCCACCGTGCGGTTGAGGTAGGCGATGTCCGCCTCGTTGCGGCGAGTCGCGCTGCGCAGCAGGAGCGGGGCCAGGGGGGACGGTACGGAGTTGAGGCGTTGCGCGTAGCTGAGCGTGCCCACCATCGACGTCACGAAGGGGTGCGGGCGGTCGCGTTCGAAGGAACCGAAGTCGTGGCCGAAGCCGGTGCGCGAGATCGTCTCCAGGGTCAGCTTGGTCATGTCGCCGGGTACGTCCACCGAGCGTCCGGCGGTGAGTTCGCGGTCCCAGTGGTCGGTGAGCCGCTCGGCCACGGACAGCATCATCGGGTGGTAGCCGGCCATCGCCTCGCGGCTGAAGCCGGGGGCCAGCACATCGTGCGCCAACTGCCAGTTGGGCTCGTGGTTGTAGGCCGTGAACAGGCCGTCCCCGGCAACCGGCCGCAGGTTCGCGACCCCCAGGCCGACATGCTTGGCGAACCGTGACTCGTCCGCCATGTCGGCGACCAGACCGGCGCCCCACACGAACACGAACTCCTTGCCGAAGGCCTTCCGCCGGAAGATCGGGCCCAGTTGGCGGGCGTAGCGGAGCGTGTCCTGGAGGGGAGTGCGGCGGTCGGCGCCGAGGACGTCACCGAGCAGCGGGACCCGGCGCGGGGGATGCGGGATGCGGTCGAGGTCGGGCCAGCCCTGTTCGGCGCCCCGGAATCCCTTCGGCAGCCCGGTCGGCGTCGCCGTCGTCGTCTCCGCCATGACGCGATCTCCCTTGATCCTGCGGCAGGTTGAGCCTGTTGTACGTGGGTTCAATAACGGGTTTCAGTCTGATCCCGTTGTTGAACCGACGTCAAGTAAAGTGCGGGAATGGCCGCCAATCAGGGTGAGCGCACGCGCCGCCGGCTCAGCACCGAGGAGCGCCGGGAGCAACTCCTCACGGTGGGCGCGCGGTTGTTCTCGGAGGATCCCTACGACGACGTGTGGATCGAGCAGGTCGCCGAGATCGCCGGGGTCTCCCGCGGGCTGCTCTACCACTACTTCCCGACCAAGCGGGACTTCTTCGCGGCCGTCGTCGAGCGTGAGAGCGAGCGGATGCTGCGGATGACGGCGGCCGTGCCGGGCATACCCGCCCGTGAGCAACTCGACGCCGCCCTCGACACGTATCTGGAGTACGTGCACACCCACGCGCACGGCTACCGCGCCTTCCATCGAGCCGACGCGGCGGGGGACCAGACCGTACGGCGGGTCTATCAGCGGGCGTTGGCGGCGCAGGAGCGGCAGGTCCTGGCCGCGCTCGCCGCGGGTCCCGAGTTCGGTCCTGCCGTGGCGGAGCGGCCCGACGCGAAGCTCGCGGTGCGCGGGTGGCTGGCCTTCACCACCGCCGTCTGTCTGGAGTGGCTGCGCGGACCGGAGTTGAGCCGGGAGCAGGTGCGCGATCTGTGCGCGCGGGCGCTGTTGGGCGTCATCGCGCCCTGAACTCGTCCTGGAGTCGCCCGGAACTCGTCCTGGACGACTTGGTGGAGAGATTGCGTGGCGTGGTTGGCGTGCGCCCCGATCTTCGGTAAGTTAGGCAAGGCTTACCTAAGGAGGTTCAGGGATGGGTGACAGCCAGACGTGGACGGCCGTGCCTGCCGCGGCCGAGCGGGCCCGCTCGGTGCTCGCCGCCGCATGGTCCTGCGCGGTGACCGCGGAGGGCGGTCGCGAGGAGTTCGTCGGTGCGCACAGCGTGGACGGCGACGGCAGGGTGCTCCTGCAAGTGCCCGAGGACAGCGCCCTGTTGGCGGCCGCGATCTGCGCGCCCCGCGGCGAGCCGTCCGCCGTCCTTGAGTTCGCGGACGTCGCGCCCGTCCCCGTGCGCAACCGTATCCGGGCCCGGCTCTGGCTGGCCGGATGGTTCGTGCCCGAGGAGGGTCAACTCGCCTTCCGGGCAACGCGCGTGGTGCTGCGCCCGCCGACCGGCGCGGTCGTCATCGACCTCGACGAGTTCGCCGCCGCCCAACCCGACCCGCTGGCCCTGGCCGAGGCCCAGCTGCTGACCCACCTCGCCGACTGCCACTCCGACGCGGTCGAGCGGCTCACCCGGCTCGTCGAACCCGACAGCCTGCACGGCGCGGTCCGCGTCCAGCCCCTCGCCGTCGACCGGCACGGACTGACCCTGCGCATCGAGCGCGCCCGCGCCCACGGTGACGTGCGGCTGCCGTTCCACGCGCCCGCCGACACGGTCTCCCACCTCACCGAGCGCATGCACGTGCTGCTCACCCAGGCCAGTGCCGCGTCCTGCCCGCGCCCCCTACAGCGGCAGCGCACAGACGGCGACCGGTGACGCGAACGGCTCGCCCGCGAGCCGCAGTCGACCCGTGCTGTCGTCCACGTGGAACACGCTGACCGTGCTCGACTTCTGGTTCGCGGTGAACAGCAGCGTCCCGTCCGGCGAGAGCGCGATCTGCCGCGGGAAGTCACCGGACACCGCCACCGTGCCGAGCAGCCTGAGCCGGGCGCCGTCCGCCTCGACGGCGTACCGGGCCAGGGTGTTGTCCCCGCGGTTGGCGAGAAAGGCGTACGCGCCGTTCGGGGTCACCAGGATCTGCGCCGGGTAGTTGGTGGTGTTGCCCGTGCTGCCGCTGGACTGCGGGGCGCCGATCGAGAGGGCGCCCGTGGCGGGGTCGTAGGCGCAGACCGCGACGGTGTCGTCGACCTCGTTGGCCAGGTAGGCGTACCGGCCGCCGGGGTGGAACGTGAGGCTGCGTGGGCCCGCGCCCGCGCGGGTGTGCGCCTGCGAGACCTCGGTGAGCGTGCCCTTCGCGGTGTCCAGGCGATAGGTGTAGACGGTGTCGGTGCCCAGGTCGACGGCGAGGACATGGCCGCCGTCGGGACCCGTCACGAACTGGTGCGCGTGCGGGCCGTCCTGGCCGGGGCCCGGCTGCGGACTGGAGTGCTTGGCCAGCGCCGTGCGCTCGCCGAGCGCGCCCAGGGCGTCGATCGGGTGCACGGCAACGCTGCCGGACGTGTAGTTGGCGCTGAGCAGCCAGCGCCCGGTGGGGTGCACGGACAGATGGCAGGGGCCCGCGCCACCGGTGCTCCGCGCGCCGAGGACCGTACGGTCCGCCAGGCGTACGGCGGTCACCGCGCCGGCCGTCTGCTCGTCGACCGCGTACAGCGTGCGGCCGTCGGGATGCACGGTGAGGTACGACGGATCGGCGACCCCGGTGAGGGTGCCCCCGCCGGTGATCTGCCCGGTCGACGTGTCGTAGGTGGCGAAGCCGATGCCTTTGCCGCCGCCGTCGACCGAGGTGTACGTGCCGATGTAGAGGGGGTGAGGGCCGGAATCCTTGCCCTTGCGGTGTGCCGGTGGCTTCGCGGCCGACGGTTCCGGCGTGGTCGTACGGGACGAATCGGGGTCCGCCGGTGCCGCGGCCGGTGCGGGGACCGCGACGACCGCCGCCGTTCCGCCCAGGGCGCCGATGAAACGGCGCCTGCTCCAGCCCTCGCGTGACGCCTCCGCACCACTCGTCATGCCCACACCCTCAGGTCGTCGCTCGCCTCGGTCGTCACAGCAACCTTGGCGTGCGGGGCCCGGTAAGCGCAAGACCGGCAACGGGCGTTGCATTCAGTGCAACGGGCGTCGGGCGGGCGACCTGCCCAGCCGGCTGCCCGTTGACGACCTACCAGTCGCCGTCCTCCACCGGCTTGCCCTGTGCGTCCTTGAGGGGCTGCACCTGGTCGGCCGCGGGCTCCTGCCAGGGTTCGTGGTCGTCGCCCAGCCAGTCGCCGACGGGCTGTACCGCCCCCAGGGTGTCGGTGGGGGCGAGATCCTCGGCGTCCTGGTCGTAGTAGTCGAACCAGGGGAGCCCCGCCCGGGTGTACGCGGCACGGTCCACCGGCGACGGCGGCGGGGCCTCGCCGGTGATGCGGCGCCACTCCGGGGGCGTCACCAGGTGCACGAAGACCCGCCCGGCGGGCTCCTCGGCCCAGGACGTCAGCGGGCGGTCGTCCTCGTAGACCTCCTGGCGCATCGAACCGCCGACTCCGAGTCCCATGGCGGTGGCCCGGGGGCTCGGTGCCGGGGGAGCGCCGGGCGCGGACATCATCGGCATGGCGGGCATGCCGTACCCCCCGGTCGGCAGGGCCGTCGTACGCGCGCGGAACTGCTGCGACCGGCGTCGCTCCGCCTCGCGCCACGTGGCCAACTCCCGTTCGTCGAGCGGGAAGGACCGCAGTTGTACGCCGCCCCACACCTCCTCGCCCGTGACCTGCCCCTCGACGGTCGCGCCGAGGCCGAGCGGGACCGCGACGAACTGGCGGACCGTGCCCTTGCCGGAGTTGATGCCGTCGAGCCACGGCTGGCGGGGCAGCACCACGTAGTTCTGCGGGTTCCGGGACAGCCGGTCGCTCCACGGCTCGCCCGAGACCGCGCACACCTTGCCCACCCCGACCTGCAGCGCGGCCGGCTCCCGCGTACCCGCGAAGCTCAGCCACATCGCCTCGCGCAGATACACCGGCAGCATCACCCCGCCCCGCGCCCGCCACTCCTCGGGCACGGTGTCCGGGAAGTCCGCGACCCGCCGGACCGGGAACTCACCGAGCCCCGGCGGCAACGGATGCGTGCCCGTCTCCGGCAGCCGTAGCGTGCGGATGAACCGCACCGCCACACCACCGGGCAGCTGCAAGGTGTTCCCGTCGATCCGTACGGTGCTGTCGGTCATGCGCCCGCCCCCTGTTCGGTCGCCGAGGTCTCCGGTGACTTCGTCACCTAGAACGATCGGCGCCCTCTCCCCGGTTCCTGCGCAGCCGGTCCGGCACGCCCGCCCGCTCGCGCAGCCAGGTCAGCCACGGCAGGCGTTCCCGCTGTTCAGCGGCGCATCGGTCGAGTTCCTCAAGGAGCCGGCGCGAGCGGTGCTCGGTGTCCAGCTCGTCCAGCATGCGGTTGACCTCGGTCAGCATGGCACCCAGCAGCTGCCACTGGGCCGCGTCGCGCTGCACCTCCTCCAGGAGCAGCTGGGCCAGCTTGTCCCGGGTCGCGGCGGCCGTGTGCAGCTCGGCGGTGAGCCGAGACTCCGCCGACTCGGCGCTCACACTCACATCGGTGGTCACCAGCACCGCGAAACTGACCACGGCGTCCCCGATCTCGGACAGCAGCTGTTCTACGGCGGCGCCCGTCGGCGGTGCGAACAGCGGCTCGGGGTCGCGCTGTTTCGCCAGGTCGGTGAAGGTGCGCGCGAGGACGCGGAGCACGACCGTGCAGATCTCCAGGGTGTCCAGGCCGGTCCGCAGCACGACCCGGTGCAGCAGCCCCTCCCGGACGCGCGGATTGAGCCGCAGGCTGTCCTCGGCCTGCCGCAGGGCGGCGTCCACCTCGATGATGTCGTGGTCGAGCCGGCGCGCCTCGTGCAGCCGCGCGGTGGCGTGGTCGACGGGTGTGCGGCCTGCCGCCTCCTCGCCCATGCGCCGCATCAGCCGCCGCAGCCGACGGGCCAGCCCCTCGATCGACTCGCCGGCCTCGTCCACCCACACCGGGGGAGCCAGCAGCAGATTGCAGCCGAGTCCGACGACCGCGCCGATCAGTGTCTCCACCACCCGCGCCCAGGCCGTGTTCCCGACCGTGGTGACCCCGAGGACCAGCATCGCGCTGATCGCCACCTCGGGCACGTACTCGTCGACTCGCACCAGCCGCCCCACCACCAGCGCGGCCACGATCAGCAGGGCCAGGCTCCACCAGGTCAGACCGACCAGCAGGCTGAAGGCGATGGCGACGAGGACGCCCGCGACCACGGCGTTCACGCGGCGGATGCCGTTGGTGAGGGTGGCGTAGAGCGTGACCTGGACGACGAGGAGCGCGGTCAGGGGAGCGGTCAGCGGCGCGGGCTCGGGGCTCAGACGCAGCGCGACGACGTACGCGACCGTCGCCGCGGCCGCCGACCGCAGCGTCTGGACGACCACCGGGTCCCGGTGCCGCCCCAGGAACCGCACCAGTGGCGCCGTCCACTCCCGGACATCTCGCATCCTTGGCCTATTCCCTCTCACCAGATGCGCCGAACGTTTCTCTTGAGGACAGTAGCTGTCCGCAAGCCGTCCTAGATTGTCGGTACCGAACAGAGCAAAGGGGAGGGGAACGTTCATGACGAACATCCAGGGCATCGAGGTACTGACCCGCTCGCACGACTATCTGCGCGAGGTGGTCGCCGCCGTGCCCGAGGCGGCTTGGCCGGCGCCGACGCCGTGCAGCGAGTGGACGGTGCGGCAGGTCCTCAACCACGCGCGCATCGACCAGCAGGCCTACGGCCTCGTCCTCACCGGCGACCGGCCCGACTCCGACCCCTTCCACCCCGCGGACACCCTGGACGGGGACCCGGTCACCGAACTCGACAAGGTGCTCCGCGCGGTGGCGGACGGCTACGCGCACCTGCCCGCCGACGCCGACGAGGTGCCGACGCCGTTGGGCCCGCTGCCCCTCCCGATCGCCGCGGCCACGGCCGCCATGGACGCGGCCGTGCACGCCTGGGACATCGCGGCGGCCACCGGCCAGAACCGGCCGCTGGGGGTGGACCTGGCCGAGGGCATCTGGCCGGCCGCGGACCGGCTCGTCGACCAACTCCGGGACTCCTACCGGGTGTTCGGGCCCGCGCTGGCGGTGACGGGCGAGTACGACCGGGCCGAGGCGCTCCTGGCCTTCCTCGGCCGCGACCCGCACTGGACACCCGCCGGCTCCTGAGGGAATCCCCACCCCGATACGGAGGACCACTGCATGGTGCGACTCACTCGGTCACAGCGGCCCGACTGCGCGATCGGTAGCCCGCGATCTTCGCGAGGTTGCCGCAGCGGTCCATCGAGCACCAACGGCGGCGGCGGGCCTGGGAGTCGTCGAGGAACAGCAGTGAACACTCCGGGTTCTCGCACTCCTTGACCCGCTCCAGCAGCGGACCGCCCACCAGCAGCACGCCGTCCCGGGCCACCGTCGCCAGCGCCGCGCGCGCCGGATGCGCCGACTTCCAGCGCTGGTCGCCCAGTTGGGGCGCCAGATCCGGCCGCGCGGCGGCCTCGTTGACCCGCTCGACATCGGCCGCCGCCGGTTCCCGACCGGCCATCGCGTCCCGTACGACACGGTAGAGCGCCTCGCGCAGAGTGCGCGCGTCCGTCAGCTCCCGGGCCGTGACCCGCACCGGCTCCGCACCCACGGACAGCTCCGCCTCCGTGATCCAGCCGGCCAGGGCCGCCGGGTCGGGAAGCCGCTCCACGGGCGTGCCGTGCCGCTTGCCGAGGGTCGCCACGAAGTTCAGGCACGGGCGTCCGCCGATGAACGGAAAGGCGAGCGGGAGGGTCATGCCGGCGAGCTTACCTCGCGTACACCGGTTCATGCGGTGTACGCAAAGGGTGGCCGGCGGCGCGCCTACGGCACCGGACGAGCCTTGACACCGGTTCGTCCGGTGTCGCATGGTGACACCAGTTCAACTGGTGTCCGTCGGATCGGCCCGAGTTCGGTGGCCGTGACAGGGAGCAGGTGCGGTATGCGTGCGGTACGGATCGACGAGTTCGGCGGGCCCGAGGTGCTGGTACCGGTCGAGGTGTCCGACCCGGTCGCGGGTCCCGGGCAGGTCCTGGTGCGGGTCGCCGCGGCGGGCGTGAACCGCGCGGACGCCCTGATCAGGTCCGGGAACTACCACCGGGCCGGGAAGCCGCCGCTGATCCCCGGAGTGGAGGGGGCCGGGACGGTCGCCGCACTGGGGGAGGGCGTCACCGGATTCACGGTCGGGCAACGGGTCGTGGCTCTCGACGGCGTCAACTCACCGGGTTTCTATGCCGAGTTGGTGGCCGTCCCGGCCACCCAGGTCGCCGCCCTGCCCGACGGGATCGACCTCGCGCACGCGGCCGCCCTGCCCGTCGCCTGGCTGTCGGCCTGGTACTGCCTGCGGCACCTCGCCCGCGTCACCAAGGAGGACACGGTGGTCGTGAAGGCCGCCGCGAGCGGGGTCGGCAGCGCGGCCGTACAGATCGCGGCCGAGACCGGCGCCCGGGTCGTCGCCCTCGCCGGATCACCCGAAAAGGCAGCGTGGGCAGGGGAGTTCGGCGCCCACGCCACGCTCGACACGTCCTCCTGCCCCGACGACGCGGAGGTCGACGAGGTGCTGCGGCTCACCGGCGGTCGGGGCGCGGACGTCATCCTCGACACCGTCGGCGGCCCGGCCTTCGGGCGCAGCCTGCGCGAGATCGGGCACGGCGGCCGGGTCGTCGCCCTCGCCAATGTCGCCCTGGAACCGAGCACCGTCGACACCCGCGACTTCTACCCGAAGAACGCGTCGATCCTCGGCTTCCAGCTCACCAACCTCCAGATCCACGGCGGCTACGACCCTCGCGCGGACCTGCGGGAACTCGCCGAGCGGGTGGCCGCGGGGACGTACCGGGTGCCGATCGAGACCGTCGTACCGCTCGCCGAGGCGCGCGCCGCCCACGAGCGGCTGGAGCGGCGGGACAACCGGGGGAAGATCGTGATCGCCGTAGGGCAGGAGTGATCTCGGGCGGGCGGCGGGGCCGGCGTCAGATGTACAGCTTGTCCAGGAACGCGGTCAGATTGCCCACCGTACGGTCGATCTGCTGCTCCGCGGTCAGGCTCTCCTCGATGCGGATGCCCGACTCGGGGATCTTCCTGCCGCGCACGTAGAGGGAGCAGGCGAGGTCGGTGCACATGTACAGGCCGACCGAGTTGCCCTCGCGGCCCGCCGGTCCTGCCTTGCGCGCGGTCATCAGGGAGACGCCGCCACCCGGGTGGGTCGTCACGCACAGCGAACACATGCTCCGGTGCAGAAAGCCGCGCTGCGCGGACGGGAAGCGGAGCGTGACGCCGATCAGGTCGTCCGCGCGCTCGGCGACGAGGTAGCTGCGGTCGGGTGCCCCGGGATCTCGCCAGCCGAGGAAGTCCAGGTCGGCCCAGGGGCGGGTGTCGAGATCGCGGGGGATCGCGAGCCGCTTGGCCTCGCCCTTCGAGCAGTTGACGAACGAGGTGCGGATGTCCTGCTCGGTGAGTGATCTCATGGGGGAGTCTCCTGGGGCGGTGCCCGTGGGGGCGATGTCTGTCGGGGTGGTGCCTGTTTCCGAAACCTAGGGGGTCTAGGTTTCGGTCCAGGGTAGTGAGGCGAGCGGTGGAGGAGCCAGTGGATTTCGTGGGTGTTGGTGCACGGCAGGCACGGGCACTGCGGCACGTGGCCGAGGGCTCCGAGGGTCCGCCCGTCGACCCGCGCCTCCGCATCACGCTCAACTTCCACCCCGACCGTACGGCGCCGGCGACCGGCCGCCCCATCCTCGACGCGCTGGCCCAAGACGGCACGTATCACTCGCAGTTCGTCACCGGCACCAGCAACGGCGGCCTCACCGCCCGTCCCGGCGGGGACCGTTGGCGCTGGGAGAGCCGGATCTTCGCCGGTGCCTACGACGAGGCGCCCGCGCCCGAGCGACCGGTGTACGGCGCGCTGAACTTCCGGCGCCAAGTGGTCGGCGCTGCCCCGCGGTTCGGCTCCTCGCACTTCCGGCTGAGCGGTTCGACCCTCGCCCGCGCGACCTTCTGCTACCCGGACAGCGCGGCCGAACCGACCGACTTCGGCGTCGCCTCCGGCATGAACCTGATCGCGCTCGCCGAGGCCGACGAAGACCAACAGGACGCCCTGAACGACTACATCGAGACACAGGTGCACGGCGGTGTCGTCCTCGCCCGGGACATGGAGGCCCTGGTCCTGGACGCGAGTTATCGCGGCACCCCCGTCGAGACCGCGGCCCGCCGCCTGCCGTGCCCCGTCGAATGGCACCCCGGATACCGGCTCACCGTGCGGGAGTTGCACCGGCACTCGGACTACCGGGGGCAGGAGTACGCCGAGCTCGGTGCCCTCATCGCCGAGCGCGGTGTCATCGACCCGAGGGTCATCGGCGACGCGGCCCGCACCGGTCGCCATGAACTCCAGGACCTGAAGATGGTGTGGCACACGCTCGCCCGCTTCGGGGCGCCGGAGGGGGCGGGGACGGCCTACCGTTCGTCGGCGTCCGTGACAGGCGCCGGCGGCCACACCCCCGGCGTCAGCACCCCAAGTGCGTAGGCGCGGGCGACCAGTTCGGTGCGGTTCGCCGCGTCCCACCGGGCCGACAGGCGCCGTAGGTGATAGGTCACGCCGTCCGTCGTGAGGCCGGTCTCGCGGGCCGCGCGGGCGGTGGTGGCGCCGCCGGCGAGCAGCGCCAGGATGCGGGCCTCGGTCGGGGTGACCCGCGCGGGGGAGTCCTCGGCGGGGCTGCCGTCGCCGGGTTCGCCCTCGCCCCGCACGCGGAGCATGACCAGCAGCGCGGGTGTCTCCTCGACCGTGTCGCTGACCGGGTCGGCCGTCAACTCCCCATGGCGCTCGGTGCCGTTGGGGGCCCGCCAGCGTACCGACACCTGGTAGCGCGACCGGTGCCGCAGCCGCAGCGCCTGCGCGATCCGCTCGACCTGTCCGGACTCCTGCGGCTGGAACAGGTCGAGTACGTCCCGGCCGCGCAGCCGCCCCGGCGTCGTACCGCACTCCGCCGCCATCGCGGGATTGGCGACCTGCACCGAGCCGTACACGTCACACACCGCGACCGGCACCGCCACCCGGTCGAAGAGCATCAGGGCACGGTTGCGCCACACCACGCCCTCCCTGCGGGTCCAGTCCACCCGTACCTCCTGCCACGTCGTTGCGCACTACATCATCATGCGGCTCAGCGGCACTTCCCACTGCCACTGAGGCACGGCGTGTAGTGGACGGTCGGGGTAGGCGTGGGATCCGGATGAGCGCGGTCGTAGTCCTGCTGCGAGCCCGTGAGCAGTGCGCCCAGGAGCAGGGCGAAGAGGAGGTGCGACACCAGCGTCCACGGTGCGCGCGACAGCGCTGCGAGAACTGTCAGAGCGAGCACGACGTAGAGGAATATCTCCATCCGGGCGATTTCCGCGAGCGCCGCGGTGTCGATCTCGTCCGGGTCGCCCTGCGCGGCCCAGCTCTCCATGCCGTAGCTGAAAATGATCCATGCCAGGACGACGGCTTCGCTGATGAACAGGAAAATGGCGGCGACGACGTCCGAAGCGGTGGATGTCCTGCTGGACCACGGCCGTCTGCTGCGCAGAAGTGGATGTTCGGGCAGTGCCTGAGTCATGAGCCCACCCTGGCGGGGCGGTCGCGGGGCGCGCATGAGTACGCGCACTCAGTTAGCCGGACTGTGCCGTCCGCGCAAGACGCCATCCGTGCTTTTCGCTACACGATCATGTAGTCGCGCGGCGCGGTCCGCCGAGGCGGGGCGAGCACGCTGGAACGCAGTACTTCCGTACCGCGAAAGGCAGTTGTCGCGCCATGCCCCCCACCGCGCCGCACCCCCAGCCCGTCGACACGCTTCCCGGCGTGCCAGTCGTCGACATCACCGCGACCGGTCCCGGTCGTACCCCGATGCAGCAGATCATGGAGCTGATGAGCCGTCACGGACCCGTGTTCGTACGGCGGTTGCACGGGCGGGACACGCTGTTCGTCAGCGATCTGGACCTGGTGACGGACCTCGCCGACGAGCGGCGGTTCGCCAAGCACATCGGGCCCGCCCTGGAGAACGTCCGGGCCTTCGCCGCCGACGGACTCTTCACGGCGTACGACGACGAGCCCAACTGGGCCAAGGCGCACGACATCCTGATGCCCGCGTTCGCGCTCGGTTCGATGCGCACCTACCACCCGGTGATGCTGAAGGGGGCCCGCAGGCTCGTCGAGGCCTGGGACCGCGGCGCCCGTACCGGGCAGCCCGTCGACGTGCCCGACGACATGACCCGGATGACCCTCGACACCATCGGACTCGCCGGATTCGACTACGACTTCTGGTCGTTCGAGCGGGACGAACCGCACCCCTTCGTCGAGTCCATGGTGCGCTGCCTGGAGTGGAGCATGACCAGGCTGGCGCGCGTCCCGGGCGAGGACCACTCGGCGGCCGACGCGGCCTTCCGGGCCGACGCCGACTACCTCGCCCAGGTCGTCGACGACGTCATCGCCGCCCGCACCGGCACCGACCAGGGCGACGCCGACGACCTCCTCGGGCTCATGCTCAGCGCCGAGCACCCGGCCGACGGCACGACGCTCGACACCGCCAACATCCGCAACCAGGTGATCACTTTCCTGATCGCGGGCCATGAGACGACGTCCGGCGCGATGTCGTTCGCGCTGTACTACCTGGCCAAGCACCCGGCCGTGCTCCAGCTCGTGCAGCGCGAGGTGGACGCGCTGTGGGGCGACACGGCCGACCCGGAACCGACGTACGACGAGGTCGGCCGGCTCACCTACACGCGCCAGGTCCTCAACGAGGCACTGCGGTTGTGGCCCACCGCCGCCGCCTTCAGCCGGCACGCGCTGGAGGACACCGTGCTCGGCGGACGCATCCCGCTCCGTGCCGGGCAGGCCGTCACCGTGATCGCGCCGATGCTGCACCGGCAGCCCGGCTGGGGCGACAACCCCGAGCTGTTCGACCCCTCGCGCTTCACGCCCGAGGCGGAGGCGACCCGTTCCGTGCACGCCTTCAAGCCGTTCGGCACCGGTGAACGCGCCTGCATGGGAAGGCAGTTCGCGCTGCACGAGGCGACCATGCTGCTCGCGATGCTCGTCCACCGCTACCGGCTCCACGACCACGCGGACTACGAACTCACGGTGAAGGAGACCCTCACCCTCAAGCCCGACGGCTTCACGCTCGCCCTCACCCCGCGCACCCCCGCCGACAGTGTGCACACTCCGCTGCCGGGCGCCGTCGAGGCCCCCGCGACTCCTACGGCCGACACCACCACCCGGCCCGCCCGCGTCCGCCCCGGCACCGCAGCCCTCTTCCTGCACGGCAGCAACTACGGCACCTGCCGTGAGTTCGCCGCCCAACTGGCCGACGAGGCAGCCGTGTTGGGGTGCTCGGTGGAAGTGGCTCCGCTGGACGCGTACGCCGACGGACTGCCCACCGACCGACCCGTCGTCATCACCTCCGCCTCCTACAACGGCCGCCCCACCGACGACGCCCTCGCCTTCGCCGCCTGGCTGGAGGAGACCCACGACCTCGACGGCGTGACCTACGCCGTCCTCGGCGTCGGCGACCGCAACTGGGCCGCGACCTACCAGCACATGCCGACCCGTATCGACGCCCGTCTCGCCGAACTCGGCGCCACCCGCCTGACCGACCGCGCCGCCGCCGACGCCTCCGGCGATCTCACCGGCGCCGTACGGGAGTTCACGTCCCGGCTGCGCACGGCACTCCTGGAGACGTACGGCGATCCCGACGCCACGGACATCGAACCCGTGGAGCAGACCTCTGCCTACGAGGTCCGCACCCTCACCGGCGGCCACCTGGACGCCCTCGCCGAGCGGCACGACCTCGTCCCCATGACCGTCACCGAGGCCCACGACCTCACCTCCCCCGGCCACCCGCGCCGCAAGCGCTTCGTCCGCGTCGCCCTGCCGGACGGGACCGCCTACCGCACCGCCGACCACCTCACCGTCCTGCCCGCGAACGCCCCCGCTCTCGTCGAACGCGCCGCCACCGCCCTCGGCGTCGACCTCGACACCGTCCTCGACATCCGCCAGGCCCGCCCGCGCCGCGACGGCCTCGCGGTCGACCGACCCGTGACGGCACGTCAACTGCTCACCCACTACGTCGAGTTGCAGGAACGTCCGACCGCCGACCAGGTGGTCGCGCTGGCCGCCGCCAGCCCCTGCCCGCCCGAGCGCACCGCCCTGGCCGCCCTCACCGACGACCCGCGCACCTTCGTCGAACTCGTCGAGGACCACCCGGCGTTGCGCGGCGCCCTGGACTGGCCCACGCTCCTCGAACTCCTCACCCCGCTGCGCCCCCGGCACTACTCGATCTCGTCCTCGCCCGCCGTCGACCCCGGCCACGCGGACCTCATGGTCTCCCTGCTGGAGGCACCCGCCCGCTCGGGCAAGGGCGTCTACCGGGGCACGGGCTCCGGTCACCTCACCACCGTCGCACCGGGCGACACGATCTACGCCCGCGTCCAGCCGTGCCGCGAGGCCTTCCGGATCGACGGCTCCACCCCGGTCGTGATGATCGCCGCGGGCACCGGACTCGCCCCCTTCCGCGGAACCGTCGCCGACCGTACGGCCGCCCTCGCCGCCGGCGCCGAACTCGCCCCGGCCCTCTGCTACTTCGGCTGTGACGCACCCGACGCCGACTACCTCCACGCCGACGAACTCCGCGCCGCCGAGCGCGCCGGAGCCGTCTCGCTCCGCCCGGCCTTCAGCGCCGCCCCGGAGGGCGAGGTGACCTTCGTCCAGCACCGCGTCGCCGCCGAGGCCGACGAGGTGTGGGCCCTGCTCGACGCGGGCGCCCGGGTGTTCGTCTGCGGGGACGGCTCGCGCATGGCACCGGGCGTGCGGGAGGCGTTCCGTACCCTGTACCGGGACCGCACGCCCGGCGCCGACGACGAGGCCGCCGAGCGGTGGCTCAACACACTGATGGCGGACGGGCGTTACGTCGAGGACGTGTACGCCGCCGGCTGACCGAGAGGGAGAGGTGGGCGCACGGTGACGGACTCCTCGGAGCGAGCCCGGCAGGTACTCCGCGCGGCGGGCATCCCGCCCGGCGACCTCGCCCACCTCCACCCCCTCGGCGGCGGCACCTACAACACCGTCGAGGAACTCACCCTCACCGACGGCACCCGCTACGTCCTCAAGACCGCGCCCACCGCCCCCGGCCTGGCGCACGAGCGCCAACTGCTCATCTCCGAGGCCGACTTCTACGGCGCCGCCGCCAAGGCCGGGGTGGCGGCCCCGCGCGTCGTGGTCCTCGACGGCGACACCCTCCTGATGACGCTCTGCCCCGGCGAACCCTGGGACGACACCCTCACGGACCCCGAAGTCACCGACCTGCGCACGGAGTTGGGCCGCCGGCTCGCCCGCCTGCACGAGATCACCGGCCCCGGCTTCGGCTACCCCTCCGGCGCCCTCGGCCCCCTCGCCCCCGACTGGCGGACCGCGTTCACCACGCTCTACGACGCCGTCCTCGACGACACCCGCCGCTACGGGGCCTGGCTGCCGCTCCCCGCCGACGACATCGCCCGCACGGCCCGATCGGCGTACGACGCCCTGGACGAGGTCACCGTCCCCTGCGCCGTCCACTTCGACCTGTGGCAGGGCAACATCCTGGTCGACCGCACGACCGGAACGCCCCGTATCGGCGGCCTCATCGACGGCGAGCGCATGTTCTGGGGCGACCCCCTCGCCGACTTCGTCTCCCTGGCGCTGCTCGGGGACATCAGGAAGGACGAGGCGTTCCTCGCGGGCTACCGGGAGGCAGGCGGACGGGCCGAGTTCGACCGGTCGGCCGGCCTCCGATACGCCCTCTACCGCAGCTACCTCTACCTGATCATGCTCGCCGAGACGGTCCCCCGGGAGTTCGGCGACGAAGAGAACCGCTGGCGGCGGGAGAAGGTCGGCCCCGAGCTCCTCGCCGCCCTGGGAGAGATCGACGAGACGGCTTCCACCACGTAGTGTGCATTCCACCGCCCCTTAGTTCAGGGCGTGAATTAAGAGGGTGCAGGGTTCGGAGGGAGCCACATGGCGGGGCGGAACGGGCGCACGGTACGCGACCTCAGGCGGGCCAACCGCACGGCCGTACTGCAACGGCTGTACTTCGACGGACCCCTCAGCCGCTTCGAACTGGGCCCGGCGACCGGGCTCAGCTCCGGCTCGGTGAGCAATGTCGTCGCGGACCTCGTCACCGACGGCCTGGTCGAGGAGGCCGGCAGCGTCGACTCCGACGGCGGCCGCCCCCGCACCCTGCTCCAAGTCGCCCCGCACAGCGGCCACATGATCGGCGTCGACGTCGGCGAGACCCGCGTCCGCGTCGAGCTGTTCGACCTCACCCTCACCGAACTCGCCCGCGCCGAACGCCCGTTGGAGCAGCAGCGCTACGAGGTCGAGGTCATCGTCGGCCACATCCGCGACGGCATAGCCGAGGTCCTCGCCGCCGCCGACATCGCACCGGAACAGCTCCTCGGCGTCGGCATCGGCGTCCCCGGCATAGTCGAGCACACCCCGGACCACGGCGCCGTCGTGCACGGTCAGACGATCGGCTGGGACGCGGTCCCCCTCGAAGAACTGCTCCGCTCCACCTCCCAACTCCCCAACGCCGTCCCGTACTTGATCGACAACGGCGCCAAGACCCTCGGTCAGGCGGAGATGTGGTTCGGCGGCGGGCGCGGCGCGCGCAACGCGATCGTCGTCCTCTTCGGCTCCGGCGTCGGCGCCTGCCTCGTCACTCCCGAGGTGGAGCACGGGCGGGCCGTCGAGTGGGGGCACCTGACCGTACGGGTCCGCGGCCGCCGTTGCCGCTGCGGCGCCCTCGGCTGTCTGGAGGCGTACGCGGGCGCCGAGTCGCTGCTCGACCGCTGGCGCGAGCAGGGCGGACGCCCGCCCGAGGGCACCGACGAGGAGACCGCGATGACCGCCCTGCTGGTCGCCGCCTACCCGCCCGAGGGCACCGAGGCCGACCCCGTCGCCCTCGCCGTCCTGGAGGAGACCGCCGAGTACCTCGGCGCCGGCCTGTCCGACCTGATCAACCTCTTCCAGCCCGAGCGCATCCTCATCGGCGGCTGGGCCGGACTCCAGCTCGGCTCCCGCTTCCTGCCCGCCGTACGCCACCACGCCACCGCCTACGCGCTGCGCCACCCCGCCGGACGCGTCACCATCGAGCTGGGCCGCCTCGGCCCCGACGCGGTCACCGTCGGCGCCGCGATCCTCCCCCTCGCCGACTTCTTCGCCCGCGGCGGCCGCCGGGCCGAACCCGAAGCCGAAGGCCCGCCGCCCGCCTGGCGCACGGCGCTGGAGGAACGCGCTCCGCACTGAGCGGGCGGGCGGTTGGGGGATGATCACTCCATGAGCGAGATCATCCTGATGTCCGACGCCCGGGTCGCCGCCATCCCCGTCGAGGAGTGCGGGGAGCCCCTCGTCGACGTGAGCGACGCACTGCTGGTCGACGACCGCAAGAACGACAGCGGCGCGGAACTCCACCTGCGCCAGGGCGTGTTGGACCGGCTCCTGGAAGCGGAAGCCCGGCTCCCCGACGGCCTGCGCCTGCTGTTCGTCGAGGGCTACCGTCCGCCGGCGCTCCAGCGCCGCTACTTTGAGGGCTACGGCGACGAGCTGCGCGCCGCCAACCCGGACTGGTCCGCCGACCGGATCCGGTCCGCCGCCAGCCGCTATGTGTCGCCGCCGGAGATCGCCCCGCACTCCGCCGGCGCGGCCGTCGACCTGACTCTCGCCGACGCCGACGGCCGCGAACTCGACCTGGGTACGCCGATGAACGCCAACCCCGAGCAGAGCGAGGGGGCTTGCTACACCGGCGCAGGCAACATCGCCGCCGAGGCCAGGGCCAACCGCGCCGTGCTGGGCAGGGCGCTCGGTGCGGTCGGCCTGGTCAACTACCCGACGGAGTGGTGGCATTGGTCGTACGGAGACCGCTACTGGGCGCTGATGACCGGTGCGCCCGCCGCCCTCTACGGGCCGAAGGACCTCGACATCTCGTGAAGCTGTACTCGGATCTATCCGGCGAACGCGTCCACACCGGTTAGATCGGCGGACAGCTTCCACAGACGGGCCGCCTGCTCGGGGTCGGTCGCCCAGGACTTGACGCGGGTGCGGTCCTCGTCGTCGTCGGCGGCGGGCTCGGCGATGTCGCAGTCCACCAGGTAGACACCGCCCATGTCGTCCAGCTGGGGCGAGGTCGCCGCCCACACCTCGGTGGCCGCGCCCTGCTCCGGGGTCTTGAAGCCCTCGGGGTTGAGCACGTTGCCCTGCTCGTCCATCCAGCCGCGCTCGACCATCTCCGCCCGGGGGATGTGGCGTTGCAGCGGCGTCAGGATGCCGCCCGGGTGGAGCGCGAAGGCGCGGACGCCCCGGTCGGCGGCGAGCTTGTCGAGGTGGACGGCGAACAGGACGTTCGCGGTCTTGGCCTGGCCGTACGCCTCCCACTTGTCGTAGCCCCGGCTCCACTGGACGTCGTCCCAGCGCATCCCGGAGAAGTGGTGGGCGCTCGACGACACCGAGACCACACGGGCGCCGCCCGGCTCGATCGCGGGCCAGAGCCGGTTGACGAGGACGAAGTGGCCGAGGTGGTTGGTGGCGAACTGCGCCTCCCAGCCGGGCCCGACACGGGTCTCCGGGCAGGCCATGATCCCGGCGTTGTCGATCATGAAGTCGACGGTGCGGCCGGAGGCGAGGAACCGCTCGGCGAAGCCGCGCACGCTCTCCAGGTCGCCGAGGTCCAGCTCGTCCACCTCGACGCCGGACAGGCCGGCCACGGCCTCCCGGGCGACGTCGGGCCGGCGGGCGGGGACGACCACCTGGGCGCCCGCCTTGGTGAGCGCACGGGTGGCCTCCAGGCCGAGGCCGGAGTAGCCGCCGGTGACGATCGCGAGCCTGCCGCCGAGGTCGAGGCCCGCCAGGACGTCGTCGGCGGTGCTCTTCGCGTCGAATCCCGAACCGATCTTGTGCTGTGCAGTGGTCATGAGAGGAACGCTACGAATTGAAGTGCGCTCGAAGTCAAACGAAGGGAAGTGGGCGTCCGAGCCCGGACAGGGGGAAGCCCCGACCGCGACGGGGGAATCACGGCCGGGGCGGCCAAAGTGGTGGGCACGGAAGGCGGTCGCCTCGCGGCGAAAGGCTCCACAGGGCTTCAGCCGAACGATCTTCCCTGTGGGCGGAGGTTGAGGCCCGGGGACACTGTTCCCTCCGCACCCACAGTCTGTTCAACGGGGAACCACCTGCGAGTGTTCCTGCGTACGCCGCCACGACCGGTGATGTGCATCACGTGCCATTGGTCCAGTCCAGTAGCGCGTCCGCAGACCAGGTCGTCACCACCCGTTCGGCGGGCACCACGCACTCCTCCGCCCGCGCGCAGCCGTTGATCTGCCAGTCGAGCTGCCCGGGCGCGTGCGCGTCGGTGTCGACCGAGAACAGCACCCCGGCGTCGACGGCCTTCCGCAGCAGCCGCCTCGGCGGGTCAAGGCGCTCCGGACGGCTGTTGATCTCCACGGCCGTGCCCGACTCGGCACAGGCGGTGAACACCTCGTCCGCGTCGAAGACGGACTCGGGCCGCGCGGCACCCCCCTTCCGCCCGATCAGCAGCCGCCCGGTGCAGTGCCCGAGGATGTCCGCGTGCGGATTCCGTACGGCGGCCACCATGCGGCGGGTCATGGCGCGGGAGTCCATGCGCAGCTTGGAGTGCACGGAGACCACGACGACATCGAGCCGTTCCAGCAGCTCGGGTTCCTGGTCCAGCGAGCCGTCGTCGAGGATGTCGCACTCGATGCCGGTCAGCAGCCGGAACGGCGCCCAGGTCTTGTTCAGCGCCGCCACCACGTCCAGCTGCTCGCGCAGCCGCTCCGGGGAGAGTCCGCGCGCCACGGTCAGGCGGGGGGAGTGGTCGGTCAGCACCGCCCACTCGTGGCCGAGCCGGGCCGCCGTACGGCCCATCTCCTCGATCGGGCTGCCGCCGTCCGACCAGTCGGAGTGGAGGTGGCAGTCGCCGCGCAGCAGCGCCCGCAGTTTCTCGCCGCCGGGGCCGGACGGGGCGGGGGCCTCGGCTTCCAGTTGCTCCAGATAGGCGGGGACCCGCCCGTCCAGGGCCTCGCGGGCCACCTGCGCGGTCTTGGGGCCGATGCCCTTGAGGGACTCCAGCGTCCCGGCCGCCGCGCGTTCGGCGACCTCACCCTCGGGCAGCGCCGTCAGGACCCTGGCCGCCGTACGGAAGGCGCGGACGCGGTAGGTCGGGGCCAGGGAGCGTTCCAGCAGGAAGGCGATCCGGTCCAGTGCCTGCACGGGATCCATCGAGCCTCCTCCCGCGAGCGGTCCCCGGCCGGGGACCGTGGACCACTCGCGTCCGCCAGATGCGTTCTAGGCTCTATTGCATGACCGAAATCGCCAGCCCGCACATCTCCAGCCCGCGGATCATGGTGCTCAAGGTGCAGCCCGGCACCCCGCCGTTCCGCATCGTGGAGATCGACGGGGAGATGGTCGCCGAGGCCACCGGGATCACGGACGTCCTGCAGGTCGCGGCCGTGTGCGGCATCACGGTCCGCGACCTGGACGACCCGGACGTGGTCCGCTGGGTCGGTGGGGACAAGTTCACCTGGTTGCCGCACTAGGGCCTGTCCGGCGGATCATGCCGCAGACGCGGGGCGTGGCACGCCCATCTGCGGCGTTGTCGTCGGTCGCCGACGCTCCGCGTCGACTCCCTCCTCCGCCTTGCAGCTGCACGCACCACGCCCCGCTCACCGGTGCTGATCAGGCCCCGCCGATTTCCTGCGACCTGATCCGCCGGACAGACCCTAGGCCTTACGGATTCAGCCGACGGTCCACTTCTGGTTGGCGCCGCCCGAGCAGGTCCAGATCTGGAGCGGGGTGCTGTTGGCGGAGTTGTTGCCGGTGACGTCCAGGCACTTGTTGGCCTGCGGGTTGACGATGTCGTTCGCCGAGCTGACGGCCCACTGCTGGGCGGCGGAGCCGTTGCAGTCGTAGAGCTGGACCTTGGTGCCGTCGGCGGTGCCGCCACTGGCCACGTCCAGGCACTTGCCGAGCGCGCGGATCGTGCCGTCCGAGCCGACGGTCCACTGCTGGGCTGCGCTGCCGTTGCAGTCGTAGAGCTGTACGGCGGTCCCGTTGGCGGAGCTGGCTCCGTTGACGTCGACGCACTTGCCGGCCAGGCCCTTGATGGCCACCCCGGTGGCCGTGTCACTCGTGGTCACCGAGACCGAGTCCACGACCAGCTGGGCCGGGAAGGCGGTGGAGCTGTCGGGGTCGCCGGGCCAGTAGCCGCCGACCGCGAGGTTGAGGATCAGGAAGAACGGCTTGTTGAACGCCCAGGTGTTGCCGCCCACGTCGGCGGGGGTGCGGGTCTGGTAGACGACACCGTCGACCGACCACTTGACGGAGTTGGGCGCCCAGTCGACGGCGAAGGTGTGGAACGCGTCCGCGAAGGCCTGGCCGTTGGAGAGCGAGTACGCGGCGCCGATGCCGGCCGAGCCGGAGTAGCCGGGGCCGTGGATGGTGCCGTGGATCGTGGAGGGCTCGAAGCCGACGTTCTCCATGACGTCGATCTCACCGGAGTTGGGCCAGCCGACCGACCCGATGTCGGTGCCGAGCATCCAGAACGCGGGCCACATGCCCTGCCCGCGCGGGATCTTCATCCGGGCCTCGACATGCCCGTACTGCGCGCTGAACTTCCCGGAGGTGTTCATCCGGGCCGAGGTGTACTGGCAAGTGCCGTACCAGCACTGGTAGTTGGCCGGGTTCTCCTTCTTGGCCGTGATCACCAGATGGCCCTGGCCGTCCAGGGCCGCGTTGTTGGTGCCGGACGTGTAGTACTCGCGCTCGTGGTTGTTGACGTTGTCGCCGGTCTCCTGCGTCCACTTCGAGGAGTTGACCGCCGAACCTGCGGCCCCGTCGAAGGTGTCGGAGAACGTGACGGCGTCGGCCTGGTCGGCCGACGTGGAAGCCGCCCTTGCCGGACCGATCGCGGCGGACGCGACCAGTGCGGCGGACAGGGCGGCGAAAAGACATCTGCGGAGCATGCGTGGGGAGGCCACGGCATTCCCTTCTGTACGGCGGACGTGGGGACCGACACGCCGACTGAGGTGGGGGGTGAAAGCGTCGCCTCTTGATTTAAGGAGTGAGATAAGGACAGCGTCAATACCTTGGTACGGACCAGTAGTTGAATGTTACGGACCGGTAGTCAAGCGTCAGGAAGTGGCCTTCGGCGCTTTGGACGCCTTCGACGCCTTAGATGCCTTTGGTGTCCTTGCCGCCTTCACGACGGGCTTCCGTGCGTGCACCGCCCGGCCCAGCCGGCGCCCGAGCAGGACCCAACCGATCAGCGCGCCCGAGGTGTTGAGGATGACGTCGTCGATGTCGAAGGCCCGCCCGGTGATCAGCGCGCCCTGCGCGAACTCCACCAGGAGCATGACGGCCGCCGTCAGCAGCAGCACCTTCAGGATGCCGCGTGCCCGTGGCGCGAACACGGGCACCAGCACGCCGAAGGGGATGCCGAGGACCACGTTCCCGCCGATCTGCCTGATGGCGTCCCGCATGGCCGGCTGGTCGAGATAGGCCTTCAGGGAGCGGCCCGGGTGCAGATTGGTGTGCACGAGGGCCTTGGACGCGGGGGACGGCTCCAGCGTGAGCTTGGCCAGTACGACGGCGAACGCCACCATGAGGGCGAACCCGATCAGCATCGCCAGCAGACGCACGGGGAGGGGCAGTTGGTGGCGTCCGCGGTCGGGTCGGGCCGGCTTCGGCTCGGTCTCCGTCTTCTTGGTGGTGCGCAGGCGCGGGACGGTACGGGCCATGCGGTGGGCCTCCAGCTTTCCATGGTTCAGCAGCGCCCGGTCAGGCGCTGTACGAGATGTTCACGGTGGTGAAGCCGAGCGAGCCGAGGAGACCCTTGAGCATGCTGGTGGTGTTCGTCTCGGCACGCGTGGTCAGCCCGCTGGTCTTCGCCGCCTCGGCGATGTGCTTGGAGGCAAGTTTCTGCACGGCCTGCTCGCTGTTGGGGTTGTCGGAGAAGACGTCGCCCAGGCGGTCCAGCAGGCCCCGCTGCTTGGAGACCGTGTAGGAGTGGTCCGGGTCCAGCGCCGGCTTGCCCAGGGTCGCCTTCGGCAGCTTGATGGTGGCCGACGTGCGGTCGGCGTTGACCGTCACGTCCTGCTTCCCGAGCTTGCCGAGGTCGACATAACCCTCCACGGTGCCCGCGCCGACGTACAGCGTGCGGGTGCCGCGGATCGCGTCGGGCAGGTACTTGGCGTTCTTCTCCAGGTCCACGACGACCTGGAAGTTGCCGGAGGCCGCGTCGTAACGGCTCATGTCCTGAATGGACTTGAGCAGCGCAGGGCCCGAGCGGTCGGTGGTCTCGGTGCCGAAGATGTCCCGCAGGCCCGGCAGCATGGCGAGCCGGAGGCCGGCGAACAGCACGGCGATCACAACGACGACGGCGGTGAGCACCTTCGCCCAGCCCGGCATACGCCGGGGTATACGGCTGATGGAAGTCGTCATGGGGACGGCCCTCCCTTCCTCGGTATCCGCATGCCCCCCAAATGCCTTGTCAGACCGACCTGTTGGTCGAATGGCCCGTCTGACGGGGGCACGGAGGGCGCACAGGGGTGAAAAGTCACGGTTCCGGCCCGCCAGGAGTCCCGGCCGGCCGCAGACAGCATTTCCCGGCCGCGTCACCCCATGCGTCCCGTGACCTTTCCGGAGCACGGTCCGTTCCGTGTTGTGACACTGGCCGGTAACACCCTTCAGCGCGGCCGTAGTTCACGGTCCCCCGACGGCCGTGACCACCACATTCCCTCCCCGTGCGTGAGCCCGGGCAGGGCCAGTTCCACGTCCCGCACCCGGCGGGCCGGCAGCTCGCCGGTGATCAGCCAGGAGCCGACGCCGCCCGTCGTCCCCGCGAACTCGGCACGGCAGGAAGCGAGATGGGCGGTCACCGGCGCGAGCGCGTCCAGCGGGACCTCCGTCTCAAAGGTGACGTACGGCTCGTACAGCCGCGTCCGCGCGAGCCGCAGCGCCCGGCGCAGCACGATCGGGGTGAGGCCGCGGAAGTCGGCCGCCGTGCTGAGCGGGGCCGCGTAACCGGAACGGGTCAGGGTGACCCGGTAGTCCGTCACGGGCGCACCCTGCAGCCCGCGGAGCAGGGTCGCGTGGACCGTGTCCTCGATGGCCTGGTGGAACGCGCGGGGGAGTGCGCCGAGTTCGGTCTCGTAGCCGAAGACCCCGCCGGAACCGCGCTCCGCCGGTTCGACACGCAGCCCGATCGTCGCCCAGTAGTGGGTGTGGTCGTGCCACGGGAACTCGTCGCAGGCCTCGCCGGTCCCGGCCGGGCGTTCCAGGAACCGCACCCGGCTCGGCTCGAAGTCGGCCTCAATTCCGAAGTCCTGAAGCAGAGTTGCCGCGACGACCTCCTTCTGGACCTCCCCGTACAGGAGCAGCACGGTCGCCCCGGACGCGGCCGGCCGCGCGTGCAGCAGCGGGTCCTGGTCGGCCAGCGCGAGCAGCGCCGAGCGCAGCGCCGCCGCCTGCTCGGGCCGCCGTGCCCGTACGACCGTCTCCAGCGTCGGCGGCGCGAACTGCGGTGCCCGCTCGGTGAGTTCGCCGAGCCGGTCGCCCACCCGGATGTCCTTCGGGCCGGTCAGCGCCCCGATGTTCCCGGCGGTGAGCGGGCCGGAGCGGCCGATGACCCGAAGCCGCGTGACGCGTCCGGAGACCTCGACGGTCCGGCCGTCCGCCCCGTGACGGCGGAACGTGAGCCGCTGCTGCGGGGCCACCTCACCGTCGTAGAGCCGCAGATACGCCGTCCGTTCGCGGCTCGGGCCGGGGCGTACGGCGAACACCGTGCCCCTAGGGGTGCCTGAGCCGGTGGCCGGGGGCGGCATCAACCGGACGAGGTGGTCGACGAGTTCGGTGATTCCCTGGCCGCCGAGGGCCGAGCCGTGGAGGAGGGGGTGGATCGAGCCGTCGGCGGTGCGGGTGGCCAGGGACTTGCGCAGGTCGTCCGGGGTGGGGCGGGGGCCGTCGACGACGGCCGCGAGGATGTCCGGGTCGACCTCGGCGAGAGACTCGGCCAGGTCCGGGTCGGCGGGTGGGCGGAGGTGTACGCGTGCCGCGGGTGTGCCGAGGGCCGTCACGTCCGTCAGTGGTACGACATGCGGGGTCAGCCGGCGGCGGATGTCCGTGAGGAGGTCCTCGGCGCGGGCGCCCGCCCGGTCGATCTTGTTGACGAAGACGAGCGTGGGCAGCCGTAGCCGGCGCAGGGTCCGCATCAGGACGCGGGTCTGCGCCTGGACGCCCTCCACGGCGGAGAGCAGCAGGACCGCGCCGTCGAGCACCTCCAGGGCGCGCTCGACCTCCGCGATGAAGTCCGAGTGGCCCGGGGTGTCGATCAGGTTGATCTGGGTGTCGCCGGCCGTGAACGCGGCGACGGCCGAGCGGATGGTGATCCCGCGCTGCCGCTCGATCGCGCCGTCGTCCGTACGGGTGTCACCCGCGTCGACGCTGCCGAGCCGGTCGATCGCGCCGTGGTCGAACAGCAGCCGCTCGGTGAGGCTGGTCTTACCGGCGTCGACGTGGGCCAGAATTCCGATGTTCAGGGTGCGCATGCGTGGTCGAGTCCTCAAGAACCGTCGTCCAGTGGGAAGGGCGGTGGATTCCGAGGAGTCGGCGCATGCGAGGGTTCCTGACGTGAGAGGGCACGGACGCGGCCATCATGGCGTGCCGCGCTGGGCGGTCCGCAACAGGTTTTCCTGGTCAGTAGCATGAGGCACGGCCGGGAATGATCATGCGAGGAGCAGATCGTGCGAGACATCGCCGTGTTCAGCGGGAGTGCCCACCCCGAGTTGGCGAAGGAGGTCTGCGCACATCTCGGTGTTCCGCTCAGCCCCACCCGTGTCAGCCGGTTCGCCAACGACTGCCTGGAGGTACAGCTCCAGGCCAACTGCCGGGAACGGGACGTCTTCCTGATCCAGCCGCTGGTCAAGCCGGTCCAGGAGAACCTGGTCGAGCTGCTGCTGATGTGCGACGCGGCGCGCGGCGCCTCCGCCGGGCGGATCACCGTCGTCATGCCGCACTACTCCTACGCCCGCTCCGACAAGAAGGACGCCCCGCGCATCTCGCTCGGCGGCCGGCTGGTCGCCGACCTGATGGTGGCGGCGGGCGCGAGCCGCGTCCTGGCCATGACCCTGCACTCGCCGCAGGTGCACGGCTTCTTCTCGGTGCCGGTCGACCATCTGCACGCCCTGCGTGAACTGGCCGCGCATTTCCGGCAGTACGACCTCTCCCGCACCACCGTCGTCTCCCCGGACCTCGGCAACGCCAAGGAGGCCGCCGCGTTCGCCCGGCTGATCGGCGCCCAGGTCGCCGCCGGCGCCAAACAGCGGTACGCGGACGACCGGGTCGTCATCAGCTCCGTCATCGGTGACATCGCCGACCGGGACGTCATCGTCCTGGACGACGAGATCGCCAAGGGCAGTACCGTGCTCGAACTCCTGGACCGGCTGCGGGAGTTGGGGCCGCGCTCGATCCGGGTCGCCTGTACGCACGGCCTGTTCGCGTCGGGCGCGCTGAAGCGGATCGGGGAGCAGCCCGACGTACTGGAGATCGTCTGCACCAACACGGTGCCGGTGCCCGAGGAGGAGCGCACCGAGAAGCTGCGCATCCTCTCCATCGCCCCGGCGCTCGCCGAGGCCGTACGCCGCATTCACAACGGTGAGTCCGTCAGCGCTCTGTTCGACGCGCCGCCGAACGAATAGACATGAGGGGACGGAGCAACGCTCGGCAGCACCGAGGTGATCAGGAGGACTCGCCGTGGCGAAGGCGAAGTTCGAGCGGACGAAACCCCATGTGAACGTCGGCACCATCGGTCACATCGACCACGGCAAGACCACTCTGACGGCGGCCATCACGAAGGTGCTGCACGACCGGTTCCCCGACCTCAACCCCTTCACGCCGTTCGACCAGATCGACAAGGCGCCCGAGGAACGGCAGCGCGGCATCACCATCTCGATCGCCCATGTCGAGTACCAGACCGAACACCGGCACTACGCGCACGTCGACTGCCCCGGGCACGCCGACTACATCAAGAACATGATCACCGGTGCCGCCCAGATGGACGGCGCGATCCTGGTCGTCGCGGCCACCGACGGACCCATGCCGCAGACCAAGGAACACGTCCTGCTGGCCCGGCAGGTCGGGGTGCCGTACATCGTCGTCGCCCTCAACAAGACGGACATGGTCGACGACGAGGAGATCCTGGAACTGGTCGAGCTGGAGGTGCGGGAGCTGCTCACCGAGTACGAGTTCCCCGGCGACGACCTCCCGGTGGTCAAGGTGTCCGCGCTCAGGGCCCTCGAAGGCGACCCCGAGTGGACCGCGTCCGTGCTCGAACTCCTCGCCGCCGTCGACGAATTCGTGCCCCAGCCGGTACGGGACGTGGACCGGCCCTTCCTGCTGCCGATCGAGGACGTCTTCACCATCACCGGGCGCGGCACGGTCGTCACCGGCCGGATCGAGCGCGGGGTGCTGAAGGTCAACAACGAGGTGGAGATAATCGGCATCCACCCGCAGAAGACCCGGACGACCGTCACCGGCATCGAGATGTTCCGCAAACTCCTCGACGAGGGCCGGGCCGGCGAGAACGTCGGACTGCTGCTGCGCGGGGTCAAGCGCGAGGACGTGGAGCGCGGCCAGGTCGTCATCAAGCCCGGATCCGTCACGCCGCACACGGAGTTCGAGGCCCGTGCCTACATCCTGTCCAAGGACGAGGGCGGCCGGCACACGCCCTTCTTCCACAACTACCGCCCGCAGTTCTACTTCCGCACGACGGACGTGACCGGTGTGGTGACTCTGCCGAAGGGCACCGAGATGGTCATGCCGGGCGACAACACGACCATGCACGTCGAACTGATCCAACCCATCGCGATGGAGGAGGGGTTGAAGTTCGCGATCCGTGAGGGCGGGCGGACCGTGGGGGCCGGTCAGGTCACCAAGATCCTCACATGACCACTGTGATCACAACGTGCCGGACGTGGTCTCGGGCTGCTCCAGGGCCGCGTCCAGCGTCGGCTGCGGCGGCAGCAGCCGGTTGAGCCCGGTGACCCGCAGGATGCGCAGGGTCAGTGGGTGGGTGCAGACGAGATGCAGCCGCCCGTCGCGCTCCAGCACCCGCTGCCGGGCCCGGAACAGCAGGCGCAGCCCCGAGCAGTCGAAGAACTCGACCCGCCTGAGGTCGATCACGATCCGCGCGCCGGGCCGTCCCGTCACCTGGTCCAGGGACGGGAGGATCTCCATCGCGCCGACGATGTCGATCTCCCCGCGGAACTCCAGGACCGTGAACCCACGGTCCTGGTGGATACGCAGATGCCGGGTGAGCGGCGCGGGTTCCTGCTGCACGACCACATCCCCTCCAACCGGCCCTCGGTGAAGCGGGGTTGAGCACAAAACCGTTCCCCGCCCTGAAAGTTACCCTCGATGGAGTGAATTTGAGCATGTTCGATTGACATATGTCTTCGAATCCAGCCAGAGCTTTCTGTGATGTGCGCGGCAGATACGGACCGGCGCACGCCCGGGCTCACGACAGTGCGTGCCAGGCCTTGGACAGCGCCTGCCGGAACTGCTCGCCCTGATGTGCCGTGAGCTGGGCGACCATCCGCTCCTCAAGCTCCCGCACCGGCCCGGCGCACCCCGTCAGCAGCTCACGCCCCTCCTCGGTCAGCAGGATCAGCAGCTCGCGGCGATTCCGCGGATTGCGCTCCCGGCGGATCAGCCCGCGCCCCTCCAGGGAGCGCACGAGGTCGGCGATGGACTGCGCGGTGACGAAGGAGTCCCGGGCGAGCTGCGCCGCGGACAGGCCGTCGTGTCGCTCCAGGACCGTGAGCGCGGTGTACTGGAGTGCGGTGATCCCGTACGGCCTGACCAGCTCGTCCAGGCGTGAGCGGACGACCAGCTCCACCTGCTTGACCATGTACAGCAGGGACGGGGGTGCCTTTGTCGCTGGGGTGCCGACCATGGATTCAGCCATGGATTCACCCTAGAGCATTGACAGGAAACCTGTCTGTAACGAGACTGCGGACCAGACGAGAGACCAACAGGAATCCTGTTGGTTGAAATCTTGGCAACGATGCTGAGGAGTGGCGATGACCGCCTTCGAGATCGAACCCGGCCGCCTGTTCGTCGGGGGCCGGTGGCGCGAGGCCGCAGACGGAGCGCGCACCGAGGTGGTCGACCCGTCCCGGGGCCGGGTCGTCACCACGGTCGCGGAGGCGGGCCCCGCCGACGTGGACGCCGCCGTCCGCGCCGCCCGCGAGGCATTCGACAGCGGCCACTGGTCCGGGCTCAGCGGCCGCGAACGCGGCCGGATCCTGCACCGCGTCGCCGAGCTGATCCGCGAGAACGCCGACGAACTCGCCCAGTTGGAGAGCCTGGACGTAGGCAAACCCATCACCCTGTGCCACGCCGTCGACGTGACCAACGCGGCCAACGACTACGAGCACTACGCCGCCCTCGCCTTCTCCCTGGACGGCTCGACCCGCGACACCCCGCTCAACGCCCTCGCCTACACCAAGCGCGAGCCGCTCGGCGTGGTCGCCGCGATCACCCCCTTCAACTTCCCGCTGATTCTGGCCGGTTCGAAACTCGCCCCGGCCCTCGCGGCCGGCAACACCGTGGTCCACAAGCCTGCCGACGAGACCCCGCTCAGCGCCCTCTACATGGCCGGGCTGCTCCAGCGGGCCGGCGTCCCGGACGGCGTCGTCAACGTCGTCACCGGCACGGGCCCGGTCGCCGGCGAGGCCCTGCTGCGGCACACCAGCGTCGACAAGATCGCCTTCACCGGCTCCACCGCCGTAGGCCGGCACGCCGCGAGCGTCGCCGGCGAGAACCTCAAGCCCGTGACCATGGAACTCGGCGGCAACGCGGCCCACCTCGTCTTCGAGGACGCCGACCTGGAGAAGGCCGTCGGCGCGGTCATCAAGGCGTTCGTCTTCAACACCGGCCAGTTCTGCATGGGCGGCCCCCGTCTGCTGGTCGCGCGCCCCGTCTACAGCACCCTCCTCAACATCCTCGCCGACGCCGTCCCCGGAGTGCCGCTCGGCGACCCCCGGCTGCCCGAGACCGTCGTAGGACCGATGGCGGGGGAGAGGCACCTGCGGAAGGTCGAGGAGTACGTCGACCTCGCCCGCAAGGAGGGCGCCCGCATCGTCTGCGGCGGCGAACGCCTCGACCTGGACGGCGGCTACTACTACAAGCCCACCGTCATCGCCGACCTCGCCAACGACTCCCGGGTGATCCAGGAGGAGATCTTCGGCCCGGTCCTCACCGTGCAGCCCTTCGACACCGAGGACGAGGCCGTCGAACTCGCCAACTCCACGCCCTACGGCCTGGCTTCGGGCATCCAGACCGGCAACCTCGGCCGCGCCCACCGCATCGCCGACCGGCTCCAGGCGGGCATCGTCTGGATCAACGACTGGGCGATGCTCGACCCCAACGTCCCCTTCGGCGGCGTCAAGGACTCCGGCTTCGGCCGCGAGTACGGCCCCGAGGGCCTCGCCGCCTACACCCGGACCAAGTCCGTCGTCGTCTCCCTCGACTGATCCCGCCCGTCAACTCAACTGACCACGTCCACCAAGGAGTTCGTACGATGTCCACCACCACGCGCGCGGCCGTCGTCGAGTCGGGCGGCGCACCCTTCACCCTCACCGCCGTCGAGCTGGCCGAGCCGGGCCCGCACGAGGCGCTCGTCCGGGTCGTCGCAACGGGCCTGTGTCACACGGACCTTGGCGCGACGAGCGGCGGACTGCCCTTTCCGCTCCCGGGAGTTCTCGGTCACGAGGGCGCCGGTGTCGTCGAGGAGGTCGGCTCGGCCGTCACCGGTGTCGTACCCGGCGACCATGTCGTGCTGTCCTTCACGTCCTGCGGCGACTGCCGCAACTGCCAGGGCGGACACCCCGCCTACTGCGCGACCTGGCTGCCGCTGAACCTCATCGGCGGTCGCCGCGCCGACGGCAGCAGCACCATCAGCCGCGACGGCGAGCCCCTCGGCGGGCACTTCTTCGGTCAGTCCTCGTTCGCCGAACGGGCGTTGGTCGACGAGCGCAGCCTGGTGAAGGTCGACCCGGACGTGCCGCTGGAGTCGATAGCCCCGCTGGGGTGCGGAGTTCAGACGGGAGTCGGTGCCGTCTGGAACGTACTCAGGCCCCGGCTGGGAGACACGATCGTGGTGCTCGGCGCCGGAGCTGTGGGCCTGTCCGCGGTGATGGCCGCCGCGCTCACCCCGGCCACCCGGATCATCGCCGTCGACCGGGTTGCCGAACGACTCGCACTGGCCGAGGAGTTGGGCGCCACCCACACGGTCAACCCGACCGAGGAGAGCCTTCCGGAGGTGATTCACCACCTCTCGGGAAACAGGGGAGCCGACGGCATTGTCGAGACGACCGGCAACGTCGGAGTCCTCCGCCAGGGCGCCGACGCGCTCGCCGCCCGGGGCACCCTGGTCGTCGTAGGGGCACCACCGTTCGGCAGTGAAGTCGCCCTGGACGTCAACGGGCTGCTCCCCGGGAAGCGGATCGTGGGTCTCACCCTCGGCGACAGCGAGACACAGAGTTTCATCCCGGCGCTGGTGCGACTGGTCAAGGAGGGGCGGCTGCCGCTGCACCGCCTGATCACCACATATCCGTTCGCGGACATCGACCAGGCGGTGCGGGACATGAGTGCGGGCAAGGCCATCAAGCCGGTGCTCACCTTCTGACGCGGCGGCCCCCGCTCACCGTCCGACTCAGTCGACCGTCAGCACCAGCTTGCCCGCGGTGCGGCCGGTGGCGCCGAGCGCGTGTGCCTCGGCGGCATCGGCCAGCGGGAACGTCCCGGCGATCGTCGCGCGCAGCTTCCCCGCCTCGACGAGCTCCGCGATCGACTGCATGTCGGCGCGGTCGGCGTCGACGAGCATCCGGACCGCCCGCACACCGAGACGTTCGGCCTCCTCGTAGAAGTCCGGCTTGCCCATCGGCACGATGGAGACCACGATCCCGCCCGGACGCAGCACCCGCAGCGACTTGAGCGCGGTCTCGCCGCCGAGCATGTCCAGGACGACGTCGACGTCCTTCACGGCCTCGGCGAAGTCGGTCTCCCGGTAGTCGATCGCCTCGTCGACGCCGAGTTCACGCAGGAAGTCGTGCTTGGCCGCGCTCGCCGTGCCGATCACGTAGGCGCCGCGCGCCTTCGCGATCTGGACGGCCACGTGCCCGACCCCGCCGGCCGCGGCGTGGATCAACACCCGCTGTCCGGGATGGACTTCGGCGTTCTCCACCAGCGCCTGCCACGCGGTCAGCGAGACCAGGGGCAGTGCGCCCGCCTGGACGTGGTCGATCCCGGCCGGCTTGTGGACGAAGGCGCGGGCCGGGGCGGCGACGTACTCGGCGTGCGAGCCATGGCCCCACGGGTAGGACAGCATCCCGAAGACCTCGTCGCCGGGTGCGAAACGGGCGACACCGACGCCGACGGCCTCGACGACGCCGGAGACGTCCCAGCCGAGAGTGAACGGCGGTTCGCCGAGGAAGCCGCCGGTGGCCCGGTGCTTCCAGTCGGTGGGGTTGAGCCCGGCGGCGCGGACCCGGATCAGGATCTCGTTGGCGCGCGGCGCGGGGCGTTCCACCTCGGCGACTTCGAGGACCTCGGGACCGCCGAGGGCGTGCTGGGTGATGACGCGCATGGTGTTCACAGTGCTCATGGTCAGTCAGCCTGCCGGGTCCCGCACGACAAGGAAATGGCACGATGGCCAACCTTCGATAGAATCGTGCCATGCAGCATGTGGAACGGGTCGTGGTCCTGGCGCTCGACGGCGTCTACCCCTTCGAGCTGGGCATCCCCAGCCGCATCTTCGGCGCCGCCGACGGCCACTACGAGGTGCTGACCTGCACGGTCGACGGCCGCCCGGTGCGCACGAACGCCGACTTCTCGGTCGCGGTGGAGCACGGCCCCGAGATCCTCGAAACGGCGGACACGGTCGTGGTCGCCTCCATGGCGACCCCGCGCATCCCCACCGGGCTGCCCACCGAGATCGCCGACGCCCTCGCCCGGATCCGGCCGGACGCACGGATCGTCTCGATCTGCACGGCCGCCTTCGTGCTCGCCGCCGCCGGTCTCCTCGACGGCCGCCGCGCCACCACCCACTGGCAGGTCGTCGACCACTTCCGGGCCCTGTATCCGCAGGTCGACCTGGACCCGGACGTGCTCTTCGTCCAGGACGGCAGGATCCTCACCTCCGCCGGCGCGGCCTCCGGAGTCGACATCTGCCTGCACATCGTGCGCACGGACCACGGCAGCGAACTCGCCAACAAGGTCGCGCGCAACTGCGTCGTCCCGCCGTTCCGCGACGGCGGCCAGGCCCAGTACATCCAGCAGCCGGTGCCGGACTACGGGGTCACCGGCACGGCCGCCACCCGCGAATGGGCCCTCACCCGCCTCGACGAGCCCCTCGCCCTGACCGACCTCGCCCGGCACGCGGGCATGAGCCTGCGCACCTTCGCCCGCCGCTTCAACGACGAGGTGGGCCTCAGCCCCGGCCGCTGGCTGATCCAGCAGCGGGTCGCCCGCGCCCGCGACCTCCTGGAGGCCAGCGACCTGTCGGTCGACCAGATCGCCGGCCGCGTCGGCTTCGCCACGGGCGCGTCCCTGCGGCAGCATCTGCACGCGGCGATCGGGGTCTCCCCGCAGGCGTACCGGCGCACGTTCCAGGAAACCCGCTGAACCCCAACGTTTCGGCCCGCCCGTGCGTCGTAGGAACACGACATGAGGGGGCAGGGCATGCGCAGAGGGCTCGCGGGGGTCGCCGTACTGGTGGCCGTGACGGCGGTGGGATGCGGCACGGAGGACGGGAAAGGCGTCGTGGTCGCGGGCACGCCGCCGGCCACGCCCTACGCCGGACCCCTGTACGTACCGGCCACCGGATCCGACAAGTCGGGTGCCGCGGGCCGGGCGCTGGAGTGCGACGGCGCGATGTACGAGGGCGGCGGCCCCGAGGCATGGAGCAAGGGCGACGGCGGCAAGACCCCCGAGGGCGGACTGCGGGCGTACTTCGACATGCAGCAGCCGGACGTGCCGCGCACGGGCTACCGCGTCGAGCGCGAGGCGGACGGCCGCGTCCTGTTCTCCTACGACGTCGGCGGTCGTACGAAAGTCGCCGTCGTCGTCGCCAAGGACCGTAAGAACAGGCCGGGTTGGGGCCCGGAGACCAGCGCCTCCTGCGACCCGGCCGAACTCCCGGCGAGCTTCGCGAAGGCGCACGGCTACGAGATCTGGACCGACAAGGACGGGAAGCGGGTGCCGACCACGGTGGTGAGCAGCTCGGTCGGCGCCGCCCACTGCGACTGGCAGAAGGCGCACTTCCTGCGGACCGGCGAAGGCGAGAAGAGCAGGCTGTACGCCCGCGATCCGGACAAGGTGCTCCCGTCCGGGATGCTCACCGCTCCCTACGACGGTGATGTCCGGATGCCCACGGGCGCCCGCGACACCGGATACCGGTACCAGGACTGGCAGTTGTGGCTTACGGCCGACGCGTCGAAGGCGTACGTCCGCACCCCCGACGGCGTGGAGGCGTGGCCGTCGGTGAAGGACGGCCAGGCCTGTCAGTGAGCCGTCGTCACCGGCTCATGTGCAGGGCGACCAGCAACTGCCAGACCTGGTCGGCGATTTCCTCCGCCGTGCCGTCCAACAGTCCGTGCAGCCAGTCGGCGAGGACCCCGCCGAAGGTCCCGGCGACGGCCGAGGCGACCAGCGGGGCGTCCGCCGCGCCCGCGAGTTCACGCTCGCGGAGGCTGTACGCGCGCAGGTCCCGGTGCAGGACCCGGCCGAGCGGGCCGCCGCCGCCCGGGCTCAACAGGGCGCGGTACAGGGCCGCGTGGGGAAGCAGGCCGGCGAAGAACTCCGGCAGCGCTGGCGGCGCGTGCACCGGGTCGGGCCGGCCGCGCCACGCGTGCAGTGCCTCCACGGCCTCCCGTACGACGTCCGCGCAGGCGTCGACGGCAAGCGCTTCCAGGCCGTCGTAGTGGACGTAGAAGGTGGCCCGGCCGACCCCCGCGCGGCGCGCCAGGGCGGCGACGCCGACCTCCTCCAGGGGGTGTTCGGCGCACTCGTCGAGGAGGGCCTGGCGCAGCCGTGCCCGGGTGCGGGCGGCCCGCCGGTCCTCGGGCTCGGCGCGGCTCACCGGGCGATCAGGACGGCGGCCAGGGCCAGCGCGCCGGGCAGCGCCTGGGCGAAGAGGATGCGCCGGTTCGCCGTCACGGTGCCGTAGACGCCCGCGATCACGACGCAGCTGAGGAAGAAGACCTGGGCGCGGAAGCCGGTCGGGTCGGCGGCGATCAGGCCCCAGATCAGGCCTGCGGCGAGGAATCCGTTGTACAGCCCCTGGTTGGCCGCCAGCGGTGCGGTGGCTCTCGCCATCTCGGGGTCGAAACCGTGCAGACCGCGCCCGGGCTTCTTCTCCCACAGGAACATTTCCAGCACCAGGATGTACAGGTGCAGCGCGGCCACCAGTCCGACCAGCACGTTCGCGAGCGTTTCCATGATCGATCGACTCCTCGTCAACTTGGACAGGTGTCCACTGTAGCTGGACACATGTCCATGTTCAGACTTCTCGGAGAGTGACGGAACCCTCACTTCCGCACCGCCTTGAGGTTGATCTTTTACCGTTCAAACCCGATAAGCTCCCCTGCGGCGCAGCGAGTTGACGTGATCGTCACCGGTCGGCTCGTGGTGCGTCCTCCCGAGTGCGGTCTGTCCTCGCACACCCCCCTGTACGTTCGTGTCGCTTCGAAGGATGCAGATGGAACTCGCCACTCCGCCACCGGCGGCGCGGGCACCTGTCGCCTGGTACAGCTGGTGGCTGATGCCGCTGGCCTTAGGAGGTGGGACCGTCGCCGCCACGTTCATGAGCTCGGAGCGAATAGCCGCGACGGCGGCCGGAGCGGCGGCCACAGTGGCCAGTGCCGTGTGCGTGCGACTGCTCGTCCGTACCCAGGCTCAACTGCGCCGTTCCGAAAGCGGTTTCCGCGCTGCGCAGGCCGAGCACTCCCAGCAGTGGCAGCAGCATGTGGCGGGCCTGGAGCGGAAGTTCGGCGCCGAGCGTGCCACGCTGGAGGCGCAGCTGACCGAGCACGCCGGTGCCTACGAGACCCGGCTCGCGGACAGCTCCGGTGCCTACGAGGCCCAACTCGCCGAGCAGGCGAGGGCGTTCGAGGAGCGGCTGACCGACCAGGCCGCGTCCTACGAGGCGCAGCTCGCCGACCAGGCCGAGGTCTGGCAGGAACAGCTGGCCCACCAGCTCGCCGCCGTGGCCCGCCTCGCCGACGAGCAACTCCCCGAGGCGCTCAAGCAGTTGCGCACGGGTGACGCCATCGACGACCTGCTGCCGGTCACGAGCCAGTGCGCCAAGGTCAGTGCCGAGCTCCAGGCCGAACTGCGCAAGGTGCTGCGGCTCTCGCTCATCGGCGTCGAGGAGGAGTTCAACCGCTCCACCGCCGCCGAGCAGGCCGTCATCAGCATCGGCAACCGCATCCACGTACTGACCAGCAAGCTCCGCGGCCGACTGCACGAACTGCAGGGCGAGCACGGGCGGTTGCCCGCCGTCGCCCGCGGTCTGATGGAGCTGGACCAGGAGATCGGCCCCGCCGACTGTCTCGCCGCGAGCGTCGGTGTGCTCGGCGGCTCGGACCGGCCCGGTCGGCAGTGGCAGGAACCCCAGCGCCTGCTCAGCGTGGTGCGCGGCGGCATCGGCCGCATCAAGGACTTCCACCGCGTCGACGTACGCCAGCTGCCCGAACTCGGCGTCGACGGCGGTCTGGTGGACCACCTCACGCTGATCTTCGCCCACCTCCTGGACAACGCGGCCCGCTACTCGCCGCCCACCGAACCGGTCGTCGTCTCCGGCAAGGAGGTGCCGAACGGCGTCGGCATCGAGATCCAGGACTCCGGCAAGGGCCTGAGCGAGGAGTCCAAGCGCGAGGCCGAGCACGCCCTCGCCGGCACCGGCGCGGGCCCCGGACTCGGCGGTGTCTCCGAGGACGCCAGCATCGGCCTGCGCGTCGTCGGCGCCCTCGCCCGCCGCTACGGCATCCGCGTCACCTTCGCGGACTCGCCCTGGCTCGGCACCTCGGTGGTCGTCGTGGTCCCGCACAAGTACTTCAGCCGGCTGCCCGCGTCCGCTGTCACCGGCACCCCCTCGTTCCAGGCCGCCGCGACGGCCGCGACCGCGGCGGCGAGCCGCGGTACCGCCGTCGCCGGGACCCCGGCGGAGACCGTCGAGGCGGAGGACACCACACCCGGCGGGCTGCCCAGGCGCCGTAGCAAGCGTGGCGAGACGGCTCGGCCCCAACCGGCCGGGCGGACCGGGGAGATGGCCGTCTCCACTGTTCCGCCCGACGCCTCCTTCACCGGCCTGGCGGCCTTCGCCACGGCCGGACGGGAGACCCCGGGGGAGGAACCGGCGTCCGCGGGCCGCGAGTTCACCGAGCACAGCACTGAAGAGAGCGACAAGTCCACATGACGCAACAGGGAACCGACGTGAGCTGGGCGCTCCGCGATCTGGTGGAGAGCATCCCGGAGATCCGCTTCGCCCTCGTGGCCTCCAGCGACGGCAAGGCGATCACCTCCTTCGGCGCGGAGGACCCCGACGACGTGGACCGCTTCGCGGCCGTGGTGGCCGGCCTGCAGGCGCTGGCCCAGCCGGTCGCCGAGCAATTCCCCAAGTACGCGGGGCAGTTGCGGCTGGCGATGATCGAGGTCGACGGCGGCCATCTCTTCGTCGTCCGCGCGGGTGTGGAGACGTATCTCGGCGTGCTGGCCCGGGAGGGCCTCGACCAGGGCCTGCTCGGACACCAGATGCGGGACCTGGCCCGCAGGATGGGTGAACTCCTCGGCACCACCGCGCGCCTGGAGGAGCACTCTGGATGAGTGCTCCCCGCCGGCCCATCGACCCCTCCGGTCTGGAGCGTTACTACGTCCTCACCGGAGGGCGCAGCGGACCGGGCGGTTCGGCGTCGAGCCTCGACGTGGCGACCCTCGTCGTCTCCCGCGCCGCGCCCGTACCGGGCATGCAGCACGAGCACGAAGAGATCCTCCGGCGCTGCCGCGAGCCGCTGTCGGTGGCCGAACTAGGCGCCCACCTCGGACTGCCCTTCAACATTCTCGCGGTGCTGCTGGCGGATCTGCTGGAGGCAGACCGCGTCGAAGCCCGTGACCCCATCCCGGCGCACGACGCCGGTCGCGGGCCCGACCTCGCGCTCCTTGAGGAGGTACTCAGTGGACTTCAAAGGCTTTGACCATCCCGGCTCCCCGGCCGGTGACGGTACCCGCTCGGTGAAGGTGATGATCGCCGGCGGATTCGGCACCGGGAAGACCACGATGGTCCGCTCGGTCAGTGACATCAAGCCGCTCACCACCGAGGAGACCCTCACCCAGGCGAGCGCCGGCGTCGACCACCTCATCGGGGTGACCGACAAGACAGAGACCACCGTCAGCCTCGACTTCGGCAAGATCGGCATCAATGACGAACTGGTCCTCTACCTGTTCGGGACCCCGGGCCAGGAGCGGTTCTGGTTCCTGTGGAACGGCCTGTTCAAGGGCGCGCTCGGCGCGGTGGTCCTCGTCGACACGCGCCGCCTCGCCTCCAGTTTCCGGGCGATTGAGGAGATGGAGCGGCAGGACGTCCCGTTCGTCATCGCGTTGAACGTCTTCCCCGACTCCCCGGAGCACCCGGTCGACGAGATACGGGACGCCCTCGACATCTCCCCGGACATCCCCGTCGTGGCCTGCGACGCCCGCGACCGCTCCTCCAGCCGTGACGTACTGGTCGCGTTGATACGGCACTTGAAGGAACGCTCGGCCGTCGCACTGGAGCCCCGATGACCGACCAGACCTTAAACGGCCCCGAAGCTCCCAGGGGTTGCCCCGTCGCCCACGGCCCGGGTGACGACGTCACCCGGCTGTACGGGCCGGACGCGGCGACCGATCCGCTCGGCATCTACGAGCGGCTGCGGGAACAACACGGGTCTGTGGCACCGGTGTTGCTCGAAGGGGACGTGCCCGCCTGGCTGGTGCTCGGGTACCGCGACAACCGGCGGGTGCTGGACAGTCCCCGGCAGTTCTCCCGGGACGCGCGGATCTGGCGGGACTGGCGGGAGGGACGGGTCGCGGAGACCTCGCCGATCATGCCGATGGTCGGGTGGCGGCCGGACTGTGTCTCTCAGGACGGCGAGCCTCACCGCCGGCTGCGGGGTGCGGTGACCGACGGGCTGTTGGCGGCGGCCGGGCGGGGGGTCCGGCGGCACGCAACTTACTTCGCCAACAAGCAGATTGACGCGTTCGCGGAGGCCGGGCGGGCTGATCTGGTGGCGGATTACGCCGAATATCTGCCGATGCTTGTGCTGACCCGGATCCTGGGGCTTCCTGCGGGGGACGGGAATCGGCTGGTCGAGTCCAGCGCGCAGGTGCTCAAGGGTGGGGAAGACGCCCTGCTGCACAACGACCGCATCATCGAGATTCTCGGTGAACTCGCCGAGCGTAAGCGGGCCGAGCCTGGTTCCGACTTCACCACCGCGTTGATCGAGCATCCGGCCGGGCTCGACGCGGAAGAGGTCGTCATGCATCTGCGGCTTGTGCTGATCGCCGCGCACACCACTACCAGCAACCTGTTGGCTCGGGTGTTGCAGCGGATTCTCACGGATGCGTCTCGGCTGTCCGGGCTGGTCAGTGGGCAGTTGACCGTCTCGGCCGTTGTCGAGGAAGTCATGTGGGACACACCGCCGTTGGCCGTTCTGCCGGGGCGGTTCGCTACGGCGGATCTTGAGCTCGGGGGGCATCGGATCGAGGAGGGGGATCTGCTCGTCCTCGGGCTGACCGCGGGCAATGTCGATCCTGAGGTTCGGCCTGATGCGGGGGTTTCCGTGCAGGGGAACCAGTCGCATCTGGCGTTCAGTTCGGGGCCGCATGAGTGTCCGGGGCAGAGTATCGGGCAGGCGATTCTTGAGGTGGGCGTGGATGTGCTGCTGCATCGGTTGCCGGGGTTGCGGTTGGGCGTGGCTGCGGAGGAGCTGACTTCTACGGCGTCTACGTGGGAGTCTCGATTGGATCGTCTGCCGGTTGAGTTCGCGGTGTAGTCGGTAGTACTTCGTCTGCGGGTGCGTGGGGGCTGGTCGCGCAGTTCCCCGCGCCCCTAAACAAGCTGCCCGGCCCTTGGCCGGGCAGCTTGCCCAGGCGTCACACCGCCAATAGATCGTCCACCGAGCCTTTGCCTGCCAACTCCGCTTTTGCCGCCGGGCCTTCCTTCGCCGCCGTGTAGCGGCCGGACACAAGCGCCCACTCGTAATTGCCGTTGATCCAGTGCTGGATGGCTTCCACGCCCTGGTGGACCCGTTGGCGTTCGTCGTCGGTCAGGGTCAACTCGTCGCACATCTGGGGGACTTGGGCCTCCAGTTCGAGGTACTCGGTGAGGCGGGCATTTGTCATGCGGTAGGCCTCTTCGGCTGCCGCTTCCCAGGACAGGCCGCGGTCCCGGTGGAGGACGGCTATCAGGTTGTGGCCGTCGCCTCGGCGGCGTTCGCGTTCGAAGGAGTGGATGTCGTTCATGAAGCCGATGGTGTCGGCGGCGAGGTCACGCATGCGTTCCATCAGCGGGTGGGCCTGCACCTGGGCCGGGACCTCGAAGCCCCGGCTGCGTTCGCCGGCGTCGATGCTGTGGTGGATGCCGACCGTGCGGCGCCGGAACTCCGTGTACTCGGCGAGGTCCAGCGTGCCCGCGATGCCCCGGGCCGCCAGGTCGACCTCCTCGCAGTGCGCCACCAGGAACCGGCCCCAGGACGCGGCGAACCGGGTCCGCCAGGTCAGGGACATGCCATCCGAAAGGTGGTCCCAGACCTGCGCCCAGGCCACGGTGATCGGGCAGACCACCCGGGGCCTGCTGCCCGCCGGACGCAGCGGCGTGACGATCAACTCCCGTGCCACTTCCAGTATTCGGTCGGCGCGGTCGGGCCGGCTCGCGTCGAACTGGTCGTCGAAGAGGAACGCCAGCGAGAACCAGTTCATCAGGACGACCATGTCCGCGGCCGACGCGTGCGGATAGGTGCGGGCCGCGGCTTGCGGGAGATCCCACGACCGGTACTCCTCGAACCCGGCCTGGCTGCGCACCAGGCCCATGTCCCAGATCCAGCGCAGATGGCGGGCTCGGGCGTACTCCAGATGGTCGCTGACGGGGGTGTCGAAGGGGAGGTCGAAGGTGACGTCCTGAGGCATGCGCTTCCTTTCGGGAGACGGAACACTGAGTCCCCCCACTGCGAGCGGACGGTCCGTTCGACCGCCCGCACCCTCGAACTGCGCTTCGTGGTACGAAAGTTGGTCCCACAAGCGGTTACGAGGCTGCCCAGAGCCTAGATGATCTACACCGCGCCCCGATCGTGATCCCTGTTACTGCTCACGCCTCCTGAGCTGCGTACACTCCCGTCCCTCCCACGTAAGTAAGCGCTACCTGCGTCTCCGCGATCTCCTCCGGCGGAGCGGCGAACGGGTCGCGGTCCAGGACCACCAGATCCGCCAACGCCCCCGCCGCGATGCGGCCTGTGTCGTCCAGGTGGTTCGCGTACGCCGAACCCGCCGTGTACGCCGTGATGGCCGCAGCGAGGTCGAGGCGCTCGCCCGGCAGGAACACCGGTCCCGCGCCCCCGGGTTCGACGCGGTTGACGGCGACATGGATGCCCTGGAGCGGGTCGGGACTGCTCACCGGCCAGTCGCTGCCCGCGGCCAGGGTGGTTCCGGAACGCAGCAGCGACCCGAACGGGTACTGCCACAAGGCCCGTTGGGGCCCGAGGAACGGAATCGTCAGCTCGTCCATCTGCGGTTCGTGCGCGGCCCACAGCGGCTGGATGTTCGCCACCGCGCCGAGGTGAGCGAAGCGCGCCACGTCGTCCGGGTGCACCACCTGAAGGTGCGCGAGGTGTGGCCGGGTGCCACTCGGCCCGTTCGCGGCCCGCGCCGCCTCTACGGCGTCCAGCGCGTCCCTTACGGCCCTGTCGCCCAGCGCGTGGAAGTGGCACTGGAAGCCGAGCGCGTCCAACTCGGTTACGTACTTGGGCAGTTGGTCCGGGTCGATGAAGCTGGTGCCCCGATTGGCCGTGGCGCAGCCGCACTTGTCGAGGTAGGGGTCGAGCAGGGCGGCCGTGCCGGTCTCGGCGACCCCGTCCAGCATCAGTTTCACGCTGCTCGCGCGGAATCGGCCGTGGCTCAACACGGCCCGGCGCTCGACGAGTTCGGGGATCTGTTCGGCCCCGCGCTCCCGGTCCCACCACAGCGCGCCTACGACCCGCGCGGTGAGCGAGCCGTCCCGGGCGGCGGCGAGATACGCGTCCGACGGGTCGTCCATCCCCAGGAACTCGCCGACCAGCGCGTCCTGCCAGGCCGTGATGCCGAGCGCGTGCAGATGCCGCTGGGCGTGCAGGAGTGCGGCGAGCCGGTCGGCCTGTGTCGCGGGTGGTGTGAGGCGGCCGACCAGCTGCATCGCGCCCTCCTGGAGCGTCCCGGCCGGTTCGCCCGACGCGTTCCGCTCGATCCGGCCGTCCACCGGGTCGGGCATCTCCCGTGTGATGCCCGCGAGTTGGAGGGCCCGGCTGTTGACCCAGGCGCCGTGATGGTCCCGGTTGGGCAGATACACCGGCCGGTCCGGTACGACCGAGTCCAGCAGCTCCTTCGTCGGCGTGCCCCCCGCGAACGCCTCCATCGACCAGCCGCCCCCGGTGATCCACTCCCGCTCGGGATGCGCGTCGGCGTAGGCCCGTACAGCGGCGATCGTGTCGTCCGCCGTCTTGGCCCGCGTCAGATCGCACTGGGTCAGCTCAAGCCCCGCCGGCACCGGATGCACATGCGCGTCCTGGAACCCGGGCAACAGCAACCGCCCCGCCAGATCGACGACTTGAGTGCGCGGCCCGGCGAGGTCGTGCACCTCGCCATGGCCTACGGCGGTGATCCGGTCGCCGGTGACGGCCACGGCGGTCGCGGTGCGGCCCTCGGGGGTGAGGACAGGGCCGTTGGTGAAGAGGAGGTCTGCGTGCATGGTTCGTATCCTTGCGGGGTTATCGGGTGGTGGCGAGGAGCCGTGGCGCGTCGGCGTCGGTGCCTCGGCCCGAGTGGAAGTACGGCGATCTGCGCACCCACTTCGCCCATGCGGCGGCCAGGAAGCCCGACACGATCATCGCCAGCGGAGTCAGCAGCAGGAACCATCCGTTGTCCGCGCTGACTTCGAGGTGATCGGTGGAGGTGTAGAAGGACCAGCCGAGGTAACCGCCCAGTGCCAGAAGGGACATGGCGCTCAGCGTGGGCAGTACGACCGCGCGCACGCCCTGCCGCCAGTCCTCCCGGAGGAGGGAGCGGAAGCGTACGGCGGCGGCCAGGGCGGTGAGTGCGTAGGAGAGGGCGACGACGATCCCTACGGCGTTCACCGTGGCCATGATCATGTCGGCCAGGCGGGGAATCACGAGTGACAGTGCCGCGACTGCCGTTGCCAGCGCGCCGATCAGCAAGGTGCCGAGGGCCGGAGTGCCGTAGCGGGCGCTGACCTTTCCCCAGACCGGGCCGAGGGTGCGGTCGCGGCTCATCGCGAACATCCCTCGGGCGGTGGGGATCACGCCGGCCTGGAGGGATGCGACCGCCGAGAACATCAGGGCGACCAGGGGGAGTGCGGCCAGGGGCTGGGAGGCGAGGCGGTCGCCGAAGTACGCCAGGCCCTGCGCGCCGTGGCCCGCCAACTCGTCCTCGGACAGCACCCGTTGGAAGGCGATCGAGCCGAGCAGGAACAGGCCCAGCATCGTCACCAGGGTGATCAGCCCGGCCCGGGACGCGTCGCGCGGGTCACGCACCTCCTCGTTCACGGTGAACGCGGCCTCGAAGCCCCAGTAGCAGAACACCGACAGCAACAGGCCCTGTGCGAGCGCCGACGCCGAGGGGATCGCGAACGGGTCGAACCAGCTCAGGCTGAAGGCGTGCGGGCCGGTGACGATGCCGTAGCCGCAGAAGCCGAGGAGAACGACGTACTCGAAGATCAGCAGTCCCGTCTGGAGGCGGGCCGCCGTGCGGACGCCGGTCACGGCGGTGAGGGTGACGGCGACGAGGATCAGGATGCCTACGGCGGTTGTCTGGGCCGTCGAGCCGGGGTCGAGGGTGAGGCCGCCCACCTCGTGCATTCCTGCCTCACCGGCCAGCTGGATCATGGCCGAGCCCGTGACCGCCGTGGTGTACGCGAGGAACGCGATCGTGGCGACGATGTTCACCCAGCCGACCAGGAAGCCCAGCCACGGAGTGAGTGAACGGCCCACCCACACATAGCCGTTGCCCGCGTTCGGCTCGACCTTGTTGAGCCGGGAGTAGGCGCCCGCGATGCCCAGGATCGGCAGGAACGCGAGCAGCATGATGGCCGGCAGATGCAGCCCGACCACCCCGGCGGTCACGCCCAGACCGATGCCGATGCTGGTGGTCGCGGCCGTGCTGGACGCGGCGATGGCGACGCCGTCCAGCAGACCGAGGGACTTGCGCAGTGCGGGCCCCGACGGGGGTGGCGTGTCGTTCATGGCGTGCTCTCCGCTCGCACCGGGGGGCCCGAACGGCCCCGGTGAACGCACATGAAACTGCCCGCGCACTCAACAGGTCAACGGTGTTGTCGTAAGGTGCGGGAACCCGGACGAGACCATGGAGGAGGTGCCGTATGAGCGAGCGTGTCGTCCCGGCTGCCGCCCGGCAGCGCAGGCGCCCCACCAAGCAGGGCGTCGTCCTGTCCGAGGAACTGATCGTCCAGACCGCGCTGAGGCTGATCGAGGAGCATGGCGCCGAGGCCTTGTCCGTGCGCCGGCTGGGCCGTGCCCTCGGCGCCGATCCCAGCTCCCTGTACCGGTACTTCCGGCACGCCGACGACCTGATGCTCGCCGTCGCGGACGAGCTGATCGGCCGGACGCTGCGCACCTGGCGGCCCAGCGGCGACTGGCGGGCCGACCTGCGGGAACTGGGGCTGCGTGTGCACGCCGGGGCGCTCGCGCATCCGCGGGCGGCGGTGCTCAGCTCGTACCGGGTGACCGGGCGGGTGTACGAGATCCAGGCCGTGGAGGCGATCCTCGGGGTGCTGCGCGGGGCCGGGTTCCCCGACGCCGAGGCGGTGCGGATCTACCACGCCTACGTCGACCAGGCCCTCGCCTTCGGTGCCCTCGACTCCGCGAACACGGCGTTGCCGAAGGCGGCCCGCGAGGCGGAGGCGGCCGTATGGCAGGCGACGTACGCGCGGCTGCCCGCCGACACGTACCCGCACATCGCGGCGACGGCCCGGCATCTTGTGGCCACGATGCGGCACAGTTCCTACCCGGCCGCCCTGGATCTGCTGCTGAGCGCGGCGGCGGCACGCCTCGCCGAGATCCGTGCGGCGGCGGAGGGCTGAGCGGCAGACTGGGGCCATGACTCACGAGCCCGCACGCACCGCGAAGCAGCGCAAGCAGGACACGCTCCGTCGGCTTGAGGACGACGAGGACGCCTGGGTCGCCACGGCCGGCGAGGACGGGGGAGCGCCCCATCTCGTTCCGCTGTCGTTCGTGTGGGACGGCACCACCCTGCTGTTCGCCACCCCGGCCGCGAGCCCCACCGGCCGCAACCTCGCGGCGACCGGCGTCGCCCGGCTCGGCATCGGCCCGACCCGGGACGTCGTGATGATCGAGGGCACGGTGGCGATGCTGACGCCGGCCGACCTGCCCGAGGAGGACGCCGAGATCTTCGCCTCGAAGACCGGCTTCGACCCGCGCCAACTCGCCACGCCCTACCTGTACTTCAGGATCCGGCCGCAGCGGGTCCAGGCCTGGCGAGAGGCCAACGAGCTGAAGGGGCGGGACCTGATGCGCGACGGGGAGTGGCTCGTGGCCGACTGAGCCCCTTCCCTACGAGGTGGTCGGGGCTTGCGAGGAGCGCGGGGCGAAGGCCGTCGTGGTGAACGTCGCCTTGTTCGCGGTCGTCGTACCGTCGGTGATCCACCAGCGCGTGGGGTCCTCGCCGTAGGTGCCGAATTTCGCGTCCGCGCCCCAGTTCAGGACCAGTTCATCCTTGCCGTCACCATCGAAGTCGGCGGCCCCCGCGGGCCGGGCGTGCCGCCACTTCGCCGGGATCTTCCTGCCGTCCTCCACGGCGGGCCCGTCGCGCAGGACCGTGGTCCGCCGGGTAGCGTCGATGAGCGTCGCGCCCTCGTACGTGGCGACGAGGATGCCGTCACGGCCGTCGCCGTCCGGGTCGGCGGACACATAACCACCGGGCCCGTACTGGGTGCGCGCGGACTTCGGCGCCTCGGGGAGCCGGTACGTCACCGGTGCGCCGCCGGTGCCGGGATACACGGCGAGCGAACCGTCGACGTCGGCCGGCTCGGTCTCGTAGCCGGGTTCGTCGTTACGGCTGCCGTCGTCGCCGACCGCCACATCGCGCTGCCCGTCGCCGTCGAAGTCGCCGAACGCGTGGGCGTTGCCGCTCCTCAACTCTCGTCCGGCAGCTGACAGTTGGGAACCTCGGTGGGCGGTGTAGAGGGTGTTGCCGGACTGCTCGCCGTCGCTCACCGCGTGCATCAGGAGCGAGGTCGCGCGGGGCGTGCCGGACGGGGCGATGGCGTCGGCGGTGAGATCGCCGTCCGCCCAGGGGAGGCTCGTGTCGGTACGGGCGGGTGCGCCCGAGCGCGTGAACGGGCCGTACATCACCACCATGGACGAGTGGTTGTACGCGAACCCGGCGAGGTCGTGGTGCCCGTCCCCGTCGAAGTCACCGCGCACCACGGACTGGACGCCCAACTTCGTCGCGCTCTGCGGGAGTTGGACCGGCGTGGCGGGGGTCTTCGCCTTCGGTCCGCCCGGGCCGCCCCACGTTATGTACGGGAGGGTGCGCGGGGCGGTGACGTTGCTGTCCGAGGTCATAGCGCCCCGGACGGTGGTGACGAAGTCCGGGAAGCCGTCGCCGTCCAGGTCGGCGGTGGTGAGGTCGGCGGCGGACAACGAGCCCTTCGGGGCGAGGAGTTGCCTGCCGGGTTCGGGCAGGCCCAGGTCGGTGCGGCCGTAGACCGTGCGCGTCGACGGGTCGAGGCCCTTGGCCGATCCGTAGACCACACCGACCCGTTCGTCGGTGGCGCCCTCGCCGCCGCCGACGACGATCGGCACCACGAGGTCGCGGTGACCGTCGCCGTTGATGTCGTCGGGGTCCTTGGAACCCTTGCCCGGAGCGGGAGTCCGGCTCGTGGCGGCCGTCGTCGGTTCTCCTGAGGACGGGGTCGATCCATGGGCGCCGGTGCCGCTCCCGCATCCGCTGAGCGGAGCGAGCGCGGTGCAGACGGCGAGGGTCACTACGGCGATACGAGGTTTCACCCGTCTCACCCTTGCATCCCGCGTCCCACCCGAACCAGGGGAGTCGCGCGGTTGTTGCACGTTCGTTGATCGACTCCGGTTCTCGGCATCAACTGGCCGAACGGGGATATCCGTTGGGGGCGAGGCAACCGGACTCGACCCTTGCCCGCCTGAATCTTCGGAGGACCCATGGCATTGGTCAACGCTGGCTTCGTGGTGCTCGACGCGGTCGAGCCGGAGAAACTTGCCGTGTTCTACACGGAGTTGCTGGACGGCGAGCAGACGGACATCACCCTCGACCAGGTGGAGATCAGGGGCGCCGACGGGACCCGGCTGGCGTTCCGCCGGGACCTCAGCGCCACCCCGCCGAGCTGGCCCCGCGCCGAGAATAACCAACAGGTCCACCTCGACTTCCTGGTGGAGGACCTGGACGAGGCGGAGCGCCGGATCGTCGGACTCGGCGGCCGCCCGCTGGAGACCAAGGACATGCCGGGCCCGTACGAGGAGCGCGTGTACGCGGACCCGGCCGGCCACTCCTTCACCCTCCGCCCGGTACCGCCGACGGCCACCGACCAGTTCTGAGCGACCTCGCTTCCGGCCGCTCCGCTCCCAACCGCCCTACTCCCGGCCACCCTTGTCCTTCGCCGGCCAGATCCCGGTCGAGCGTTCGATGGCCTTCGCGCCGGTGCGGTCCGCCGCGCTGCGCGCCACGGCGAAGAGGGCGCCCTGGAGCGCGGCGGCGAGCAGGATCTCGGCCCAGCCGCGGTCCCGGTCCAGCGGGTCGGGCGCGTTGTCCTCGTGCCGTATCGCCTTCCACGTGGCGCGGAAGGCACGGCCGGCGAGGGCACCGCTCATCAGGCCCAGGACGAGGCCGACGGGCTGGTAGACGAGAGGGAGCTTCTTCTTCTTGATCTTGGCCACGCTGATCTCCTTCTGCGGACGAACGGGCGGGTCGGCACGGCCGCCGTCCCGACGGTGTCATCGAAACCGGTCCTCCGGTAGAGGGTGTGAGCAGCACCCTCAGGGGCAGTCGGGGTAGATGAGCGATACAGCGGCCGACCCGACGAAGGATCACCCGCCCGACCGTACGACGGACCCCGAACCCGACCGTGCGCCGGATCAGGAATCCGATGGCGCGCCGGACCGGAAGACCCGCGTCACCGTCCTCGTGGCCCTCGCCGCGAACCTGGTGATCGCGGCCGCCAAGGCCGTCGGGGGTCTGGTCGCGGGGTCGCCCGCGATGCTCTCGGAGGCCGCGCACTCCGTGGCCGACAGCCTCAACGAGGTCTTCCTCCTCGCGGCCCTGCGCCGCAGCCGCCGCCCCGCCGACCGCCGGCACCCCTTCGGGTACGGCAAGGAGCGGTTCTTCTGGTCGCTGCTCGCGGCCGTCGGGATCTTCGTGATGGGCGCCTGTTTCTCCGTGTTCCAGGGGATCGAGGCGCTGCGCAACGGAGCCGAGGAGTCGTCCACCGGCTATGTGGTGGGCCTGATCGTGCTCGCCGTCGCGCTGGTCGTGGAGGGGATCTCCCTGCTGCGGGCCCTGCACCAGGTGCGCGCCCAGGGCGGCGGCATGGACGCGCTGCGCGACCCCGCGCTGCGGACCGTCGTGGCGGAGGACGGCACGGCCGTGCTCGGCGTGACCCTCGCCATCGTCGGCATGGCCCTGCACATGATCACCGGACAGGTGGTGTGGGAGGCGTCTGCGTCGATCGCGATCGGACTGCTGCTCGGTTACGTCGCCTACCGCCTGGGCCGCGACGCCCGCGACCAGCTCATCGGCGAGGCCGTCGACCCCGAACTGAGCGACAGGATCCGCGAGTTGCTGGCGGCCGAGCCCGAGATCGACAGCGTCGAGGCGCTGTTCACGATGCGGATGGGACTCGACTCGACGATGGTCGCCGCCCGGATCGACCTGGTCCCCGGGATGGACAGCGAGCGGGTCGAGGAGGTCTCGGTGCGCATCAAGCGGTCGCTCGGCGAGGCGGTGTCGGAGGCCGGCGAGATCTTCCTGGACATCACCGACCGGCCGGTGGAGGAGGCAAGGGAAAGCCCCGCCGCGACGGGGGAGCGCGGCGAGGCCTGAACGTCGGATGCCCGACGGGCACCGGTTCATGCGCCCCGGAAACAAGAAAATTTCTCCGGGCCGGTCAGTCCCCGGGTCTCAGCTTCCGGCGGCCGGTTCGAGAACGAACACGGGGATCTGCCGGTCCGTCTTCGTCTGGTACTCGGCGTACGGGGGGTACGCGGCGACCGCCCGCTCCCACCACACGGCCTTCTCGTCGCCGGTGACCTCGCGGGCCGTCAGGTCCCACTTCTGCGGTCCGTCCTGAAGCTCGACACGCGGATCGGCCCGCACATTGAAGTACCAGACCGGGTGCTTGGGAGCGCCGCCCTGCGAGGCGACGACGGCATAGGTCCCGTCGTGCTCGACACGCATCAGCGGGGTCTTACGGAGCTTTCCGCTCTTGGCACCCACCGTCGTCAGCAGGATCACGGGCAGACCCGTGTCCATCAACGTCGTCCCCTTGGTACCGCCGGAGCTCTCGTACAGCTCGACCTGGTCGCGTACCCACTGCGCCGGGCTGGGTTCGTACTCGCCCTCAAGAGGCATGGCAATCGTCCCATCTCGCGTTCTACGGCTGTCTCGCACCGAGATTCAACACCAGCCGGTGCGTGATTCATCCATACCGCGACTCTCTTCGGCCACGCCCCCTCCACCGGGTGACGACCTCGGAGGTAATCGCACCGGAACGGGCTCTCCGGCACAGTCGGCACCCCACACGATCACCGGCCGAAGGAGAGCGCCCGATGTCCACGCCCCCGACCACGCGCACCCTCGTGGAAGACCTCCTGCACCGCATCGGCCACGCCGAGCCCGAGCACATCGCCGAGTTGTACGCCGAGCACGTCGACTGGAGGCTTGACTGGCCCGAGGACCAGCACGGCCGTCCCGCCACCCCGTGGATCCGGCACCGCGCCTCCCGGGCCGACGCCGCCGACCACTTCCGGGATCTCGCCGCCCACCATGTGCCGGGACAGGTGGGCACGGAGATCGAGCGCGTCCTGGTCGACGGCGAGGACGCGGTGGTTCTCGGCGAGATCCGGCTGACCGCCAGGCCCACCGGACGGTCGTATCACGCCAGGTTCGCCCTTCATCTCACCGTCCGGGACGGACTGATCGTCCGCCACCATGTGTACGAGGACAGCCTCGCCGTGTCTCTGGCCTTCGCCCCGGCGGACGGCGGGACTCCGGTCGTGGGCGGGTGACGTTCGTCCGGCCTCGCGACCCTGATCGTCGGGCGGGCCGGGGCCATCGGGTTCGGCCAGATTGTAGGGACCACCGATCTGGCCGAACTTCAGGTGGCCTCATAGGTGCCTCGGGCATCTAATGAAGATCGGCAAGACGCACTCTTCGTCTGCGAGGTCTTCCATGACGGATCTGACGGAACTGACGGATCTGACCGACCAGCCCGAACCCGTCTCCTTCCCGCAGGACCGCACCTGCCCCTACCACCCGCCCGCCGGCTACGACTCCCTCCGCAGCGCCCGCCCCCTGACCCGCATCACGCTGTACGACGGCCGCACGGCATGGCTCGTCACCGGGCACACCGCCGCCCGCGCACTGCTGGCCGACCAGCGGCTGTCCACCGACCGCAGCCGGCCCGACTTCCCCGCGACCAACGAACGGTTCGCGGCGGTCCGGAACCGCAAGGTCGCCCTGCTCGGTGAGAACGACCCCAAGCACCGCACCCAGCGGCGGATGATGATCCCCTCCTTCACCGTCAAACGCGCCACGGCGATGCGGCCCGACATCCAGCGGATCGTCGACGAACGGCTCGACGCGATGATCGCCCAGGGCCCGACCGCCGACCTGGTGCCCGCGTTCGCGCTGCCCGTTCCCTCGATGGTGATCTGTGCGCTGCTCGGCGTCCCGTACTCCGACCACGAGTTCTTCGAGGCCCAGTCCCGGCGCCTGCTGCGCGGTCCGAAGCCGGAGGACAGCCAGGACGCCCGCGATCAACTGGAGGCGTATCTGGGCGAGTTGATCGACCGCAAGCAGCGGAGTCCGGGCGAGGGGCTGCTGGACGAACTCGTCCGGGACCAGCTGAGCGAAGGGGCGCTGGACCGCGCGGAGTTGATCTCCCTGGCGATCATCCTCCTCGTCGCGGGCCACGAGACGACCGCCAACATGATCTCCCTGGGCACCTACACGCTGCTGCTCCACCCCGAGCGGCTCGCCGAACTCCGGGACGATCCAGGGCTGTTGCCCGACGCGGTCGAGGAGCTGATGCGGTCGCTGTCCATCGTGGACGGGCTGATGCGGCAGGCCCTTGAGGACATCGAGGTGGACGGCACGACGATCCGGGCCGGCGAGGGTGTGATCTTCTCGGCCGCGGTCATCAACCGCGACGAGGAGGTCTACACCGCCCCCGACACCCTGGACTGGCACCGGCCCACCCGCCATCACGTCTCGTTCGGCTTCGGCATCCACCAGTGCCTCGGCCAGAACCTCGCCCGCGCCGAACTGGAGATCGCCCTGCGCAGCCTCTTCGAGCGGCTGCCCACGCTGAGCCTGGCCGTGCCGGCGGAGGAGATCCCCTTCAAACCCGGCGACACGATCCAGGGGATGCTGGAACTCCCCGTGACCTGGTAAGAGGCTGCGCTCCATGCACACCGAAATCCACATCGACAAGGACATCTGCATCGGGGCGGGCCAGTGCGCCCTCGCCGCCCCGGGCGTCTTCACCCAGGACGACGACGGCTACAGCACGGTGCTGCCGGGCAAGGAGGACACCGACGACCCGATGCTCAGGGAGGCGGCACGGGCCTGCCCGGTGAGCGCGATCACGGTCTCGGACAGGGCTGTGGGCTGAGCGGGCTGCTCCGCAGGGGGCGGGGCTGCTGGGTGACCGGTTCCTGAGTGCGGCGGCGGGCGGCCTGGGCTGAGCGGTTCCTGAGCAGAAGGCGGCCGGCCCGCCGAGCCACCCCCTCCTGCCGCGAAGCCGTCACCCCTCCAGCCCGCCCACCTCAACCCACCACCCCAAGCACCCCCACCTCGACGCCCCGCAACCCCTCCCGCCCCGAGACCACCTCGTACGCGGCAACCCGCCCGCCCTCGACCCTCACCCGGAGAGCCAGCAGCAACCGTCCCCCCGGTGCGACCACGATCCCCACGTCCCCGTCGACGAGGGCGACGGTCGCGAACCGGGTCCGGTGCCGCAGCAGTACCGTCCCCTCCGCGACCGCCCGCGCGCCGCGCAGCTCGGCGGCCACGCCGGGCGGCAACACAGCAGGGTCGGCGTACCGGACGACATCGGGGGCGAGTACGTCGAGGAGCGCGCCGAGATCACCACCCCGCGCGGCGGACAGGAACGCCTCGACGACCTCCCGGTGCCGGTCGAGTCCGGCGCCCGGCACCACCGGCGTGCCCCGCACCTTGTGCCGGGCCCGGCTGGCGAGCTTCTTCGCGGCGGGCAGGGAGCGGTCCAGGACCGCGGCGACGCTGTCGAACGGCACCGCGAACAGATCGTGCAGCACGAACGCGACCCGCTCCGCCGGACCCAGCGTGTCCAGCACCACCAGCAGCGCGAGCCCCACCGAGTCGGCGAGCACGGCCTCGTCCTCGGGCAGCTCGTCGGCGCTCGGCTCCGGCAGGTCGTCGCCGTAGGGATCCTCCCGTCGGGACGCGCGCGAGCGGAGCATGTCCAGGCAGACGCGGGAGGCGACCGTCGTCAGCCAGGCGGTGAGGTTGTCGATGCCGTCGTCGCCCGTACGGCTGAGCCGTAGCCAGGCCTCCTGCACCGCGTCGTCCGCCTCGCCGAGCGAACCCAGCATCCGGTACGCGACCGCCCGCAGCTGCCCGCGCCGCTCCTCGAACCGCTCCGCCAACTCCTCGTGCCCCCGCATGGGTCACCTTTCCTCGCCGTGCTCCGTCACCTGTCCGACGAACCCGAACCGACCGAGGTGACCACACCATGCTGCTGCACATCGACTCCAGCGCCGACACGACCGCCGACTCCGTGACCAGGCAACTCACCGATACCTTCGCGCGGACCTGGCACACCGAGCACGGCAGCACGGCGGACCGCCGTCACCGCGACCTGTCCGCCGCCCCGGTGCCGCCGATCACCTCCGCCTACACCACCCTCGGCCGCCGCGTGGAACGCGAGGGATTCGTCCCGCCCGCCAAGGTCCCCGCACTGATCGAGAGCGCCGCCGAGCGGCACGAGTGGGAGCTGACCCTGCCGCTGATCACCGAACTGCTGGGCGCCGACACGCTGTTGCTCGGTGTCCCGATGTACAACTACTCGGTGCCCGCGACCCTCAAGGCATGGATCGACCGCGTCACCTTCCCCGGCGCGCTCACCGACCCGGACACCGGCGAGAGCCTCCTGCGGCACACCCGCGTGGTCGCGGTCATGGCACGCGGCGGCGGATACGGCCCCGGCACCCCGCGCGAACACCTCGACTTCCAAATGCCGTACCTGAAGGCCTACTTCGGCAACCTGGGCGTACCGCCGGAGAACCTCCACCTCGTCGCCGCCGAACTGACCCGGGTCGACGTCCTGCCCCAACTGGCAGGCCTGGAGGACCTGGCGGCGGCTTCCCTCGCCCGGGCCCGTTCCGCGCTCAAGGAACTCGCCGCCGCCTGACCTCAGTTGGCGCTCGACAACGCCAGGGCCGCCTCGCGCGCCTCTGCCGCAGGCTCTGCGCTCCCGGTGATGCCCGCCGTGACCATGGCCCCCTCGGCCAGCAGGAACACCTGTCCGGCGAGCGCGTCGGGCAGTCCCGCGTCCGCCACGAGACCGGCGAGATACTCGCGGAACGCCCGCTTGTGCGCCCGCACTTGGGCCACCACGCGCTCCGAGGTCGCGCCCAGTTCGCCGTACGAGTTGATCCACGCGCACCCGCGGAAATCGGCCTCGCCGAACCACTCCTCCAGCCAGTCGAAGACGGCCGGAATCCGCTCCCGCGGATCATCGTGCCGCGCGACGTGCTCGGCGAGGCGTCCGCGCCAGCGCAGGTCACGCCGTTCGAGGTACGCCTCCACCAACTCCTCCTTGGCGGGGAAGAGTTGATAGAGCCGCTTGAGGGAGAGCCCGGATGCGGACCGGACGGCGTCCATGCCGACAGCCTGAACTCCCCGCCCGTAGAACAGCTTCTCGGCGGCGTCGAGCGCCTGCTCCCGGGCGACTGCGCTGTCCATGGAACGACCCCACTCCTCGACTGCTCCTTGACGTGAGAACGAGCGTTCTCTACGTTAGCAGTCGCCCTGGAGAACGTGCGTTCTCCGCCCTCTTCCGCTCTGGAGACGACCATGGCCGACCGCCCTCCCCTCCCGCCCTTCACCCGGGAGACCGCGGCCCAGAAGGTGCAGGCCGCCGAGGGCGCCTGGAACACCCGCGACCCGCAGCGGGTGGCGCTCGCCTACTCCGAGGACTCCGTCTGGCGCAACCGCGACACCTTCGTCACCGGCCGCGCCGAGATCGTCGAGTTCCTCACCGCCAAGTGGGCCCGCGAGCACGAGTACGCGCTGCGCAAGGACCTGTGGGCCTTCGACAGCAACCGCATCGCCGTCCGCTTCCAGTACGAGTGCAGGGACGCCGACGGGCAGTGGTGGCGGTCGTACGGCAACGAGCTGTGGGAGTTCGACGAGCACGGCCTCATGACCCGGCGCGAGGCCAGCATCAACGACCTGCTCATCAAGGAGAAGGACCGCCGCGTCTTCGGCACCCGACCGGAGACCGAGCGCGGCGACTCGTTCCCGCTCCAGTAGGCCCGCGAGGCCGGACAGTAGGGTTCCCGGATGACCGAACCCGACGGGAAACCCTTCCTCTACGTCGTCGTCTGCGCCGCCGGGATCGCTGCCGACGTCGGCCAACTGATCGCCGCCGCACAGCAGTTGGACTGGGAGGTCGGGGTGATCGCGACCCCGGTCGCCGCGTCCGGCTTCTTCGACATCGCTGCCGTCGAGGCACAGACCGGCCGCCCCGTCCGGTCGGCCTGGCGGGTGCCGGGCGACCCGCGCCCCTTCCCGGCCCCGGTCGCCGTGGTCGTCGCGCCCGCCACCTTCAACACCATCAACAAATGGGCGGCCGGCACGGCGGACACCCTCGCCCTCGGCACCCTGTGCGAGGCGTACGGGCTGGGTGTCCCGACCGTCGTACTCCCTTGTGTGGCCGACGCGTTGGCGGCCCACCCCGCCTACCAGGAGAGCCTGGTACGGCTGCGCGGGATGGGCGTCCGGTTGGGGGACCCGTACTCCGGCGAGGTCCAACTGGACGGCGGGCGGCCGGAGTTCGGCTGGGAGCGGGCGCTGGACCTGCTCTAGCTGCTCTAGCCGCAGGTCACGGTCGGTCCCGCGAGCATGCCCCCGGTGTACAGGGCCTGGCCCTGCGGCATCCAGTAGCCCAGCTTCGAAACCACCGTGGAACAACGGGACTTGAGGGCGACCCGGACCACCACCGTGTCCGGGTGGCCCGGCTGGAGATCGGTGAGCGCGCAGTCCAGGGCGTGCGGGAGCCGGTCCTTCGACGGGTGGCGGCCGACCAGCGGGTTGACGCAGCGAGGGTCGGACGTGGTCAGCTCCGTGCCCGTGCCCTCTTCCGCGATGAGCCCGAAGCGCGCGCTGCCGTCGCCCTCGTCGCTGTACCGGTGGACCGTGTACGTCAGCGTGGTCACCGAGTCGGGCCGCAGTGTGCTCCGGTCGACCTCGATGCCGTGCGTGACCTTCGGCCTCGGCGCGGTCAGGGTCAGCGTGGCGTGGACGGTGCCCTGCAGGTCCACGCCCTCGGGCGCGGAGCGGACGCGCACGCCGGCCGTGAAGTCGTACGTCCCCGGGCCCGGATACTGGCCCGACCCCGGCAGCGTGCCGGACGCGGCCGTCCCGCCGTCACGCTCGGCGGTCCAGGTGCCCGAGGTGCGGCACGTGTACCGGACGGCCGACCTGAGCTGTCCGCAGGTCGCGGGAGCCGAGACCGCCATGGTCGGGGTGCCGCTGCCCGCGCAGAGGCTGACGACGGCGTGCTGGCCGTGCGCGCCGTGCAGGGTGCCCGCGGGCGCGCACAGGGTCGACGGCGGCTCGGGCGGGGACGGCGCCGGGTCCGTGCCGCCCCACGCGGGCGACACCAGGGCCAGCGGCAGCACGGCCGCCCCCAGCAGAGTCCTCAGTCTGGTCGAACGTCTCGGCACCGCGTTCCTCCCGTACGGCCACGACCGGCCGGGTGCCGGTCGCCTGCGCCGAGGATGCGGGACCCCGGCCGCCGCCCGGTCGCCCCACGCCGGGCGGGCGAGGGCGGGTCACACCAACGCCGGACGTCCGCGAGCGGCGCAGCGTCGCTCGCAGCTGCGGGGCCCTCGTCGGTCGGCCGGGGACGGCCGCGCGACGCCGCGTTGTGTCTGGCTCCGGTACCACGGCCGGCGGCCAAGGGCGGTCACGCCTCGCCCGGTCGCCCGTCAGTGCCCCAGCGGCGCGCGCAGCTCCGGCTGCAGCAGCTCTCCGTGCGCCTCGACGAGGTCGTCGCACAGGTCCCAGATCCGCTCGACCGGCAGGGCCGCCGCCGTCGCCGGGTCGGCCATCGCCGCGTGCCGGATGTGGCGCGGGTCGCCGTCCGTGGCCGCCCGGACCACCAGGTCGGTGACGGAGACGTAGGCGCTGTTGAGGGCCGCGCACTGCGGGGGCAGGGCGCCGACCCGGGTCGGCTGGACGCCCGACGCGTCGACCAGGCACGGGACTTCGACGACCGAGTCCGCGGGGAGGTTGTCGATGAGGCCGCGGTTGGGGACGTTGCCGTAGACCGTGCGGGGCGTGCCGGTGACGATGCTGTGGATGATCTGCGGGGCGTACTCCAGCGTGCCCTCGACGGGGAGCGGGATGCCGGAGGCGAGGGCGTCGCGGGTGCGTTCGTAGCTCAGGGTGTTCTCCTCGACGATCTCCAGGTACGCGCCGACCGGCAGCCGTAGCCGCTCGATCTCCTCGGGGTGGTGCAGATACCAGGGCACGTACTCGGCGGAGTGCTCGCTGGTCTCGGTGGGGTAGTGGCCGAGGCGGCGGTACATGTCGACGCGGACCCGGCGCAGGAGTTCGGGGTCCTTCGCGATCGTCTCGTCGAGGAGCGGGTAGAGGCTCTGCCCGGCCTGCTCGAAACGCAGGACCCAGGCCTGGTGGTTGACCCCGGCGGCCAGGTAGGAGATCTCCTCGAAGGGGACGCCGATCAGCTGGGACAGGTCGTGCATCGTCCAGTACACCGAGTGGCACAGGCCGGTAGCCCTGAGGGCGGGGGCGATGCGGCTCAGGTAGAGGAGGTTCATCGCCATCGGGTTGGTGTAGTTCAACAGGTGGGCGTCCGGGCAGAGTTCGGCCATGTCCTCGGCGAGTGACTTGAGCACCGGGAAGGTGCGCAGCGCGCGGAAGATGCCGCCGATGCCGAGGGTGTCGGCGATCGTCTGGCGCAGGCCGTAGCGGGCCGGGACCGCGAAGTCGGTTCGGGTGGCCTCGTTCATGCCGACCTGGACGATGTTGACGACGAAGTCGGCGTCCGCGAGGGCCGGTCGGCGGTCGAGGTGCGCGGTGATCTCCGGTGTGGCGCCGCGTACCCGGGCGATGTGGCGGGCCGCGCCCTCCGCCGTCGCGAGCCGTTCCGGGTCGATGTCATGCAACGCGATCCGGGCGCGGGCGAGTTCGGGGAACGCGAACAGGTCGGCGAGCAGGCCCTGCGTGAACACCACACTGCCGGCGCCCACGAAGGCGATCCTGACGTCGGTCATCTGGCTCCTCTGAGGATGGGTCAAGTACCTTGCGTGGCTCATCTCTTGAGGCCGCTCGACGTCAGCGACTGGATGAACGTCTTCTGCGCCAGCAGGAACGCCACCAGCACCGGCACCACCGTGATGACGTTGCCCGCCATCACCGCCGACCACTTGGTGTGGTGCTGTCCCTGAAAGGTCGTCAGGCCCAACTGGAGCGTGTACTGGGTGTCGTGGTTGATCGCGATCAGCGGCCACGACAGGTCGTTCCAGGTGGACAGGAAGGTGAGGACGGCGACCGTGGCGAGCGCCGGCCGGGCCAGCGGCATGACGATCGAGAACAGCACCCGCAGCCGCGAACACCCGTCGATCCAGGCGGCCTCCTCCATCTCCCTCGGCAACGCGAGGAAGAACTGCCGGAACAGGAACACCGCGAACGGCGTCACCAGCGACGGCAGGATCAGCGCGCCCAACGTGTCGATCAGCCCGAACCACTTCATCACCAGGAACGTCGGGATCATCGTCAGCTGGAACGGCACGACCATCGTCGCCAGCATCAGCCCCAGCAGCACCCGCGACCCGGCGAACCGCATCCGCGCGAACGCGTACCCGCCGAGCGACCCCAGCAGCAGATTCGACACCACCGCCACCGACGCCACGATGAGCGAGTTGGCGAACCAGCGCGGGAACAACGCGTTGCCCAGCACATAGCGGTAGCCGCCGAGGTCAACTCCCTTGGGCCACAAGGCGGGTGGGAAGCGGTTGATCTCCGCGTTCGTCATCACCGAGCTGAGCAGCAGCCATACGAACGGCAGCGCGAAGCACAACGCCAGCGGCGCCAGCACCAGATGCCACGCACTCACCCGCCGCGCACTCATCGCACACCCCCGTCCGTACGGCCCTGCCGCCGCCGTACGACCCGCAGCGCGCCGCCCGCCACCAGCAGTGCCACCGCGAGGACGTACGCCGACGCGGCGCCGTAGCCCGCGGTGAACATCTGGAAGGCCTGCTGCCAGACGAAGTACACGATCACCGTGGTCGAACCGAGCGGGCCGCCCTTCGTCGTCACGTAGATCAGGTCGAAGACCTGGAGCGAGGTGATGAACTGCCACAGCAGCAGGAACACCGTGACCGGTGTGAGCGCGGGCAGCGTCACATGGCGCAGCACCTGCGCACGGTCGGCGCCGTCGATGCGGGCCGCCTCGACGAGTTCGGGCGGCACGTCCTGGAGCGCGGCCAGGTACACCACCACACAGAAGCCCACCCCGCTCCACAGCGAGATCAGCACCAGCAGGTACAGCGCCTGGTCCGGGTCGGCGAGGAACCCCTGGGCGGAGATGCCGAGGTGGTGCAGCAGCGCGTTGGCGACGCCGAACTCCGGGTCCAGGATGAACGAGAACAGCACGCCCTGCGCGGTCGCCGACACCACGAACGGGATGAACACCAGCGTGCGGTACAGGCCGATGAGCCGGATCCGGCGGTTGAGGGCCAACGCCAGCGCGAGTCCGCCGACCAGGCTGAGCGGCACGTACAGGGCCGCGTACAGCAGCGTATTGCCCACCGCAGTACGGAAGTCGGGGTCCTGGGCGAGAGCGCGGTAGTTGTCGAGGCCGACCCAGCGGCCGGGCGTGACCAGGTCGTCGGCGCGGAACGACAGGAGCAGCGACCAGACGACGGGTACGACACTCAGCCCGAGGATCACCACGACCGACGGACCGATGAACGCCCAGGCGGTGGACCGCTCTTGACGGGCGCGACGGCGAGCGGCGCGGCGCGCGGCCTCGCTGGTGGACGCTGGCTGTGCGGGAAGGGTGAGGGCGCGGGGCAGTGTGGACATCGGGGTCTCCCGGAAGGGGGAAGTCACCTGGGGATCAGCAGGGCCGCGTCGGCCTTGTCGGCACAGGAACGGAGTGCCTTCTCGGGGGAGTCCCGGCCGAGCAGCACGGAGACGATCGCCTCGCCCAACGCCTGCGAGATCTGCGGATACGCGGCGTGCACGGGCCGCACGCGGGCCGAGCGCAGGGTGTCGGTGAAGACGTCGAGGCCGACCGTACGGGCGCTGTGCTCCCGCCACTCCGGCCGTGCCGCGGTGCCCGTGCTCAGCGGCAGCCCGCCCGCCGAGATGTCCCAACGGACGTCGTGGACGGGCGAGTTCATCCACTGCACGAACTCCACGGCCGCCCGGGAACGGGCCGAACCGTTGTCGAAGACCGTCCACGTGTCGGGCCCGGAGATGGTGACCGCGTGACCGCTGTACGTCGGCAGCGGCACGACCCCGTAGTCGATCTTCGCGGTGATGATGTCGGGCAACTGCCAGGGACCGGTGGCGACCATGGCCATCCGGCTGTTCAGGAACACCTGGTAGAGCTGTTCGCTGCCGGGCTTGGTGTCGAGGTACGCGCTTTTGTCGTGGCCGAGTTGGGCGAGCGTCCGGAGTGCTCGTACGCCCTGGTCGGCGAAGCCGATGTGCTTGCCGTCCGGGGCCACGACCTCGCCGCCGAGATCCCACAGCATCGGCCACAGCCGCCACACCGTGTCCTCGTCGCCGACAGCCGGCCAGCCGGTGCCGAAGACGCCCCGGTCGTGGTCGGTCAACTGCCGTGCCGTGTCGGTGAATTGCTCCCAACTCCAACCCGGCTCCGGGTAGTCGAGCCCGGCCTGCCGGAACAGTTTCTTGTTGTAGACGACGGCCAGCGAGTCCAGCACCGCGGGCGCGGCCCGCACCCGGCCGTTGACGGTGACCGCGTCCCGTACCGGCTTCCAGAACGTGTCCCACGGCGTCGGCCCGTTGCGCATCGCGGACGTCAGGTCGACGACCCGGGGGCTGCGCGCCACGCTCGCCAGGTCCGAGCCGAAGATGTAGGCGATGTCCGGGTACGAGCCGGCGGCCAGCGCGGCGGTCACCTTCTGGAGCATCGCGTCGGCCAACACCCCACCGCCGCCCGGGTCCACGCGGATCGTGGGGTGGGTCCGGTTGAACTCGGCGACCAGCGCCTTCACCGCCTTGCGGCCCGTGTCGACCTGCCCGTGCCACAGTTCCACGGTCACCCGCCCGTCCGCACCGACCCCGTCCGAGGAACCGCCCGCACAACCACTCGCGGCCCCGATCGCGGCCGTCCCGAGCAGCAGCCCACGGCGTGACATTCCCTTCGTCATGACGGCCTCCTCACCGCACCTTGCGGACGTAGTCGGCGCTGCCGGGCGTCGACACGTCCACGTCCCGGCGCACGATGCTGAGTCGCCCGGCGAAGCCCGAACGGGCTGTGCGCAGACCGGAGTCGGAGTACTCGATGACGATGACCCGGTCGTCGAAGGCCTTCGCGTACTCCCCGCACTCGTCGTACTCGGCGCACTCCTCCGCGATCGCGAAGTCGAGACCGAGCTTCTTCCTGAACCCCGCCAACTCCACGGTGTTCTTCTGGGCGATGGCCAGGTACCGGGCGTGCGCGTGCCGGGAGAGCAGGGTGATGAAGGCGGTCGCGTCGTTCGCCGTCAGGAGGCCGTGGGAGCGGGTGTAGCTGTCGTAGTTGTCCGGCTCGACCGCGTCGAACCCCTTGGCCGCGCAGCCGTCGATCCACCGGTTCACCCGTGCGGCCACCCGTGCCCGCTTCGCCGCCGTACCGATGTCGAGCAGCGCCTCGCCCCAGTCCTCGTCCACGACCACCTCGCCGTCCGCGTCCCGCAGCAGCAGGTCGGCGGGCCAGGAGGCGCGCTCGTCCGGCTGGGCCTGGAAGGCGTTGACGTAGCAGATGTTGTAGAGGCCGGGCGCGGGCGAGGCCGTACGGTCGCGGCTGACGATCCGGACACCGGCCGGCGGGGGATAGGCGCCGCCGATCTGGTAGTCGAAGTCGGCGTGCGGCGGCGGGAGTTGGACCGTGCCGGGCGCCGGAAGCGAAGCGCTCGCCGACGGGGCGGGGCGTTTCGACGGCGTAGGGCTCGTCGACGGGGTGGAGCTTCTCGACGGTGCCGCGCGGGACGGACTCTCCGACGGCGCCGCGCGCGACGGCTGTTCCGGCGCCGAGCTGTTCGAGGTTCCGCACGAGGTCAGGACCGCCGCGGCCGCGACGGCGCCGCTCAGGACCGCGGCCGTCCCGAGACCTCCGACGCGGGAGACACCCTTGACGGGCATGTCCGCTCCATCAATCGCGGGTACGACCCCGCCTCGGACCGGATGGAGCCGCGGTCCTGGCGACTGTGGCCGGGCTTGGAACGTGTCCGCTACCGGCTGGGCGCACCTCTGCGTACCGCGCCGCACGCGCGGGCACGTCCAGGATCAAAGCGCCCGGCCGGGCCGGCCGTCAAGGGCGCGCGCATATCCGCGACTTCGAGTACTCACGAAGTCGTACGCTCCGAAGCGGTACCGAACTCGAAGGCAGGAGCAGCAACGATGCAGTACGTGAAGCTCGGTTCGACCGGCCTGGACGTCTCGCGGATCTCTCTGGGCTGCATGACCTACGGCCTCCCGGACCGCGGCACCCACGAGTGGACCCTCGACGAGGAGGCCTCGCGCCCGCTGATCCGGCAGGCGCTGGAGGCCGGGATCAACTTCCTCGACACGGCGAACGTCTACTCCGACGGCACCAGCGAGGAGATCACCGGCAGGGCGCTGCGCGATTTCGCCCGCCGCGACGAGGTCGTCCTCGCCACGAAGGTGCACGGCAGGACGCGCCCCGGACCCAACGGCGCCGGACTCTCCCGCAAGGCGATCATGACGGAGATCGACCACAGTCTCGAACGGCTCGGCACCGACTACGTCGACCTCTACCAGATCCACCGCGCCGACCCGCACACCCCCATCGAGGAGACGATGGAGGCGCTGCACGACCTGGTGAAGGCGGGCAAGGTCCGCTACATCGGGGCGAGTTCGATGTACGCGTGGCAGTTCGCCAAGCACCAGCACATCGCCGAGCGGCACGGCTGGACCAAGTTCGTCTCCATGCAGAACCACTACAACCTCCTCTACCGCGAGGAGGAGCGCGAGATGCTGCCGCTCTGCGCGGACCAGGGCGTGGGTGTACTGCCCTGGAGCCCGCTGGCGCGCGGCCGTCTCACCCGGGACTGGGGCACCGTCACCGAGCGCAGCAGCACCGACAACTTCGGCAACCGCCTCTACCAGGACGGCGACCGCGCCATCGTCGAGGCGGTCACCCGCATCGCCGGCGACCGTGGCGTCCCGCGCGCCCAGGTCGCCCTCGCCTGGCTGCTGCACCAGAGCACGGTGGCCGCGCCGATCGTCGGCGCGGCCAAGCCGCAGCACATCGAGGACGCCGTGGCGGCCGTCGAACTGGAGCTGAGCGACAAGGAGTTGGAGGAGCTGGAGCAGCCCTACACTCCGCACGCGATCAGCGGCCACTCCTGACATATCTCAACAGGCCTTGCTCCAGGCCATCTTGATGAACCGTCAGTGCGGGCCGTGCGGTGCGAACTCCGTGCCGCACGGCCCCGCTCCGGCGCTCTCCGCCAGCGGCACCCGCTCACCGCTCATCGAGATCGTGCGGTAGAAACTCCCGATACGGTCGGCCGAGCGGCCCACGTAGTGCCCGATGAACGAACGGCGGAAGCGGTCCGCGCTCCGATTGGGCTGGGAGCCGTGCACCAGGCTGCCGTTGAAGAACAGGACGTCCCCGGGCGCCATGTCGACCGGCACGGGCGTGAGCCCCGGCGGCGGTGGCACGTACTCGCGCGCGAAGGACACCCCGGCGTCCGCCTCCTCCGGACAGAACACGTCCATGCGGTGGGTGCCGGGCACGACCTCCAGGCCGCCGTTGTCCCGGTCGATCTCGTCGCAGGCGATCCACGCGGCCACACACGTGCCCGGCTCGGCCCGCAGATAGAAGTTGTCCTGGTGCAGCGCCTGGCCGCGCGCTCCCGGCGGCTTGAAGTAGAACATGCTCTGCGCGGCCAGCACTTCCTCGCCGAACAGCGTCTCCAGGACGCTCCGCAGGCGGGGCTCCAGGAGGAAACGCAGGGCGAGTCGGCTGATCTCGTGGGGGTGCATCACCCTCGGGTGGGTCCGGAGGGGATCGTCGGAGACGCGCGGTTCGAAGTGTCCGGGCACCGGACCGCCGGCGTGCAGCGTCGTGAACTCCGCACAGAGCCGGTCGATTTCGTCGTACCTGAACAATCCGCGCGCGACCGTGAACCCGTCCTCCTCGAACGCGCCGATGTCCGTGGCCGTCATACAGACCTCCTCGGTGTCATGTCACACCACAGTGTCAGGAGGCCGGGCGTGTGCCTATTGGTTGGTCGTGAACTCCGTCATCGGTGAGGCCGTGGAAGTCGGCAACTCCCGTGACTCCAGTGGCTCGTCCGGCAAGGGGCCGGGCAGCCGGAAGATGACCTGGGAAAACCGGAAGAAGGGCCGTCCCCGTGTCCGGCGCGCGGGGTGCGCCGGGCGGCCTCCGGTCAATGGTTTCGGGATTTCCCGTGTGGATACGGTGGCAATCCCATAACGGTCCCGATTGACGAATCGTCAAAATGTGGGGACCGGACCGCAATGCACAAAACACAGGAAGACCTTGTTCCGCCTCGCTGACCTGTGCAAAGGTGTGCCTGTCGGCGCGCGGGCACATAGATGATTCCCCTCCGCGCGTTCGAGGCCGCTCCTGTACGTCACCCCCTTTGCTTCAAAAGAGCTGCCCCAGGCGGACGTTCGGGATGCCATCAATCGGACGGGTGGACTTTGTCGACCTGTCGACGCGGTCGCATACCCGCCGGTATGGGCCGAATTCCACGTTTCACCTGGAGGAATGCAGCCGTGAAGGACGCAGGTCCCTCGAATTCCCCGACTTCCGCTCACCACTTCGAAGTGACCGACGAGCAGCTCAGCGCCGAGCTGAAGAAGTGGACGGGGACGACGCCCGCGCTGCAACCCGTCGGCGAACTGCTGGACCGGCACTGGGAAGCGGCCTTCGCCTATGCGCGGCTGTGCACCGACGGACCGCACCACGCCGGAATGCTCACCACGGCCGCTTTCACCCGGCTCTTCGGGGAATCCCTGCGGCAGTCGGGACCGACCGCGGCCTGGCGTCCCCAGGTGCTCGTCACCGTCCGCCGTATCGCCGCGGAATGGGTCGCCGACCACCGGCAGGACATGCTCCACCCCGATCTGCGCTGGGCGAGCGGCGACGGCGATCGCGGCGCGGCCCGGATGCTGCCCGTGCCCGAACGGCGCCTGCTCTCCCGGGCGTTCCAGCGACTGCCCCAGTCGGCCCGCACGCTGCTGTGGCACATCGAGGTCGAGTCCGAACCCTTCTCGATACCCGCCGGACTGCTGGGCCTCGACGAAGAGGGCGCCGACATCGAACTCGGGCGCGCCCGGGGCCGGTTGCGCGAGGAGTGCCTCCAGGTCCACCGCGAACTCGCCCAGGACGACGAGTGCATGCGCTACATCCGGCTGCTGGACGTCACCTTCCGGCGCGGCGGCGCGGAGGTCGACCCGGACCTCGCCATGCACCTCAGCGTCTGCAAGCACTGCCGGTACACCGCCGACCAGTTGAACCAGTTCAACGCGGGGCTCGGCATCGCACTCGCCGAAGCGGTGCTCGGCTGGGGCGCGCGGGCCTATCTGGAGGTCAGGGCCGGCAGCCGCGCGCTGCCCGCCGAGGTGTCGTCCGCCTCGACCGAACTCGCGGTGCAGCCGGGCCCGCGGCGCGGCGAACTCAGATCGGCTCACAAGGCGGCCCGGCGCGTCCGCCGCCGCAACCTCGCCGTGGCCGTGCTGACCGTGAGCGGACTGGTCGTCCTCCCGCTCGTCCTGTGGTCCGTCGGCGGCTCCGGCGGCGACAAGACCACCACGGAGAACCAGGCCGCCGGCGCCGCCGGCACGGGCAAGGAATCCGCCGACCCCTCCTGGGCCAGCAAGAACGACACCACCCAGGGCACGCTCAGCGGCCGGCTGCACAACGTCGAGTCCGGCCTGTGCATCGGCGTCGCCGGCAACAAGCCCCTCAAGGGCAACGAGGCCGAACTGCAGACCTGTTCCTCGGCGGCCGGCCAGCAGTGGTCGTACGAGACGGACGGCCGGCTGCGCAGCACCGCCGACCCCGGCCTCTGCCTCGACTCGCACCTCGCCTTCGAGGTACAGCTCGCCCCCTGCACCGGCACGTCCTCGGCGACCGCGAAGAACATCCGCTACGACTTCACCCTCCAGGGCATCCTCGTACCGCGCTGGAACCAGGACCTGGCCCTCACCCCCGCCTCCACCGACGGCGGCGGCGCCCTCGTCCTGAAGAACCGGGCGGACGGCTCGGCCCAGCGCTGGGTCTTCGACACGTCGAAGGCCGACCCGCAGATGCAGGTCGTCAACTGGGACACCGACAGCACCGGCTCGCCGACCCCCACGACGAAGAAGGCCGCCCCGACGCCCTCGAAGACGCCGAAAGCCACGCCCACCCCGACGCCGAGCGCGTCGACCCCGCAGTCCACGCCGACGACCTCGGCCCCGACCATGGACTACTGCGACTACTACCCGTCGTACTGCCAGGGCAACGGTCAGGGCGGCGGCTGGTCCGGAGGCGGCGGTTACGGCGGTGGCGGGTACGGCGGCGGGTACCACGGCGGTCGCTGAACCTCAGTGGTGCGGCGGTGGCGGAGGCGGCAGGGTCGCGATGCCCGGCGCCGCCTCCGGCCACACCAGCAGCACCGGACAGGGCGCGTGATCGACGGCGAACCGGACGGCGGGCCCGAGACTGTGCGGGCCGAGCCGGGCCCGGTCGCCGTCGCGGGCCAGCACCAGCAGATCGGCGTCCCCGGCGGCGGCCACCACCTCGCGCTCCACGCGCCCGGACCGTTCCATCCGGGTGCACGGCCGCCCGAGCCGCTCGGCCGCCGCGTCCAGCAGCTCCGCCGCCGACGTACTGCCGAGATCCTCCAGCCGGGTCCCGGGATCACGCTGGGGAGCACCCCGGCCGAGCAGCCCGGCGAACGCCCCGTGCGCGACACCGGGCACATCCGGCCCGCTCACATGCAGCAGCACCACCTCGTCCGCCTCCGGCGCGTGCGTCCGTACGGCGTCCACACAGGCGGGCCATGTGCCCTCGACCAGCCAGGCGATCACACGCATTCGGCCTCCCTCGGTGTCAGAGAACCTGGAGCGACACCCACAGTGCCAGCACCGCCGGGACGAGCGCGGACGGCACGGCGAGCAGCCCCAGCTTCGTGAACTCCCTGAGATCCACGCCGTGTTCGTGCTGATGGACGATCCGCCGCCACAGCAGCGTCGCGAGCGACCCGGCGTAGGTCAGGTTCGGCCCGATGTTCACCCCGAGCAGCACGGCGAGCACGGCCCCGGGCCCGGACTGCGCGGTGAGCGGCAGCAGGACCAGCACCGCCGGCAGGTTGTTGATGAGATTCGCCAGTACGGCGGCCAGCGCGGCGATCCCGAGCAGGGCCGCGATGCCGGTCCCGCCGGGCAGGAGGTGCCCGAGCGCGTCGGAGAGCCCGTTGTCGACCACGGCCCGCACCACGATCCCGAGCGCCAGCACGAACGCGAGGAAGGACGGCGCGGTGGCCCGCACGACCGTGAGCGGGGTCGCCTGGCGCCGTAGCAGCGCCCGGCCGGCGAGGACGAGGGCGCCCGCCAGCGCGGCCCACGCCGGATCGACGCCGATCGCGGAGGTCAGCACGAACCCGGCGAGGGTGCAGGCGACGGTCGCCAGCGCGAACACCGGCAGCTCGGGCTTGTCGCCGGAGGCCGGGGAGGGCGCGGCCGCCGCGAGGTCGCGGCCGAAGAAGCGCCGGAACACCAGGTACTCGGCGCCGATCGAGACCAGCCAGGGCAGCACCATCAGCCCGGCGAAGCGGGTGAAGCTCAGGCCGCTCGCCGCGAAGGCGAGGAGGTTCGTCAGGTTGGAGACCGGCAGCAGCAGCGAGGCGGTGTTCGAGAGGTGCGTGCAGGCGTAGACGTGCGGCTTGGGACGGACCCCCATCCGGGACGCCGTCGCGAACACGACCGGCGTCAGCAGCACGATGGTGGCGTCCAGACTCAGGACGGCCGTGATCAGCGAGGCCAGCGCGAACACCGCCGTCAGCAGCCGGCTCGGGCTGCCCTTCGCCCACTCCGCCATCCAGGCCCCGCAGGCCCGGAACAGGCCCTCGACATCGCAGAAGTGGGCCAGCACGAGGACTGCGGCGAGGAACCCGACCACCGGCCCGAGCTGCTCGGCCTCCGCCCGCGCGTGGTCGAGCGAGATCGCCCCGGTGGCCACGGCGATCCCGGCGGCCGGGACCGCCATCACCGCCTCCGGCCACCCGAGGGGACGGACGACGGCCCACACGAGGACGGCGACGAGCAGGACGACGGAGAGGGTTTCGGCGAGCGGGGTGTTCAGGGGACGGTCCTCCGGGACGCGGGACGTGGTGCCCGCCCCATGTAACCAGGCCGCTGCGGGCAACCCGTGATCAGGAACCCGTACCCGCGCTGAACACCGTCAGACGCACCGAGGACGAGTTGCCCGACACGGGCACCGCGCCGTTCGTCCACGTCACCTTCAGCGGGTCCTTCTCGTCCGGCGGGGTGACCACCAGGGTGGCGGGGGTCGCCGTCTTCGCGCCGCTGATCTCCGGGTTGGAGAAGGTCAGGCCGGCCCAGGCGCTCTGCCCCGGCTTCAGCGTGACCGTGGCGGCCGTGGTGCCCGTCTCGCGCTGGGGGTCCGGGCCCAGCTGGGTGCCGGACGCGTTCGCGAACGCGGCGCCGGGATAGCCGCGGACCGTACACGTACGGCCCGACGTGTTGGTGAGGACGATCGGGAAGTTCTCCTGCCCGGCGCCCGGGTCGTTGCCGCCGACCTTCGCCTTCAGCTCGGAGGTGTGGCACCGGCTGCTGCTCGCGGTGCCGGTGCCGGTGCTCGTGCCGCCGGAGCCCGAGGACGTGGAGGTCGACGTGGAGGAACCCGACGAGGTCGAGTCCGAGCCGGTGGCGGTGCTGGTGCCGCTCGACGTGGAGGCCGGCGTGCCGGACCCGTTGGTCGTGGGGTCGCCGCCCGCGGGAGCGGCCGTACCCGACTGGGTCTGCGGGCTGCTCACCGTGCCGCTGCCGTCGCCACAGGCCGTCGTCAGGCCCAGTACGGCCACGGCGCTCACGAGCAGGGCCGCCCGGCGCCGGGACTGAGACGTGTTCGCCATCTTCAACACTCCTGGAGGTTCACCGCACAGCGCCTCGCGCGCTGTCACAAGGGTCCGATGCGGGTGCGCGTCGAAAGGTTCGCGGGATCACCGGATTTTTTCCGACAGTGATGTCGACAGTGATCAGGTGACCCGCAGCGACCGGAGTATGCGCGCGGTCGCGTCACCGCTGTGCTGCCGGATCTGGACGTACACCTGGGGCTGCGCGGCGCCGCCGACCATGCGGAGCGCGGTCTCCGAGAGGGTGCCCGTGCTGCCCGAGCAGTCGCTCCAGGTGCGGATCGTGCCGCGCCAGGTGGCGCTGGAATAGGCGTGGCTGCCGTCGTAGTGACAGCCGGAGTGGGCGATGCCGTCCACCTCGGTCGTCACGCTGCCGTGTTCGCTCAGGCCGATGAACACGCCGTTCACGTCCGCCGACAGGTCCGGCCACTTCGACAGGTCGTCGGCGACGGCCAGTCCCGGCTCGTTCCCGGACTGCAGACCGAGCGCCTGCGGATTCCAGCCCGAGTCACGCAGCTGACGGCCCCACGCGTTGGGCACCTCGGCCACGATCCGGCCGGTGCTGTCCTTGACCCGCAGCTGGGAACTCCCGGACGACGAGGGCAGGTTCAGGACCGCGGTGGCCGCTCCGGCGGCCACCACGACGAACAGCCCCGTCATCAGCGCGACACTCCGGTGCCGGCTGTGCGGCCTGCGCTGCTTGCGCGTCGGGGCAGCCTCGGCGGCCAGCCGCTCCAGCTCCTCCGCGAACTCCCGCGCCGTCGGCCAACGCTTCTCCCGGTCCGGGTCCAGCGCGCGGAGCAGGGCCCGCTGGACGTCGGGGGACACGTCCGGCCGCAGCCGGTCCGGCCGTACGACCTGTCCGGGCGCTCCGGGGACCGTGCCGGTGACCAGCTCGTAGCCGACCGCGCCCAGGCTGTACACGTCGGCGCGCTCGTCGATGCCGTACCCGGGCTGTGCCTGCTCCGGCGGCTGGTAGCCCGCTGAACCGGCGGCCAGGGTGAGGCCCGACCCCTGCGCCAGGCTCTTGGCCAGACCCAGGTCGGCGAGCAGGACGCGGTAGCTGCCGTCCGGGGCGGTGCGCAGCAGCACGTTGGTCGGCTTGATGTCGCGGTGGACGATCCCCGCCTTGTGCAGCGCGGCGGCGCCCCGGGCGGCCAGCGCGGTCAGCCGCAGCGCCTCGGAGACGGGCAGCGGACCAGCGGTGAGCAGATCGGCGAGGGTGCCGGCGTCGGCGTACTCCATGACGAAGTACGGCCGTCCGTCGGGCAGCTCACCGATGTCGTAGACCTGCACCACCCGGTTCGAGTCGGCCCGGCGCAGCAGCCGGGCCTCGGACAGGAAACGGTCGACGATGTCGAGGCGGTGCGCCCAGTTGTCGGCGAGGACCTTCACGGCCACCGGCGCTTCGAGCACGTCGTCGTGCGCGAGCCAGACCGTGCCGAACGCGCCGGTGCCCAGGCGGCGTTCGAGTCTGTAGCGGCCGATCTGTTCGACGAAGTGCATGCGACTATCATGCCTGCTCGTAGACCGAGGCGGAGGAGTGGATCCAGTGCGGGACGCGGGACGGACCGAGGAGCTGGCGCGGCGGGCCGCGGCCGGTGACACGGGTGCCCTGGACGAGCTGCTGCGGTCGATCGGCCCCGAGGTCCTGAGGCGGTGCGGGCGCTTCCTGCCGTGCCGCGAGGACGCCGAGGAAGCGGCGCAGGACGTACTGATGCAAGTCGCCCGGAAGATCGGCACGTTCGAGGGCCGGAGCCTCTTCAGTACCTGGCTCTACACGGTGGTCGCCAACGGCTCGCGGCAGAAGTACCGCGAGCTGAAGCGGCGGGCCGCCGAGCAGCCGGCTGTGATCGACGTGACACAGCACGTCGACCCGCGCACCACGAGCGTGATCGCCGGCTCGAAGATCGACCTCCTGGAGGCGCTGGAGCGCCTGGAGCGGGAGCAGCCGCATCTGGTCGCGCCGCTGGTCTACCGGGACATCTGCAACCTGGAGTACGCCGACATCGCCGAGCGCCTCGGCATCCCGCTCGGCACCCTCAAGTCCCGGCTGCACGAGGCCCGCCGCCAGGTCAGGCCCTGGCTGACCGACCTCTCCTGACACGGCTCAGATCTCGTCGAAGAGGGAAAGCTCCGCCCAGATCGTCTTGCCGTCCGTCGTGTGCCGGCTGCCCCAGCGCTGGGTGAGCTGCGCGACCAGCAGCAGCCCGCGGCCGCCCTCGTCCCAGGTCTTGGCGCGGCGCAGGTGCGGGGCCGTGTGGTTGGTGTCGGAGACCTCGCAGATCAGCGTGGTCGCGTCATGGATCAGCCGGAGCCGGATGGGGTGCGCGCCGTAGCGGATCGCGTTGGTGACCAGCTCGCTCACCACCAGCTCGGCCGTGAACCCGGCCTCGCTCAGGTTCCAGGCGTCGAGCTGTTCCACGACCTGCTTGCGGATCGGGGCGACGAGTGACGGGTCGGCCGGGATGTCCCAGGTCGAGACCTGCTCGGCGGGCAGTCCCTGCGTGCGGGCCAGCAGCAGCGCCACGTCGTCGGCCGCCCCGCCCGGCGGGAGCACGGCGTGCAGGATCCGGTCGCAGGTCTCGTCCAGGGAGTCCGAGGGGGCGTACAGGGCGTCGAACAGCAGCCGTTGACTGTCGTCGAGGTCCCGCTCGCGGTTCTCGATCAGCCCGTCGGTGTACAGGGCGAGCACGGTGCCCTCGGGCAGCTCGAACTCGGCCGACTCGAAGGGCAGCCCGCCCAGGCCGAGCGGGGGCCCCGCGGGCAGGTCGACGGGCTCGGGCGGACCGCCCGGCCGGATCATGACCGGCGGCGGATGTCCGGCGCGGGCCAGCGTGCAGCGGCGGGACACCGGGTCGTACACGGCGTACAGGCAGGTCGCGCCGACCTCACCCGGGCTGCCCTCGCCGCCGGCCTCCGCGGACAGCCGTACGACGAGGTCGTCGAGGTGGGTCAGCAGCTCGTCGGGGGCCAGGTCGATGTCGGCGAGGGTGCGGACGGCCGTGCGCAGCCGGCCCATCGTGGCGGAGGCCTGGATGCCGTGGCCGACGACGTCCCCGACGACCATGGCGACCCGCATCCCGGACAGCGGGATCACGTCGAACCAGTCGCCCCCGACCCCGGCGCGCGCCGCCGGCAGATAGCGCGAGGCGGCTTCCAGGGCGGCCGTGCGCGGGAGTTTGCGGGGGAGCAGGCTGCGTTGGAGAGCGAGTGCGGTCTCGCGTTCGCGGGAGAAGCGGCGGGCGTTGTCGATGCAGACGGCGGCGCGGGCCGTGACCTCCTCGGCCAGCAGGACGTCGTCGTCGGCGAACGGGTCGATGCGCCGGTACCGGGTGAGGACCGCCACGCCGAGGGTCACGCCGCGGGCCTGGATCGGTACGGCCATCGAGGAGTGGATGCCGTACTCCTCGACGCGCCTGGTGCGGGTGCGGTCCCAGGCGAGCCAGAGTTCGAGGGCCTGGCCCGAGGCGACGAGCGTGCGGCCCGCGACCAGCGCGTCGGCCTGCGGGGACTGCTCCGGGTACAGGTTCAGCTGGCCCGGTTTGGCGACGGCCTCGGGGCTGCCCTGCTGCACCGACTGGTGGGCGGTCCGGCGCAGCCGGATCGGCGCGGTGATCGCCGTCGGGAGCTCGCCGCCGTGCTCCTGCGGGTCCAGCAGGTCGATGCTGACGAAGTCGGCGAGCGCCGGCACGCAGACGTCCGCGAGCTCTTGGGCCGTACGGGTGACGTCGAGGGTGGTGCCGATGCGGACGCTCGCCTCGTTGACGAGTTGCAGCCGCTCGCGCGACAGGTAGTTCTCGGTGAAGTCGTGCGCGGCCAGACACACGCCCCGCACCCGTCCCTCGGCGTCGGTGATGGGCGCCATCCGGGCCAGCCACGCGTGCGCGGTGTCCTCGCCGCCGGTGCGCATGTAGATCTGGAAGTCCTCGGCGGTGCCGGAGGTGAGCACGCGCAGCATGTACTGCTCCAGCTCCGCGCTCTGCGTCTTCCCGCCGATCTCGGTGATCCGCAGCCCCTGGATGCGCTCCTCGGGCAGCCCGATCACGTCGGCCATCGCGTCGTTGACCCGGCTCAGCCGCAGCCGCTCGTCGTAGACCGCGATGGCACACGGCGACTGGGTCAGCGCGGCGGTCGCGAGGGGGTCCTCGGAGGCGGGCGGACCGCCTCCCTCCAACGGGGTCACGACGAGCCAGTCGCCAGGCCCGCCGTCCCGGGGTCGCCGGTGGTGGGCCAGCAGCCACACGGGCACGGCGCGCCCGTCGCGGTGGCGCAACGAGACCGTGCCGTCCCAGCGGGCACCCGTGATCCCGGGCAGCGCCTCGGCACCGCCGGCCAGCAACCGCACGGCCGGGCGGCCCACGACCTCGTCCGCGGTGTGGCCGAGGAGCCGCCTGGCCCCGTCGTTCCACTCCACCAGAGTGCCCGCGTCGTCGATGACAACCCGCGCCGTCGCGGCATCGTCGAACGGGTAGACCGGTCTCATCGTCGCCACTCCATTGCGCACACTCACAGTGAACAGGCGCGTCACTTGTGTTCCAGCCTAGTGCGTCACAGTCTCGCGCGGACGAGAACCCCCAGGGCCGACGGTCGCGAAGGTCAAGGGGGAAAACCGGTCGAAGTGGCCCACAGGACAGCTGTCCGCCTCCGCACCCTTGACGGCCCCGCGTGGCACCCCGTCAGAATCTGTTCGGTCACGATCAGTTGTGAGTACTTCTGGGCCCTGATGAGGGAGAGCCGCCATGACGGTCACTCGCAGATCGGTTTTGATCGCTTCCACGGCCGCGCCGACGGCCGCGTCACTCCTGTCCGCCCCGGACGCACGCGCCGCCGTGGCGGGGGTGTCCGGCCGCCACACGGTCCCCCTCCGGGACGGCTGGCGCTTCGCGCTGGTCAACCCGGGCGGGATCACCGACTCGACCGGCGCCTACGCCGAGGCCGCCGCACCCGACTACGACGACTCGGCCTGGCGCCAGGTCGCGGTCCCCCACGACTGGAGCATCGAACAGACCCCCACCACGGCATACGGCACGACCAGCGGCACCGGGTTCTTCCCCGGCGGCCTCGGCTGGTACCGGATCGCCTTCACCCTGCCGCCGGCCTTCGCGGGCAAGCGGATCTCGGTCGAGTTCGACGGCGTCTACATGGACTCGTACGTCCACTGCAACGGCACGCAGGTCGGCCAACACCCCTACGGATACACGGGGTTCGCCCTCGACCTCACCGACCTGCTGCACACCGACGGCACCACGGAGAACGTCGTCGCGGTGCAGGTGCGGAACCAACTCCCCAGCAGCCGCTGGTACTCGGGCAGCGGCATCTACCGCGAGGCCCGCCTCGTCATCACCGAACCGGTGCACGTCGAACGCTGGGGCACGTACGTCACGACCCCGGACGTCACCACCGAGCGAGCCGTCGTACGGGTGCGGACGACCGTGGTGAACGAGTCGGGCACCGCGAGCGAGGTCGAGGTCGGATCGAGAGTCGTGGACCCCGGCGGCCGGACCGTGGCCCGCGCCTCCTCCACGGTCGCTGTCACCGACCGCGCAACCGAACCTCATGAACTCGCCGTCCCCAAGCCCGAGTTGTGGGACATCGGGACCCCGGACCACCGCTACACCCTGGAGACCGAACTGCGGGTGGCCGGCAGGACGGTCGACACGTACAGCACCCCCTTCGGCATCCGCACCTACCGCTTCGACCCGGACGAGGGTTTCTCCCTCAACGGCACCCACACCAAGATCAAGGGCGTCGACCTCCACCACGACCAGGGCGCCCTCGGCTCCGCGATCAGCATCGACGCCGTACGCAGGCAGTTGAGCATCATGAAGTCGATGGGCGTCAACGCCTTCCGCACCTCGCACAACCCGCCTTCGCCGCAAATCATCGAGGCCTGCGAGGAGTTGGGCATCGTGATGATGGTCGAGGCCTTCGACTGCTGGCACACCGGCAAGACGACCTACGACTACCACCGGTTCTTCGACGACTGGTGCGAGCGGGACGCCACCGAGATGGTCCTCGCCGCCCGCAACTCGCCCGCCGTGGTGCTGTGGTCCATCGGCAACGAGATCCCCGACTCGACCTCCACAGCGGGCCTCGCGATGGCCGACCGCATCATCGGCGCGATCAAGGCGGCGGACGACACCCGGCCCGTGGTCATCGGCTCGAACAAGTACCACGGGGTGCCCGCCAAGGGTTCCGCGGCCGACCTCATGCTCGCCAAGCTCGACGGACTCGGCCTCAACTACAACACCGCCAAGTCGGTCGACGGCCTGCACGCGGCCTATCCGGACCTGTTCCTCTTCGAGTCGGAGTCCTCCTCGGAGACCTCGACCCGCGGCGCCTACCAGGAGCCGGAGCACCTGAACACCGGCGAGAACCACACCCCGGGCCGACGCGACACCTCGTCGTACGACAACAACCTCGCCTCCTGGACGATGAGCGGCGAGTACGGGCACAAGAAGGACCGTGACCGGAAGTGGTTCGCGGGCCAGTTCCTGTGGTCGGGCATCGACTACATCGGGGAGCCGACGCCGTACGACGTCTTCCCGGTCAAGGCGTCCTTCTTCGGCGCGGTCGACACGGCCGGCTTCCCGAAGGACATGTACCACCTCTTCCGCAGCCAGTGGGTCGATGAGCCCATGGTCCATCTGGTGCCGATGACCTGGAACCACGAGCCCGGGGACACGGTCGAGGTGTGGGCGTACGCCAACGTCGACACCGTCGAGCTGTTCCTCAACGGAAAGTCCCTGGGGACAAGGGAGTTCGATACCAAGAAGACCACCGACGGACGCACCTACCTGGAGACCACCGAGGCCACCGGCGACGACAAGACCTTCACCAGCGGCCCCTACCCGGGCAGTTACACCAGTCCGAACGGCAGCGCGGGCAAACTCCACCTGACCTGGAAAGTCCCGTACGAGCCGGGCGAGTTGAAGGCCGTGGCGAGCCGCGACGGGAAGGTGGTCGCTTCCGATGTGCTGCGTACGGCCGGTGCCGCACACGCCGTGCGCGTCACGGCCGACCGCAAGTCCCTCGCCGCCGACGGCCGTTCACTGGTCTTCGTGACCGCGGAGGTCGTCGACGCCCACGGTGTCGTCCTGCCCGACGCGGAGGATCTGATCGCCTTCGAGGTGAAGGGCGGGTCACTTGCCGGGCTCGACAACGGCCGGGAGGAGAGCGTCGAGCGCTATCAGGCGAGCACCCGAACCGCCTTCCACGGCAAGGCACTTGCGATCGTGCGGTCCGGCACGCGGGCGGGCTCGCTGAAGGTGACGGCGCGGGCGGAAGGGCTGCGGGGCGGCGCGGTGACGGTGCGGACGGCACCGGGTCGGGATGCGGCCACGACGTCGGCGCCGCGATTCGAGGCCGACTATCCTGCGCCGCCCAACTATCCCTACGCCGACGCGAGTTACTCGGGTCGGCCCGACACGCTCCCCGCCGCCATGCTCGACGGTGACACGGCCACCGGCTGGTCCAACGCCTTCTCGAAGTCGGCCACGGCTCTGCTGCCGGCGTTCAGTGGTGCGCGCGAGGAGGACTGGGTGTCGGTGGACTGGGGGAGGGGGCGGTCCTTCGACCGGGTGGAGGTGTCGTTCACCGTGGATGCGACGCACAGTCTGCCCGCGGCCGTCGCGGTCGCGGTGTGGGACGGGCACAGGTGGGTGCCGGTCGAGGGGACCGCCGTCGCCTGGGCCACCGTTTCGGATGCCCCGACCGTCGTCACCTTCGGCGCCGTGCGTGGAACGCGGGTGCGGCTGACGCTGAGGAGCGCTCACCCCGGGACGGCTCAAGGGGCGTTCCGGATCAGCAAGTTGGAGGCACCGGCCGGATAGGGGACCCGTAACCCGTCGACGATCCGGACGGGAACGTGTCAGCGGTCCGGGCGGGAATCTGGCCTGTCCGGACCGTTGACGGGGTGTCATGTCTCGAACAGCATGGCCTGCGTCCGCAGTCGGTGGGAGCGCTCCCGCGTCCGTAAGGGGCTCAGACGTGAAACGACGCAGAACGACCCTGCTCGCCGCCACGGCACTCCTCGCGGCGGCGCTCACCGCCCTGCCGGCCGGCCCGGCCGGGGCCGACGAGGTCGAGCAGGTCAGGAACGGCACCTTCGACACCACCACCGAACCCTGGTGGACGACGAGCAACGTCACCGCCGGTCTGTCCGACGGACAGCTCTGCGCGGATGTGCCGGGCTGCACGACGAACCGCTGGGACGCCGCCGTCGGCCAGAACGACATCACGCTGGTAAAGGGCGAGTCGTACAAGTTCGCCTTCACGGCGTCCGGTTCGCCAGAGGGGCAGGTGGCGCGGGCGATCGTCGGGCTGTCGGTGGCGCCGTACGACACCTACTACGAGGTCAGTCCCGAGCTGAGCGGGTCGGGCAACTCCTATGCGTACACGTTCACTTCGCCCGTCGACACCACGCAGGGGCAGGTCGCCTTCCAGCTCGGCGGCGGCACGGACGCCTGGCACTTCTGCATGGACGACGTGTCGCTGTTGGGCGGGGTGCCGCCGGAGGTGTACGAGCCGGACACCGGGCCGCGTGTGCGGGTGAACCAGCTCGCCTATCTGCCCGGTGGGCCGAAGAACGCGACCCTGGTGACCGCGTCGACGTCCGTGCTGCCCTGGGAGTTGAAGAACGCGACGGGCGCCGTCGTCGCACACGGGCGGACCGTGCCGCGCGGCACCGACGTGGCCTCCGGACAGAACGTCCAGTCGATCGACTTCGGCTCGTATCGGGGGCGCGGCGAGGGCTTCACGCTGGCGGCCGACGGGGAGACGAGCCGCCCGTTCGACATCGGGACGGCCGCGTATGAACAGTTGCGCCTCGACTCGCTGAAGTACTACTACACCCAGCGCAGCGGCATCGGGATACGCGACGACCTGCGCCCCGCCTACGCCCGACCGGCCGGTCACCTGAACGTCGCCCCCAACCAGGGCGATGCCGATGTGCCCTGCCAACCCGGCCTGTGCGACTACACACTTGACGTCACCGGCGGTTGGTACGACGCGGGGGACCACGGCAAGTACGTCGTCAACGGCGGTATCTCCACCTGGGAGTTGCTCAGCACCTACGAGCGCTCACACCTGGCCCGCACCGGTCAGCCGGCCAAACTGCGCGACGGGACGCTCGCCATCCCGGAGAGCGGCAACAAGGTGCCGGACGTGCTCGACGAGGCCCGCTGGGAACTGGAGTTCCTACTGAAGATGCAGGTACCGGACGGGCAGCCGCTGGCCGGTATGGCCCACGACAAGGTCCACGACGAACAGTGGACGGGGCTCCCGCTGCTCCCGAGCCAGGACCCCCAGAAACGTGAACTGCACGCGCCGACCACCCAGGCGACGCTCAACCTCGCGGCGGCCGCGGCACAGGCGGCACGCCTGTACCGGCCCTACGACCGGGAGTTCGCGGCGAAGTCCCTGGCCGCGGCGAGGAAGGCGTGGGCGGCGGCGGTCGCGCACCCCTCGGTGTACCCGGACCCGAACGACGGCATCGGCGGTGGCGCCTACCCCGACGACAACGCGACCGACGAGTTCTACTGGGCGGCCGCCGAGCTGTATCTCACCACGGGGGAACGGCAGTTCGCGGACTACATCGTCAACTCCCCTCTCAACACGGCCGACATCTTCGGCAGCCTCGGCTTCGACTGGGCGCGCACGGCGGCACTGGGCCGACTCGACCTCGCGACGGTCCCCAGCCGTCTGCCCGGCCGGGACACGGTGCGCCGCTCGGTGATCGAGGGCGCGAACACCTACTTGACCACGCTGCGAACCCAGCCGTACGGCATGCCGTACGCGCCGCCCGGCAACCTCTACGACTGGGGTTCCAACAGCCAGATCCTCAACAACGCGCACGTCATCGCCACCGCGTACGACCTCACCGGCGCCGCGAAATACCGTGACGGCGCGCTCCAGAGCATGGACTACATCTTCGGCCGCAACGCCCTCAACATGTCGTACGTCACCGGCTACGGCGAGGCCAACTCCCACAACGAGCACAGCCGTTGGTACGCCCACGAACTCGACCCGAACCTCCCGAACCCGCCGCGGGGCACGCTGGCGGGGGGCGCGAACTCCTCCATCCAGGACCCCTACGCACAGAGCAAACTCCTCGGCTGCGTCGGCCAGTTCTGCTACATCGACGACATCCAGTCCTGGTCGACCAACGAGACGGCGGTGAACTGGAACGCGGCGTTGGCGTGGATGGCGTCGTTCGCGGCGGATCAGGGATGATCAGCGGGACTGCTCGCGAGGGATCCGCGGCCGGCCTGGTGGCGGCGTCAGGGCTCGCGTTCCACGAGTTCCCTCGGGCGCTTGTGCGCGGTCAACGTGTGCAGTTCCGCCTGGTCGAGCGGCCGGTGCAGTTCCACGTACTCGCCGTGCGGCAGACGCTTGATCACGCCCGTCTCACGGCCGTGCAACACCAGTTCCGCGTCCCGGAGTTGGAGCCCCAGGCAGATGCGGCGGGTCACGACGAAGGCGACCGTCGGTACGACGAACACCGCGACCCGCACCGCCCACGTCACCGTGTTGATCGACAGGTGGAGGCGGGTCGCCACGATGTCGTTGCCGCCGCCGGCCAGGAGGATCAGGTAGAGGCTGATCCAGGCCACGCCGATGCCGGTGCGGGTGGGGCGGTTGCGGGGGCGGTCCAGGAGGTGGTGTTCGCGTTTGTCGCCGGTCCGCCAGGACTCCAGGAACGGGTACACGCCGATGAGGACCAGGAGGAGCGGGAAGACGATGATGGGGATCAGCACCCCGAGGACCAGCGTGTGCCCCCACACCGTGACCTCCCACCCGGGCATCACCCGCACCAGACCCTCCGCGAACCCCAGGTACCAGTCGGGCTGGGCGCCCGTCGAGACCTGGTCGGCGCGGTAAGGGCCGTACGACCAGACCGGGTTGATCGAGACCACCGCCGCGAGGAGGGTGAGGGCGCCGAAGACCAGGAAGAAGAAGCCGCCCGCCTTCGCGAGGTAGACCGGCATGAACGGGGCCCCCACCACGTTGCGTTCGGTGCGGCCGGGGCCCGCGAACTGGGTGTGCTTGTGGTAGACGACCAGGAGGATGTGGACGACCACAAGTGCCGCCATGACGCCGGGGATCAGCAGGACGTGGAGCGAGTAGAAGCGGGACACGATGTCGTGGCCGGGGTACTCGCCGCCGAACAGGAACATCGAGAGGTACGTCCCCACGATCGGCACCGACAGCAGCGCGCCGTCCACGAAGCGCATGCCCGTGCCCGACAGCAGATCGTCCGGGAGCGAGTAGCCGAAGAGGCCCTCGAACAGGCCGAGGAACAACAGGGTCCAACCGAACAGCCAGTTGAGCTCGCGCGGCTTGCGGAACGAGCCCGTGAAGAAGTGCCGCATCATGTGCGTGAGCATCGCGGCGATGAACACCAGCGCCGCCCAGTGGTGCAACTGCCGGACCAGCAGCCCGCCCCGCACGTCGAAGCTGAGGTGCAGGGTCGAGGCGTAGGCGTCGGACATGCGGATGCCGTTGAGAGGGACGTAACTCCCGTGGTACGTCACCTCGTTCATCGACGGGTGGAAGAACAGGGTGAGGTACACGCCCGTCAGGATCAGCACCACGAAGCTGTACAGGCAGATCTCGCCGAGCAGGAACGACCAGTGGTCCGGGAACACCTTCCGCAGATACTGCTTGCCGAGGGTGTGGATGCCGAGGCGGCCGTCGAACCAGTTGGCGACGCGTTCGCCCCGCGAGGGGGTGGAAGTGCCGGTCACTGGTCCTCCTCCTCGTTCTTGTGCACGTGCGTGAGTTTCTCGGGGTTGGTCACGATGTAGACGCCGGACACCTGGTCGCCCTCGGGCGTGAGGTCCATGACCATCACCGCGTACGGCGAGTCGCCCTCGAACAGCACGGCCGCGTCGTCGCCGTTGACGCGGCGGTAGCGCAGCTCCAGGTTCTGGGGGCCGCGGCGCCGGGCCGCGAACGAGTTGATGAGGCGGACGGCCTTGTCCCGCCCGTGCACCGGGCGCAGTCCCGCCGGCTTCCGGTTGCCCCCGCTGTCGGTCCACACCGTGACGTCCGGCGCGAGGATCTCCATCAGCGAGGCGATGTCCCCGCCGATCGCGGCCCGCACGAACCGCTCGGTCGCCTCCCGTCGCACCCGGGGATGCGCCTCGTACAGCGGCCGCCGCGCGTGCACATGGGCCCGCGCCCGGTGCGCGAGCTGCCGCACGGCGGCCGGGGTGCGCTCGATGATGTCCGCGATCTCGGTGTGGGCGTAACCGAACACCTCGTTGAGGACGAAGACCGCGCGCTCCAGCGGGGTCAGCGACTCCAGGACGACCAGCATGGCCATCGACACGGACTCGGCGCGCAGGGCGGGGTCCACGGGATCGTCGTCGGCGGGCTGGTCGACCAACGGCTCCGGGAGCCACGGGCCTACGTACGTCTCGCGGCGGCGGGTGATCGTGGCGCGGCGCTGCAGCGCGTGGTTGACGGCGATGCGGACGAGATAGGCGCGCTGGTTGGTGATGGTGTCGAGCGGGGAGCGCCGGGCGCGCGACGTCCAGGAGAGCCAGCTCTCCTGGAGGACGTCGTCGGTGTCGGCGACGCTGCCCAGCATGTTGTAGACGAGGCCGAACAGCAGCTCCCGATGGTCCATGAAGACAGCGGTTGCCTCATCGGTGACAGCGATCCCGGAAATCTCGGACATGTATGCGCCTCCCCAGTGGCGTGCTCACAACTGCGAGGGGCGGCGGGGGTCGGAATGTGACAGCCGACGGCCTGAATGTGACGTACGTCTCGGGAAATTCGCGCCGTGTCACACCAGTCGGCCGGTCGGCCCTCTTGAACGCGAGTCCGACGTGCGGTCGGACGCGCAGTCGGACGTAAGGAGTCGACATCGTGTTCAAGAAGTGGCACGGCAACCCCTGGGCGATCCTCATCACGCTCTCGCTCGGGTTCTTCATGACCCTCCTCGACCTGACGATCGTGAACATCGCGATCCCCCAGCTCGGAGAGGACCTCGACGCGTCCCTGGACGAGATCCTGTGGATCGTCAACGCCTACACCCTGGCGCTGGCCGTCCTGTTGATCACCGGCGGACGCCTCGGCGACCTGCGCGGCAAACGGAACCTGTTCGCCGCCGGAGTCACCGTCTTCACCCTGGCCAGCCTCGCCTGCGGCCTCGCGCAGGACCCCGCCCAACTCATCGGGTTCCGCGCGGTGCAGGGCGCGGGCGCGGCGCTGCTCATGCCGCAGACCCTGTCGATCATCGCCGAGGTGTTCCCGGCCGACCGGCGCGGTGTCGCAATGGGCATCTGGGGCGCGGTGGCGGGCGTCTCCGGCGCGCTGGGTCCGATCCTGGGCGGGGTGCTGATCACCCATCTGTCCTGGCGCTGGATCTTCTTCGTCAACCTGCCGATCGGCGCGCTGGTGCTCGTCCTCACCATGGCGATCATCCCGGGCGCCCGGCGGACGGTACGGCGCCGCTTCGACACCCTCGGCGTCACCCTTGCCTCAACTGCCCTGTTCTGCCTGGCGTTCGGGCTGACGGAAGGGCAGCGGTACGACTGGAACGCCTGGATCTGGAGCCTGTTCGGCGCGGCCGTCGTCCTCTTCGCCGGCTTCCTGCTGCACGAGCGCGGACAGCAGAACGGCGAACCCCTGGTCCCCTTCTCGCTGTTCAAGGACCGCGACTTCAGCCTCATCAACTTCGTCGGCGTCACCGTGTCGTTCGGCGTGGTCGGGATGTTCCTGACCCTGACGATCTACCTCCAGTCCGTGCTCGGCTTCAGCGCGCAGAAGGCCGGGCTCGTGCTGTTGCCGGTGGCGCTCGGCTCGTTCGTCATGGCCGGGCCCGCCGGGGCGCTCGCGGACAAGGTCGGCGGCAAGTTCATCCTGATGGGCGGGCTGCTCGCCTGGGCGGGTGGACTGGTGTGGGTCGTGGGTGTCGCGGACGTCGGCACGGGCTGGCTGACCATCGCGTTCCCGTTGTTCCTCACGGGGTTGGGTGTCGGGTGCACCTTCGCGCCCATGGCCACGGAGGTCATGCGCAACGTCCCGCCCCGGCTCGCGGGCGCCGCGTCCGGTGTCACCAACGCGCTGCGGCAGGTCGGTTCGGTGCTTGCCGGTGCTGTGATCGGGGCGGTGCTCCAGGCGCAGCTCGCCTCTTCCCTGACCGAGCAGGCACGGGCGCGGGCCGGTCAACTCCCCGTCGCCTACCGGGAGTCGTTCGTCGCCGCGATCTCCAAGGCGGAGTCCGACGTCGGTGCCGGGCAGCAAGGGGGTGCGCCTGCCGGGGTTCCGCATGACATCGCCGAGCGGATGCGTGCCCTCGGGAGCCAGGTGTTCGGGCACGGCTTCGTCGATGCGATGGGCCCCGCCGTCTATGTCGCCGTCGCCGTCCTGCTGACCGGCGCGCTCGCGTGTCTCGCCGTACGACGACACCACGGGCCGTCCGCCAATCCGCACGCCCTGCCCATGTCCGAGCCCGAGCTGGAGGAAGCCGCACGATGACTATCGACTTCACGCCCATGTACGCCTCCCACGACGCGTTCCGGCGCGATCTGGAGCGGCTCGCCGCGGCGGTCGCGGGAGGGCGGGCGCATACCGGTCCTGTTCTCGCCGGGTGGGAGAACTTCAAGCACCAACTGCATGTCCATCACACCGCGGAGGACAGTGATCTGTGGCCGCGGGTTCGGGAACGGGTCGCGGGGCGGGTGCGGGACCTTGCGCTGCTCGATGACATGGAGGCGGAGCATGGGCGTATCGACCCGCTGTTGGACGCGGTGGACGCTGCGCTGGCTGAGCGGGCGTTCGAACTCCCTGATCTTGTAAGGGCGTTGCGGGCCACGCTTGACGATCACCTCAAGCATGAGGAGGACGGGGCGTTGCCGTTGATGGGGGAGGTGCTGACCGGGGCGGACTGGGGGGCTTTTACCGGGCGGATGCGGGAGACGCAGGGGTTGCGTGGGGCTGCGGTGTTCGTGCCGTGGCTTGTGGACGGGGTGTCGGCGGTGGACCGTGAGCGGTTCCTGGGGGCTTTTCCTGCGCCGGTGCGGGTGCTCAACCGGCTGTTCTGGGAGGGGAGTTATCGGCGGCGGGGGCTCTGGGGCGGCTAGTGGGTGCGGGTGAGCGGGGGCTGGGCGCGCCCGCGCGGCGGAGCCGCATGTTGATACAGCCCCGCGCGCCTGAGAGACCTGGCTTCGCCGGTCTTTCAGGGGCGTTGGGCTGCGACGGAGTTCATCAGTTCCCTCAAGTCGCGTCGTGGAACACCAGCCCCAGCGCGTGCCGTTGGCCGGAGCGTACGGTGCTCACCCCGTGTCGCATGGCCCCCGCCGACCAGCCGCGTTTCGATTGCACCGGGCGGTCGCGGGTCGTGAACACCAGGCCGTGGCCCTGTTGGAGCGGGGTCGCGGTACCCCGGGACTGGGCTCGGGCCCGCTGCTCGACCATCAGGAACTCGCCGCCCGTGTAGTCGGTGCCGTACTCGTCCAGGCCGATCACCACCTGGAGCGGGAAGACCAACTCGCCGAAGACGTCGCGGTGGAGGGCGTTCCAGTCGCCCTCGCCGTAGCGGAGCAGGATCTGGGCCGAACGGTCCTGGCCCGCGTCGTGGCAGCGGGCGAGCCACTCGTCGAGATCGTCGGGCCAGGGGGACGGGCGGTCGAGTCGGGCCGCCCAGTCGCGGGCGATCGGGAGCAAGCGCGGGTAGAGCGCGGCGCGCAGGGCGGCTACCGGTGCGGGGAGGTCGTGGGTGAAGTAGCGGTACTCGCCGGAGCCGAAGCGGTGTCGGGCCATGTCGACCGTGGTGCGGAACCGTTCCGGCTTCTCGTAGAGGGCTGCCAGGTCGTGGCACTCGGCCGGCGTCAGCAACTGTGCGGTCGGCGCGCTGCCGTACAGGTCCAACTCCTCTGCCAGAGCGGACCAGTTGGTGTTCTGCGTGCGCTGCCGCGCCTCGGTGATACGCATGACGTTCTCCGTTCGTCAGCCGAGCATCGGCTGCAACGCGCCCTCGTGGGTGAGCAGTTGGACCTTGCGTTCGACGCCGGCGGCATAACCCCGCATCGAGCCGTCCGCGCCGATCACGCGGTGGCACGGGCGCACCAGCAGCAGCGGGTTGGCGCCGAGGGCCGCGCCCAGCGCCCGGACTTCGGCGCGCGGTACGCCCAGGCGTTCGGCGAGTGCGCCGTATGTCGTCGTGGTGCCGTACGGGATCTCGTCGAGGGCCTGCCAGACCCGCTGCTGGAACTCCGTTCCCTCGGCGGCGAGGGGGAGTTCGAAGTGGGTGAGGTGTCCGGCGAAGTACGCGGACAGTTGGCGGTTGGCCTCGGTGAAGGCCTGGTCGTCGCGCTCCCACTCGGCATCGATGGTCGGGTGGTCCGGCATGGTCAGGGAGGTGAGGAGGGTGCCGTCGGCCGACCTCTCGCCGGTCAGGAGCAGCTCGCCCAGGGGGCTGTCGGTGAGTGTGTAGATCGTGGTCATGGGAATGAGTCTGCTCCGGAATCGGGGTCGGGACCGGCGGGATTCGGACATGGAGTTGAGGCCCGCTCGGTACCGTCGGGCGTAGCTCTTGACCTGGGGGTATTTACGGTTAAGTACCTGAGCGGTACCGTGTTGGCATGCCAGCTCTCAACGTGGAGTTCAGCGACCGCGAGCTAGAGGACCTGCGGCAGATCGCCAAGGAGCGCGGTACGTCGATGAAGGCTCTGGTGCGTGAGGCGGCCGCGGCCGACATAGCCCGGCACCGGGCGCTGCAGGAGGGCGCCGAGGCCTTCCGCCGGTTCTTCGCCACGCACGCCGACGAGTTCGCCGCCGCGTTCCCCGACGACGAACCGGCGGCCAAGGGCGAGGGGCGGGTCGCCTGACGCATGCCGGTCATCCCCGTCATCCATATCGACGTGCCCTGGCTGCTCCAGCGCCATGAGGAAGTCCTGCCGGATCAGCCCACCATCAACGACTTCTCGGCGTTAGTGGCCGCCGTCGCCCGACACCGCGTCGACCCGCCCCGCCTCGGCATCGACTCCGACCCGGCCTGGCGGGCCACCGCCCTGCTGCACACCCTCGCCCTGCTCAAGCCGCTGCCCTCGGCCAACGCCCGCTTCGCCTGCGCCACGGCCGTCGCCTACATGTTCGTCAGTGGCGTAGGCATCGATCCGCCCTACGGCGCCCTCGTCGACCTCGCCCGCGATCTGATCTCCGGGAAGACGGATGTCTACGGCGCGGCGGACCGGCTGCGTTCCTGGCAGATCTGAGCGACGGTACCGAGCAGCGGGTCCGAGCCGCGGTTCTGAGCAGCGGGCCTGAGCCGCAGCTCGGAAGTGCCAGTCAGCGGTCCTGTGTCAGCGGTCCTCGTCGAGGCGTGCGTTTTCCTCGTGCGACCGCGGGCTCTCCTCGCGCGCGACGCCGTCGGACGCGGCGAGGCTGCCCAGCAACCCCAGCAGTTCCGCGCTCCGGCTCCCCGGCTCGGCGTGGAAGACGACCATGCTCAGCGCGTTCGTGCCCGGGATCTCGAACTTGTTCGACCGGAGTTCGAAGTCGCCGACGAGCGGGTGGGTGAGGAGGCTGGTCCGGCCGAGCATGGGCCGTACCTCGTGGCGGCTCCACAGCAGCCGGAAGCGGTCGCTGCGCACGGACAGTTCGCCCACCAGCTCCACCAGCCGGGGTTCGTCGACGTCGGGGCCGATGTGGCCGCGCAGGGTCGCCACGCCCTCGGCGGTCAACTCCTCCCAGTCGCGGCGCAGTTCACGCTCGGTGGGGTCGAGGAACACCGCCCGCAGCAGGTTCACACCCGGCGTGTAGTTCGGGGACAGCGCCCGGCACAGCGCGTTGGCCGCGAGGCAGTCCGTGAACCGGTTCTGCACATACGCCGGTTGCCCGGACCAGGTGTCGAGCAGTTCGCGGACGCTCGTCGGTACCGCCTCGGGCCGTCTGACCCGTCTGCGGGACACGGCCGGCCGCTCCGGCTGCGCGAGGCTCAGCAGATGGGCGGTCGCGGAGGCGTCCAGGCGCAGCACCCGGGCCAGCGCCTCCAGCACCTGCGCGGACGGGTTGCGGTCGCGGCCCTGCTCCAGCCGCAGGTAGTAGTCGGAGCTGATGCCGGCCAGCAGGGCGACCTCCTCCCGGCGCAACCCCGGCACCCGGCGCAGCCCGCCACCGCTCAGACCCACGTCCTCGGGCCGGACCCGCTCCCGGCGGGCCCGCAGAAACTCCCCGAGCGCGTTCATGCTGTCCACACCCACCACCGTAGGTCCGAATCTTCGGAGGTGCGTGTCCCTGTCACTACCAGGAACATCCGGGTACTGCCTGCTCAGCCGGGACGGGCGCAGAGTCGGTGACAGGAAGCAGCACGTATCACCTACCGAAAGGCGCGCCAACATGGCCGACACCGTCTCCGGCGGCACCCTCACCCTCGCCGAGGGCCTCACCCTCACCCGCATGGGATACGGCGCCATGCAGCTCGCCGGCCCCCACGTCTTCGGCCCGCCGAAGGACCGCACCGAGGCGGTGGCCGTCCTCCGCGAGGCCGTCGAGCGGGGCATCACTCACATCGACACGAGCGATTTCTACGGCCCCGTCGTCGTCAACGAGATCATCCGGGAGGCCCTCCACCCCTACCCGGACGACCTGCGCATCGTGACCAAGGTCGGCGCCCGGCGCGGCCCCGACGGCGGCTGGATCATGTCCCGGCACCCCGAGGACCTCAAGGCGCAGGTGTACGACAACCTCCGCAACCTCGGGCTCGACGCGCTCGACGTGGTGAACCTGCGGGTCGGCACCGGTCACGGCGTCTACGAGGAGTCGATCGGGGAGGAGTTCGGCGCCCTGGCCGAGCTGCGGAAGGCCGGGCTGATCCGGCATCTCGGGGTGAGCACGGTCTCCGCCGCCCAGCTGTCCGAGGCCCAGGCCATCGCGCCGGTCGTCACCGTGCAGAACCTGTACAACCTGGCCAACCGGGAGGACGACGCCCTCGTCGAGCGGTGTGCCGCCGAGAACATCGCGTTCGCGGCCTACTTCCCGCTCGGCGGCTTCACCCCGCTGCAGTCGCGGACCCTGTCCGAGGTGGCCGCGCGGCTGGACGTCTCGGCCCAACAGGTCGCCCTGGCCTGGCTGTTGCAGCGGTCGGCCACCACCGTCCTGATCCCCGGCACCTCGTCCCGTGCCCATCTGCGGGACAACATCGCCGCCGCGGACCTGGTGCTGCCCGCCGACGCGATCGCGGAGCTCGACACCATCGGTGGGACCGGGGCCTGATGGTGGGAGGGCGGGGGTGGGCCGCCCCCGCCCTCGGGGCCGCCGACCGAGGGCGGGAGGAGCAGGGTCGGCGGCCGTTTGGCGCGGGAGAGCCGCCGTCCAGCGCGTGGCCTCCGAGAAGGGCCGAACCCAGTGGACCGCGGTGAGCCGTGTGCCGGGAGCGTGCGTGGCGCACCGGCGTGTGCGCATGGTTCACACGGGGCGCATGGAAAGTCGAAAGCCCGTGCTGGTGAACCGAGTTGTCGCCGCATCTGACTTTCTTTCAATGGTATGGAAGTTACCCAAGTGCCTTGTTGGGCAGGGTGGGTTGTGCAAGGGTGAAACACCCGCGCGGGGGTAATGCCCGGGGCTCATTGACCTGTTGATGAACCGAATCCGAGGAATCCACTCCGTGTCCATCCCGCATCCCCCTCGTCCTCCTTACCCGCCGCCGGACGGCGGGGCCCCCGAGGAATCCGACGAGACCCTGGCCGCCCGGCTGCGGGGCCGTCCGGAGGGCGAGGCCGCTCATTCCGTCGCGCTGCTCATGGCACGGCACTGGCGGCCGGTCGAGGATTACGCGGGCATCTGTCTCGCCGCCGAGGGGTCCGTGCCCGCCATGGCCGCCGCGGCCGCTTTCCACCGGGTGTTCGACCGGCTGACGTTCGGCGAACACGGCGTCGCGCTGCGGCCCCGGCTGCTGCTGACCGTGCGCGACACGATCCGGGAGTGGTCGACGGAAGAACGAATATCCAGTGTTGTTCCCGACCTGGGGAATCCCTCCGGGGGCCGCGCCCTGCGTGCCGCGAAGTCGATGACGGCGGAAAATCGCAAGCTCGCCGAGCGGTCTTTCCAGACGCTTCCGCCGTTCGCCCAGTGTCTGCTGTGGCACACCGAGGTCGAGGCCGAGTCGATAACCGTGCCGGCGGCCCTGCTCGGCATGGATACCGACAACGCGTCGGCCGCTCTCCAGCAGGCGCACGAAAAATTCCGCGAAGGCTGTGTACGCGCCCACCGGGAACTCGCGCCGACCCAGGATTGCCGCTTCTACAACCGCCTCCTCGACGTCCCGATTCGGCGCGGCGGCGGACTGCTTCCGGATGTCCAGCAGCATCTCGCCCAGTGCCGCCACTGCCGTTTCGCCGCCGAACAACTCAGCTATTTCGAAGGCGGGTTGGGTGTCCTCCTCGCCGAGGCCGTGCTCGGCTGGGGCGCCCGCCCCTACCTCGCATCACGGCCCGGCCGCGCCGGCCGCGAGACAGGGACGAGGACCGCCTCCCGGCACGGCGGACACGCCGGCGGCAGCACGGGACGGCACCGGCTGCTGTCCCGGATCCCCGCACCAGGCCGCCGTCTCGTGGACGCGGCCAGGTCGGCCCGGTCGGAACGGTCGCCCCGAACGCTGTTCGTCGGCGCCGGCCTGATCAGTGCCGGGGTCCTCGCGACGGTGTTCGCCGTCGTCCTGTGGCCGGACAACAACGGCGGCACCGCCGGTCCCGTCGCCTCCAGCACCACGAACACCGGCTCCGGACACGTGTCGACCTCGGCACCCGGCACCGCCCGGCTCCCCGGCACACCCCAGCGGACGAGACTGCACAACGCCGCCGCCGACCTGTGCCTCGACATCCGGGGCACCGCGAAGGCCGGCGCCGGCGTCGTCCTGGCGGTCTGTTCGTCGGCCGAGACCCAGGAGTGGTCGTACGACACCGACGGGCTGCTGCGCAGTGTGGCGAGCCCCGGGCTGTGCCTGGACTCGCACGCGGACGCCGGTGTCGTCGTCCTCGGCACCTGCGCCGACGCGAAGTCGAAGCGCGGCAACGATGTCCGCTACGACCTCACCGTGCAGGGCGAGTTGCTGCCCCGCTGGAACGCGGAACTCGCGCTCACCTCCACCACCGAGGACCCCGGCGCCGACATCGTCCTCAAGGTCCGCGACGGCTCCACCGCGCAGCGCTGGCTGACCGACTCGGTGACGGCCAGCCCCGGTTCCCTGTCGATCGCCGGCACGGGAGCCCCGGCACCGCGCCCCGCGAAGATCGCGGACCGGCTCAACTGACCACATCGGAGGGCGACTTGCCGGTCAGGTAACCGGCGGCGTTCTGCACGGCGGCCAGCGCGATCCGAAGCACCGTCTCCCGGGTCACACCTCCGACGTGCGGTGAGAGCACCACGTTCGGGGCCTTGAGCAACCGCAGGGCCGGGGTGGGGGGTTCGGGGTCGAAGACGTCCAGACCGGCACCCGCGAGGGCCCCGGCTTCGAGGGCGTCCGCCAGGGCGTCCTGGTCGATCAGGGCGCCCCGCGCGGTGTTGATCACGAACGCGCTCGGCTTGAGCAGCGCGAGTCGCTCCGCGTTGAGGAGGTGCCGGGTCCCGTCGGTGAGCGGCGCGTGCAGGCTGACGTAGTCGGAGAGGCACAGCAGTTCGTCGAGCGGGACGTGCCGGGCGCCGCCGAGCCGGGCTGCCGTCTCCTCGGGGACGGGGCGTCGGCCGGCGTAGACGACGGTCATGTCGAACGCGGCCGCGCGGCGGGCGACTTGCTGCCCGATGGCGCCCAGTCCCACGATGCCGAGCGTCTTGCCGGACAGCTCGGTCAGGGATCGCTGCAACCGGGGCAGCGCCCAGTCGCCCTCGACGAGTGCGGTGTGCGCGGGGACGAGTTGTTTGGCCAGCGCCAGCATCAGGGCGAAGGTCTGCTCGGCCACGTTCTGCGCCTCGGCACCGCTGGAACCGATGGTGCAGACGACGACCCCTTGGGTGCGCGCGGCGTCCAGGTCGACGTAGTCGAAGCCGTGACTCGCGCACTGCACCAGCTCCAACTCCGGTGCGGCGGCGAGGTGTTCGGCGGTCACCGGGGAGAGCGCGGTGATGACGACGTGCGCCGCGCGCAGAGCCTGCGGGTCCTCGTCGAGCGTCTCGACGACGATGACGTCCACCCCCTCGGGCAGCAGTGTCGCGAGTCCGGCTCCCGCGGTGCGGCCGCCCATGTGGGGTGGGACGACCGCCAGGACGTTCTTCGTGGAGGGCATGCGAAATCCTCGTCGGCGTGGGGGGAGAGAGGCGGGCGTCCGTGCGTGCGTCAGGACCGGGTGGCCGACTCGACGAGTATCCGGGCCAGTTCGCGGGGCTGGGAGAACATCGGCCAGTGGCCCGTGTCCATCCGGACCAGCTCCCAGCGCCCGCTCGCGACCAGTTCGTCCGCCGGGGCCGGCAACTCGTCGCCGTCGAGCAGGCACTTGATGTAGGTGGCCGTGAGATCGGCCAACGGGCGGGTGAGGACCGCCGGTTCGGTGAGCGCGGCACCCGGGTGCGGGGTCCCCTCGGTGACTATGCGGGTGATCTGCTCGTCCGTGAGGCCCTGGCCCGCGTAGTCCGCCGGGTCCAGGGGCGGCCAGTAGCCGCCGTTCTCGTCGAGCGACTTCCTGATGAAGTCGCTCGGGAAGCTGTCCAGGAACGACTCGCCGTCGACCGGCACGTTCGCGTCGACGAACACCACCCGGGCCAGTCTGTCGCCGATCCGCTCGGCTGCCTGGCCCACCGGAACGCCGGCGTAACTGTGCCCGACCAGGACGACGTCCCGGAGATCGAGGCGCTCGACCTCGTCGACGATGTCCTGAACATGGGTCTGCTGCCCGGCTGGAATCCCCCGCTTCTCCGCGAGCCCGGACAAGGTCAGCGCATGCACCTCGTGCCCGGCCCCGCGCAGCTCGGGCACCACCTCGTCCCACGCCCACGCACCGAGCCACGCGCCTGCCACCACCACGAATCGAGTCATGGTCCCAACGTAACCGCCGGGTCTGACAACGACCTTCCCGGAACGATCAGACCGCCCGCGCCACCGCCCGTACCGGCGCACCGTCCGCCCCCGGCAGCCGCAGCGGGAACAGGAAGAGTTCCACGTCCGGGATGCCCACCAGCGGGTCCAGGCCTGTGAGGTTCTCGGCGATCACCCCGCCCGCGCCGCACAGCACACGGTGCGCGGGCAGGCTGAAGCCGGCCGTCACATCGCCGGGTTCGGGCGTCGGATCGACACTCAGCGCGTCGACGGCGACCGTACGGACCCCTGCCGCGACGAGGGCCTCGGCCGCCTCCGGGGTGAGCCACGGGTGGGCGAGGTAGCGGTCGGTGCCCCAGTACGCCGACCAGCCCGTGGCCAGCAGAAGGAGGGACCCGGGCCTCAACTGCCCCAGCGCGGGAGCCAGCAGGTCGGGCGTGATCGGCGCACGGTCCGGCAGCCCCCGTACGTCGGCCGGCACCGCGTGCCCGGCGAAGCGGTCCAACGGCAGTTCGTCGAGGCGGGGCCACGCGTCGTCCACGTGGTACGGGGCGTCGACATGCGTGCCCGACTGCGAACCCATGTGCAGCTGAAGGACGTTGACGCCGTCCCGGGGTGCGCACAGGGCGGGGGAGACCTCGACGGCCGGGTCACCGGGATACACGGGCATCCCGGTGACCACGGGCACCGACAGGTCGATCCAGGCCGACATCAGCCGGCCTCGGCAGCCAGCGCGGGCGCCTTGGACTCCGCACCGGGGCCGGTGATCGGCGGCACCGGCACCTCGACGGTACGGGCCAGCCGCGCGCCCTCCGGCCCGTACGCGGCACGGGGTTCGGGGAACAGCCGGAGCAGGCCCAGGAACAGTACGGCGGCCACCGCCAGCGACAGCGGGAGGCTGATGTCGACGCCGTTCGCCAGGTCGCCGAGCGGTCCGACGAACTGCCCCGGGATGTCGGTGAACAGCACACCGACGACGGCGGCCACCCACCAGGCGGTCATGCCGCGCCAGTTCCAGCCGTGCGCGAACCAGTAACGCCCGCCGCGCTGACGGCGGTTGAAGACCTGGAGCGCGTCCGGGTCGTACCAGCCGCGCCGGGTGTAGAAGCCGAGCATCATCACGACCATCCACGGTGTCGTACAGGTGATGATCATCGTGGCGAAGGTGGAGATCGACTGCACCAGGTCGAGGCCGAAGCGCCCGATGAAGATGAACGCGATCGACAGGACACCGACCAGAAACGTCGCCTGCACCCGCGACAGACGCGGGAACACCGACGAGAAGTCGAGCCCGGTGCCGTAGAGCGAGGTCGTGCCCGTCGACATGCCGCCGATCAGGGCCAGCAGACAGACCGGCAGGAAGAACCAGCTCGGCGAGATCGCGAGGAGTCCGCCCACGAAGTCGGGGGCGGCCGGGTCGACGTACTTGGGTGCCTTCGTGGCGATGATGCTCGCGGTCGCCAGACCGAAGACGAACGGCAGCAGGGTCGCGATCTGGGACAGGAACGCGGCACCGACCACCTTGCGGCGCGGGGTGTCCGCCGGGATGTAGCGCGACCAGTCGCCGAGGAACGCGCCGAAGGACACCGGGTTGGACAGCACGATCAGGGCCGCGCCGATGAACGACGGCCAGAACAGCGACTGGGTCGCCGCGTCCGCCGAGGACGTGAAGACACCGGCGTACGACGGGTCGAAGTCACCGGCGAAGGCGATCGCGCCGAGCAGGAACAGGACCGTCGCGGACAGTACGGCGATCTTGTTGATGAACAGCATGAACCGGAAGCCGTAGACGCAGACCGCGAGGACCAGGACCGCGAACAGCGCGTACGCGACGACGTAGGAGAGCGTGCTCTGCTCCAGGCCGAACAGCCGGTGCGCGCCGCCGACCAGAGCGTCGCCGGAGCTCCACACCGAGATGGAGAAGAACGCGACGGCCGTGAGCAGGGACAGGAACGAGCCGACGACCCGGCCGTGCACGCCCAGGTGCGCGGAGGAGGCGACCGCGTTGTTGGTGCCGTTGACCGGGCCGAACACCGCCATCGGGCACAGGATCAGCGCGCCGACGACGACTCCCAGGAGCGTGGCCGCGAGGCCCTGCCAGAAGGAGAGGCCGAACAGGATCGGGAAGGCACCCAGCACGCAGGTGGAGAAGGTGTTGGCACCGCCGAACGCGACCCGGAACAGGTCGAGCGGGGTGGCGGTGCGGTCCGCGTCGGGGATGCGCTCGACGCCGTAGGTCTCGACCTCGGTCAGTGACTGGCTCGGCGTGGCGGGGGAGGGGTCGGGCTGCGAAGACGAGGGGGACAAGGGGGCTCCAGCGGGGGACGGCGGTGGAGCGCGTTGTGGCGCGGTGGCGGAGTGGACGGCCGTTCACGCGCGCGGGGTGGGCGGGGTGAACGGATGCCGTCCTCAGGGGGTCTGCCGACGTTATGGCCGGCCGTGACACCCGCACCAGAGGACGGTTCATCCATCTTCCGTGCCGTGGGTGGAGGAATCATCCACCGCTGTTCCTATGCGCTGTCGCCCGGGGCGTCCTCCGGTTCGGCGTCTGGGCCCTGGGCGCGGACCCGCTGGACGTGTTCGAGGGAGTCGCGCAGTTCGCTGAGCCAGTCGTCGGTGTGGCGCTGGACGAGGCGGACGCACCAGGCCAGCGCGTCGCTGCGGCTGCGGGCCACGCCGGCGGCGATGAGGGTGTCGAGGACCTGGCGCTCGGGCTGGCGAAGCCGGGTCATGACGGGCGCGGCGATGTGCGTGAACAGGGAGCGTTCCCCGTCGCACTCCACACCCCACGAGACCTTCCTGCGGAACCGGTGCTCGGCCTCGCGGGCGAGGGCGATCCGGGTCTCCCGGGTGCGCTCGCGGAACTCCTGCACCCGGCCCTGCACGGCCGCCTCCTTCTCGGCGTCCGAGACGCCCTCGGCGAGCTTGGGCGCGGGGATGCGGCCGATCACGGTGACCTCCTCGCGATCGACCGTGACCTCGACCAGCTCCTCGAACAGGTCGTCGGGCAGACGGCCGGTGAACCAGCCGCGAAGCTTCTCCTGCTGTTCTGTCGTAATCATGTAATGACCATTACTCGCGAGCGGAGAGAACGCAAGGGACTGCGGCGGAGTGCGCCGAGAGCTGAAGCGGAATGTTTCGGGACTGTTTCAGGACGATTGGCGAGCACGGGTAAACCGGCCATCCGACCTGATCCGACGATCAAGAAGCCCATGGTTACGGGGTTCGCGCGTTCGAATTCTGTGACTTCACGCCACTGATTCAACACGCAAGGTTACTGAAACCTGTGGGTGGGATGTGAGTTTCCGCGACGGACTCGGCAGAGTGGCGCCCGCCGGTCCGGCACCGACCGAGCGGGACCGGCACCTCCTCGAACCGATCGCTTCCCGAACGGTTCGTATCGAGCGGAAGGATGCACACCATGCGGAACACCGCGCGCTGGGCAGCGACCCTGGGTCTGACGGCCACCGCCGTCTGCGGACCCCTGACCGGGTCCGCCCTCGCCGCCCACGGAGCCGGCCCGGCCGCGCTCTACGCCCCCTCGGCCCTGGTGCTCACCATGGGCCACGGCAATGGCTCCGCCCTCGCCACACCGGAACGCGCGGTGACCCTCACCTGCGCGCCCACCGCCTCCGGCACCCACCCGGCCGCCGCCGAGGCCTGCGCCGAACTGCGCGGCATCGGGGGCGACTTCGACGCCCTCACGGCCCGGGACGACGTGCTCTGCAACAAGCTCTACCGTCCCGTCGTCGTCACGGTCGACGGAGTCTGGCAGGGCAGACGCGTCTCCTACGAGCGCGTCTTCTCCAACGAGTGCGTGAAGGACTCCTACGGATACGGAGGCGTCTTCACGTTCTGAGAGACCGGGACCGCACGGTCTCCGTGAGCACCAGGGAGGGTCCGTAGCTGGGGAGTGCGTGCCCCTGTCGCGGAGCACTGCGGTCCCGCAACCAGGGGCCGGCCGGGCGGTGTGGGGTCGCCCGTGCCGGCCCCTGTCATCGTTCCCGGCGCTCGGCCTGCGCGGGCAGCACGCGTAGCGGCGGAAAGCGGCCGAGCAGTCCCGAGGCGCGCAACAGCCGGTCGATGCGCGGCCCGTCGGACACCACGCGCAGCCGCCCGCCGCGTTCCCTGGCCCGCCGCTCGGCCCGGCACAGCGCCCGCAGCCCCGAGCAGTCGAAGAACTCGACCGGCCGGAGATCCACCAGTACGTCGGGCTCGTCGACCGAGGTCGCGGCGTCCAGATGTTCCACGACGAAGCCGGCTGTCGCCATGTCGATCTCGCCCGAGACCTCGACCACCGTGAAGGGACCCCTGGACCGCGTACGGGCACAGGAGTTGGCCGCGGGACTGTCGCGTTCGTCCGCTTGCGCTGTCATGGCCGCTCCACCTCGGCACGGGACGCATTGGGTCTCGGTAGTTACCCCGGAGGAGCCCCGGGCATCCCCGACACGCCGTCCGCAAGATCTGGTTCACTCGACATGGTGAACTTCGGTCGGAAAGGTTGACTTTCTGTCAACAGGGGAGTGAAGAGGGGCCGCCGTCTCCCTGCGGACGGCGGCCCCTCGGTCTGTGCGGCTCAGGCTCGGGCGGAGCCGGTCACATGTGGACGACCGGTGCGGCGTCCGCCTCCTGCTGTGGAACCCCGCGACGGTAGAGCGCCAACGCGATCAGCGTGCCCGCGGCGAAGAAGCCCGCCGACCACCAGAACGCGGTGGTGTAGCTCTCGATCGTCGCCTGCGCCTGGACCAGCTTGCTGCGCGCGTCCTTCCCGGCCAGGTAGTCGGTCGCGGCGCTCGCGGCCAGCGTGTTCAGCAGCGCCGTACCGATCGAACCGCCCACCTGCTGCATGGCGTTGACCGTCGCCGAGGCGACACCGGCGTCCTCGGCGGCCACACCGCCGGTGGCGAGCTGCATCGCCGGCGGCATCACCATGCCGAGACCAGCGCCGATCACGATCAGCTGCGGCAGGACATGGGTCACGTAGGAGGAGCTGGTCCCGATGTCGGTCAGCCAGGCCATGCCGACCATGGCGATGGCGAAGCCCAGCGGAATGATGACCTTCGGGCCGAGCCGCGGCACGAGCATCGTGGTGCCGATCTGCGCCATGACCATCAGGGCGCCGATCATCGGCAGGAACGCGACACCGGTCTTGGTCGGGCTGAAGCCGAGGTTCAGCTGCAGGTAGTAGGTGAGGAAGAGGAACACGCCGAACATGCCCGCCCCGGTGATCAGCACGGCGAGGAACGAGGCGCCCCGGTTGCGGTCGAGCAGGATGCGCAGCGGCAGCAGCGGGTGCGCGGCACGGGTCTGCCACCAGGCGAAGGCGGCGAGCAGCAGACCGCCCGCGATCAGGAAGCCCCAGGTCTGCGGCGAACTCCAGTCGTGAGTCTCGGCGTTGGAGAAGCCGTAGACGACGGAGAACAGGCCACCGGCGACCAGCACCGTGCCCGGCACGTCCAGCTTGGAGCCCGCGGCGTCACGGTGGTTGCTGAGCAGGACCCAGCCCCCCGCGAAGGCGACGAAGGCGATGGCGACGTTCACGTAGAGCGTCCAGCGCCAGTCGAAGGCGTCGGTCAGCACACCGCCGAGCAGCAGGCCCACCGCACCGCCGGCGCCGGCGATGGCGCCGTAGACGCTGAAGGCCCGGGCGCGTTCACGGGCGTCCGTGAACGTCGTGTTGAGCAGGGAGAGCGCGGCCGGTGCGAGCAGCGCGCCCGCGACGCCCTGGAGGGCGCGTGCGGTGACCAGCATCTCGAAGCTGGTGGCGGCGCCGCCGAGCGCGGAGGCGGCGGCGAATCCGACGACACCGGCGAGGAAGGCGGTCTTGCGGCCGAACAGGTCGGCGATGCGGCCGCCGAGCAGCAGCAGGGAGGCGAACGCCAGGGCGTACGCGGTGACGATCCACTGCCGGTTGCCGTCGGAGAAGCCGAGGTCCTTCTGGGCCGACGGCAGGGCGATGTTCACGATGGTGGCGTCGAGGACCACCATCAACTGCGCGACGGCGACGATCGCGAGGATCCACCACCGCTTGGAGGAGGGCGCGGACTGCGCCTCCCCGGCACCCGACCGGGTGTCTTCGGTCAATGTCTTCTGGGACATCGGGAACCACTCCAGGGAAGTCGTTCGGGGTTTACCAAAACGTAAACGAAACGGTTTCGTACACATCGGAGACTAGACCACTTTCTGCGAAACGGCAACGTTTCGCAGAGGGTGGGGAGCGGTCACACGCAGTGGCGTGTTCGAGGTCGATGGAGCCGGCCTGTACTGCGAGGTACGCGGCACCGGCCCGGCGCTGTCGATGATCGGCGGGGCCGGGGGGAGACCCGGCTACTACGACGGCATCGCCGAGATCCTTTCCGACGCATTCATGGTGATCTCGTACGACCGACGCGGCAACTCGCGGAGTACCGGCAGGTCGCGGGCGCCGATGGAACTCGCCGTGCGGGCGGTCGACGCGTTCCGGGTTCCTGGTGCTGTATTCCTTGACTGGAATATAACTGGCGAGGCATATTGGGGTCATGTCCGACGCCTCGCTCTGGACCGCCCTCGCCGATCCCCACCGGCGAGCCATCGTCGGCCTGCTCCTGGAGCGGCCCCGGCCCGTCGGCGAGATCGTGGAGGCATGCGGTCTGAGCCAGCCCAGCACGTCGAAGCACCTGCGGGTGCTGCGGGACGCGGGCCTGGTCCGGGTACGGCAGGACGCGCAACGCCGTGTCTACGCCCTCGATCCGGCTCCGATCGCCGAACTCGACGCGTGGCTCGCCCCCTACCGCGAGCTGTGGAACCGCAGCCTGGACAGGTTGGGCCAACGCCTCGACGAGACCTCGGACGACGACACCTCACAACCCACCCCCAAGGACTGATCCGCCATGTCCGTCGACCTCACCGGCACGTATCTGACCCTGGACGACGGCCGCCCCGCCGTCCGTTTCAGCCGCACCTACGACCAACCCCTCGACCGGGTCTGGCAGTTCGTGACCGACCCCGACGAACTCGCCCAGTGGTTCCCCTCACGCGCCGAGTTCGACCTGCGCCCCGGCGGGACGGTCACCTTCAGCGGCGACCCCAACATGCCCGAGTCGACCGGCCGGGTCATCGCCGTCGACGCGCCCCGGCACCTGTCCTTCGAATGGAGCGGCGACGAGCTGCACTTCGACCTGGAAGAGACCGAGGAGAAGCGCACCCGCTTCACGCTCACCAACGTTCTGAGCGCGGCGGACACCGCGTCCCGGAACGGCGCCGGCTGGGAGGTCTGCCTGGCCGCACTGGACGCGAAGGCCCGCGGCGAGCGCGTCGAGGGGCCGCACACCGGTGCCGGTGCGCCGTGGAAGGCGTTCTACGAGGGCTACTTGGCGGCCGGGGTGCCCTCCGGCGCGGTCGTGCCGGGCCTGGACTGATCCGTGCCGGGCCTGGAGCGCCTGGATTGACCCGTCACGCCATCTGCCGCCGCACCAGCTCGTGCAGTCGCCCGCCCGTGTCCGCCAACAGCTGTGCGGGCGGCCCCTGTTGGGCGACCTTACCGTCCTCCATGACGATCACGCGGTCGGCGTCGAGCACGGTCGACAGGCGGTGCGCGATGACGATCCGGGTCGCGTTGAGGGCCTTCGTGCTCTCGATCACCGTGCGCTGGGTCTCGTTGTCCAGCGCGCTGGTCGCCTCGTCGAAGAAGAGGATGCGCGGTCGGCGGATCAAAGCCTGGGCGATCATGAGGCGTTGACGCTGACCGCCCGACACCGCGCCGCTGCCGGAGACGATGGTGTGCAGGCCCATCGGCATGCGCTTGATGTCCTCGGCGAGCCCCGCCATCTCCGCCGCCGCCATCGCCTCCTCCGGCGTGAACGGCTCGGTGCCGCAGATGACGTCCAGGATGGAACCGGTGAACGGCTGCGCGTGCTGGAGCACCACCCCGCACTGCCGACGCACCGCCGACTGGTCGAGGGCGCCCAGGTCCTGGCCGTCGTAGAGCACGCTGCCGGAGACCGGTTTGTCGAAGCCGATGAGGAGGCGCAGCAGGGTGGACTTGCCGCAGCCGCTGGGACCGACGATCGCCACGAACTCACCCGCGCGGACAGTGAAGGACACGTCGTCGAGGACCAGGGGGCCGTCGTCGGCGTAGCGGAAGGAGACCCGGCGGGCCTCGATCGCGCCGGACAGCCGACCGGGGCGGGTGCTCGCGGTGCGGACCTCCGGGGCCGCGTCCAGGACCGGCCTGATCTCCTCGAAGAGGGGGAGGGCGGACACCGCCGAGACGAAGGCGCCGGTGAGGCTGGTGACGGAGGTCAGCAGCATCGTCACCGAGGTGTTGAAGCTGAGGAAGGAGGCCGCCGACATCGAGCCGCGTGCCGGACCCGCGAGGATCATGAACATCAGCAGGGTGCAGACCGGCAGATACACCGCGCCCATCACCGTGGTGAGGTTCTTGATCCGGCCGACCTTCTGCTGGAGTTCGCGGCTGCGGGCGAACTCCGAGGCCCAGGCGGCGTAGGCGTAGTTCTCGGCCGCCGCGACGCGGAGTTTCGGCAGGCCGCGCAGGGTCTGGAACGCCTGGTTGTTCAGCTTGTTGCTGAGGACGACCAGCTTGCGCTGCCAGCGCACCTGCCACAGTCCGAGGCTCAGAAAAATGGCCGCGATCACGACGAGCATGCCGATCGCGGCGAGCGCCATCGCGGGGTTGTACCAGAACAGCAGCCCGAGGTTCATCACGCCGACCGTCACCGACTGGGCGACCACCGGTCCAACTCCCGCCAGCAGACGGCGGATCGAGCTGATGCCCATCGCCGCGCTGGCCAGCTCGCCCGTCGAGCGTTCGGTGAAGAACTTCGTCGGCAACCTCAACAGGCGGTCCCAGACCGCCGGTTGGAGCGTCGCCTCGATACGGCCCTCCAGGCGGAGGATCGTGAGGTTCTCCAGCAGCATGAAGGCCGCCGCCACCACACTCGTGATCATCACGGCCAGACAGACCTGGACGATCAGGTTCGTCTGCGCCTTCGGCACGAACTCGCCGAGCACCTTGCCCGTCGCGATCGGCACCAGCGCGCCGATGGCGACCGTCACCAGCCCGCTGATCAGCAGGTTCGTCAGGTCGCTGCCGGTACCCTGCATGGAGAAGCGCAGCAACCCGAACGGGCTGAGCCGCCGCTCCGGCAGCGGACGGTAGAACATCACCGCGCGCGGCTCGAACTCCTCCGCGTTCGCCTTCTCGATCGGCGTCTCGCGCCCGGTCGCCGGATGGACGGCGACATAGCCACCGCGCCGCCACAGCAGCGCGACCGGCGCCCCCGACAACGCCCGATGACCCACCAGCGGGCCGACGTTGTCACGCCACCAGCGCCCGTCGAGCCGTACGGCCCGCACCCGGACCCGGGAGGCGAGGGCGATGCGCTCGACCGGGTCGAGGCGGTCGCTCTCGCTGCCGCTCTGCGCGGGCTCGGCGAGGGTGAGGCCGGCCGCCTCGGCGACCAACTTGCAGGCCGCGTACGACGCGTCGGCATCGGCGGCCGTCGCGCGCCGGGCCGAGGACTTGCCGATCGACGCCAGCAGAGTCCGGTCGGCCTGTGCGCGCACCGCCTCACCAGCCTTGATCCCGGCGGCGGTTCGCGTCTCGTGGGTGCGCTCCAGCTGCTCGATCCACTTGTCCAGCGTGGACAGCAGCCGGTACTGCTGGTTGACCATGTCCTGCCAGACGGCCGGATCCATCAGCAGATCGGCCGCCGCGTCCGCGCCGTACATCGACCCGTACTGCACGCTGCCCGGCGGGACCTGCATCCAGAAGACGTCGTCGTCGGTGGGCGCGGCGGCCCGCTCGGTGGCCATCGGGGCCTGGAAGAGGATGGAGAGCCCGCGGCCGACGCCGAGGGCGAGGGCGTATTCGAGCGGGCTCGAAGTCGGGGGCACGTACTGGGGGTTGCCGTACTCGTCGTACGACCAGGTCTGGGTGTTCGCGGGCTGATACAGCTCGCGCAGGTTGATGCGGCGCACCACGCAGTCCCGCAACGGGCGGGCCACCAGGGTGTGTTGGGGCCCGGTGACCGGACCGAGCAGCAGCGAGCCCGCCTCCAGCCGGCCGAGGTGGTGCCAGTGCCCCTGCTGTACGGCGTCCACCGCGAACAGGTCGATGGCGCCTGACGCGACCAGCCACAGCACCTGCGGGCCTTCGAGGTCGAGGCGGTTGAACCCGGCGCAGTCGATCGGTGTGCCCAGGTTTCCCAGCGCGCCGAGGACCAGGTCGCCCTCGTGAACGGACGTCATCTCAGCGCTCCTTGACCAGCGTGGCGTACGCGCCGCCGGCCGCCACCAGGGCGTCGTGCCGCCCGCGTTCCACGATCGTCCCGTGTTCGAGGACGACGATCTCGTCGCTGTCGCGCACTGTGCTGAGCCGGTGGGCGATCACCACGCAGGCGCAGCCGCGCTTGCGCAGGTTGTCCATCACGACCAGCTCGGTCTCCGCGTCCAGGGCGCTGGTCACCTCGTCGAGGACGAGGATGCTGGGCCTGCGCACCAACGCCCGTGCGATCTCCAGGCGTTGACGCTGGCCCCCGGAGAAGTTGCGCCCGTCCTGCTCGACCCGGCTGTGGATGCCGCCGGGGCGCCGCATCACCACGTCGTACAGGGCCGCGTCGCGCAGCGCGTCCTCGACGGCCTCGTCCGGGATCGACGGGTCCCACAGCGCCACGTTGTCGCGGACCGAGCCCTCGAAGAGGAACACGTCCTGGTCGACGAAGGACACGGAGGCGGCGAGCGCGCCGCGCGGGATGTCCTCCAGCCGGTGGTTGTCGATGCGGATCACGCCCTCCCAGGGCGTGTAGAGGCCCGAAATCAGCCTGGAGACCGTGGACTTGCCGCTGCCGGAGCCGCCGACCAGTGCCACCTGCTGACCGGGGCCGACCGTCAGGTGGAAACCGGTGAGCAGCGGTTTGTCGAGCGGGCTGTAGCCGAAGGTGATGTTCTCCAGCTCGACGTGTCCCTGCAGCCGGCGGGTCGAATCGCCGCCGCCCGCACGGGAGTAGAGGGGGTCGGCCTGGAAGTTCTCGACGTCCTTGAGGCGGGCCACGTCGGCCGCGAAGTCCTGGATGCGGCCCGCGACACCGTTGAGCCGGGTGATCGGCGCGGTGAAGCGGGTGACCAGCGCCTGGAAGGCGACCAGGAGACCGACCGAGATGCCGCCCTCCACGGCCCGCATGCCGCCGATCCACAGGATCAGCGCGCTGTTGAGCGAGGCGAGCGTCGGCGCGACCACGCCCAGCCAGGCGCTCGGCAAGCCGAGCCGCTGCTGTTCCTCCAGTGTGGTGGCGTGCTGTCCGGCCCACTTGCGGAAGTAGCCGTCCTCGCCGCCGGTCGCCTTCATCGTCTCGATCAACTGGAGCCCGGTGTATGCCGTGTTGGTGAGCCGGGCGCTGTCGGCGCGCAGCTTCGCGGTGCGGGTCGCGCGCAGCCGGATGACGACCCGCATCGCCACCACGTTCAGCAGGGCAACACCGATGCCCACGTACGTGAGTTGGGGGTCGTAGGTATAGAGGAGGAACGCGTAGAGCACCACGACCACCGCGTCCACGCCCGCCGCCGAGAGGTCGCGGGCCAGGGTCTCGGCGACGGCGTCGTTCGACTGGAGGCGCTGCACCAGGTCGGCCGGGCTGCGCTGGGAGAAGAACGTCACCGGCAGCCGCAGCAGATGGCGCAGGAAGCGGGCGCTGGAGAGCGTGGAGGAGATGATGCGGCCGTGCAGCAGGTTCGCCTGTTGCAGCCAGGTCAGCGCCAGCGTGAGCAGCACGCAGGTGCCCATCGACGCGAACAGGACGCCCAGCAGGGACGTCTGACCGCCTATCAGGAACATGTCGATGTAGGTCCGGCTGAGCGCGGGCATCGCCGCACCGACCAGCACGAGCAGCAGACTCGCGAGAACGGCGGCGGGCATCGTGCCCGCGGTGCCGCGCAGCCGGGCCGGCATCGCGCCGAGCACGCCCGGCTTGCGGCCGCCCTTCTCGAAACCGTCGCCCGGCTCCATGACGAGGACGACACCGGTGAAGCCGGCGTCGAAGTCCTCCATGGGCACGAACCGGCGGCCCTTTCCGGGGTCGTTGATGTACACCCCGCGCCGGCCGAAGCGGCGCCCCATGCCGTCGTAGACGACGTAGTGGTTGAACTCCCAGAACAGGACGGCGGGGGACCGCACTTCGGCGAGGGCGGCCGTGTCCATCTGCATGCCCTTGGCTGTGAGGCCGTAACTGCGCGCCGCCTTCAGCAAGTTGCTGGCGCGGGAGCCGTCGCGGGAGACACCGCAGGCGATGCGCAGTTCCTCCAGCGGGATGTGGCGGCCGTAGTAGCCGAGGACCATCGCGAGGGAGGCGGCGCCGCACTCGACGGCCTCCATCTGGAGGACCGTGGGTGAACGGACCGTCTTCGCACGGCCCTTGGGGACCGGACGTTTCGGCGGGGCGGACCGGCGCCGCGAGCGGGTGTCCTGTGCGGGGCTCATGGCAGCAGCCAATCGAGGGGGCGCTGATCGGCCAGCCGGATCGAGGCCGAGGCCATGGTCATGGAGGTGAGGGCGAAGGGGGGTCCGTCCTCGGACGACCACTTGTAACCGCTCTTCGTCCGCGCCGACTTGTCGAGCTTCACCAGCACGGCCACCGGCCGGCCCTTCTTGGTGAACTGCTCGCCGAGTTGGCTGTCCCCGAGGAACGCGGAGATCTGCTGCGCCGACTGGGCGGACCGGTCCACCGCCTTCACCTGGCCGCGCAGCACGCCGTACGTCTGCGTCGGAGCCGACGAGACGGTCAGGTCGACGGAGGCGTTCGCGGGGATGGAGGCCGCGTTCTCGGCGGGCACGTACACCGTCGCGTACAGCGGGTCGGTGGCGTGCGCGACCTTCTCCACGGCGGCGACGTTCGCGCCGGTCTGGATGATCTGGCCGATGGTGGCGGCGAGCGCGGTGATCCGGCCCGCGGCGACCGTGCGCACGACGGAGTCGCCGTCGCTCGTACGGACCTTCAGGACAGGGGAGTCGGCGGGCAGCCGCTCACCCTCCTGGGCCAGTACGGCGGTCACCTGCCCCGCCACCGGGCTCTGCAGGATGTAACTGCCCTCCCCGTGCGTGAGGATGGCGGACGCGTTGACGGTCGACGCGACCGATCCGGTCACCGCCCACACGGACGCGGCGGCCACCACGACCACCGTCACGGAGAGCACTAGCCAGCCCTGCGGACGCGCGAAGCGCACCGGAAGATCGAGCTCTTCGGGCGACTGGAGCTTGGCGAGGGCCTGTTGGCGGAACTGCACGGGACTTCCCTCACCTAGGGGAGAGATCTTTTACGGCAACCGAGAGTCCCGGAGCCGGGAAACGGCTCCGGGACTCGGTGTGACAAGGTGCGGTCAGAGACCGGCGACCAGGCCCGTGACCGGGGCCACGTTCAGGCCGGTGGTGCCCTCGACCGTGCCGATGACCGAGTCGACCAGGCCGGAGACCGGGACAACGCCGTCGACCAGGCCGGTGACGGTGCCGAGCGCGTTCACGGACAGACCGCCGGAGACGTTGTCGAGCTCGGCGTCGGAGATCTCGACGGTCTCGACCTGGGGGGTGGAGTTCATGGGGGAACTTCCCTTCATATGGATATTCACAAGGGGGGAGCGGCCCCCTCTGGGGACAGACGACGGCCGCGACCGCAGGCGCCGGGCGCCGTTTCCGGAGCCCTCGTGGCTCCTGCGGTGCGATGGATCAAAGCACGGTGCGGGTGGACGCAGCCAATCAAACTCCCGTCCCACCAGGGCACTTGAGCCCCAGGAGTTCCGAACCGTGCAGGCGTGGGCACGAGGTGTCGGCGACTTCTTCACACGCTGCACGGCATCGTTCCGCGGAAGGGCTTGCGGCACCGAAGCGGAATCGGGCACTCCCCACCAAAGGCGTTGCTGGGGGCGTGTGCATGTGCAGATCCGTGGAGACCGGTGACTTCGTTGGGTACGCGCTGTGCAGATTCCCTGAAGTGAGGATTCCGGCGACTGTCCTCGACGGACCGTTGCCGACCGGTCGCGGTCCGTGTCTGTCCGGGTGTGGATCGGGAGTGGACCGGAAGCGTGTGAACCGCCCACCCGCGCGGGCAGGTTTGGGCGGCACCGATTCGATCAAGACATCCGGCCGCTCGCCGCGCACCTGACGGACAGGGGCCGCTGCGCCGCAGACACCGGCCCGCAGCCCCTTCGTACCCCTGCCAGGTCAGGGCCTGGACATGGCCGATTCCCGGTTTTGTAAAGGAAGTTGGGAAACGGAATTGAACGCGCCACGTGACACGTGCGTATCAACGGGCATCCAGGCGCCCCCCAATAAGCCGCCGCCCCGGCGGCACAGACCCCGGTCCCCAGGAGGTCGAGCAGTTTGAGTCACAAGCGAATTCCGAAGCGCAAGGCCGTTATAGCCGTCGGAGGTGTCGCCGCTCTCGGAGCCGCGGCGATCCTGCTGCCGAACGCCAACGCGTCCCAGGACAACTCGGCAGGCGCCGCCACCCCCAAGACCCTCAAGGCGACGGGCGCCTCCGACCTCTCCTCGCAGATCGCCGGACTGCTGGGTGACGCCTTCGCCGGGTCCTACTACGACAGCGCCACGCAGCAGCTCGTCGTCAACGTGATCTCGGGCGACAACAACAACGTGGTCGTGCAGGCCGAGAAGGCCGGCGCCAAGGTGCGCGAGGTGCAGAACAGCACCGCCGAACTCACCGCCGCCGCCCAGGTGTTGAAGACCAAGGCGACCGTCCCCGGTACCGCCTGGTCGGTCGACCCGAAGACCAACAAGATCCAGGTCCTCGCCGACAGCACCGTCACCGGCTCCGACTGGGACACCGTGCTCTCGACGGTCAAGAGCCTCGGCACCGACATGGCCACCGTCAAGAAGACCGCCGGCTCCTTCAAGACGCTGGTCTCGGGCGGCGACGCCATCTTCGCCCAGACCGACCAGGGCGGCGTGCGCTGCTCCCTCGGCTTCAACGTCACCGCGAGCGACGGCACCCCCGCCTTCCTGACCGCCGGACACTGCGGCGTCGCGGCCAAGCAGTGGTCCGACACCCAGGACGGCCAGCCGATCGCCACGGTCGACCAGGCCACGTTCCCCGTCAGCGACTTCTCCCTCGTGAAGTACGACGACCCGGCGACGCAGACCACGAGCGACGTCAACGTCGGCAACGGCCAGACCGTCCAGATCACCCAGGCCGAGGACGCCACGGTCGGCACCCAGGTCTTCCGGATGGGCTCCACCACCGGTCTGCACGACGGCACGGTCACCGGGCTCGACGCGACGGTCAACTTCCAGAGCGAGACCGACCCCAACGGTGTCGACACCGTCAACGGCCTCATCCAGACGGACGTCTGCGCCGAGGCGGGTGACAGCGGCGGCTCGCTCTTCACCCAGGACGGCGGCGCGGTCGGCCTCACCTCCGGCGGCAGCGGCGACTGCACCAGCGGAGGCGAGACCTTCTTCCAGCCGGTCACCGCCGCGCTGACGGCGACCGGGGCCACCCTCGGCGACGCGGGCGCGGGTGCCGGCGCGGGCGACGACACCGCCACGGCGGACCCGTCGGCGACCGCCGCCGACCCGTCGGCCACCGACGGCACGGGCGACCAGTCCGGAGCCGTGGACCCGTCCGCGACCGACGGCACGGGCGACCAGTCCGGAGCGGTCGACCCGTCCGCGACCGACGCCACCGGCACCGGCCAGGACACCGGCAACGGGGCCGACGACGGTTCGTCGCTCACCTCGAACCACTGATCCGACCCCTTCCATCAGGTCGGCGGTGGATCGGTCCGGCCCTCCGGCGGGAGGGCCGGACCGCCCTGCGTGTACGTCGGTCCCGGCTCCCGGGCCCGCAGCAGAAGCAGCGCCACGTCGTCGATCCGCTCCTGCGCGGCCGCACTGTGCCGCACCAGTTCGTCGGCGATCTCCTCCAGCGGCAAGTCCCCTGCCGCTGCGAGGCGTCGGCCCAGTTCGGCCAGGGCGTCCTCGATGTCGACGCCGGGTGACTCGATGAGCCCGTCGGTGTAGAGGGCGAGGACGGAACCGGGCGCGAGATCGACCTCCGTCGTCGGATAGACGGCGTCGGCGTCGATGCCCAGCAGCGGACCGCCCGCCAGGTCCAGCACCCGCACCCGCCCGTCCGGCCGGCGCAACAACGGCGGCGGATGCCCGGCCCTCGCCATCACGGCCCTACCGCGCGCGGGATCGAGCCGTAGATACAGACAGCTCGCGAAGAGTTCCGACCCGAGGTCGATCAGCAGCCGGTTGGTGCTGCGCATGACCTCCTCCGGGGCCTGGCCGACGGTCGTGTACGCGCGGACGGCGGTCCGGATCTGCCCCATCAGGCCGGCCGCGGTCACGTTGTGCCCCTGTACGTCACCGATCACGGCAGCGAGGCCCTCGGAGGTCACCAGGTCGTAGAAGTCGCCGCCGATCTCCATGCCCTGAGTGGCCGGCAGATAGCGGGCGGCGGCCTCGATGCCCGGCAGCGGCGGCAACGAGTGCGGCAGCAGCGCCGCCTGCAGCCCGTGAGCCAGCTGGTTCTTCGCGTCGTAGAGCAGCGCACGCTCCAGCGCCTGCGCGATCAGCCCGCCCAGACTCGTCAGCACGGCCCGTTCGTCCGCGGGGAAGACATGCGGCTCGCCGTAGGCCAGCACACAGGTGCCGACCGGGCGTCCGGACGCGATCAGCGGGAGATACGCCCAGGCCTCGAACCCGTCCGGTGTGGCGTGCCGGCTCGGATACAGCCTTTCCAGTGCCTGCCGGGAGTCGAAGAACGCGGGCACACCGCTGTTCAGGGCGGCCGTCCCCGGTGTCGACCCGTTCAGCGCCATCCCGTCGAAGCGCTCCACGATCTGCGGGTCCGGATAGCCGCGGTGCCCCAGCACATGCAGCCGGCCGCCCTGCGAACCGAGGACGACCAGCGCCTGGCTGCCCACGGCCGGCGCGACCTCGTCCGCGATCAGCTGCACCACGTCCTCCACCCCGACCGCCTCGGTGAGCGCCCCGGCCAGGCTCAGCACCTGCGAGATGGTCACAAGGCGCGACGGCCCCTCGCCCGGCTGCGGCGCCGCGCGGCTCAGCTCCGTCACCGCCCGCGCCCGGCTGATCCTTACGCTCAGCCCGGTCGTGCTCGGATACAGCCGGAACGACAGCCACTCGCCCGGCGGCCGCAGCGCCACGAACGACGTGGCCTGTTGGCTGAGCAGCGCGGCCCGGTAACGGTCCTCGTACACCGGGTCGTTGAGCCAGGGCACCGCCGCCCACAACTGGGTGCCGAGCAGACTGCTCACCGACATGCCGAGCAGCTCCCCGGCCGCCGCGTTCGCGAAGCCGACCCGCCCGTGCAGATCCAGCGAACACAGCCCGTACGGCAGCCGGGCCACCATCCGCGCCGCCTCGACCGTGCCCAGCGTCCCGGCCACGCTCGCTGCGGGCCCGGTCGCGAGGAGATCGGGCTCCGCCCGCACCGGGTGGCGCTCCTCGACGGCACGCTCCAGCCGCACCGCGAGCCGGTCGCAGGCGGAGGTGAGCTGGTCGCGGTCCCGGTCGGAGAGCACCGGCGGATGCGAACCGGGCCAGGTCACGAAGACCGAGCCGTAAACCCTCGACTCCGTGGCGATCGGCACGGCGGCCAGGGCGAAGGGGTACGGCAGCACGACCGCGATGCGCGGATAGCGGCGGGCCATGTCCTCCTCGCCGCCGACCCAGATCAGCCGCCGCTCGCGCACCGCCTCGGCGACCGGGATCGGCGCGCTCAGCCCGACCCGCTCCCAGGGCGCCGCGAAGGCGCGGGGCAGCCCGGCCATCACCGCCATCTCCAGCACCGGCTCGTCGGGCGTCAGCAGATACACCGCGCCCGAGTGCGCGTGGACCCCGTCCATCATCGCGGCCAGCGCGAGAGACAGCATCGGCCGCCCGACCGGCGCCCCGGCGACCACCGGAACCTGCCCGTCCGACACGCCGACCACCTCCTCGTACGGCCAAAGGGGCGCGTCTGTGTCGAGAGCCCGACCGCGCGGAGGCCCGAAGGGCTGAGCACGGTCGGGCTCTCGACACAGGCTTCGGCGCCCCGGAGGCCATCAGTGTCACAGCGCGGTCTCAGGGATCAGGCTCCACCCTGGGGGCCCGGCGCGCACGGTGAGCGAGCTCGTTTCCCGGAGGAGAAGCGTGTGCCCGTACCCCGAAGGCCCTGGTCGTATACCCCCGAATCGAAGCGCGCGGCGGCGTACGGGCGCCTCGCGTGCGCCGAGGAACACGGTGGCCAGCCACGGGTCGATCAGCGCCGGCGCGACCACGCCTCCGACCGGCCCCGCCAGTGCCGCGAGCAGCGCGGACACCGCACCCGGCGCCGTTCCGGCCTGCGCGGCGTTCCCCACCAGCCGGGCACCGTCCCGCACGCGTCCAGCACTCCGATCAGCAGCACCGGCCCGCGTACTTCGTGTTGCGCAAGTGGAGTAAGTGGGGGCCGGGCACGAACTTGAACGGGATGCGGCGCGGGATGCGGTAGTCCCACACGATGGTGGCGATGCGGTCCGCGTTCGCCCGGGTGGCCGAGGCGCGGATCTTCCAGCCCTGGGCCGGTCCGGGGAGCGGGCCCGGCGCGCTGTGTCGAAAAGTCGAACAGGGGCGTGGCGGTGTCCGTGCCGGGCGCGGACAGGCTGTCCGGTGTCTCGTAGAAGTGTCTGTCGGCGAGCGCGTACACCTCGTAGCGCTTGCCCATGGTCGTCCCCCTCCGTGGCCCGGCTCGAATCTCCCAGCCGGGCCACGGACGCCGACAGTCACGCCTGTCACGAGAACCCTGTGCGGAACGCACGCGTAAAGATTTGTTCGGCGCCTTTCGAGCCGGAAGCAGGTCCATCCGGCCCCTCATCTCCACGGAACGGTCACAGGGGCTGCGCAGCTGGCGCATAAGCGCTGTAATTGCGGACGTGGTCAGTGAGGGCGCTGAGGGACGCGGAACGCGAACGCTGCGTGCCGAACTTGCCGTCAAAACGCTCACGACCGATCTCGGCTCCCGCGAACGGCTGCGCCGCGTCCTCGAACAGGCCCTCGTCTTCGGCGGTGCGACCTTCGCCGGGGTGTACACACCCGGTGACGACGCCGATCTGCTCTGCCTCGTCGAGTCGGTCGGGGTGCCGCGGACCCTGTACGGGCTGCGGGACGGCTATCCGGCGGCCGGGGGATCACCGGTCGCCGAGGTGCGGCGGGGCGGACACGCCGTGTGGCTCGGCCCCGAGGAGCTGGCCGCGGGCGGTGACGCGCGACGGCTGCCGTCGGGGGAGTTCCATCTGGCGGCGCTGCCCGTGCGCGGCGACCGGGGCGGCGGCTGTCTGCTCGCGGTCGGCGAGCGCCCGGACGGCTTCGGCACCGAGGACCGCGAGTGCCTCGCGCTGATCGCCGAGGCCGTCGCGATCCCGGTACCGGCCGAGTCGGTGGCGGGTGAGGACGTGGCCGCGGGCGCGTTCGATCTGGCCATGGACACCGGGCGGGTCGAGGTCGGCGGCGACGTCCTGGAACTGTTCGGGCTCGGCCCGGACGACTTCGACGGCAGGGTCGAGACCCTGCTCGGGCTGACCGTGCCGGAGGACCTGCCCTCGCTGATGTCCGTCGTCGAGGCCGACCACATGGCCATCGGCGACCGCGAGCTGGAGTTCCGGGTGCTGCAGCCCTCGGGGACGCCGAAGTGGCTCCGGCTGCGCGGCCGGCTCCTGCCCGGCGGCGACGGCCGCCCGGCCCGCCTCGTCGGCACCGTCGGCGCCGCCTCCCAGCTGCGCTCCGGCGTCAACGACGTGGCCCGTGTCCAGCGCCTCGCCGCCGCCCTCGCCATGGCCGGCACGGTCCGTGACGTCAGCCAGGCCGTGGTCGCCGCCCTGCGCAAGCCGCTGCGCGCCGACCGGATCGCGCTCGCCGAACTGGAGGGCGACCGGCTCGTCGTCACCGTCCTGGACCCGCCCGAACCTGAGTCCTGGCCCGAGGTGTGGCGCCTGGAGTGGCGCAGCGAATGGCCCGACGCGCCCGTGCGCACGATGCCCACCCTCGCCGCCGCCCTGCGTGAGGGCCGCGCCGCGATCTGGCCCGCGGGCACCGACCTGGAACCCGCCCTCGCCGAGGTCGGCCCGGGCGGCCTCGCCGTCCTGCCGCTCTCCGCGGGCGGCCGGGTGTCCGGTGCCTGCCTGATCGGCTGGGACGCCCCGCACGTCTTCGGCCCCGACGAACGCGCCCTGCTCACCGCCTCCGCCGGCCTCGCGGGTCAGGCCCTGATGCGCGCCCACGCCTTCGACGCCGAGCACGAACTCGTCGGCATGCTCCAGCGCCAGCTGCTGCCGCGCCGCCTGCCCACCCTGCCCGGCGCGGTCGCCGTAGCCCGCTATCTGCCGACCACGGCCGGTCTTGAGGTCGGCGGCGACTGGTACGACGTGATCCCGCTGCCCGACAACCACGTCGCCCTCGTCATCGGCGACGTCCAGGGCCACAACGCGGGCGCCGCCACCCTCATGGGCCAGATGCGCACCGCGCTGCGCGCCTACGCCGTCGAGGGACACCCGCCCGACGTCGTCGTCTCGCACGCCAACCGCCTGCTCATCGACCTGGAGAACGACCTCTTCGCGACCTGCTGCTACGTCGACGTGAACCTGGAGGAAGGTTCCGCCTGGTACGTGCGGGCCGGCCATCTCCCGCCCGTCCTGCGCCACCCGGACGGCGGCACCGAGATCCCCTACGCGGACGGCGGACCGCCGCTCGGCGTGGTGACCCAGGCCGACTTCCCCATGAGCCCGCTGCGGCTCCAGCCCGGCACCGTCGTCGCCCTCACCACCGACGGCCTCGTGGAGTCCAAGGAGGCCGACATCGACGAGGGCCTCGACCGGCTCGCCCACGGCCTCGCCGTCTCCGACCCCGCCCACCTCGGCCTCGTCGCCGACGCCCTGCTCGGCAACGCCCGCCGCGAGGACGACGTGGCCCTCCTCCTCATGCGCTACGACGGCCTGGCCACCCGCCCCCGGCGCGAGAACTGGACGGTGTGGCGCGTCCCCGAGGCGGCCCGGCACGCCCGCCGCTTCACCAAGCGCACCCTGCGCACCTGGGGCGTCAGCGAGGAGACCGACACCATCCTGCTCGTCGTCTCCGAGCTGGTCACCAACGCCCTGGTGCACACCGACGGCCCGGTCCGCCTCGACCTCACCCTCGTCAACCGGCGGTTCCGTGTCGCCGTAGCGGACTCCTCGCCGCGCACCCCGGTGAAACCGACCAGCATCGGTTGGGAGGCCACCGGAGGGCGCGGCATCCTCCTCGTCGAGGCCGTGTCGGCGGCCTGGGGCACGGTGCCGGTGAGCGGCGGCAAGCAGGTGTGGGCCGAGATCGCACTCGACCAGTAGACGGCCGCACGGGTGCCTGTACGGGCGCCCAGCGGCAGGTCGGGATGGTCGCGCGCCCGTGCCGTGATGGGGTGCGTGCTTGTGGCACACACCTTCGAAGAACTGGTCGAGAAGCACCGCGTGGCCCAGGCGGCACGCGCCCGGGTCCAGGAGATGCGGGACTCCCTGGGAGCCCCCGCGCACGCATCCTGGACCGAGGCGGAGACCGACATCTACGAGACCGCCTGGCGGGCCTGGCGAGATCTCGCCCGTGACATGCAGGCAGCGGCGGACGAGTATGCGAGGGACGAGGGCCTCGACCGGGCCGAGGTCGAGGCGGACGTGGCACGGGCCGCGGGTGATTTGTCCGGTCCGTCGGCCGGTTAGACACCTCACGGCCTCCTCATCGTTGGCCGGTCGTAATAAACGAACATAGGGAGGAACGATGCACGTCCAAAGATGACGCTAAGGTGAAGCGATGAAGGCTCTCGTTCTCTCCGGCGGCACTGGATCCCGCCTGAGGCCGATCACACACACATCGGCAAAACAGCTCGTCCCGGTGGCCAACAAGGCCGTCCTTTTCTACGGGCTCGAATCACTCGCCGACGCGGGAATCACCGAGGTCGGCATCATCGTCGGTGACACCGCGGCGGAGATCGAGGAGGCGGTGGGCGACGGGTCGAAGTTCGGCCTGCAGATCACCTACATCCCGCAGGACCGTCCCCTCGGACTGGCCCACGCCGTCCTGATCGCGCGCGAGTACCTCGGCGACGACGACTTCGTGATGTACCTCGGTGACAACTTCATCGTCGGCGGCATCACCGGTCTCGTCGAGGGCTTCCAGGCCAACAAGCCCGACGCGCAGATCCTGCTCACCCACGTGCCCGACCCCCGCTCCTTCGGCGTCGCCGAACTCAGCGAATCCGGCCAGGTCATCGGCCTGGAGGAGAAGCCGGAGCACCCCAAGAGCGACCTCGCTCTGGTCGGTGTCTACCTGTTCACGCCCGCCATCCACGACGCCGTGCGCGCCATCAAGCCGTCCTGGCGCGGCGAGCTGGAGATCACCCACGCCATCCAGCAGCTGATCGACGACGGCGCCGACGTGCGCTCCTCCGTCATCCACGGCTACTGGAAGGACACGGGCAACGTCGTCGACATGCTTGAGGTCAACCGGACCGTCCTGGAGAGCATGGACCGCCGCATCGACGGCGAGGTCGACGACGCCTCCGAGACCATCGGCCGCGTGGTGATCGAGGAAGGCGCGCGCATCGAGCGTTCGCGCATCGTCGGACCCGTCGTCATCGGTTCCGGAACCGTGGTGAGCGACTCCTACGTCGGACCGTTCACCTCGGTCGCGGAGAACTGCCGGATCACCGACAGTGAGCTGGAGTTCTCCATAGTGCTGCAGGACTCGTCCATCGCCGGGGTGGGCCGGATCGAGTCCTCGCTCATCGGCAAGCACGTCGAAGTGACCCCCGCTCCGGGGGTACCCAGCGCCCACCGCCTCGTTCTCGGAGACCACAGCAAGGTGCAGATCCGTTCATGAATCTCCTCGTCACCGGCGCCGCCGGCTTCATCGGTTCCACGTACGTCCGCACGCTCCTCGCCTCGGACGCGCCTGACGCGCCCCGCATCACGGTGCTGGACAAGCTCACGTACGCCGGCACGCTCGACAACCTGGACATAGGCCACCCGCGCCTGGAGTTCGTCCAGGGCGACATCTGCGACGCCGAACTGGTCGACAAGCTGATGGCCGAGGCGGACCAGGTCGTCCACTTCGCCGCCGAGTCCCACGTGGACCGCTCGATCAACGGAGCCGCCGACTTCGTCCGCACCAACGTGGTGGGCACCCAGGTCCTGCTCGACGCGGCCCTGCGCTACCGCACCCCGTTCGTGCACATCTCCACCGACGAGGTCTACGGCTCCATCGAGACCGGCTCCTGGCCCGAGACCCACCCGCTCGCGCCGAACTCGCCGTACTCCGCGTCGAAGGCCTCCTCGGACCTGCTCGCCCTGGCCTACCACCGCACCCACGGCCTTGACGTGCGCGTCACCCGCTGCTCGAACAACTACGGGCCGCACCAGTTCCCCGAGAAGGTCATCCCGCTGTTCGTCAGCAACCTCCTCGACGGCAAGAAGGTCCCGCTCTACGGCGAGGGCCTCAACGTCCGCGACTGGCTGCACGTCGAGGACCACTGCCAGGGCATCGAGCTCGTCCGCACCAAGGGCCGGGCCGGCGAGGTCTACAACATCGGCGGCGGCACCGAGCTCAGCAACAAGGAGCTCACCGGTCTGCTGCTCGAAGCCTGTGGCGCGGACTGGGACCGGGTCGAGCGCGTCGAGGACCGCAAGGGCCACGACCTGCGCTACTCCGTCGACTGGTCCAAGATCCACGACGAGCTCGGCTACACCCCGAAGCACGACTTCGCGAGCGGCCTGGCCGACACCGTCGCCTGGTACCGCGACAACCGCGCTTGGTGGGAGCCCCTCAAGGCACGGGTGGAGCGCGGCTGATGAAGTGGCTGGTCACCGGTGCCGGCGGGATGCTCGGCCACGACGTGCTCGACGAACTCGCCCGGCGCGGTGAACAGTTCGTCGGTCTCGACCGCGTCGCCCTGGACATCACCGACCCCGCGTCGGTGGACCGGGCGTTCGCGGAACACCACCCCGACGTGGTGGTGAACTGCGCGGCGTACACCGCCGTCGACGACGCCGAGACCGACGAGGAGCGGGCCCTTCGCATCAACGGCGAGGGGCCCCGGCTCCTCGCCCGCGCCTGTGCCGCCTCGGGCGCGCGACTGGTGCACGTCTCCACCGACTACGTCTTCAACGGCGAGGCCCGCAGCACGCCGTACCCGGAGAATCACGCCACCGCCCCGCGCACCGCCTACGGCCGTACCAAACTCGCGGGCGAGCAGGCCGTGTTGGAGGAACTGCCCGGTGCGAGCGCGGTCGTGCGCACGGCTTGGTTGTACGGAGCCTGTGGGGGTAACTTCGTCCGCACGATGATCGAGCTGGAAGCACGTCGCGACACTCTCGACGTCGTCGACGACCAGCACGGACAGCCGACCTGGACCGCCGACGTCGCCGTACGCATCGCCGATCTCGGCGCCCGTATCGGCCAGGTCGAAGGCGCGCACGGGGTGTTCCACGCGACCAGCTCCGGCGAGACCAGCTGGCACGGCCTCGCACAGGAGGTGTTCCGGCTCATCGACGCCGACCCGGAGCGCGTCCACCCCACCACGAGCGCGGCCTTCGTCCGTCCCGCGCCCCGCCCCGCCTACAGCGCCCTCGGGCACGAGCGGTGGCGGGAGGTCGGCCTGGAACCGCCCAGGGACTGGCGGTCCGCCCTGCACGAAGCACTTCCTCACATCCGCAAGGAGATTTCTTCGTGAAACGTCATGAGTTCCTGCGGGGGCTCCACAAGTCAACCGCGAACCGCAACTACCTGGAGATCGGCGTCAACGACGGCCGCAGCCTGACGCTCTCCCGGGTGCCCAGCGTCGCGATCGATCCCGCGTTCAAGGTGGTCACGGAGATCCGCTGTGACGTCCACCTGGCCAAGGCGACCAGCGACGACTTCTTCGCCCGGGACAACCCGCTGGTGCACCTGCGGGGCGGTCGCCACCCGCTGCGTCAACTGGCCCGCAACCGCAGCCCGTTGGGCTGGTGGAAGACCACCACGCTGGACCTGTCGTTCATCGACGGCATGCACCTGTTCGAGTACGCGCTGCGCGACTTCATCAACGTGGAGAAGCACTCGGACTGGGCCAGCGTCATCGTCTTCGACGACATGCTGCCGCGCAGCATCGACGAGGCCGCCCGGGACCGGCACACCGACGCCTGGACCGGTGACGTCTACAAGCTGGTCGAGATCCTCGCCCGCTACCGTCCCGACCTGGTGACGGTCCTGGTCGACACCCAGCCCACCGGGCAGCTTGTCGTCTTCGGCGCGGACCCCACCAGCACGGTCCTCAAGGACAAGTACGACGAGATCGTCGCCGAGTTCGAGGTCCCCGACCCGCAGAAGGTGCCCGAGGCGATCCTGGAGCGCACCACCGCGGTGAAGCCCGAGGCGCTGCTCGACGCCGGTTTCTGGGGCCCCCTCGCCAAAGCGCGGGACCGCGGGACCAAGCGGTCCCGCGGCTGGGAGCCCCTGCGCCGCTCGGTGGAGCAGCTCAGCGTCAGTCGCTGAGCCGGCCACTCCGCAGTCGCTCGTAGTAGGCGGAGCAGTCCGCGTAGGACGGAAGAAGTCCTGACTGCTCCGCCTCTGCCAGTGTCGGCGCCTCGGCGTCCTTGTCGGACAGCACCGGCTCGAAGCCCTCGGGCCAGGCGATGCCGAGCGCCGGGTCGAGCGGGTTGATCCCGTGCTCCCGGCCGGGCGAGTAACCCGTCGAGCACAGGTACACGACCGTCGCGTCGTCGGTCAGGGCCATGAACGCGTGCCCGAGACCCTCCGCGAGGAACACGGCGTGCTTGGTCTCGTCGTCCAGCCGGACGGCCTCCCACTGACCGAACGTGGGAGAGCCGACACGGATGTCCACGATCACGTCGAGGACGGCGCCGCGCACGCACTTGACGTACTTGGCCTGGCTCGGCGGCACGTCGGAGAAGTGCACTCCGCGCACCACACCGCGCCGCGAGACCGAGCAGTTGGCCTGGGACAGAGCCAGGTCGTACCCGGTGGCCTCGCGGAACTCCTCACCGCGGTACCACTCGTGGAAACTGCCCCGGTCGTCAGGGAAGACCTTGGGTTCCAGGACCCAGGCGCCTTCAATCCCCAGTGATCGCACGTTCTTCCGTCCTCCATGGCTTGCTCGTGAGGTGCGGTGCTACTTGTTCAGGGCGCGCTTCAGCTTGCGCGCCACCCGGTAGGCCAGCCCCGGCTTGGGCTTGGCGGGCACCGGCTTCGGCGCCGGCTTGGGCTCGGCGGGCTTCGCGGCCTTCGGCGCCGCCTCCACCCGGATACCCCCGGCGTCACCGGCCAGCCGCACCGGCAGCGCCAGGAAACGCTGCCCGGTCGCGGCCGGGGTCAGGCACACCGACGCGTTCCACGCCGCGTCCTTCAGATCCGCGGCCGGCACCTCGGCGGCCAGCCGTGCGCCGGAGGACTCGGGGGAGACCACACCGGGCACGTCCAGCGTCGTACCGGACGACTTGTGGGTCAGCCGCAGCAGTACGTCGGTGGTGGCGGGGACGTAGAAGGGGAGCAGGACGCCGACGCGGGCGCCGGTGACCGTGAAGTCGCCGGGCTTGAGGTCGGCGAGGCCGAGGCGCTTGCTCGCCTTGTCGACGTCCAGGGAGAAGTTGCCGTGCGGCTCCGTGTAGTACGGCAGCACCACCTGACCGGCGACGACACCGGCGTGCCCGGCGTTCTCGCCGTGCTGCGGGACCGGGCCGAGGCGGCACTCCTTGTTCCAGGAGCCGATGACGACGCGGACGTAGGTGTCCCAGAGGCCGCCGCCGAGCGGGGAGCCGCCGCCTGCGGTCGCGGGGTCGACGGTGGCCGTGGCGTGCAGGACCAGCCGTACTCCGTCGCCGTCGGCGACCGTCTCGTGCGAGATCTGCACGGGCTGGAAGTGCGAGGCGGCGCTGGTGCGTTCGCGGACGACGAGGTCGGCCGTCGCCTTCTTGAAGTTGGCGGTGGCGTCGGCCGTCAGCATGGCCGTCGCCTCGGCGAGGGTCTTCGGCTCCGGGTGCTTGGGAGCGGCCGCGCCCTTGGCCTCGAAGACCGCCGGCTTGCCGTCGATGACGAACTCGGCCTGGTAGTGGACCAGCAGCTTGCCGTCCCGCCACTCGATCTCGCCCGGGACCGCCTGCGGTTTGAGGGAGGCCTCCCACTCGGCGAGCTCGACGAGGTCGTCGTAGCGGTCGGCGGCGGCGAGGGCCGCGACGACGCGCAGCCGCGGGCCGAGACCGGCCGCGACACCGGGGCCGAAGCGCTCGGTCATGACCCCGCGGATCTCCTTGAGGAGTTCACGGCGGTACTCGTCGGGGGCCTTCAGCAGCCGGCCGCCGCCGAGGCGCTCCATCATCTCCACGCGCAGCCAGCGGCGGAAGATCTTGTCGCGGGCCGCACCGGGCTCGGTGTACTTCTCGACGACGTCGAGGGCCTCGCGCAGGTTCTTGAAGTAGCCGACCGGGTCGAAGCGCTGGAAGCCGGCGTTCGAGGCGTCCTCGCGCTTGATGTGGTAGTAGCAGACGTAGTCGCTGAGCACGGCGACGTTGTCCGCGGCGAGGTAGGCCTCCGTCACGAAGACGTGGTCCTCCAGGCGGCGGCGCCCCTCGGGGAACCGCAGGTTGATGCGGTCGAGGAACGCGCGGCGGAGCATCTTGTGCGGGGTGAGGCTGTCCATCAGCGGCGCGGTCGCGACCGACGCGTGCGGGTAGTTCTTGCGGAACAGCTCCACGGGGACGGCGCGGCCCTTGCCGGCCATCTTGCCGACGATCACGTCGGCGCCGTTGGCCACGCCGTACTCGTACATCCGCTCCAGGGCCTCGTCGCCGAGGTAGTCGTCGTTGTCGACGAACATGACGAACTCGCCCTTGGAGGCGGCGATCCCGACGTTGCGGGGCTTGCCCGACCAGCCCGACGCCTCCTGGTGGATCACGTGCATGTGGGGGTGCTCGGCGGCGATCTCGTCGAGCCGCGCGGGCGTGCCGTCTGTCGAGCCGTCGTCGACGAAGATCGCCTCGTACTCATCGTTGGGCAGCGACTGCCTGAGGAGAGAGGAGATGCAATCCTCGATATAAGGCCCCGGGTTGTACACAGGGACGACGACACTGACCTTGACCGACATCCGGCTTCTAGCCCCCTTGTTGGCGCCGCCCGTCCCCTGTTGTGGAACGGCGCGGTGGGGTGATGCTAACCCGGTCTGTCTCGATGCCGCCCATTGGGCTGGTGTTGGGCAACGGTTAACCCGACGTGGACGGAAGTCACCTCACGTCGTGGGTCTTGGCCAGAAGTTCCAGGATTTCGGCGGACGTGCCCGTTTCGCCCAGACGCGGGAAGATCCGCTCGATGCTGTGGGCGTGCGAGACGGCGTCCAGGTCGCTCATCGCGTCCGTGGCCAGGGTCACGTGATAGCCGTGCTCGTGGGCGGCGCGGGCGGTGGACTCCACACCGATGCTGGTGGCGATGCCGGTCAGCACGATCTGCGTGATCCCGCGGCGGCGCAGCTGTACGTCGAGGTCGGTGCCGTGGAAGGCGCCCCAGTTCCGCTTGACGACGTGGATGTCGCCGGGGTGCCCGGCCAGCTCGTCGACGATGACGTCCCAGCCCTCCGGCCGGGTCCCGCCGCCGGACCGCTGCTGCTCGTTGCGGCCGGGGACCGCGTCCGCGCCGTCGGCGGCGAAGGTGACCCGGACCAGGACCACGGGAAGGCCGGCGGCCCGGAAGGCGTCGGCGAGTTCGACGGTACGGGCGACGACCTCGGGCCCGCTGAACGGCTGGGTCGGGGCGCCGACGATGCCGCCCTGGAGGTCGATCACGACGAGGGCGGTGCGCGGGTCGAGGGTGCTGAGTGCCATGGGGGAGGCCTTTCAGGAGGTACGGGGGCTCAGACGGTCTTGGGGGTGAGGGTGCGCAGGGAACGGTCGGGCAGGGTGATCGCCAGGAGCAGCGCCGACCCGATCGCCATGAACAGGGCCAGGTCGTGCAGTCCCGGGGTGTCGGCGCGGTGCGGGAAGAAGGCCGCGGTGGCCGCGGAGGCGGCCAGTGCGCCGAGGTACATGAAGGTGCGCAGCAGCCCGGCGGCGGACGCGATGCGCGCGGGCTCGGCCTGCCGGTACAGGGCGTTCTGCCCGGCCAGACCGAGCAGTCCCTGCGGTATGCCGAGCACGGCGCCGACGGCGAGCAGCGCCCAGACCGGACTGTCGGAGCCGACCAGGAACAGCGCGGCGCAGCCGACGATCTGGATGGCGCTGCCGACGAGCAGCTTGACGCGGATCGCCTCACGGCGCCCGGTGAGGGTGGAGACACCGAGAGCGGTGGCCGACAGGGGCAGCAGGATGAGCCCGGCGGCGGAGGCGCGCAGGCCGCGCCCCTCCTCCAGCCACTGCGTGTAGCCGTAGAGGAAGGCGTACGAGGTGGTGTAGCCGAGGAACTGGCGGACGTACGTCGTCACCAGGGGAAGGTTTCCGCCGAGGACGCGCAGGTCGACGAAGGGTTCCGGGACGCGGAGTTCGCGTTGCGCGAAGGCGGCGGCCGCGGCGGCGCTGAGGACCGGGAGGTACCACTCGGAGAGCTTGGGGGCGGTCAGGAACATCATCAGCGAGACCAGCATGACCGCGAACAGGAGCATGCCGGGCGGGTCGACATCGCGCCGGGTGCCGGCCGTGTCCTTGTCCTTGCTCGTCTTCGGGAGTCGCAGCGCGCCGAGGACGAGACAGGCGATGGACAGCGGCACGTTGACGGTGAAGATGGCGCGCCAGCCGCCGACGCCGATGAGGAAGCCGCCGAGCGCGGGTCCGATCACCGACACCGTCTGGGCGGAGACGGCGAGCGCGGTGAGGACACCGGCGGGGCTGTCCTTGCCGGTGCGTTCGGCCTCGCTGCGGGTCAGCTGCATCGCGGCCGGATACGCGGCCGAGGTGCCGAACCCGAGCAGGACACGGGCGGCGATCAGGACGCCGAGCGACGGGGCGAGGGCGCCCATGAGCCCGGCGATGCCGACCAGGGCCGTACCGATGGGGTAGAGACGGCGCGGCCCGTACATGTCGACGAGCCGCCCGATGACCGGCTGCCCCACGGCCGTGGCGAGATAGAGCGCCGAGACCAGCCAGACGGTCTCCGAGGGCGGCGCCCCGAAGGCGATGCCGATGGGCACGAGGGCCACGGCGATCATCGAGGAGTTGATCGGGTTCAGTACGGAGCCGAGGACCATCGGCGCGACGAGGCGCCGGTCGAAGCCGGCCGGTGCGGGACGTGTGGTAAGTGCTGTCTGGGTGACCTTCGGTATCACTGCTCCGACAGCCGTTCCATCAACGCCAGCGCGTCGAGAATCGTCCCTCGCTCCTGCTCGGTGTACCGGTCCTCGAAGGCGCGTGCGAGCCACTCCCCGCGGACCTGTCGATTCCCCTCGATCCGCTCGCGTCCGGCCTCGGTGAGGGTGACGAGCTGTCTACGGCCGTCCTCGGGGTCGGGGCTGCGCCGGATGAGCCCGTGCTGGTCGAGGGCGGCGAGGGTGGCGGCCATCGACTGCGGCCTGACCCCCTCGGCCGACGCGAGGGCGCTGGCGGTGGCCGCGCCGTGCTTGCCGACCAGGGTGAGCGCCGACTCCTGCGACGGGGTGAGGTCCTCGTCCGTCGCGACCTCGCGGATTCTGCGGCGCAGCCGACTGAGCACCACACGCAGATCGCGCGCGGAGCGGGCCGCGGAGTCGGAGATGCCCGCGGGAGTCTCGGTGAGCCGGTGATCCATGAACCCCACCGTAAAACCGGCAGAGCAAACTGTCCAGTCACAACTGAACAGCCTTGCCTGTAGATCCTCTCGGAGGCGGTGACGGGAAGCCGCAACAGCGCCACACCCCTAGGCTGAGACCGTGCGCCTGCTCCTGATGTCCGACACCCACCTTCCCAAGCGCGCCAAGGAACTCCCCGCGCAACTCCTCGCCGAACTCCCGCGCGCCGACGTCGTGTTCCACGCCGGCGACTGGGTCGACACAGCTACCCTCGACCTGCTGGAGAGCCGCAGCCGCCGGCTCATCGGCGTCCACGGCAACAACGACGGCCCCGAACTGCGCTCCCGGCTCCCGGAGACGGCCTACGCCGTGCTGGACGGCCTGCGCTTCGGCGCCATCCACGAGACGGGCCCCGCCCAGGGCCGCGAGGCGCGCTGCGCGGCCCGATTCCCCGACCTGGACGTGCTGGTCTTCGGGCACAGCCACATTCCCTGGGACACGACGGCTGCGGGTGGGCTGCGCCTGCTGAACCCGGGGTCGCCTACGGACCACCGCCGCCAGCCGTACTGCACGTACATGACGGTGACGGTGAATGGCGGCACGCTGACGGATCTCGCACTGCACCGGTTGCCGCCGAGAAGTTGAGCGGGATCACCGGTGGCCTGTGGGGTTCGCAGGACGGCGTGGCCGGTACATGGTGGGGCAAGGTGGCCAGGTCACCCCGCCGGTCCGCGATGAATCGCTCCCGCCGCCCCCGTCAACGGAGACCCCGTCCCACCCCACCGCAGCGCGACGATCTCCGCGGCCACGGACAGGGCCACCTCCTCCGGCGTACGCGCGCCGAGGTCGAGGCCGACGGGTGAGCGCAGGCGGGCCAACTCGCCCTCGTTCAGGCTGGATTCGAGCAGTCGTCGCATGCGGTCGTCATGCGTACGGCGGCTGCCCATCGCCCCGATGTACGCGGCCGGCCGGCGCAACGCCTCCTCCAGCAGCGGTACGTCGAACTTCGGGTCGTGGGTGAGGACGCAGATCACCGTGCGTTCGTCGGTGTCCGTGCCGTGCAGATAGCGGTGCGGCCAGTCCACGACCACCTCCACGCCCGCCGGGAACCGCTTCGGCGTGGCGAACACCGGGCGGGCGTCGCACACGGTCACCCGGTAGCCGAGGAAGTCACCGATCCGGGCCACCGCCGCCGCGTAGTCGATCGCACCGAAGACCAGCATCCGGGGCGGCGGCGCGAACGAGTGCAGAAACACGGTGACGGAGTCCTCGCGTCGTTCACCGCGCGGGCCGTAGTGCCGCAACCCCGTTGCCCCGAGGGCGAGTTCACCGCGGGCGTCGGCGGTGACCGCCACGTCGAGTCCGGTCGAGCCGAGGGTGCCGTCCACCCTGTCGGGCCATACGGCGAGCGTGGCCCCCCGTGGCGCCGGCCCGTCGATCACCGTCGCCACCGTCACCGGCTCACCCGCGGCGACCGACCGAGCCACCGCCCCGAACGCGGGATCGATCTCAGGAGTGACCGGCCGTACCAGCACGGTGATCTCGCCGCCGCAGGTCAGCCCGACCGCGAAGGCGTCCTCGTCGCTGTAGCCGAAGGTCTCCAGGCGGGCCTCGCCGCTCGCCACGACCTCTCGCGCCAGCTCGAAGACCGCCCCCTCCACGCAGCCGCCCGACACACTCCCCACGACCTCGTCACCCGGCCCCACCGCCATCGCCGCGCCGGGATCACGCGGCGCGCTGCGGCTGACCGCGACCACCGTGGCCAGACCGAAGGGGGAGTGTGCGGCGTACCAGCCGCTCAGCACCGGGAGAAGGTCACGCATGCTCGGCTCCTGTCACCGCCACTGCCGCCGCCGGACGGCGCAAGCGTCGCATCCGGGCCCTGGCCTGCGCCGGAGCGCCACGCGCCCCCGGCCGACGTTAATCCGTTGCCACCGTACCCCCGCCCCTGCTGAACTACCGGAGACCAGTCAGCGACGACCGAGGAGCACTGAGATGCGCGCACCGTTCATGTCCACCCAGGAAGGAAGGCCCCCCTCATCAAAGGACATGACACCAGGTGCACCTGCTCAACCTCGGGATCCTCGCGCACGTAGACGCAGGTAAGACCAGCCTGACCGAGCGCCTCCTGCACTCGGCCGGAGTGATCGACGAGATCGGCAGCGTCGACGCCGGGAACACCCGTACCGACACCCTCGCGCTGGAGCGCCGGCGCGGCATCACCATCAAGTCGGCCGTCGTCTCGTTCCCGGTCGACGACGTGACCGTCAACCTGATCGACACCCCTGGTCACCCGGACTTCATCGCCGAGGTGGAGCGGGTGCTCGGCGTGCTCGACGGGGCGGTCCTCGTCGTCTCCGCCGTCGAGGGCGTCCAGCCGCAGACCCGCATCCTGATGCGCACACTCCAGCGGCTGCGCATCCCCACGCTCCTCTTCGTCAACAAGATCGACCGACGCGGGGCACGTTACGACGACCTCCTCGCGGCGATCTCCGAACGGCTCAAGTCGGCCGTCGTGCCCATGGGTTCGGTCGAGGGACTCGGGACCCGGGAAGCGGATTTCGTGCCAGGCCTCGACCCGCGCGCACCCGCCGTCCTCGCCGAGCACGACGACGAACTCCTCACCGCGTACGTCGAGAACACCGTGCCCTACGACCTTCTGCGCACGGCCCTCGCCACCCAGACCCGCCAAGTCCTCGTGCACCCCGTCTACTTCGGCTCCGCCATCACCGGCGCCGGCATCGACGCGCTGATCACCGGCATCAAGGAACTGCTGCCCCCGGCCGAAGGCGATCCCCAAGGCCCGCTCTCCGGCACGGTCTTCAAGGTCGAGCGCGGCCCGGCGGGCGAGAAGGTCGCCTACGCGCGGCTGTTCTCCGGCACCCTCCGCACCCGCGACCGGATCACCTTCGGCGAGGCGGGGGAGGAGGGCAAGGTCACCGCGATCAGCGTCTTCGACCACGGTACGGACGTCTCGCGCGACTCCGTCCCGGCGGGCCGGATCGGCAGGCTGCGGGGCCTCGGCGAGATCAGGATCGGGGACTCGATCGGCGTACCCAGGAAGGCGGTTGAGCACTTCTTCGCGCCGCCGACCCTCGAAACCGTCGTCGTCCCGGGTCCGGACGCCGACCGCCGCACCCTGCACCTCGCACTCACCCAACTCGCCGAACAGGACCCGCTGATCGGCCTGCGCCACGACGAAGTGCGCCAGGAGACCGCCCTCTCCCTCTACGGCGAGGTCCAGAAGGAGGTCGTCCAGGCCACGCTCGCCGACGAGTTCGGGGTGCACGTCACGTTCCGCGAGACGACACCGCTGTGCATCGAGAGGCCCATCGGCACCGGCTCGGCGGTCGAGTTCAACAAGAAGGACCCGAACCCCTTCCTCGCCACGGTCGGTTTACGCGTCGCCCCGGGCCCGGTCGGCTCGGGCGTCCGGTTCGGCCTGGAGGTCGAGCTGGGCGCGATGCCGTACGCCTTCTTCAAGGCCGTCGAGGACACCGTGCGCGAGACCCTCGGGCAGGGTCTGCACGGCTGGCGGGTCACCGACTGCGTGGTCACCATGACGCACTCCGGCTACTCGCCCCGGCAGAGCCACGCCCACCAGGGCTTCGACAAGAGCATGTCGAGCACCGGCGCCGACTTCCGCGGGCTGACCCCGCTCGTCCTCGTCGAGGCGCTGCGGCGGGCGGGCAGCCAGGTGCACGAGCCGATGCACCGGTTCCGCGTCGAGGCCCCGGCCGACACCCTCGCCGCCCTGCTGCCGGTGCTGGCCGCGCTGCGCGCCGTACCGCAGACCACCGAGACGCAGGGGTCGCTCTGCGTGCTGGAGGGGGAGGTGCCGGCGGCTCAAGTGCACGGGCTGGAGCGGCAGTTGCCGGGGCTGACGCGTGGGGAGGGCGAGTGGGAGAGCGCCTTCGACCACTACGCGCCCGTCGCGCACGGGATCGTTCCGGAACGGGCACGCACCGACCACAACCCGTTGAACAGGAAGGAGTATCTGTTGAACGTGACACGTCGAGTGGCCTGAAAAGTGTCAACAGGGCTTGCGGCGCGCAGACTTACTCGCGAGTCAGAAGTGTTGACAGTGTCCGGAAATCACCGGACTGTAGTGGACATGACGAATATCCGGGCGCGTTTGATCGTTGTCCTGGTTGTCCTCTGCGGATTCCTGTCGGTGCTGGGCGCTGGACCGGCAACCGCCGCCACCCCAACCGACTCCCTCTGGTTCGACGGCTCGGCGCTGACCGTGCAGAACGGCGGCTTCGTGGACAGTTACGGCCGCCAGGTCGTGCTGCGCGGCTACAACGTCTCCGGTGAGACCAAACTGGCGGAGAACGACGGTCTCCCCTTCGCCTCGGTCGCCGACGCGAAGAAGTCCGCGACCGCGCTGCGCGCCCTCGGCGGCGGCAACTCGGTCCGCTTCCTGCTCTCCTGGGCCTACGCCGAACCCGTACGCGGCCAGGTCGACACCACGTACCTGGCCGCCGCCACCGCCCAGATGCAGGCGTTCCTCGACGCCGGCATCCGCGTCTACCCCGACTTCCATCAGGACCTCTACTCCAAGTACCTGTTCAACAGCGGCAGCTGGTACACCGGCGACGGCGCCCCCAAGTGGGCCGTCACGCTGGGGAGTTACCCTCAGGAGTCCTGCGGCATCTGCCTTTTCTGGGGTCAGAACATCACCCAGAACGCGGCTGTGACCAAGGCGCAGTACGACTTCTGGCACAACAACTACGGCCTCCAGGACTCCTTCCTCGCCACCGCCCAGTCGACCATGACGTACCTCCAGCAGCACCTCAGCACCGAGGAGTTCGCGGGTGTCGTCGGCTTCGACCCGTACAACGAGCCCTTCGCGGGGACCTACGACTCCGGCCAGACCAGCCGCACTTGGGAGCAGAACCTGCTCTGGCCGTTCTATGTGAAGTTCCGGGCGCGGATGGACGCGGCCGGCTGGAGCGCCAAGCCCGCCCTCGTCGAGCCGAACCTCTTCTGGAACTCCAACATCTCAAGTCAGGTGCAGGAGGGCGGACTCCTCGACGCGGGCACGCTCGGTTCGCGGTACGTCTTCAACACCCACTTCTACGACCAGAAGGCGATCTCCGGCATCCTGATGTGGGGCAACGCGGCCGACGGTCAGTACGCGACCGACTTCGGCACCGTCCGGGACCGGGCCACCGCGGCCGGCACCGCGGCCATCGTCAGCGAGTTCGGGCATCCCCTGTCCGGGACGGTCTCCGGCAAGGCGCCCACCGTGCTCAAGGCGATGTACCAGGCCCTCGACTCCCGCCTGCCGGGGGCGAGTTGGTGGTCCAACCCGGCTGGCTCAGGGCCGGTCCTGTCCGGCACGCAGTGGCAGTGGGACATCTACAACGGCCGTCACAGCGAGCTGATGAACGACAACCCCGACAAGGTGCTCACCTCCGGCGACGCCTGGAACGACGAGGACCTCTCCGCCGTCAACATGACCGACTCCGGAACGGTGACGCTCCGTCAGGACGCCCGGCTGCTCGACCGGATCTACCCGAGCGCGACCGCTGGCACCACGGTCGCCTTCACCTACGAGGACCGCTCCCGCGACGGCTCGACGACCCTGACCTGGAACCCGGTCCCCAGCTCCCTCCCGAACGTGTCCTCGCTGGTCGGCTCCGGCCAGTACGGCCTGCTGATGTGGCGCTCCAACAGCTCCACCGCGCCGACCGAACTCCACCTCCCGGCGTCCTTCCCGGCCGCGTCCACCACCGTGGTCTCCGACCTGGGCGCGATCTCCGGGGTGCCGGCGTACACGTCGTCCACCCCGATCGGCTACGCCAACGAACCGGGCGGCACCGGCAGTCACTGCCTCCTGCTCTCGGCCACCGGCTCGGGAACCCTGCACTACGCCCTGATCACCAACGGCGCGTCGAGCCCCTCCTCGACGCTGCTGAGCGCGGCCAAGTCCGAACTGGCCACGTGGGCGGCATCGCACAGCTGACAAAGGCAACGTCAACGGCACCGATCCCCCCGGGGACCGGTGCCGTTGACGGTCGCTCAACTCGCGGACGGGCTCGTCCAGTCGGCCTGCACCTGACCCAGCCGTACGCGCTGCGGATGGTCGCCCACCGGAACGGAGAGCACCTTCTGCCCGGTGGCGAAGTCGATGGCCGTCACCTGGTCGGCGCCGGCCTCCGAGATGACGCAGTCCTTGCCGTCGCCGCTCACGGTCGCCCAGTACGGAGTGGACGCCGTGACGAGTGGACCCTCCTGGAGGGTGGCCCGGTCCACGACCGTCGCGTAGTTGTCCATCGTCCCGGCGACGCACAGCTTGGTGCCGTCGGGGTTCATCGAGATGCCGTGGTGACGCGAGTCGAGCAGCCAGGTGGTGCGGTCGGTGCTGGTCGCGGGGTTGGCCGGAAGCGTCTTCACACGGGTGATCTTGTCGGTGGCGACGTCGTACTCCAGGAAGCCGTTGAAGAACGACACCTGGAAGTACAGCTTGGACCAGTCCGGCGTGAAGGCGGCCGGGCGGACGGCGTCGGAGAAGTTCGTGAGACCGATCGCGTCCAGCCGGTCCCGCATGTCGATGATCTTGACCTGCTTGAACGTGGTGGCGTCGACGACGGTGATGTGCCGGTCGCCCTTGGTCCAGTCCCAGGCCGGATCGTCGAGGGAGGTGGTGACCTCGCCGATCGCCATGTTCCAGATGTACTTGCCGCCGTTGGTGAAGAAGTTCTCGTGCGGCTTGTCGCCGGTGTCGAACTCGCCCTGTTCGACACCGGTGTTGATGTCCAGCACCTGCACCTTGTTGGCGGTCGAGGCCGACACCGCGACGCGGGTGCCGTCGGGGGAGACCGCCATGTGGTCGGCGCGGTAACCGGCCACCGGGAAACGCCAGTTGATGGTGTCGGTGGCGAGGTTGATCGACACGACGTCGGCGAAGCTGGGCCGGGAGACGACGAGGGACTTGCCGTCCGGCGTGGAGTACATGTCGTCCACGTACTGGTCGTGTCCCTGTCCGACCTCGTTGTGGATGGACGTGTAGTAGATCCACTTGATCGGATCGGCGTTGATCTCCGCCAGTCGCGCCGCCTTGTCGGGGACGATGTTGATCTCCCCGATCTTCGAGAAGTCGCCGGTGGACTTGATGACGTCCGCGGTGCCGTCCCAGTTGTTGCCGACGAACAGCACCTCGCGCAGAGCGGCGGAGGAGTCGGCTGTGGCGGCCGTCGCGGGAGCGGCTGCGGTCAGGACGAGGGCGGCGGCCATGGAGCAAAGGTGCCTGGGTCTGAAGGCAGGCATGACTGCTCTCTTCTGTGAGGTGAGCGGGTGCCGGGGTGGGGTGAAGGAATCTGAACACGCGCGAATTCAGAGTGAACTTACTGAAAAGTAAGGAAGGGCCCTCTTCTCCGCAAGACTGTGGACACGACAAGATTGGCCGATGGTCGACAGGACAGGGGTGTGACAGTGGTGGGCAGGCTCAAGGCGCCGACCGGTCGTTACGGCGGGAAGTCCGCCGAGGAACGGCAGGCCGAGCGGCGCGGACGCTTCCTGGATGCCGCACTCCAGCTGTTCGGCGACACCCCCGGCTACCGCGCCACGACCGTCGCCGCCCTCAGCGAGGCCGCAGGACTGTCCACCCGGCAGTTCTACGAGGAGTTCCGCAGCCTTGAGGACGTCCTGGCCGCCCTCCACCTCCAGGTCAACGACTGGGCCGAGGAAGCCGTCCTGGCCGCGCTGAGATCCGCGGAGGGCCTGCCGCTCGCCGAGCGCTCCACCGCGATCTTCCACGCCTACGCCGCGAACGTCACCGGCGACCCACGTCGTATCCGCATCACCTTCGTCGAGATCATCGGCGTCAGCGCCCGCCTGGAGGAACAGCGGCTGGCCCGCCGCGCCCGCTGGATCAACCTCATCTGCGCCGAGGCTCGGGCCGCCGCCCAACGCGGGGAGGCGGCGCGGCGCGACTACCGGATCGCGGCCGCGGCCTTCATCGGCAGCGTCAACGGCCTGCTCCACGACTGGAGCGCGGGCTGGGTGGACGCCACGCTGGACGAGGTCGTCGAGGAACTGGTCCGACAACTCCTCGGGATCATGCAGCCGCCCGGCTGGAAGCCCTAGGGCCTGTCCGGCGGATCAGGTCGCAGGAGACCGACGGTATCTGATCGGCGCCGGTGAGCGGGGCCTGGTGCGTGCAGCTGCAAGGCGGAGGAGGGCGGCAACGCGATGGGGGTCCCCCGCGCGAGGTCGTTCGAGCGTGGGGGAGTTGGCAACCGACGACAACGCGGCAGATGTGCGCACCAGGCCCCGCGTCTGCGGCATGATCCGCCGGACAGGCCCTAGACCGATTCGTCCGTGGCGTGCTCGTCCAGGCGGCGAGCGAGCGCGCGTACGAGATCACGCAGGGTGGCGGGACGTTCGATGACGAACGGGCGGTCGAGGGCGGCGAGGACCGGCGGGATCCACTCCAGCCGCTCGGCCCGGATCCGGACGTGAACCCAGCCGTCGCCTTCGCCGGTCTCTGCATCGTCGGTCGGGACCGTGGACAGAGTCGCGATCTCGGCCGGGAGCTGTGTGCGAATGTGTCGCACGCTGCCCCGGACGCGCAGCGACACATCGTGGGTCCACGGCGTGCGCGCGAGACTGTCCAGCACCGTGGCCGCAGGGTCGAACTCGTCCGGGACGGTGAACGAGCCCGGCCGCACGCTCATGGCGGTGATCCGGTCCAGGCGGAAGGTGCGGACCTCGCCGTCGGCAGGATCGGCGCCGGTCAGATACCACCGCCCGGCATGCGCCACGAGACCGTACGGCAGGACGGTACGGTCGCTGCCGCGGCCCGCGCGGTCGGTGTAGCCGATCGCCACCGGCCGCCGATGGAGCGCGGCCTCGGCGAGTTCGAGCAGCACCCCCGTCTCCGGGGCGGTGGCGGTACGGGGCCGCGTGGTGAAGTCGGCCGTGTCCAGCAGGGCGTCGAGCCGTCGGCGCAGGGCGGCGGGCAGGACCCGCAGCAGTTTCGCCGTGGCACTCTCGCTCGCGGCGGCGGACGTCGTGACGAGCCCCGCCTTACGGCCGGCCAGCAGACCGAGCACCACGGCCAGGGCCTCCTCGTCCGTGAGCATCAGCGGGGGCATGCGATAGCCGGGGGCGAGTCGGTAGCCCCCGTAGCGGCCGCGCACCGAGTCGACCGGCACACCCAGTTCCAGCAGATGGCCGACGTAGCGGCGGACCGTGCGTTCGTCGACGCCGAGGCGGGTGGCCAGGTCGGGGACGGTGCGGAGGCCGCCGCCCTGGAGGATCTCCAGCAGGGCGAGCACGCGGGCGGTCGATGTGGTCACCCCGAAAGTCTGCCTCGGATACCGGGCGGAAGCTGTCCGGTACCGGTCCTAGCGTGGGAGACGGCTCTTCATCCGGCACCGCTCACGACCTCTGACAGGAAGCTGCCATGAACTTCGTCTCGATCCGCGTCATCACCGACGACGTCGCCCGTCTCGCCGGGTTCTACGAACAGGTCACCGGCGTCCCGGCCATGTGGTCGACCCCCGACTTCGCCGAACTGGTCATGCCCGCCTGCACGTTGGCGATCGCGAGCACCCGCACCGTGGCCCTGTTCGGCACCGGTTCCGCGCAACCCGCCGCCAACCGCTCGGTGATCACCGAGTTCCGCGTGGCGGACGTAGACGCCGAGTGCGAGCGCCTGGCGCCCCTCGACTGCGAGATCGTCCAGAAGCCGACGACGATGCCCTGGGGCAACCGCTCGCTCCTCTTCCGGGACCCCGACGGCAACCTGATCAACTTCTTCACGCCGGTCACCCCCGAGGCCGTGGCGCGGCAGGAGCGCTAGCGCAGGGCGCCCAGTGCGGCCAGCACGGGCGTGATGCCGTCCTCGGCGCGCACCCGGGCGCCGAGAGTTCGCGCGCGCTCGGCGAAGGCAGGTTCACGGGTGGCCCGTACGAGCGCGGCGGACAGGGAGTCGGCGGTCAGGCCGCGCAGCGGTACGGCAGCGGGAGCCACGCCCAGGGTGACCAGGCGCGCGGCCCAGAAGCCCTCGTCGAACTGGATCGGCACCGGCACGGCAGGCACCCCGGCGCGCAGCCTGGCCGCGGTCGTCCCCGCACCACAGTGGTGGACCACGGCCGCCATGCGCGGGAACAGCGCCGAGTGCGGGACCTCCCCGACGGTCAGGACGTCGTCACCGGCCGCTTCGAGGCCGCCCCAGCCGCGCTGGATCACTCCGCGCAACCCCGCCCGGCGCAGCGCCCGCACGATCTCGGCGCTCAGCCGCTGCGGATCGGGCACGGTGGCACTGCCCAGCCCCACGAAGACCGGAGCCGGACCGGAGTCGAGGAAGTCCCGTAGTTCCGGCGGGAGTTGGGCGTCGCCGTCGTACGGCCACCAGTAGCCCGCCACCGTCAGTCCGGGGCGCCAGTCGGCCGGGCGGGGCACGATCAGCGGGCTGAAGCCGTGGTGGACGGGCCAGTCGTGGCGTTCCCGGGACCGGAGCGCGGCGCCGGGGTGGGTGCGGGGCAGGCCCAGTCGGGAGCGGACCTCCGGTACGGCGGTGGTGAAGACGTGCTCCACCGCCCGGTTCACCCCGCGCCCGGCGATCCGGTTGCCGACCGCGCCCCAGGAGCCGCCCCCGAGCACCGGCGGCGCGAACTCCCTTGTCGGCGCGAGGGGTTGGAGGTACACGCCCATGCTCGGCAACGACAGCCCCTCGGCGACGGCATGCCCCAGTGGCCCCAACGAGCTGGACAGCAACAGGACTTCACTCGCGCGGGCGGCCGTCAGGAGGTCGTCGGTCATCCGACCGACCAGTGCCCGTGCCATCGTGACGACCCGCAGCAACTTGCCCCCGCCCGAGGCGCTGCGGTGCAGCCCGCGCCCCCGCGAGGACTCCAACTCGGCCCGGGGGTCCAGCGGAAGAGGGTGGAAGCCGACGCCCGAACCCGCCACCAGGGGCGCGAAGCTCTCGTGGGTGACGAGGGTGACCTCGTGGCCCGCACGGACCAGGGCGTGCCCGAGTCCGGTGTAGGGGGCTACGTCGCCCCGGGATCCCGCTGTCATGATCGCTACGCGCACGACAGTCAGTATCGCGTCCGGTGGCCGACGGGTGGGGGATGTCAACTGCCCCTCGTGTCACAGCCGTTGACTTCGGCCCCGGGCGGTTCTACTTTCAGCGCGCCGTTTCGTTCGGCGACCCGATCCCGGTTCGAAATATCGGCAAAGGAGCCGCATGTTCCGCACCCCCGTCCTGCGCGCCCTCGCGATGGCCGCAGCAGTGCTCACCCTGCTTCTCGTCACCAGACCCGCCCCCGCGGACCCCCTTCAAGCGGCCCCGGTCGCCTCGACGACCCGTCAGATCGCCGTGCCCACCGCCCCGATGGGCTGGGCCTCCTGGAACAGCTTCGCCGCGAAGATCGACTACAGCGTCATCAAGGCGCAGGTCGACGCGTTCGTCGCCGCGGGCCTCCCGGCGGCCGGCTACAACTACATCAACATCGACGAGGGCTGGTGGCAGGGCACCCGCGACAGCGCGGGCAACATCACCGTCGACACCAGCGAGTGGCCCGGCGGGATGAGCGCCATCGCCGCCTACATCCACAGCAAGGGCCTCAAGGCTGGCATCTACACCGACGCCGGCGCGAACGGTTGCGGCTACTACTACCCGACGGGCCGCCCCGCCGCCGCGAACACCGGCAGCGAGGGCCACTACGACCAGGACATGCTGCAGTTCTCGCAGTGGGGCTTCGACTTCGTGAAGGTCGACTGGTGCGGCGGCGACGCCGAGGGCCTCGACGCGGCGACGGCGTACAAGGCGATCAGCGCCTCGGTCACCAAGGCCACCGCCAGTACGGGCCGCGCGCTGACCCTCTCGATCTGCAACTGGGGCTACCAGAACACCTGGAACTGGGCCACGGGCCTCGCTCCCATGTGGCGGACCAGCACGGACATCTACTACTACGGCGGCACGGCGTCCCAGGCGAGCGTACTCTCCAACTTCGACCAGACCCTGCACCCGGCCGCCCAGCACACCGGCTACTACAACGACCCCGACATGCTCACCGTCGGCATGTCAGGCCTCACAGCGGCCCAGAACCGCACCCACATGGCCCTGTGGGCGATCTCCGGCGCCCCGCTGCTCGCCGGCAACGACCTCACCACGATGACGAGTGAGACCGCCGCGATCCTCAAGAACTCGGACGTCGTCGCCGTCGACCAGGACGGACGCGGACTCCAGGGCGTCAAGGTCGCCGAGAACACCACCGGCCTCCAGGTCTACGGCAAGGTCCTCTCCGGCACTGGCAACCGCGCTGTCGTGCTGCTCAACCGCACATCCTCCGCCCAGAACATCACCGTCCGCTGGTCCGACCTCGGCCTGACCAGCGCCTCCGCCACGGTCCGCGACCTCTGGGCCCAGTCGAACCTCGGCTCGTACGGCACGAGTTACACCACCAGCGTCTCGGCGGGCGGCTCGGTGATGCTGAAGGTGAGCGGCGGCACCGAGGCGGCGAGCACGAACTACGCCGCCACCTCCACCGGCAAGTACACCTCAGTCAGCGCGGCGAGCACCGGCCTGGACGTCGTCGACATCCCCTACACCAACACCGGCTCCACCGCCGTCACCGGCACCCTCCAGGTCAACAGCCAGACCGCGACGACGGTCTCCTTCCCGCCGACCGGATCCAGCCAGGGCACGGTCTCGGTCCAGGTCGATCTGTCGAAGGGCTCCGCCAACTCCCTCACCCTCACTGGCAGTTCTCTGCCGACCCTGGGAGCGATCAACGTCCAGCCCATCCCGGGCACCAACGGCAACCTGGTCGTCGGCACCCAGTCCGGCCGCTGCGCCGACGTCTACAACAACACCATCACCAACGGCACCCAGGCCGAGATCTGGGACTGCAACGGCGGCCAGAACCAGGCCTGGACGTACACCTCCCGCAAGGAACTCGTGGTCTACGGCAACAAGTGCCTGGACGCCTACAACAACGGCACCACCAACGGCACGAAGGTCGTCATCTGGGACTGCAACGGCCAGAACAACCAGAAGTGGACCGCCAACTCCGACGGCACCCTGACCAACGTCAACGCGGGCCTGTGCCTGGACGCGTCCGGCGCCGCCACGGCCAACGGCACCCTGCTGATCCTGTACACCTGCGGCACGGCGACCAACCAGAAGTGGACGCTGACCTAGCCGTACCGGCCTCTGCGCGGCACATCGTCCCGCCGGTCGTCAGGACCGGCGGGACCCGCGTCCCTAGGCGAGCGCGACGGTGACCAGACCCGTCGCCGCGAGCAGGGCGCACGCCAACAGGCAGCAGGCGAGGGCGCGTTGCCGCAGTCGCCGGTACGTCTCCTCGTACTCGTCCCGCAGTTGACGGCCCCGCTCGGCCGTGCGCTGCCACGACAGGCGAGTGAGGGCCAGGTACTCCGCCTCGAACTGCCGCTCCACCTCGCCCCGTTGGCCGTCGGTGAGCCAGTCGAGCCGTGCCGTGAAACGGGCGGCGGCGGTACGGCCCTCCGCGTGGGCGGCGGCGATCAGCAGGTGGCCCTCGATGTCGTTGAGGAAGGCTCCGGTGTCCAGGGGGTGTTCGTCCATCGCGGTCACCGGGGCGTCAACTCCCGTTCCAGGGCCGGTATATCGGCGTGATGGAGGTCGAACGCCGGGGACTCGCTGCGGATGCGGGGGAGCGAGACGAAGTTGTGCCGCGGCGGCGGGCAGGACGTCGCCCACTCCAGTGAACGGCCGTAGCCCCAGGGGTCGTCGGCCTCGACCTTCTTGCCGTACTTGGCCGTCTTCCAGACGTTGTAGAGGAACGGCAGCAACGACAGGCCCAGCAGGAACGAGAAGATCGTCGACACCGTGTTGAGTGTCGTCAGGCCCTCCACCGCCAGGTAGTCGGGGATCCGGCGCTGCATCCCGTTCACGCCGAGCCAGTGCTGGACCAGGAAGGTGCCGTGGAAGCCGATGAACAGCGTCCAGAAGGTGATCTTTCCGAGGCGCTCGTCGAGCATCTTGCCGGTCATCTTCGGCCACCAGAAGTGGAAGCCGGAGAACATCGCGAACACGACCGTGCCGAACACGACGTAGTGGAAGTGGGCGACGACGAAGTACGAGTCCGAGGTCGAGAAGTCGATGGGCGGGGCGGCGAGCATGACACCGGTCAGGCCGCCGAACACGAAGGTGATGAGGAAGCCGGTGGCCCAGAGCATCGGGGTCTCGAAGGACAGGGACCCCTTCCACATGGTGCCGATCCAGTTGAAGAACTTCACGCCGGTCGGTACGGCGATGAGGAACGTCATGAAGGAGAAGAACGGCAGGAGCACTCCGCCGGTGACGTACATGTGGTGGGCCCACACCGTCACGGACAGGCCGGCGATGGAGATCGTCGCGGCGACCAGTCCCATGTAGCCGAACATCGGCTTGCGGGAGAAGACCGGGATGACCTCGGAGATGATGCCGAAGAACGGCAGGGCGATGATGTACACCTCTGGATGGCCGAAGAACCAGAAGAGGTGCTGCCACAGCAACGCCCCGCCGTTGGCGGCGTCGAAGACGTGTGCCCCGAATTTCCGATCCGCCTCCAGCGCGAAGAGCGCGGCGGCGAGGACCGGGAAGGCCAGCAGGACGAGTACGGCGGTCAGCAGCACGTTCCACACGAAGATCGGCATGCGGAACATCGTCATGCCCGGTGCGCGCATGCAGATGATCGTGGTGATGAAGTTGACCGCGCCGAGGATCGTGCCGAAGCCGGAGAAGGCCAGACCCATGATCCACATGTCCGCGCCGATGCCCGGCGAGCGGACCGCGTCCGACAGCGGGCTGTAGGCGAACCAGCCGAAGTCGGCCGCACCCTGCGGGGTGAGGAAGCCACCGACCGCGATGGTCGAGCCGAAGAGATACAGCCAGTAGGCGAACATGTTCAGCCGCGGGAACGCCACGTCGGGCGCGCCGATCTGCAGCGGCATGATCCAGTTGGCGAAGCCGGCGAAGAGGGGCGTCGCGAACATCAGCAGCATGATCGTGCCGTGCATCGTGAACGCCTGGTTGAACTGCTCGTTGGACATGATCTGCAGGCCGGGTCTGGCGAGTTCGGCGCGCATGAGGAGCGCCATCACGCCGCCGATGCAGAAGAACCCGAACGACGTGACCAGATACAGCGTGCCGATCGTCTTGTGGTCCGTGGTCGTCAGCCACTTGATGCTCTTGAGGTCTCTCACGCCCCGCCTGTGTCCGCGCACCGCCCGCACGTCACACTCGAGTGACGCGAGGAGAATCACGAAATCGGGTGTGACGATCGCCCCGGTGCCGGACACGAACGGGACATGAGCAACGACGAGAACTTCGCCGCTGCCTATCGCGAGCACTACTGGGCGGTCAGCCGCTATGTTGCGCGGCGATTGGACGGGCGGAGCGGTGAGGTCGAGGAAGTGGTGGCGGAGGTCTTCACCGTCGCCTGGCGCCGCCGTGCGGATCTGCCGTCGGCGCCGTTGCCCTGGCTGTACGGCGTGGCCCGTAACTGCCTGGCCAACGTGGTGCGGGGGTACGGGCGGCGCCGTCGGCTTGTCCACCGGCTGGGCAATGACGAGAGCGCGCATGGGCGGCAGGTTGTGGCCGGGCCCGATGCGGATGCGCCCGGCGGCTGGGTGCACGAGGCGTTGGCGCGGTTGTCTCCGGCTGATCAGGAGGTACTGCGGTTGACGGCGTGGGAGGAGCTGGGGGTGGACGAGGTTGCCGTCGTCCTCGGGTGTGGGGTGCGGGCTGCGGCTATGCGGTTGCATCGGGCGCGGCGGCGGTTGAGAGCGGAGATAGAAAGGCTGAGCGCGGTGGCCGGAGGAGTGGCGTGATGTGTTGTCGATTGGCTGCTGCGCCGTCGTGGCTGGTCGCGCAGTTCCCCGCGCACCCAAGGGGCGCCACCGCTGAACCGAGGGATCATCGCCATGGCTGATGAACTTGAACTCCTGCGTAACGCCAACCCGTTCACCAGCGACGGGTCCCTCTACGGCGACGGGCCGCTTGACCATCATGCCGAGCGTGGGCTCAACAGGCTGGTGTACGGACGGCGTTCGCGGCGGCGCCGGATGTTGTGGGGTCTCGCGGCCGCGACTGCCGTCGCTGCGACCGTGCTTGCTCTGGTGCTGGGCGGGCCGAGCAGTACCCCGGCGGTGGCGGCGCCGCGGGCGCTGACAGTGCAGGCGGGCTCCACGCCGGTGTCCCTGAAGCAGCTCGCCGCCCTCGCCGTGGCGACCGCGGTCGACGGAACTCCCGCTCTGCGCAGGGGAACTCACGTGCAGTCATGGAGTCTCGGCATGTCCGACGACAAGCCGCCGGTCACCATCCCCGAGGAACGCATCGTGCGCTGGAACGCGGACGACAGTCACACGGAACGTGTCGTCGAGGACGGGCATGTTCTCAAGGAGACGACGTTTCCGCCGAGTTGGAGCGATGTGCCGCCCGATGCCCGGCCCCCGCACGACGTGGCGGGACTGCGGGCGTACCTCCAGGAGACGGCGTACAGCAAGACGCCGTTGACCACCCCCGAACTCCTCGACGCCGTGGGGGTGTTGCTGGACCACTGGACGCTCGGGGCGCGTGAGTCGGCCGCGTTGGCGCGGCTGCTCGCGGGGGCGGACGGGCTGCGGCCGGTGGGGGAGGTGACCGACCGGCTCGGGCGGCACGGGCAGGCGTACGTCTATCAGCGGTCCGCGACCCGACTGATGCTGATCATGGACCCGGCCACCGGCGCCGTCCTCGGAATGGAGACCACCTTCACTAAGGACCAGCCCGAGTACGGCGTCAAGGCCGGGGACGTCATGGACTACAGCGCGTGGACGCGCTGATCACACCCCGAGCTGCCGGGCGGCGGCGGTCACCGTCTGTTCCAGGAGCGTGGCGATCGTCATCGGGCCGACGCCGCCCGGCACCGGCGTGATCAACGAGGCGCGTTCGGCGGCGGATTCGAAGTCGACATCGCCGATGTTGCCCGCGTTGTAGCCGGCGTCGATCACGACCGCGCCGGGCTTGATGTCCTCGCCGCGGATCAGCCGGGGGCGTCCCACGGCGGCGACCACGATGTCCGCCTCGCGGACCACCGCGGACAGGTCCCGGGTGCGGGAGTGGCAGTAGGTGACCGTCGCGTCGCGGGCCAGGAGCAGCATGCCGGCCGGCTTGCCAAGGATCGCGCTGCGGCCGACGACGACGGCCCGCTTGCCGGACGGGTCGACGTCGTACTCGTCGAGCAGCCGCATGATCCCGCCGGGCGTGCAGGACACGAAGCCCGGCAGGCCGAAGCTCATCGTCGCGAACGACGCGAAGGTCACGCCGTCCACGTCCTTCTCCGCCGCGATCGCCTCGAACGCGGCCCGCTCGTCGATGTGTTCACCCATCGGGTGCTGGAGCAGGATGCCGTGCACGGTCTCGTCGGTGGAGAGCGCGGTGAGGGTGGCGACCAGTTCGGCGGTGGTCGTGGTGGCGGGCAGTTCGACGTGCCGAGACTCGATGCCGGCCTTGCGCGAACGGTTCTGCTTCATCCGGACGTAGGTGACGGACGCCGGGTCCGCGCCCACCAGAACCGTCGCGAGACAGGGCGCCGTACCGGTGCGTTCCGTGAGGTCGGCGGCCTTCTTCGCGGTGTCCTCGACGATGCGCCGGGCGAGCGCGGTGCCGTCCTCCCCCAGTGCCTTAAGGGCCTGGGAGGTGCCCCCAGCCATGCCTGAGACATGATCCACTCCTGAGCTGGTTGACCAATCGCCCAGGCGCACGGCATCGACTCCGCGTGGGCCGCTCCACGGTGGTGCTCCACCTCAGCGCCAGTCACGACCCACGAACAGCCTAACCGACAGTCCTACGACAGCACGGGCCCGCTCAGCCACGCCGGAAACCCCGCGTCCGACCGGCAGGCGGCGGAAGCGAGTGGGACCGTGCCGCTCGCAGCGCCGACCCCAGCAGCGTGGCGGACGCTCGCAGTCCCGCCGCGGAGACCGGCGCCCGCCGTCGCGTCGCAGCGGAGCGGGCTGGTGCTGTGGTCGCCGAGAAGGTCCAGGTCAGACGGGTGTTGATCCGGACCTTCGGCACCAGCCTCGTTAGCCGTCCCATGCCTGGATCATGGTCTGCCGGGTGATCTTGCCGTCCTCCAGTAGAAGCATCGACTCGGCGAGGACACGGGCCCCGTCCGGGTACTGACACGATTCGCTGTAGGCGACCCGGTCCCCTTGTACGACGCATTCCTCCAGCTTGTGCGTCATGTCGCGGCTGTAGACGTCGGCGAGCATCGCGCCGATCTCGTCCCGGCCGTGCAGGACCTTGGGGTGACTGGGCTGGGTCTGGTGGTCGACGACGTGGATCTCGGCGTCGTCCGCGTAGAGCGACAGAAGTGTCGCCGCTGTGTGTTCCTCGATGCCCCGGCGCAGGGCTTCGGAGTCGAAGCCGGAGCGTGCCGCAGTGCCCATGGTGACCTCCTCGGAGGGGCGCGGCCCACACAGGAGCGAGCCGCGACGGGCCTCTCCTACGAGACTCCTCCGCCTCGCCGTGGTCGGCAAACCGGGAGGCGCGCTCCGCCTCACGGGTGAGCGGTGCCCGGTACCCGTGACCGCGCGAGGACCGGCCGCGTTGCTGAGGGCATGATCTCAACACGACGTATTGCCGCCGCCGTTGGTCTCGCCGTCGGGGTCACCGGCCTCGTCGCGCCGATGGCGAACGCCGCCGACGCGCCCGCCTTCAAGGACGGCAAGGTCAGCCCGGTCGCCCTGCTGGACTCGCTCGCGGTGAGCGAGATCCCCGCCGAGCACCGGGCGGAGGTCCCGCGGGTCGCCAGTCAGCTGCAGGGGCTGAACCACCTGAACGACCTCCAGCAGTTGCACCAGGTCACTGACATGGCCGCGCCGGTCACGGGACTCCTCCCCAGCATCGAGCCGTGAGCCCGCAGTACTGATCCCGCGGAGCACGCGGACCTTGAGGGCCGTCCGGAAACGGGCGGCCCTCAGCCGTTGCGCGGGATCAGCCCGCCGTCGCCAGGAACTGCGTCGCCGCCAGCTCCGCGTACAGCGGGTCGGCGGTCACCAGCTCCCGGTGCGTGCCCACCGCGCGGACCCGGCCCGCGTCCATCACGACGATCCGGTCGGCCATCGTCACCGTGGACAGCCGGTGCGCCACGACCAGGACCGTCGTCGTACGGGCCACATCGGCGACGGTGTCGCGCAGGGCCGCCTCGTTCACCGCGTCCAACTGAGAGGTCGCCTCGTCCAGGAGGAGCAGGCGGGGGCGGCGCAGGAGCGCGCGGGCGATGGCGACGCGCTGGCGTTCGCCGCCGGAGAGGCGGGTGCCCCGGTGGCCGACGAGAGTGTCGGCGCCCTTCGGGAGGCGGGCGACCAGGCCGTCGAGGCGGGTCGTCCTCAGGACGCGGGTGACGGCGTCGTCGTCGGCGTCCGGGTTGCCGAGCAGCAGGTTGTCGCGCAGGGAACCCGACAGGACCGGGGCATCCTGCTCCACATATCCGATGGCGGACCGGAGTTGGGTCAGTTCCCAGTCCGCGAGGTCCCGGCCGTCGAGGGTGATCGCGCCGGACTCGGGGTCGTAGAAACGCTCGATGAGGGAGAACACGGTGGTCTTGCCCGCGCCGGACGGGCCGACGAACGCCGTCATGCCCTGGGCCGGTACCTCGAAGGTCACGCCGTGGTGGACGTAGGGGAGGTCGTCGGCGTAGCGGAAGCGGACGTCGTCGAAGGCGAGTGCCGCGGGTTCGGCGCCGGGGGAGGGCAACTGGGCGGGCGGGGACGGGGGTTCGGCCGGGAGTCGGAGCGCCTCCTGGATGCGGGCGAGGGCCGCGGAGCCCGTCTGGTACTGGGTGATCGCGCCGACGACCTGCTGGATCGGCTGCATGAGGTAGAAGACGTAGAGGAGGAAGGCGACCAGCGTGCCGACGTCTATCGCGCCCGTCGCCACGCGTGCTCCGCCCACCGCGAGGACGGTGATGAAGGCGATCTGCATCGACAGGCCGGCCGTATTGCCCGCCGCCGCTGCCCACTTGGCCGCGCGGATGCTCTGCCGCCACGACTCCTCGGCCGCCGCGTGCAGGGTGCGCTCCTCGCGGTCCTCGGCGCCGGACGCCTTCACCGTGCGCAGCGCGCCGAGGATCCGCTCCAGCGAGGCACCCATCACGCCGATCGCGTCCTGCGCCTGCCGGCTGGCCCGGTTGATGCGCGGCACGATCACGCTGAGCACGGTGCCCGCGCCCACGATGACACCAAGCGTGACGGCCAGCAGCACGGGGTCGACGAGACCCATCATCACCACCGTCGCGACGAGGATGAGCCCTTCGGTGCCGAGGCCGACCAGTGAGTCGGTGGTGACCTCGCGCAGCAGCGTGGTGTCGGAGGTGATGCGGGCCATCAGGTCGCCGGGCTCGCTCCGGTCCACCGCGCTGATCCGCAGCCGCAGCAGATACGACGACAGGGCGCGCCGCGCACCGAGCACCACCGACTCGGCGGTGCGCCGCAGAACATACGAACCCAGCGCGCCCACCGCCGCGTTGGCGACCACCAGTGCCGACATCGCGAGCAACGCCCCGGTGATCGTCCGGTCGTGCGACAGATCGTCGATGAGCCCCCGCGCCACCAGCGGCAGCAGCAACCCGGTGCCCCCGGTGACCAACGAGAGCAGCGCGCCCGCCAACAGGGCCCAGCGGTGCGGTCGTACGTAGTCGAGGAGCAACCGCCAGGCCGGCGGACCGCTCTGAGTCCCTGCGATGCTCACGGCGCTCCTCGGGAGTCGGTCGGAACATTCAGGCTACGTCGGCCGCGATCGATCACGGTGATGGGCGGGGGCCGTGGCCGGGACGTCAGCGTGCCCTTACCGATCAGTCACGCGTAGGGTCGGAGGCAGGGACAACGGCGACGAAAGGGTTCAGGACCATGGCGCAGGAAGTACGCGGCGTGATCGCACCGGGCAAGAACGAGCCGGTCCGGGTCGAGACGATCGTCGTACCCGATCCCGGACCCGGTGAGGCCGTGGTGAAGGTACAGGCCTGCGGGGTCTGCCATACCGACCTGCACTACAAACAGGGCGGCATCAGCGACGACTTCCCGTTCCTGCTCGGGCACGAGGCCGCGGGCGTGGTGGAGTCGGTCGGCGAGGGCGTCACCGATGTCGCCCCCGGCGACTTCGTGATCCTCAACTGGCGTGCCGTGTGCGGGAATTGCCGGGCCTGTCTGCGCGGACGGCCGCAGTACTGCTTCAACACCCACAACGCCAAGCAGAAGATGACCCTCGCCTCGACCGGCCAGGAGCTCTCCCCGGCCCTGGGCATCGGCGCCTTCGCCGACAAGACCCTGGTCGCCGCCGGGCAGTGCACGAAGGTCGACCCGTCCGTCTCCCCGGCCGTCGCCGGGCTGTTGGGCTGTGGCGTGATGGCCGGCATCGGCGCCGCCATCAACACCGGCAACGTCGGGCGCGGTGACACGGTCGCGGTTATCGGGTGCGGCGGTGTCGGTGACGCGGCGATCGCCGGGTCCCGGCTCGCGGGTGCGGCGCGGATCATCGCCGTGGACATCGATGACCGGAAGCTGGAGAAGGCCCGCTCCATGGGGGCTACGCACACCGTCAACTCCAAGACGAGCGACCCCGTCGAGGCCATCCGCGAACTCACCGGCGGCTTCGGTGCCGATGTCGTCATCGAGGCCGTCGGGCGCCCCGAGACTTACAAACAGGCCTTCTACGCCCGGGACTTGGCGGGCACGGTCGTCCTCGTCGGTGTGCCCACGCCGGAGATGAAGCTCGAACTCCCGCTCCTGGACGTCTTCGGGCGGGGTGGCGCGCTGAAGTCGTCGTGGTACGGCGACTGTCTGCCCTCCCGCGACTTCCCCATGCTCATCGATCTGCATCAGCAAGGGCGCCTGGACCTGGCCGCGTTCGTCACGGAGACGATCCAACTGGACGAGGTGGAGAAGGCGTTCGAGCGGATTCACGGCGGCGACGTGCTGCGTTCGGTGGTGGAGCTGTGATGGCCGCTCGTATCGAACACCTCGTCACCTCGGGGCAGTTCAGCCTCGACGGCGGTACCTGGGACGTCGACAACAACGTGTGGATCGTGGGCGACGACCACGAGGTCGTCGTCATCGACGCGGCCCATGACGCGGACGCGATCCTCGCGGCGATCGGCGACCGCAGGCTGACCGCGATCATCTGCACCCACGCGCACAACGACCACATCGACGCGGCGCCCGAACTCGCGGACCGCACCGGCGCCACGATCTGGCTGCACCCCGACGACCTGCCCCTGTGGAAGCAGACCCACCCCGACCGCGACCCCGACGCCCACCTCGCCGACGGTCAGGTGATCGAGGCCGCGGGCGCCGACCTGAAGGTCCTGCACACGCCGGGGCACGCGCCCGGCGCGGTGTGCCTGTACGACCCCGGGCTCGGCACGGTCTTCACGGGAGACACCCTTTTCCACGGCGGCCCGGGCGCCACGGGACGGTCGTACTCCGACTTCCCGACGATCATCGACTCCATCCGCGACCGGCTGCTGACCCTCCCGCCCGAGACGAAGGTGCTCACCGGACACGGCGACTCGACGACCGTCGGGGCGGAGGCCGCACACCTGGAGGAGTGGATCGCGCGGGGCCACTGAGACACCGGCGAATACCCGACAGAGGGTGTCCGGCTTCTCCTGCACGATCGACATGACAGCGAGTCGAACGAGCACGGGAGGCCGGACATGCCGGGTCCACTGGAAGGCAAGGTCGCGCTGGTCGCGGGGGCGACGCGCGGAGCGGGACGCGGGATCGCCGTGGAACTGGGCGCGGCCGGCGCCACCGTCTACGTGACCGGGCGCAGCACCCGCGCCCAGCGCTCCGAGTACGACCGGCCCGAGACCGTCGAGGACACCGCCGACCTCGTCACGGCGGCCGGCGGCAGGGGTATCGCCGTCCCCACGGACCACCTGGAACCCTCGGCCGTCCGGGCGCTCGTCGACCGTATCGACGACGAACAGGGCCGCCTGGACGTCCTCGTCAACGACATCTGGGGCGGCGAGCACCTCTTCGCCTGGGACACCCCCGTCTGGGAACACGACCTCGACAACGGGCTCCGCATCCTCCGGCTGGCGGTCGAGACGCACGCGATCACCAGCCACCACGCGCTGCCCCTGCTCCTGCGCAGGCCCGGCGGCCTGGTCGTGGAGATGACCGACGGGACCGCCGAGTACAACCGCGACACCTACCGCGTCTCGTTCTTCTACGACCTCGCCAAGTCCTCCGTCCTGCGCATGGCCTTCGCCCTCGGCCACGAACTCGGCCCGCGCGGCGCCACCGCCCTCGCGCTCACCCCGGGCTGGCTGCGCTCCGAGATCATGCTCGACCAGTTCGGCGTACGCGAGGACAACTGGCGCGACGCCCTGGAACGCGTCCCCCACTTCGCCATCTCGGAGACCCCGCGCTATGTCGGCCGCGCCGTCGCCGCCCTCACCGCCGACCCCGAAGTGGCCCGCTGGAACGGGCAGTCGCTGTCCAGCGGCGGACTCGCCCCGGTGTACGGCTTCACGGACCTCGACGGCAGCCGTCCGGACGCGTGGCGGTACCTGGTGGAGGTGCAGGACGTGGGGAAACCTGCGGATGTGAGTGGGTATCGGTGAGGTGAGAGGTCAGACCCGCGTCACCGGCCAGCGTCCCGAGTGGCCCGGCGGGAGCGCCAGATCGTTCCGTACGGCGGCGTAGTAGCCCTCGCGCCTGGAGCGCTGACGATCCATCAACTCCCGCCAGGCCTCGGGGTCGTGGGTCTCCGCACGCATGAACCGCTCCATCTCCATCACCGCGCCGACCCACGCCCGGGCCTTGTCCACCACCTCCGTACTCCCCAGCAGAAGCAGCGCCTCACCGGGCGGATCCCGGTCCACGGTCGCCTCGGCCAGCAGCGGTTCCGCCTCGGCCGGGGACAGCGGGTGCGGATGCGGGTCGTTGCCGAAATGGGAGGCGACCCGGTAGGTCAGGGTCACGGACTTCTTCAGGGTCCTGGCGTACTCGGCGTACACCTCAAGCCGCCGCTCCTCCCAACGGGCGTCCCGCTCACGGCGGAACCTCGCCCGATCGCCCCGCACGATCGCCACGTACGAGCCGAGGGCGCCGATCACGACACCGATGAGCGCGGGAAGTTGCTGGATGAACGCGTTCATGTCCGCACGCTATCTGCCGAGTTGATCGTTCCGGCAGTACGTTCGGCCGCATGACTGACACAACGCGCTTCGAAGGGTACGGAGTTCTCGTCACCGGTGCGGCCCGCGGCATCGGCGCGGCCATCTCCCGGCGGCTCGCGGAGGAGGGGGCGCGGGTGCTGGTGACCGACGTCGATCTGCCCGAGGCGGAGAAGACGGCGGCGGCACTGCGCGAACTCGGGCTGGCGTCGGAGGCGTTCGGCTGTGATGTGGGGGACCGGGAGGCGGTGGAGCGGGCCGTCGCCCGGGCCGTCGAGTCCTTCGGGGCGCTCGACGTTCTCGTCAACAGTGCCGCGCACTGCACGCCCGACCTCCCGCTCTTCGAGGACGAGCCCGAGGACAAGTGGGCCGGCGACCTCGACATCACGCTGACGGGAACGTACCGGTGCTGCCGTGCCGCTCTCCCGCACCTGGTCGCCTCGGGACGCGGGGCGATCGTCAACATCGGTTCCGTGAACGGCGCTCAGGACTTCGGCAACCATGCCTACAGCGCGGCCAAGGCCGGACTCACCTCGCTGACCCGCACCCTCGCCGGGCACGCCGGCCGACGCGGTGTGCGGGTCAATCTGGTGATGCCGGGCACGGTACGGACCTCCGCGTGGGAGGGGCGCGACGACGAACTGGACGCCGTCAGCGGGCTGTTCCCGCTGGGCCGGGTCGGTGAGCCCGAGGACATCGCCGCGGCCGTCGCGTTCCTCGCCTCGCGGGACGCATCCTGGATCACCGGAACCACCCTCGCCGTCGACGGAGGGCTCACCGCGGTCAACACCGGGTTCCGGCTGTCCCTTTCAGAGCGCGGGTCCAAGGCGCAGTGAGGCGAGCGCCGCCAGCACCCGGTCCGTATCGGCCTCGGACGTACGCCAGTTGCTGAACGCGGCGCGCAGCGCGGGTGTCCCGTCGTAGACCGTCGGCGTCAGGAACGCCTCGCCGGTGGCGGCCACGGCCTCCGCGACGGCGGCCACCCGTTCCTGTGTGGGGTTCTCGGCGAGGGTGAAGCAGACGACGTTCAGCCGGACCGGTGCGGACAGCCGCAGGCCCGGGAACGCGGCGATGCCCTCGCCGAGGCGGTAGGCGAGAGCCACGTTGCGCTCGACGATCTCGCGGTGCCCGGCACGGCCGTAGGCCATGAGGGAGAACCACGCGGGGAGGGCGCGCAGGCGCCGGGAGTTCTCGGGGGTGAGGTGGAGGAAGTCCGGGTCGCCGGTCGGCGGGCCGAGGTACGGGGACGCGTTGTGGAACACCCTGGTCTGGAGGTCGCGGCGGCGGGTGAACTGGACGGCCGCGTCGTAGGGCACGTTGAGCCACTTGTGGAGGTCGACGCAGACCGAGTCGGCCGCGTCGAGGCCGTCGACGAGGTGGGCGTACGCGGGGGAGAGCGCGGCGAAGCCGCCGAACGCGGCGTCCACGTGCAGCCAGAAGTCGTGCCGTGCCTTGAGGGCGGCGATCGCCCGCAGGTCGTCGAAGTCGACGGTGTTCACCGTGCCGGCGTTCGCGACGACGATCGCCGGGCGGCCCTTCAACTCGCTGAGCGCGGCGTCGAGTTGGGCCACGTCGACGGCCTCGCGGTTCCCGGCGAGCACGGGCACGTACCGCATCCGGTCGCGGCCGATGCCCAGCACGGACAGCGCCTTCGGGACGCTGGAGTGCGGGCTGCCGGAGAGCACGTCGACCGGGCCGAGCGCGGCGGCCCCGTCCTGCGACACGTCCACGCCCCGGCGCTCGCCGAGCCACTCGCGGGCGACGGCGAGACCCACCGTGTTGGACACGGTCGCACCGGTGACGAAGGCCCCGGAGTGCGCCTCGCCCAACCTGAACAGCTCGCGCAGCCAGCCCACCGTCTCCCGCTCCAGCGCCGCCGCCCAGGAACCGGCCGCACCGGACACGTTCTGGTCGTACGCGCTGGTCAGCCAGTCCCCGGCGACCGACGCGGGCGTGGCGCCACCGGTCACGAAGCCGAGGTAGCGCGGGCCCGCCGACGCGGAGAGCCCGGGCGCCCACCGTTCGGCGAACCGCGCGAGAGCCGCCTCGCCACCGGCCCCCTCGACCGGCAGCGGCTCCCTGTCGGGCGCCTTGTCGAGCCGGGCGACCGGCCGCTCGGCCATCCCGTCCAGCTCACGGGCGGCCATGTCACGGGCGGACTGGAGGAGGGCGGGGAGCCGGGAGAGATCGTCGGCGAGAGTGCGGTGCATGGGCGGCAGCGTAGGACGAGGGGGTGGCCGGGGTATCGGTCCACTTCGGGGAAACTGGCCTGAGGGGAAATGTACCGAGGACCGCCCCAGGGCAAGACCACGCAACCGTAGGCACCGAGACCCCTGCGTCCGGAAATGTCACCGGGTGACGAGGAAAGTCACCGTTTCGTTGCAGCGTGTCCGCGTCTACAACCGCCACCCGGGTACACCGGTCTAGCTGGCAGAGATCGCAGGACCGGACAATGGGTTGGGGAAGGGCACGTCATGGGGGACATACGCAGACGAGGTGTCATGGCGCTCGGTATCACCGGGCTGGTGGCACCGCTCACGCTGGCGCTGGGCGGCGCTCCGGCGCAGGCGGCGACGAGCTGTACGACGCAGGCGGGGCCGTACCAGAAGCAGGTCGAGAAGTTCCTCGGCCGGCCGGTCGACGGGAAGCAGTCCGCCGCCGACTGCAAGGCCATCAAGGCCTTCCAGACCAAGCACGGCATCACGCCGAACATCGGCTACGCGGGATCCGTCACCTGGGGCGTGATGGACCTCATGAACAAGCAGAAGGCCGTGGGCAACAAGCCGAACGCGGCCGGCAAGTGCCCGACCAACAAGGGCCGCATCGCCTGCGTCAACCTCACGCTGCAGATCAGCTGGATCCAGGACGGCAGCCGGCTGGTCTACGGCCCGGTCCCGGTGCGCACCGGCCGTAACGGCTACGAGACCCGCACCGGTCTGAAGAAGATCTACTGGCGGGACATCGACCATGTCTCGAACATCTACAACGTGCCCATGCCTTATAGCCAGTTCTTCGACGGCGGCCAGGCCTTCCACTCGGTCAACCTCAGCATGTGGAACCCGCCGGGCTCGCACGGCTGCGTCAACATGACCCCGGCCACCGCCAAGAAGTACTGGTCGCTGCTGAAGAACGGCGACGACGTCTTCGTGTACGGCCGCAAGCCGGGTACCTGACAGAGCCGTAGGCCGGGCAACTGACGAACAGTCACCCGGCTTGCGCACCAACCCCGTTACGCGGGCGCGTCCCCGAAGTCCGGGATCTCCAGCCGCGCCCCGCCCTGCCGTGCCGAGTCGTGCGCGATGATGCCCGGCAGGGTGTAGCGGGCCGCGACCCACGCGTTCACGCTGGGCAGGGTGCGGGAGTTGACCGCGGTCACGAAGTCGTCCGCCAGGAAGTGGTGGCTGCCCTCGTGGCCGTTGTGCAGGTTGTCGAACTCCCGCGGCAGCCGCGACCGGTCGTGCACCGGCGCCGAGCCGGAGGTGAAGGCGGCCCGGAGGTCGGGCGCGATGTGCTGGAGTGACGGATCGTCAGGAGACATGGTGGGCTTGGGCTCCAGCAGTTCGCTGATGTCCTGCACCCCCTTCTTGTCCTGCCAGAAGGCCACCGTCGCGAGCTGCTCCATGCTCGCGTCCGTGCCGAAGAACCGGAAACGCGACTCCCGGATCTGCGAGGGATAGCCCACCCGCCGGAACTCGTTCGTACGGAACGAGCCGCCGCCCGCGACCTCGAACAGCGCGGTGGCGTTGGAGAAGTCGTTGCCGAACTGGCTGACGTCCTTGTCGAAGACCCCGTCCCCGCGCTCGTCGACGACACCGATCGCGGACACGCTCACCGCGTGTGTCTGCCACGCGCCGAGCACCCCGCCCACCGAGTGCGTCGGGTACAGCAGCGGCGGATAGCTGGCGGTGGCCTTCCAGTTGTCGCCGCCGCTGTACTGGTACGCCTCGTAGAACCCCAGATCCATGTCGTGGACGTAGTCGCCCTCGGCGTAGAAGATCCGCCCGAAGGCGCCCTCCGCGATCTGGTTGCGGGCGTGCACGGTCGCCGGGTTGTACTGGCTGGTCTCGCCCATCATGTACGTCAGTCCGGTCGCCTTGACCGCGTCGATGATCGCCGCGATCTCGTCCGTGCTGATCGCCATGGGGACCGCGGAGTACACGTGCTTGCCGGCGCCGAGCCCTTGGAGGACCAGGGGGCCGTGCGTCCAGCGCTGGGTGAAGATCGCGACGGCGTCGACGGCCTTCGACTCCAGCATCGCCTCGTAGGAGGGGAAAGTGCCCGCCAGCCCTTGTTCGGCGACCAGTTGTTCCGCCCGCTCCGGCAGGAGGTCGGTCACATAGACCTCACTCACGCCCGGGTGGGCCTGGAACAGTCGGGCGAACTGGCCGGAGAACTGGCCTGCTCCGACGATGCCGAGGGAGAACGTCATGGGTGCGTGTCCTTCTCTGACGGGGATTTCCCTGAGTGGAAATCACTGAACGAACATCACTGACCGAGAATGAAGTTGATCTGCTTGTTGGTCTTGCCCAGGCCGCTCACCGGTGCGTCGTTGGCGTAGACGTCCTGCATGGCGGGGCGCATCAACGCGTACACGTCCGCCGAGTAGTTGGTGATCGGGAAGGAGAAGGTGGCGAAGTCCTTCTTGTCGGCGACCGGCCGGGTGAAGGCCGTGACGTCGATGCCCTTCTTCTTGTAGGCGGCGACGGCGGCCTTCGTGCCGTCCGGGGTCGCGGGGAAGACGATGCCGTAACTCCCCACCGTCTTCTGGCAGTTGTTCGACGACAGGTAGGTCACCCACTTCCGTGCGCCCGCCTTGTTGTGGGCGTTCTTGGTGATCGAGTCGGCCAGTCCGTTCATCATGGTCGCCCGTTTCCCGGTCGGACCGGTAGGGGTGTACGCGGTGCCGATCTTGATTCCCTTGGCCGCGGCGTACGTGGAGATCATCCAGGCGCCGTCGAACGCGGTCGCCGCCTTGCCCGCCGCGATCTGCGCGTTGGGCGGGTTGGCGCCGTCGCTGTAGTCCGTGAACGGCGCGAGATAGCCCTTCTTCGCCAGGCCGAAGTACCACTTGACCGTCGACTGGTAGGTCTTGCTGTCGTACTGGAACTTCGTGCCCCAGCGTGTCTTGTCCGTGTAGTTCCAGCCGGCCGAGGCGGTGAAGGGACTCCACGTCGTCTGGCCGTCGGAGTCACCGGCGCCCCCGGTGGCCATGCCGTACACCTTGACGTGGTGCTTGTCGAAGCCCGGTTCGTCGCCGCGTTTGCCGTTCCTGTCGACGGTCAGATGCGCGATGGCCTTCTCGAAGGTGCCGCCGTCCGTCGGGTTCCAGGACAGGCTGTCGAGCTGGTCGGCGCTCAGCCCCGCCGACTTGGCCATCTTCTGGTTGTAGAAGAGGGCGACCGTGTCCCAGTCCTTGGGCGTGCCGTACTGATGTCCGTCCTGGCCCTGCCAGTTGGCGGCGAGACCGGGCTGATAGGCGGACGCGTCGATGCCGAGGTCGTCCAGCGGCTGGAGCACCTTGAGGTCGGCGAACTGGCCGAACTTCTGGATGTGGTCGGTGAACACGTCCGGCTGGGTGCCCGCGATGAAGCTCGCGGTGAGCTTGGTCCAGTAGTCGGCCCAGCCCAACTGGGTGATGTTCACCTTGAGTCCGGGGTTCTGCCGCTCGAAGTCCTTCGCGCAGGCCTGGTAGGCGGGGAGCTGGTTGGAGTCCCACAGCCAGTACGTCACCGTGTCCGAGGACGAGCCCACGGAGCCGCCCTTCGCGCAGCCCGCCGTCAGGGACAGCGCGAGCGCCCCGGTCAGTGCCATGACCGTACGAAATCGCATGCCCTGCCCCTTACTTGATTCCGGTGAAGCTGATGGAACTCACGATGCGGCGCGCGAACACCCCGAAGAGCACGAGCATCGGGAGCGCGGCGATCAGGGTCGCCGCCATCAGGCCCGACCAGTCGTAGCCGGTCTGCGGGGTCTGCGAGCGGAAGATGGCCAGCGCCACCGACAGCACGCGCGAGCTGTCGCTGTAGGACACCATCAGCGGCCAGAAGTAGTCGTTCCAGGACGTGATGTACGTCAGCACGCCGAGGGTGAGGACCGGCGTGGACGCCATCGGCAGCAGGACCCGGAAGAACACGCGGATCTTGCCCGCGCCGTCGAGCAGGGCGGCCTCCTCGACCTCGCGCGGGATGTTCATGAAGAACTGCTTGAGGAAGAACACGGCGAACGGCGTCATGAACATCGTCGGCAGCGCGATCCCGAACAGGGTGTCCACGAGCCCGAGTTGCTTGATGAGGACGAAGTTCGGCAGCAGGGTGAAGATCGCCGGCACCATCAGCCCGGCCAGGAACAGCCCGAACATCCGGTCCCGGCCGCGCCAGCGGAGCCGGGCGAAGGCGTAGGCGGCCATCGCGGAGAAGAACACCTGGCAGACGGTGATCAGGGTCGAGACGATCACCGAGTTGAGCAGATAGCGCCAGAACTTCAGCCCGCCGCCCGAACCGCCTTGTGCGATCGCCTCCTTGGTGGACTGGAGGCCGAGGGCCCGCTCGAAACCGCCGGTGGTGAAGTCGACCGGCAGCGGGTCCGAGGGGTGGGCGGCGAGGCCGGTGTTGGTGGAGAGCGCGGTGCGCAGGATCCAGTAGAAGGGCAGCAGGGTGATCAGCATGATCGCGGTCATCGCGACCCAGGCGGCGACCTTGCCGACGGAGGGCCGGGGCCGGGGCGGCCGTACGATCTCCTGCTGTGCCGTAGGCGTAGGGGTGTTGGGCACGTTGGGTGTGGTAGTGAGGGTGGCCATGTCGACTCCTTCCGGTCAGCCGAGGTCGGTCTGGCCGGCGCGGGTGAGCCGGTACTGGAGGAACGTGATCGCGCTCAGCACGATCAGCAGGGCCACGGACATCGCGGACGCGTAGCCGAACTGGAAGCGTCCGAAGGCGGAGCCGTAGATGTAGTACTGGAGGACGTTCGTCGCGTTCGCCGGGCCGCCCGCGGTGGTCACCGCGACCGTGTCGAACACCTGGAACGAACCGATCACCGTCATGATCAGCACGACCGCGAGCACCGGCCGCAGCAGCGGCATCGTGATCCGCCAGAACATGCGCCACTCGCTCGCGCCGTCCACCTTCGCCGCCTCGTACATGTCGCCCGGGATGGCCTGCAGCCCCGCGAACAGCAGCAGCGCGGTGTAGCCGACGTGCCGCCACACGTTGATCAGGGCGATCGTCGGGATCGCCCAGGTCTTGTCGGCGAGGAACGGGATGTGCTCGAAGCCGAGCCCGCCGATGATCTCGTTGCCGATGCCGAGCTGGGTGTCGAGGATCCACAGCCAGACGATGCCGGCGACGACGTTCGACATCAGATACGGCGTCAGCACGATCCCGCGCAACAGGGCGGACTGGGTGAGCCGTTGGAGCAGGACCGCGATGGCGAGGGCCGTGACCGTCTGGATGCCGATGTTGATGAGGACGTACTCGACGGTGACCTTCAACGACGACCAGAAGATGGGATCGTGGACCATCCGGTCGTAGTTGTCGAGGCCCACCCACTTCGCCGGGGTCAGCAGGTTGTAGCGGGTGAAGCTCAGATAGATGCCCCGCAGGGTCGGCCAGAGCAGGAAGACCAGGAAGCCCAGCAGGGCCGGGGCGATGAAGACCGCCGCCAGCCGACCGTCGCCGCTGTCTTCGCGGGCCCGCGGCCGACGGGTCGGGGGACTGCTTGAGGCGATGGTCATCTGGAGACTCCCTTGTCTACGACGGCTCGTCCTCGGGCCACTTACTTTCGCCACGAAAGAATCCAGGCGTCAATAGTCGTGCAAGGATCTTCTCTGTGCGGGATTGTGGTCGTAGAGTGGCCCTGTTACTTCCAGAGGAAAAGAAACCTCGGGGAGGGAAACCTTGTGGGAGTGTGACCCTCATGACCACACGTGCCGCCAGCTGGCAGCCGCTGAGCCCCGGTGAACGCTCCGTCGCGATCGAGGTGCTCGTCCACGGCCCGCTGTCGCGCACCGACCTCGCGCGCCGGCTCGATCTCTCGGCGGGCAGCCTCACCCGCCTCACCAAGCCGCTGACCGAATCCGGCCTGCTGGTCGAGGTCCCCGACGGCGGCGGCCCGGCCGAGGTCCGCCAGGGCCGCCCCTCCCAGCCCCTCGACGTGGTCGCCGAGTCACGCACGTTCGTCGGGTTCAAGGTCACCGAGGACATGGTCTACGGCGTCGTCACCACCCTCAGGAGCGAGATCGTCGCCCGCCTCGACCGGCCGCTCACCACCCACGATCCCGCCCAAGTGGCCGATCTGCTGGGCGAGATGACCGGTGAACTCACCGCCCGGTTCCCCACGCTCACCGGCATCGGCATCGGCGTCGGCGGACTCGTCCAGGACCGTGCCGTGGTGGGGGAGTCGGCCTTCCTGCAGTGGAGCGACGTCCCGCTGGCCCAACTCGTCGAGGAGCGAACCGGGTTGCCGGTCGTAGTCGAGAACGACGTGGCCGCCCTCGTCGAGGCCGAGACCTGGTTCGGCGCCGGGCGCGGCCTCGACCGCTTCGTCGTCCTCACCATCGGCGCGGGCATCGGCTACGGTCTCGTCCTCGGCGGCAAGCGGGTGCCGTACGCCGAGGAGGACCGCGGGTTCGGCCGGCACTGGATCCTGAACCCCAACGGCCCGATCACCCCCGCCGGTCAACGGGGCAGCGCCGTCTCGCTGTTGACCATCCCCAGCATCCGCTACCAGATCCGGGCCGCCACCGGACTCGACCTGGGCTACGAGGAGATCCTCGCCCGCGCCGCCGCCGGTGAGTCCATGCCCGCCCGCGTGATCGACGAAGCGGCCCGCGCGCTGGGCACGTTGGTCGCCCAGATCGCCAACTTCGTGCTCCCGCAGAAGATCCTGCTCGCCGGTGAGGGTGTCGGCCTGATCGATGTCGCCGGCAAGACGGTGGACGACACGCTCCGCGCCCACCGGCACCCGCTGGCCGCCCCGCTCGACGTGGAGACGAAGGTGTCCGACTTCCACGACTGGGCGCGTGGCGCGGCGGTGTTGGCGATCCAGGTGCTGGTGCTGGGTGTGGCCGAGGTGTGAATTGCGTTACGGGGCTTGACAGATGACGTGATCAGTAACACGGTCCGATATGTCCGGTTAGCTCGCGATTACTCACATCGCCTTCACCTTCGGCGACGTATGCTTCACACCATGTCCACCAGCGTTGAATCAGCCACCGAGCGATCGGCAGCCGAGGTCAACGAGGAGATCAGGGCCCTGTGGCACCGATCGGGCGGGACACTGAGCGTCGAGCAGCGCGAGGAATACCGACGGCTTGTGATGGAATGGGCCGCCGCGGCTCCGCAGCCGGCTGAGGCGGCCTGAGCGCCGCCGCTGTCGACCGACGCAGGTGTCGTTGTCGTTATCGGTATCGCGCAGCCCGGCCTTCCTCGTGACCCCGGTCCAGCCGGCCGAGCCCCTGTCGACCCGACCGACCTGATCACCCCCGTCGACTCCCTTGAGTGATCAGCCCCACATCGCCGAGTAGTGCCGCTGGAACGCCTTGCGGTCCTGCTCGGCGCGGATCCAGCGCGTCGCCACCAGCGCGATCAGACTTCCCGCGATGACCAGCAGACCGGGACCCACGTTCTTCGGGTCCGTGAGCCGGGCCGCCAGCGTCGTCGACCCGGACGCCGCGGTGTTCGTCGCAGGCGCGGAGGTCCCGGGCGTGGCCGCACCGGCGGCTGCCCCGCTGCCGGCCGCCGAGGCGGACGGCGCGGGTGAGGCGGCCGTCTTCGGCGCGACCAGCAGCTTCACGTTGAGTGCGGCGAGCGCCTTGGTCAGCGGCTGGAAGAACGTCGTGCCGCCCGCCGTGCAGTCACCGCTGCCGCCCGACGTCACGCCCAGCGCGATGCCGTTGGCGAACAACGGGCCGCCGCTGTCGCCCGGTTCGGCACACACCGTGGTCTGGATGAGACCGGTGACCGTGCCCTCCGGGTAGTTCACCGTCGCGTTGAGCGCGGTCACCTCGCCGTCGTGCAGCCCGCTGGTGCTGCCGCTGCGGAACACCTTCTCGCCCACGGCCGCGTCCGCCAGGCCCGTGATGGTCACGCCACTGCCGTTGCCGATCGCGACGACGTCCGCGCCGTCGCCCGCGGAACCGCTCGCGTACTGCACCAGGGAGAAGTCACTGCCGGGGAAGTTGTCGGAGACCGTCTTGCCCAACTGCTGGTCGCCCTGGTTGTTGGCGAACCAGATGGACCCGACAGGCCCGCAGTGCCCGGCCGTGAGGATGAAGTCGTTCGTTCCGTCGGTCACGTTGAAGCCCGCCGAACAACGCCCGCCCGTCGACAGGATCGGCTGCGCGCCATTGATCCGGGTCGTGAACTTGCCCTCTGTGCGCTGCATCTGGACCGAGGCGCCGATGCCGGTCGCGACCTTCGTCATGGCGTTCCAGTCGGCGGTGGAGACGCTGCTGTCGGCCTCCACCAGCACCCTGTTGTTCCGGTAGTCCATCGCCCACGCGGTGCCCGGCACCTTGGGCGCCGAACTCAGCGTCGTGGCGGCCGAGTTCAGCACGTTCATGCTGTACCGCACGACCTTCGCCTCGGCGCCCGCCTTCGTCACCTCGGCCGCCGTCTTCGCATCGGTCACCGCGACGACCGTACGGCCGCCCGCATCGACCCAACTGCCTGCCGTACGGGCCGAACCGAGCTTCGCCACCAGGGCGGAACCCTTGTCCGCGGGGGTCTGTGGCGCGCTGAGCGTGGCGGCGGACGTGCCGGAAGAGTCACTGGCCATGGCCGCCTGGGTGACCATGGCACCTCCCAGCAGGAGTCCGCCGACGGCCGCCAACCGTGTAACTCGCCGGATGACCCGTCGTCGTGCGTGCCTCATGCTTGGCTCCCGAACCCCGAACGTGCGGTGCGACACCGCGGGGCCCTCCGGTCGTTGAGTGCCCTTCCTCCATACGTGGCCCGGCGCTCCCGTGTTCACCGGACGGAAGATCGGCTTCAGCAGTCGCGACCAACGAGCGGTCTATACGGCCGAGTTGGCCTCGGCGGTACCCAGCCGGAGTCCGCTGCCCTCGTCGCCCCAGACGGAATCCGTGCCGACGTACGGGCGCAGCAGCGTCGTGAGGGCCGGGTCGCCGCGGCCGTGCAGCTCGTCGGAGGCGAGCTTGCGGGCGATGCCGGCGAGGAAGTCGGCCAGTTGGACCCGCGCGTCGGACCGGGCGGCGACGAGCCGTACGTCGCTCAGCGGGACCGACTCCATGATCCAGGCGATCCGTTCCGGGGTGAGCATGTTCTGCCGGTCGTGCACCAGCCGCACGGACCGTCCCCCGGCGAGCCAGTACCGGGCCGTGCTGACGATCGCGGGGAGCAGCGGATTGAGCACGGGGAACAGCACCGGCGAGTCCCGCATCCGCTCCCGGTACGCCTCCGCGCGCGACCGGGCCGCCGCGAGCCGCCCCACGATCACGCCCGCGGTCGTACCGGAGTACTCGTCGCGCAGGGCGTCGACCGTGCGGAAGAAGACGTCGGCGGGGACGGTCGCCGCCGCGTCGTTCCTGACCCGCAGCAACCGGTTGGAGGCGGCGAGGAACTCCCGCCATCCCCGCTCTCCGAAGGTCCGAGGGCCCTCCCGGAACAGGGTGACCGCCTCGGTGCCGTCGCCCTCCCCGTCGAGAAGCAGGTCGACGGCGCGGTCCACGACGAAGAACGTCTTCTCGGTCAGATGCACATGGGCGTTCCCGTCCCGCAGCGGTCCGGCGGGGCCGAGGAACGACTCCAGTACGGCCCGGTGTCTGTCCCGCAGCAGATGGTTCGCCTTGTACTCCTCCGCGGGCGAGCGGATCCGGCGCCGTATCTCCCGCACGTACGCGGCGGCGGTCTCCACGGGGAGCCGCACACTCGCATGGGCGAAGACGTCCGTGTTCCCGCCGGTGAGGTTCTCGCCGTCCGAGCCGGACTCGTCGCAGGCGATCTCCGTCAGGGCGCCGTTCTCAGGATTCCCGGTCACCGCACATCCCCCTATCTTGTGCCTCATGACCAGCATCCCGCAGGACACGTCCGGTGAACCGAATCCCCTGCGCGCCCTCACGCTCGACCGCCTCCGCCGTCGCACGAGCATGAAGTGGCGCACGTATCCGGAGGACGTGCTGCCGGTGTGGGTGGCCGAGATGGACGTACCGCTCGCCGAACCGGTGGTCCGCGCGGTCACCGACGCGCTCGCGCTCGGCGACACCGGCTATCCCGCCGGTACGGCCTACGCGGAGGCGCTGGCCGGGTTCGCGGAGAAGCGGTGGGGCTGGGGCGGGCTCGCCGTCGAGCGCACGCGGATCGTGCCGGACGTCATGCTGGGCGTCGTCGAGATGCTCCGGCTGGTGACCGGTGCCGGTGACGCGGTGGTGGTGAATCCGCCCGTGTATCCACCGTTCTTCCAGTTCGTGGAGCACATGGACCGGCGGGTGGTGGGCGCTCCGCTGGGGGTGGATCTGCGGATCGACTTCGGCGCGCTGGAGGACGCGTTCCGGCGGGCGGTCGAGGGTGGGCGACGGACCGCGTATCTGCTCTGCAGCCCGCACAACCCGACCGGTACGGTGCACACCGCTGAGGAGTTGACCGCTGTCGCCGCCCTCGCCGAGCGCTACGGCGTGCGGGTCGTCGCCGACGAGATCCACGCGCCGGTCGTTGCCGCGGGCGTGACGTTCGTGCCGTATCTGAGCGTGCCGGGTGGGGAGAGCGGCCTGTCGCTGATGTCGTCGTCGAAGGCGTGGAACCTGGCCGGCCTCAAGGCCGCCCTCGCTGTCGCGGGGCCCGCGTCGGCCGCCGACCTGGCCCGGCTTCCGGAGGAGGTCGGCCATGGTCCGAGTCACGTCGGGGTCATGGCTCACACGGCCGCGCTGCGCGACGGTACGGCGTGGCTGGACGCGCTGTTGGCCGGCCTCGACGACAACCGGCGGCTCCTCGCGGACCTGCTCGCGGAGCATCTGCCGGCGATCGGCTACCGGCCCGCCGAGGCTACTTACCTTGCTTGGCTCGACTGCCGGGCGCTCGGCCTCGGTGACGATCCGGCGGAGGTCTTTCTGGAGCGGGGACGGGTGGCGCTGAGCCCCGGAATCGACTTCGGGACCGGGGGAGCCGGGCATGTACGGCTGAATGTGGCGACGTCTCCCGAGGTGATCACGGAAGCGGTGCGGCGGATGGGGATGGCGCTGGGCTGAGCGGGGTGCGGCGTTGAGGCGGGCCGGGTGGCTCTGCTGAGTTGAGCAGGGCGATGGTGCCTGGGGTGACCGGGCGGCTGTGCTGAGCGGGGCAGCCGGGCTGGGCCCGGGGGGCCGTGCCGTGTTGAACGGGGCGGCGGTGCTGGAGCGAGTCGCGTCGGCGTGCCGGGCTGAGTACTTCGCCGGCGCTGGAGCAGGCCTCGCGACAATGCCGCGTCAGGCCTGCCGTCGGCGCCCCAGTGACCCGCCGGCCGTGCCGTCCTGACCACCTGCCCCGGCTGCCATGATGGCCCCATGCGCGTGCTGATGCCGCTCCCCGACCGTGACTTCGACGTCACCGAGGTCGCCGTGCCCTGGCGGTTGCTCACCGACGCCGGGCACGAGGTCGTCTTCGCCACCGAGCGGGCCGGGACCCTGCCCGCCGCTGATCCTCGGTTGCTGACCGGCGTTCTCTTCGGACAGCTCGGTGCCGAGGACGAACCCCAGCGGTTCTACGAACAGCTCACTGCCGCACAGGAGTTCAGCGCCACCGTCGCGTGGGCGGACCTGGACGTGACCGGCTTCGACGGGCTGCTGCTGCCCGGGGGACACGCACCCGGTATGCGCCAGTACCTGGGATCCCCTGAACTGAGCGCCAAGGTGGGGGAGTTCTGGAAGCTCGGCCGCCCGGTCGGCGCCATCTGTCACGGGGTTCTCGTGCTGGCCCGTACCCAGGACCCGGACACCGGCCGCAGTGTCATCGCCGGACGCCGTACGACCTGTCTGCCCAAGTACATGGAACGCACTGCCTACTTGACCACCGCCTGGCGCCTCGGCCGCTACTACCGCACCTACCCCGCCTACGTGGAGGACGAGGTGCGGGCCGCGCTCGACGACCCGGGCGCGCAGTTCGAGCGCGGCCCCAAGGAACTCACCCGGCGTGGCACCGCGAGCGACGACACGCACGCGTTCGCCGTGCGGGACGGGGCCTACCTGTCGGCGCGCTGGCCCGGGGACGCCTACCTTTTCGCCCGCCGGTATCTCGATCTCCTGCGGGCATCGGCGGGTGCTTAGACTGCCGACCATGGACGAGACCCCGCTGGACCGGCTCGGCGCAAGCCAGTACCTGCTGATCACCAGCTACCGCAAGAACGGCTCCCCGGTCGCCACCCCTGTGTGGGTGGTCCGCGACGGCGAGACCCTCGGTGTGTGGACGGTCGCCGACTCCTGGAAGGTGAAGCGCATCCGGGCCCGCGCCGACGTCCTCGTCGGCCCCTGCGACCTGCGCGGCAACCCCACCGGCAACCAGGTCCCCGGCACCGCCGAGATCTGCGACGCCGAGACCACCGCCCGCTACCGCAAGCTGATCACCCGCAAGTACGGTCTCACCGGGCGCATCACACTCCTCGGCAGCCGGCTCCGCCGTGGGCTCGACGGCACCATCGGCATCCGCGTGACGCTCACCCCCTGACGACGAACCCCTTGCACACCGAACCCAGGGAGCGCCCGTGGACCCCGCGCTGAACCCGGCCGACCTGCCGCTGCGGCAGGAGCGCGTCGTCTTCGCCCGGATGCGCAGCACCCAGGACCGGGTCGCCGACGCGATCACCGCCTTCGCCGGCACCATGCTCTTCGTCTACATCCACGCCCTGTGGTTCGCCGTCTGGATCGCCCTCAACGAAGGGCTCCTCGGGCAGGGCGGAATCTTCGACCCGTATCCGTACGGGCTGCTCACGATGATCGTCAGCCTGGAGGCCATCTTCCTGTCGACCTTCGTCATGGTGAGCCAGAACCGTCAGGCGACCCGCGAGAACGTCCGCGCCGACCTCGACTTCGAGACCAACCTCCGCTCCGAGGTGTGGTCCGCCCACATCGGCGCCGCGCTCGGCCTCGACCCCCGCGAGGTCGAACAACGCGTCCAGGAACTCCTCACGGAGAACCGCGCCAAGATGAACAGCGGGACCCAGAAGCCGAGTTGAGCACCTGCACGATCGTGCGATGCAGTCAGTCGCACGATGAAAGGGCCGCAGCTTTCGCGCTGCGGCCCCTTCACTTCTCACGGCGTTTCGCCGGACGATCCGTTACGACGTTCCGCTACGACGCGTCGAGCACCGTGCCGGTCAGTTCCGGTCCGCCGCTCTGCGGGTCGCCGTTCTGGTCCACGGCCAGGAAGCGTACGGACTCGGGCTGTTCGGTCACCTGGTCGGTGATCGTGGGCACGCTGATCTCCCCGCTGAACTCGCCCGCCGGGACGGGCGTCCAGAGGAACAGGCCCAGGACCTTGGACAGCGGGCGCTCCGGAGCGGCTTCCTCACCGGAGTTCTCGCTGAGCCACTGCGGGTCGACGTCCAGGGTGGACAACTCCGGGCCCGAGACGACCGGTTGGACGAGGAACGCCGGGTTCAGCTCCACGTCGGCGGCCGCGGACAGCGTCACCTTCCACTTGAGGGGCTTGCCCTCGGTGACCCGGTCCGCGATCGGCGTGACGGTGAACGTGGGCATCGGGTCGTCGTTCTCGGTGGTCACCCCGCCCCGGTGGGCGCCGACGACCGCGCCGTGCACCGCCTTCACGAAGATGTCGTGCTGGACGCCGTAGTCGAAGCGGGTGTTGCCCTCCACCTTCACCGGTACGTCGATGGAGTTTCCGCCGGGCCGTACCGTCACCAGATGTGAAGTGTCCTCGCCGGTGGCCGGGTTGTGGACGTAGACCCGGACCTGGCCGCTGCCGTGGCCGGAAACCTGGACGGGCACGCGGTACGTCTTCACGCCCGAGTCCCCTTCCTTGACGGCGAGTCGGCCGATGTCGACGCGGGGAAGCGGGGCCGAGGTGACCGCCGGAGTGCCGGGGCGCCAGGCCCAGGCGTCCATCAGCCAGGCCTGGCCGGAGCGCGAACGCGGGGTCAGGTCAAGGGACTTGGTGTGGCGCAGGTCGAGCCCGGCGTGCGAGGCGGCTGCCAGCGGTACGCGGATCTCGCGGGCCCAGTAGGAGGCGGTGCGCTGGGTGCCGGGCAGGCCGTCGACGCGGACCCGGCCGAGGGTCGCCCGGTGGCCGGAGGCGTCAGTCACGGACACGTCGAGCTGGGTGTCGGTGGTGTTGGGCGGCACGATCACGCGCAGGGCGAGGCCCTTGGCGCCGCCGAGGGAGACCGGCTTGCCGGGACGTACCGTCACCGGCGAACCGGCGGCGGACCAGCGCAGGGCGACGGCGCGGCGGCCGACCTCCTTCGCGGCCTCCCACTGCGCGAAGTGCGGCGAGATGCCCTTGGCGTCGTCGCTCAGGCAGGCGACGGCTGGGTCGGGGTCCACCGCGGAGCACAACGTGCCGCCGGAGACGGTGACTTGACCGTCGGGGAGGAAGCCGGCGCCGCGGTTCGCGCCCACCGCGTGGGTGAGCACTCGCGCGGGATCGGCAGAGGGGGCGCGGCGGCCGGTGCCGTCGAGGAGCTGGCGCGCCCGGTCGTCGCCGCCGATGAACAGCCGTGCCGCCGTGGCGATGTAGGTGGAGCCGGCCTTGTGCTGCTGGTCGGCGGTCAGCCGGGTCGCTGTGCCGGGCGAGCACACCGCGTCCCGCTGGTCGGGGTCGTCGTAGAAGTCGTCCTCGGCGGGCGCCTGGGCCTGGCCCGGCGTCCACTCGGTGTTGAAGAAGTTGTGGTCGGCGCCCTCGACGTAGACCGCGCTGTGCAGGGCCGTTCCCTTGCTGACCCCGCGGGTGCCGTCGACGTAGACCTCGCCCTGGAGGTCGGAGACGTCACCGTCGCAGCCGGGCAGGATCGTCACCGACGGCACGTCGGCCACCGGGTTCTGGCCGAAGATCGTTGGGCCGATGAGGACCGTGCCACGGATCTTCCAGCGGACCGGGCCGTGATAGCCGTCCTGGGCGGCCGGCGGCGGGTAGAGGCTGTCCATCGCCGCGCGGTTGACGCCCTCGCCGCCGCGCGAGTGGCCGATCAGCAGGACGCGGGAGAGGTCGGCCCGGGGCGCGTTCCGCACGACCGGCGGAGCCGTCTCCGGGTGGGCGGACCAGTCGGCCCAGTGGGCCAGGTGCTGCCGGATCAGCGACGAACGGGCCTGCGCGCCGGCGTCCTCGGCATCGGCGTCCTGCGCGTTGATGCCGTTCGCGGAGATGGACACCGTGACATAGCCCTGGGAGGCGAGGAGTTGCTGGTCGCGCAGATAACCCCGGTAGCTCGGCACCGACTTCAGGCCGGTGGGGCAGGGCCAGTCACCGGTGATCTCCTCGGTGCCCGGCTTGTAGCAGGTGTAGTGACGGCCGTGCAGGAACAGCGCGAGCGGCCGCTTGCCGGTGGCGCCCTTCGGCGCGACCACGACGGCCTGCATCTCGATCGGCTGCGGATACCCGGGCAGTCGGACCGAGTCGAGCGTGTACTCGCCGGTCGTCGTACGGTACGTGCCCGGCTTACCGGGATCGATCGCCCCGGCCGGGAGTGGGGCCGCGGGCTGCGCGGCGACCTCCGAACGGCCCTTGCCGGAGCCGCTGTTGTCACCTGCGGCGTCCAACCGCCGCCCTGCGGCCAGTACTTGAAGATCCGTCAGCCGCTTGGGAGCGACGGCACCGAGACCGAGCCGGAAGGTCCGGCCGTCCTTCGCCGGTTTCGGCACACCGAGGAACCGGCCCCCGGCATGGAACTCGACGCGCGCGTCCCCCATGGGCACCCGCGTGCCCGAGCGCCAGACCAGCTGCTGCGCGGAACCCTTCCCCGTGATCCGCCAACCCGGCGGAAGAGTACCGTCGTTGGCCGCCGCCGTCGCCGTGAACGGTCCGGCGTCCGACGGTGGCGCCGCCTGCGCGGACCCGGACATCCCTCCCGCCACCGCGAGCACCGTCGCGGCCGTGACCCATATTCGCCGGGCACGGAACAATGTGTTCTCCTCCTCGAACCCCAGGCTCAGGCACCCCGTGTGTCACGGGAGCCTCTCGCGCCCCGGAGGACGAGAAGCAGAGCCTGTGGGTTGCCTGTGGAGGAGGATTCGGCCGATCTTCTCCGGCCGGGCCTGAACTCGGCTTCGCGCTACGGCCGTTCGGGCGCGGTCCAGGTCCACGGACCGGCGCCGATCGGGGTGAGGGTCAGTGCCAGGCGCGGTACGGCTCGTCGAGGAGCTGGAAGACCGGCTCGCCGCGCACCGGGTCCTTGGCCGTGGACAGCCGGACGCGGTCACCGCTGTGGATGCCGATCGGCGGGCCGATGACCCGGCCGCGCACCACGAAGCCCTCGGCCATCTCGATCAGCGACACATTGCGGGCGGCGGGGGTGTTGCGGTGCACGACCGTGGAGTGGCGGACCGTGCCGGTGCCCTCGCTGCGTTCCGTGCGCAGGTCGCCGCCCTGACAGACCGGGCACAACAGCCGGTGGTACATGGCCGTCCCGCACCAGGTGCAGCGCTGGAAGAGGATGGTGTCCCCGTCCGCGGTGGGCGGATCGAGGAGGCCCGCCGGGGAGCCGACTGCCGGACGGGTCGCGAATCCTGAGTGGTGGTACACGCTGTCAACTCCCTGCGCTCGGCCGGAATCCCGCGCGCGCGGCCGAGCCGGGCACGCATGTGCGCGGCTTGCCGTGCCACCGTGCACGGCTACAGCGTATGGCACTCAGTGCCAGGCGTAAAGATACTGCGTACCCTTGTGTTTTCCGGTTCAGTCGCGGCCGAACGCCGACTCGATCTCCTGGACGACGCGCCACATCGGGGCCCCGCGCCGCGAGACGACCACCACGACGTCCTCGGGAAGCTGCTCCTGGTGTGTGCCGACGGGCCGCACCGGAGGGTGTCCGAACGCGGACTGCACATACCCCAGAGCGTGGTCCACCTCGGCCCCCGCGTCGCGCTGCCCGTCCGAACGCAGCCAGGAACGCAGGGCGTTGTTGTGCGCCGCGACCACGGCGGCCGCGATCACGTCCGCCTGCAGGGTGCCGTCGCGCCGCCCGGCGAAGCGCCCGCGCAGATAGTCGGCGAGCGCGCGTTCGTAGCGCCACACCACCGACAGCTCGTACGCGCGCAGCCCCGGCACCTTCTTGGTGAGGCGGTAACGCTGCACGGAGAACGTCGGGTTCTCGTTGTACATCCGCAGCACGAGCCGGGCCGCGTCGCAGACCCGCCGTACGGGTTCGTGCTCGTCGCCGCCTGAGGAGAGGAAGGCCGTCATGTCGGCCAGGCAGCGTTCGTGGTCGGGGAAGACCACGTCCTCCTTGGACGGGAAGTAGCGGAAGAACGACCGCCGACCGACCCCGGCCAACGCCACGATGTCGTCGATGGTGGTCTGTTCGTAGCCCCGCTCCAGGAACAACTGGAAGGCGGCCGCCACCAGGGCGTCCCGCATGGGCGGCTTGGAGCTCATGGACGGGAACGTAGCACCAGGCCCACAGGGATGGCACTCAGTGCGCTCCAAGCGGGGAACTGAGTCCCCTTGACGATCTGGAGCGACCGATGCGATCAAAACGATCGATACGATCCGCCGCATAGAGTGACCGCGACCAGTTTCACCTCCAGGGGGACCCATGCGACCGCACGTCGACCAGCGCCATGAGCGGGTGCTCGAACTCGTCCGTGAGCGCGGCAGCCTGCGGGTCGCCGAGCTCGCGGCCGAACTCGGCGTCTCCGCCGTCACCTTGAGGCGAGACGTGGAGGCACTGGCAGGCCAGGGCCGGGTGCACCGGCTGCACGGCGCGGTGGTGTGGCCGGGCGGCGGGAGCACCGCCGGGATGCGGGCGACGCGACAGGAGCCAGCCGCGTCCGCCGGGTCCACCGCGTCCGCGGAGGGCGTCGTGATCGGAATGATCGTGCCGACCACCGCCTCGATCTTCGCCGGCATAGTGCACGGTGCCCGCGAGGCCGTGGGAGCGCAGGGCGGCCGACTGGTGCTCGGAGTCTCCGGATACGTCGGCACGGAGGACGCCGTCCAGGCCGGGCACCTCCTCGCGGGCGGCGCGCAAGGGCTGCTCGTCGCGCCCAGTTGGCCGGGCGGTGTCCCCGTCGGCGGCCAGGAACAGCGGCTCCTCGACCGGGGTGTGCCCACCGTCCTGGTCGAGCGCGCCGCCCCGCCCGGCAACCCCGCAGCGGCTCTGGACCGGGTCCGCACCGACCGCGCCCACGGAGCCGCGGTCGCCGTCGGCCACTTCGCCGCCCTCGGCCATCACCGGATCACCGCGGTACTCCAGGACGGCCCGCACGCCGCGCAGATCAGCGCGGGCTACGAGTCGGCCGTACGCTCCCTCGGCCTCGACGACGCCCGCGGTGCCCCGTCCGTCCGCGAACACGGCGACTACGAGTCGAGCGTGGACTACCTGGTCGACGCGGTCCGCGAGCGCGGAGTCACCGCCGCCCTCGTGCACAGCGACGAGGACGCGATCGTGCTCGTGCCCCGGCTCCAGGCCCGCGGCATCCGCGTCCCGGACGACCTGGCGCTCATCGCCTACGACGACGAGGTCGCCCCGCTCGCCGACGTACCGCTCACCGCCGTGGCCCCGCCGAAGCGAGCGGTGGGAGAGTCCGCCGCGAAGCTCCTCCTGCGACGGCTCGCCGAGCGAGGCGACGGACGCCGGCCGGCCCCGCGTCAACACGTCGAACTCCTCCCCGAGTTGAGGATCCGCTCGTCCTGCGGAGCCAGAACGCTCGCCCGGTGACCGCGGGCCGACCGTTTTGATCATTCCGCGCGAACGCTCTCGGTGAACGCTCTCGACCAAGGAGAACCGGCATGCCCTCCGTACCCCTCGCCCGCCCCCGCGTCCTGTACGTCACCGACCTGACGTACCCCGCGCGCGGGCGCCGCTACTGCGACGAGGACATCGACCTGACCTCCCGGCTGCGCGAGGACTTCGACCTGGCGCTGTGTCATCCGCTGGACGCGGCCGCGCTGATGGCCGGCTTCGACGCGGTCGTCGTCCGCAACAGCGGCCCCGTCCTCGGCTACCAGGCGGAGTACGACGCGTTCCGCGAGCGCGCGCTCCGCACCGGGGCCCGTGTCTACAACCAGCTCTCGGGCCGGGCGGACATGGCGGGCAAGCAGTACCTCCTCGACCTGAGCGCCGCCGGGTTCCCGGTCATTCCGACCGTCGACCGCGTCGAGGACCTGGACCGGCTGCCCCGCACGGACCGCTATGTGGTCAAGCCCAAACTCGGCGCCGACTCCATAGGGCTGGAGATCGTCCCGGCCGACCGCCTGCCCGCGCTGACCGACGGAAGCGTCCTCGTCCAGCCGTGCGTCGACTTCTCGTACGAGGTGTCCTTCTACTTCGTCGACCACGACTTCCAGTACGCCCTCTACGCTCCGGACACCGAGAAGCGCTGGCAGCTGGAACCGTACGAACCCGCCCCCGCCGACCTGGAGTTCGCGCAACGCTTCATCGACTGGAACGGCGTCGACCACGGTATCCAGCGCGTCGACGCCTGCCGTGCCCCGGACGGCGAGCTGCTCCTGGTCGAACTGGAGGACCTCAACCCCTACCTCTCCCTGGAGGCGCTCGACGACACGCGGCGGGACGCCTTCGTCGCCGCGCTGAAGGCGTCCCTGCACCGGTTCGTGCGAGCGTGAGGCCGAGCTGAACTCCGGCGGCTGCGCGCGCGTATCTCTCCAGGGGGATGGCGGACATCCGTGCGCGCGGAACGGAAGGAGAGCAGTGTGTCTACACCGCCCGAACCGGGATCGTCGTCCGGCGGCCCGGTCCTGGAACCCGCCCGAGTCCTGCGCCGCCGCCGCTCCGACAACCTCGCGGAGCTGCTGCGGGAGACCCGCCGGGACTCCTCGGTCTTCGAGTCCGTGCCGGTGCCCCGGCCGTTCTTCGGCTCCGAGGCCGAGACACAGGAACTGCCGCCCGTATCCGGCGAGTTGCACCCGCTGCCGGCCACCGGTCCCTTCGGACCGGGTCTGCGCCGGGCCGCGATCGTGGTCGGCGTGAGCGCCGCGGCGCTGGTCGGCTTCGCCTGCGCCCTGTTGCTGCCGGGTAGGGGGGAGGCCAGCACGGCCCAGCCGATCAGCACGCCGACTCCGGTGGCGTCCGCCACGGCCGGCAGTGTCACGACTGCCGACCCGGACGGCGCCGGCACCCTCCGCGAGGGTGACAGTGGTCCCGAGGTCAAGGAGCTGGAACAGCGCCTCCTGCGCATCCCCAACGTCTACGAGAACGGCTCGACCAGCGGCCAGTACGACGCGACGCTCACGGCCGCCGTCGCCCGCTTCCAGCTCTGGTACGGCATCCGGGGCGACGAGAACGGCGTGTACGGCGACGACACCCGCAAGGACCTGGAGTCACGCACGACGCTCGACAACGGCCAGTAGGCGTACGGGTTTCGGGCACCCGGGGTTTCGAACACGTGGCAAGGCCTGCGGAAAGTGGGTGGTGACGGGGCTGTAGGGCCTCATCATGGACAGCGCGGCGCCGCAGGACGGCGGAGTCGTGCCCGTTCCGAACCGAAGGCCACGCCGATGAGCGGCTCCCGCGTTCCTGGTCTGATCCTGCCCGGAGTCCTGCTGCTGGCCCTCGTCGTGGGCGTGTTCTGGTACTGGCGGCACCGCGACGACGACTGACCCCGGCCGGCGGTGGGGTCAGCGTCCCGTGCTGTGCCCGACCAGCGCCTCGGTCACCGCGCGGACGCTGCGCGCGATGTGCTGGAGCTGGAGGACCTCGGCGGCGTACAGCTTGATGGTGTGCTCGATGACCGACTCGGGCAGGCCGATCCCGGGCAGGTCGGCGCGCGCGGTCTGAAGGGCGGTCCGGGCCACCCGGATCTCGTGCTGGACCTGGATCTGCGCATGGCGGGCGAGCAGCACGGGGTGGCGGATGAACGCGGGGTAGCTGGCGTAGCGGGCCGGCACCAGCTCGCGCAGCCACTTGGCCGCCGAGCGCTCCCAGTCGTAGCTGCCGGGCGTCTTGACCTGACAGGGCCAGTCCTGGCTGATGCGCGTGGTGGTCAGTTGCATGTCATCGCTTCCCGGTGTGCGGCGTCGCGGGGGTGGGTCGACGGTGTGAGGCGGCCCCGGCCCAGGGGATTGACCGAGGCCGCCTTGGGCGCTCGCGGAGGCGATGCCCGACCGAACACGTCCGGCGCCGACGCGGGTAGGAGACGGCGGCTGGGCGTGCTCGTGAGAGGGCCCCGGGAAGCGGATGTCGCCGGCGCGGCGGGTCGAGCGGAGGTGCGCATGGGCGGGCCGGGCTTTCTCGGGGCGGGTGCGATCCGTGAGCAGTATTTATATATGCCGTCCGCTTTGCAAGACGTATGAAAACATTCATGCGCGACATGGGCGTAATCGCCCCGGTTTGGATGCCTATGAGGGGGGAGTGGCGGGTCAGTCCCGCATGAAGAACTGGTGCTGCTCGGCGATCTGCTCGTAGTCCTCCAGGCGGGCCTGGGTCCGCTCGGGATCGGCGTCCGTCATGGCCTGGAGCAGGGCGGAGGCCATCACCCCGGGGGCCGCGTACGAATCGAAGACCAGGCGGGAGCCGGTGCCGGTGGCGAAGGTGACGTCGGCCTCGTCGGCCAGCGCGCCGAGCGCCAGATCGGTCACCAGGGCCACCTTGAGCCCGGCGCTGCGCGCCACCCGGAGCGTGGTCAGCGTCTCGTGCGCGTGCCGGGGCATGTCGAACGCGAGCAGCCAGGTGCCGCCCGCCTCGCGGGACTGCAGGATCGCGTCGTAGGCGACGCTGCCGCCGCGGGTCACCAGCCGCACATCGGGGTGGATGCGGCGCGCCGCGTACGCGAAGTACTCGGCGAGCGAGACGGAGATGCGCAGGCCGAGGACGGTGAGCGGGGTGGACGCCGACAGTTCGCGGCCGACCTCGATCAGCCGGTCGGGGTCGGCGAAGTCCCGGCGCAGGTTCTCCAGGTTCGCGATCTCGGCGTCGACCGCGGCCTGCAGTTCGTTGCTCCGGTTCTCCTCGGCCGCCGGGCCGCCCGCGAGGGTCCGCAGGGCGATCGCCTGCAGCCGCTCCCGTAGCGCCGGGTAACCGCTGAAGCCGACCGCCGCCGCGAACCGGGTCACCGAGGGCTGGCTGACGCCGACGCGCTCCGCGAGATCGGTGATGGAGAGGAACGCCGCCTCGGTGATGTGCTCGATCAGGTACTGGGCGATGCGCCGTTGGCCCGGTGACAGCCGTGGCCCGTCGAAGAGTTCCCTGAGTTGGGACGTCGGTGCCGCGCCGACTTCCGGGTCGGTTTTTCCCGAGGTGATCACGGATGCCTGGGCGCGTGCCTGCTGCGGCGATGGCACCGGTGCGCCTCCTTTGTCTCCCACAGCCACTCAACATAGCTCACAGAGCGTTGTGACCAGAGAGTGATCAGCGCCGGTAGATCGTGATCGAATGACCGACTTGATCGATCGGGTGACTGCTGTCGATCAACTCGGCCAGTTTCCCTTGTGCCTTGTCGATCGCGGTGTCCGAGACGACCAACAGCCCGTGCACATCGCGCACCCCTACCTTGCGCGGATCGGACGACTCGATGCCGTAGTACGACGGCACACCGCTGCCCTTGTAGACGAGCCAGATCCGCTCGCCCGCGTACCGCTCGTGGAGCCGGTCGGCGAGGCGGCCGAGGTCCTGGCCCCAGTCCACGTTGGAGTCGTGCAGCCGCAGATAGGTCTTCGACGGACCGCCGAACGCCTCGTTGGAGTACGGCAGATAGTAGGGGAACGTCCGCAGCGAACTGACCGCGACGAACGCCACCAGCAGCCCCGTCGACAGCGGAGCCCACCGCCACCACGACCGCAGCGCCGGCACACAGGCCGCCGTGACCGCCAGGAACATCGGCACGAAGATCGCGTACCGGGTGCCGAAGTCCCGCGAGCCGTCCATCGCCGTGGCCAGCAACACGGCCGTGGGCACGAGGAGATACGGCGCCGCCGGCCGCAGCCGCCGTACCGCCACGACCGCGACGGCACCCGCCGCCCACAGCACGATCATGCCGAGCGGGGTCTTCACCAGCAGCGCCACCGGCAGGTAGTACCAGTGCGAACCGGTGTAGAGATGCCCGAACAGGAAGCCCTGCCACGGGTAGTCCTCCATGCCGAACTGGATGAGCATCCCGTCCCGGAACGCGCGCGGGAACGGCATCAGAGGGACCAACTGCCCGCGCAGCCCGTCGATGACGGGCACCGGTTCCGTGGACGTGAACCGCAGCTGCGGATCGACGACGAGATACGACGCCCAGACGACGGCGACCGTCACCACCGCCACCACGGCCGCGCCCGCGGCCCCGAGCGCCAGCGTCCGCAGCCGGGCGTCGCGGTCGGACGGGCGGCGGGCGGACCACACCGAGGCGACGGCGAGGAGCATGAGGACGGGGACGGCGGGCAGGGCGCTCATCTTCGTCGCCACGGCGGCCCCGAGCGCCGCCCCCGCGAGCGGCAGATACAGCTTCGGACGTCGCCTGGCCCGCCACAGCAGCCACACCGACGTCAGCAGAAAGCCGGCCTCCGGCACGTCGAGCGTGGCCAGCGAGCCGTGCGCGATGACATCCGGCGAGAAGGCGTACAGCGCGAGGGCCACCAACCCCCGTGCCGGTCCCACGAGTTCACGGGCGAACGCGAACACGACCAGCCCGAACAGCAGGGTCAGCACGATCACCGGCAACCGGGCCCAGAACATCAGCCGCCAGGGGTCGTTGCCCGACTCGTACAGCAGGTGGCGGCCCAACGCCCCTTGATTGCCTTGGTAGTTGACGTCGAAGTGCGGGTCGGCGATCGCGATTCCGGCGGCGATCACCAGCTTCCCGAGGGGCGGGTGCTCGGGGTTGTAGTCGAGGCTGTGCTCGCGCAGATAGACGGTGGCCGTCGCCACGTACACCGGTTCGTCGATGGTCGGTGTCTGCTGGACGGCGGTCGTGACCATCACGGCGGCCATCTGCGCGAGGAGCACCACCGCGAGGAGGGGCAACAGCCACCGCCTGCGGCGCCGCAGCCCGGCGTAGAGACGTGCCGACCGCGAGCCCTCGGCGCGCGGCGGGGAGTCCCCGCCACCGCCGTCGTCGAGCGTGCCGGGGTCGAGGACCGAGTGCTGTTCGCGCGCCATCATCCGCCCTGCGGTGAGGCCGGCCGTGCGGTGGCGGGAGCGAGCCGGGGCCGGGTCATGGCCCTACTGTCGCATCGCTCCCGCCACCAGGGGCGTCACCGCTTCAGGAGTCGTACCGACAGACCTTCCGCCGTATACACGGGTACGGCCCGCAGCTTGTCCGAGTTCACCTTGATGGTGTCGAACTGGCCGCGCAGCGAGGACGCGCCCAGGACCCGCACCGTGGAGCCCGCGACCGGCGGGTGCTCGGCGTCGAACTGCAGCGACAGCGTGCTGCCCCTGCCGAGCGTCGCGCGCCGGGTGACGTCGACGGCGGGCTGGTGGCCCGAGCGGAGCGTGACCTCCAGGGTGGCGGACTGCTGGGTGTAGGCGCCGTGGATCTGCACGGACTCCGAGACCCGCAGCGCACCGCCGAGCACGCTCACGTCACCGTGGCCCAGCGCGTGCGCCGAACCGGCCACCAGCGCACCGGACGTGAGCACGGTCCCGCCGGTGTACGCGTTGTGCCCGGTCAGCGTGAGCGTGCCGGTGCCCTGTTTGGTCAGGCCGCCGCAGCCGTCGATGTCGTTGCGCCAGGCGTCGGCCGCGCCGAAGCCGCCGGCCTCCGCGTCGAGGGCGACGACGACGTCGGACTCGAAGGAGCCGTAACCGTCCGCCGCCGCGAAGAGGTTGAGGCGGCCCCACTGCTCAAGACCGTCGAGCAGGATGTACCCGGACGGCAGGGCGGTGGTGCGCAGCACCTCGCGCCGCTGGGCCGCGTCGAGGTACGGCAGCCGGGTCTCCAGCAGGACCTCCGCGCCCTTGGGCACGGTCAGCGCCTTGTCACGGCCGCTGCGGGTCAGCACGTAGGTGAACTTGGGCTCCACGACACGGGCGTTGGCGGTCCGGTCCGCGTACGGGTCGGTCGCGGTGGTCGCCGAGTGGGCGTACGCGTACAGGGTGTCCGCCGTCGTGCCGGTCTTCGCCTCGAAGTAGGCGAGGGCCTGGGCGCGCGCCGCCGCCTTGAGTGCCGCGTTGGCCGGGTCGGCGAGCGTGGCGGCGGCCAGCGCGGTGGCCATGATGCGGCCGCCCATGACGTCGACGGGGGAGTGCATGCCGGCCATGATCCGGGTGTGGCTCAACTCCAGGGTGCGGGTGACCAGTTCCTGGAAGCGCTCCGGTACGGCGTACGCGTAGGCGAGGCCCGCCAGGTGGAAGGCGTTGGTGTGGCCGCTGGGGAAGCCGCCGTCGTCGACCGGTGACGTGCTGCGCTGGCGCAGGAGTTGGGGCGCGACGACGACTTTCGAGTCGTAGACCGGGAAACCGAGCGCGTCGACCTTGCCGGTGTCGACGACCTCGCTCTTCTCGTTCATGCGCCACGGACGCGGGTACTGGTATGCGTACTTGCCCGGGTTGCCCGACGCGTAGTTCCCGCGCAGCGTGTCGACCAGTTCGGCCACCTTGCCGAGCGCGGAGTCGTGCGAGCCCGCGCCGAGCGCGGAACCGGCGGGCGCGTCGGCGGGGACGGCGTCGCTGATCGTGGTGGCGGGTGTGCCGTCAGGAGCGCTGGTGATCGAAGTGACCGCCAGGGCACCGGACTTGTACAGGTCGGCCAGCGGACCCAGGCCCGCGATCATCGCGTAGCTCTGGTGCTGGCGGTCGTAGAGGAACGCCTCCTTCGCCTGGGCCTGGGTGCGGCGGGCGGTGAGGTCGACGCAGTACCGCATGTTGGCGCGCAGAATCTCGGGGCGCAGCGGCGTGCCGGTGTTCCAGGCGGCGCCGGTCTTCCATATCTGGGCCATGCCGCCGAGGATCCGGACCACGGCGTTGGTCTCGGGCGTCAGGTTCGCGATGACGTTCGTCTTGTAGTCGTCGACGAACGCGAGCGGAGCCGTGGCGGCCTTGGCGTCCGCGGTGGCCAGCCAGCTGACCAGGGTGGGCGCGGCGACCACACCGGCCGAGGCGCCGAGCGAGGTCTTGAGGAAACCACGTCTGTTCACGGCGGGTCGAACGGCGTTCGTGCGCTGCCCGGCGGGTGACGGCATGGGTGTGCCTCTCTTGAGTTCTACGGCCGCTGAGGCCGGCGAGGTCGTGCGACCAGGGAGGGTCGTGTGATCGGCTGTGGTTCGGGGTGCACCGTACGACGCGAGAAAGCGCATACGTCAACTGGTGCGTACGTGCGAAGATTTGCGGCGAGCCATGTCCCGTCGGAGGGTGTTCGGCGTCCACGACATGACCCCCGGGTGAACGGGGGCCGTGCGGTTCACAGGATCGATCGGGCCAGCGCCACCGCGCCCTCGACGGGCGGCACCTGGATGGGCCACGGCCGCGCCCCTGGCACCCGCTCGGCGAGCGCGGCGGTGAGGGCGTCGTACAGGCGGGGCTGGGCGAGGACGGTGCCGCCCGAGACCACCACGTCGTCGACGGGGACGCCGCGTTCGGCGAGCCGTACGACGAGCGCGGCGAGGGAGTGGCCGGCCTCGGCTATCACCTCGCGCGCGAGGAGCGAGCCAGCGTCGGCCGCGGTGAAGACGACACGGGCGTGGCGGCCCCAGTCGGCGGAGACGTCGGAAGCGCTTTCCAACGCGGCGCCGAGCTCGGGTACTTCGGCCACACCGAACGCCTCGACGAGTCCCAGGGCGAGTTCGTCCGGGGCCTCGCCGCGGTCGTGCGCGGCCCAGGCGGCGCGGGCCGCCTCGCGGACGAGACCGGCGGCGCCGCCCTCGTCACCCAATACGGCGCCCCAGCCGCCCACTTGGAGCCGGCCGCCGTCGGCGAGCAGACCCACCGCGACGGAACCGGTGCCGGCGACCAGGCCGACCCCCTTGTCCAACCCGGCGGCGGGGACGAGCAGTTCGGCGTCTCCCACGACCAGTACGGGCACCTTGAGACGTTCCTCCAGCGCGGCACGGATCCCGGCGCACTGGCGGGGTGTCTCACAGGCGTGCCCGCCCACGGCGACCGCGGCCGGGCGCGCGTCGGCGGGCAGGGCGTCCTGGACCAGCGCGGTCAGCCAGTCGGCGGCGGTCGCGGGGTCGTGCGGCCGCCAGCCGCTGCTCGCACGGATGTGGTCGGCGACGACATCCGCGCCCGCGCAGGCGCGCAGATGTGTCTTGGTGCCACCCACGTCGATGCCGACCACGAGGGGCGTGAAGTCCTGCACGGAACCTCTTTCGTCGTTGCGCAGTGCTGCGACGGTTGGGCGAACCGTGTCCGGGGGAACGGCAGTTCAAGCACTAGGGAAGCCCCGGGACGGGCTTCTGACGGACCACGGCAGGCGAGTACCGTGACGTTCGTTAGGAAGTTAACTAACGAAGTACAGTGCGTCAAGAGTCATCGCGAACTCGGTCACAGGGACCGCTGCCCGGGCCCGCGTGACATCAGGACATCCCGTCGCCGCATCCCACGGACACCCACCGGGAACGCGGCCTGTGAACTGGGGGAAGTGTGGAACACGTCGTGGCGCGGGCGGCTCGGCTGACCGAGAGCGCGAGTGCGGTGTTCGCGGTGCTGGCGAGAGCCGGCAGCGCGACTCGGCCGCAGCTCGCGACCCTCGCGGGCCTGTCCAAGCCGACGGTGTCCTCCGCCGTCGTAGAACTGGAGAACGTCGGGCTCGCCGCCCACTCCGGCACCGCTTCCGGCGGCACGGGCCGCAACGCCGCCGTCTACCGTCTGGGCCCGGCCGCGGGCGCCGTACTCGCCGTCGATCTCGGCCCCGCCCTCACCCGGGTGCGCGGCTGCGCCCTCGACGGCACCCTGCTGGCCGAGGCGACCGGCTCCCGGGAGGACGCCGCCGACGCCGTGCGCGAGGCCCTCGGCGAGCTGCCCGACGGCACCCCGCTGCGCACCGTCGTCGTCGCCGTCGGTGACGTCGCCGCGCGGGACCGGGCGGGCGCCGGGATGCGCCCCGCGACCGCCAAGGCGGGCCCGGTGTTCGACGCCATGACGGTCGCCCTGCCGCCGGGTGTGCCGGTCCACCTGGAGAACAACGTCAACTGCGCCGCCCTCGCCGAACTGCACGAGGGCGCCGCCCGGGGCCGCACGACCTTCGGCTATCTGCGGATCGGCGTCGGTATCGGCCTCGGCATCGTCGTCGGCGGCCAGGTGCTGCGCGGCGCGAACGGCGCGGCCGGTGAGCTCGCCCGGCTGCCCTACCCCTGGGACGACGCCGTGGAGCCGCGCCGTGAGGCCCTGGAGGAGTACGTGGGCGCCCGCTCGCTGCTGCGCCGGGCGGCGGCCGCCTGGCCGGACACCGGCGAACCGTGCCCCGGCAGCGCGGAGCGGCTCTTCGCCCTCGCCCGGCAGGGACACGACACGGCGAGCGCACTGGTCGGCCGGCACGCCGCCGACGTGGGCCGGCTGGCCGCCGCCGTGGCCGCCGTACTGGACCCGGGACTGATCGTCCTCGGGGGCAGCACGGGCACGGACCCGCAGCTCCTGCCCGGTGTGCGGGCCGAGCTGGGGCGGCTGAGCTGGCCCACCGAGGTGGTCAGCAGCACGGTCGGTGATCTCGGCACCGTGGTGGGCGCGGCCCGGCTCGCGGTCGCCAGAGGAGTCCAAACCGTGACCGATGGTGCGGGGGCGAAGGATTGACGGCCTCCGACTTGGTCTGCCAATGTCCGGACAAGCGCTTTCTAAGTCGGTCGGGACACCGACTTGGGGTGAGGCTTCCCAGCCCGTACGCGAAGTACGGCAACCGCACGAGGGTGTGCTTGTGCGGTGACGGCCAGGACGGCCGGGGATCTCACTCCGCGTGGACGACGCGGCCGGGCGAGGCCGCGCCCCCGGAAAGCAGACCTTCCTGCAAAATGCACCCGTGCCGCATCGGTCGGCGCCGTGCTCCGTCCCCTACGACGAAAAAGGGATCGAAGATGACCACTGTGGGTGTGCGGCGCTCCAGCCGACTCGGCCGCGGCGGCATGCGCCGCCTGGTTCCCCTCGCTGCCGTCGCTGTGTCCGGTGCCCTGCTGCTCTCCGCCTGCGGGTCGGGGTCCGGCTCGGGCGGTAACGCGAAGTCACTGACGTTCTGGATCTCCACGGTTCCGGGGCAGGACGCGGGCTGGAAGAAGCTGGTCGCGCAGTACAAGAAGGAAACCGGCGTCAGCGTCAAGCTCGTCAACATCCCCTACGACGGGTACCCGACGAAGCTGCACAACGCCGCGCAGGCGAACTCGCTGCCCGACGTGGCGGACGTGCCCGCGCTGGACCCGATCTGGTCGAGCAAGCTGGTCGACCTCAAGTCCATCGCGAACAACAAGAGCTACAACATCAACTCGAACTTCCTCGCGAAGGACTCGTCCGGGAAGGTGCTGGCCATCCCCTCGGACGTCACCGCGTCCGGCCTGTTCATCAACAAGTCGCTGTTCGAGAAGGCCGGCGTCGCCGTCCCGTCCTCGCCGTCGAAGACCTGGACCTGGACCGAGTTCATCGCGGCCGCGAACAAGGTGCGCGAGAAGACCGGCGCCAAGTACTCCCTGACGTTCGACCAGTCGCCGTCCCGGCTCCGCGCCATGGTGTACGAGATGGGCGGGAAGTACGTCCACGCGGACTCCTCCGGCAAGTTCTCGGCGGACGCCGCGACCAAGAAGGCCGTGGAGTACTTCGTCGGACTGAACGACGACAAGGTCATGCCGAAGTCGGTGTGGACCAGCGGCGCCGACCCGTCGGCGATGTTCCAGAGCGGTGACGTGGTCGCCTACTGGTCCGGCGTGTGGCAGGTGCCCGCCTTCGCGGACAGCATCAAGAAGTTCGACTGGGCGAGCGTCCCGACCCCGGCGCAGCCGGTGCAGGCCAGCGACGTCAACAGCGGCGGCATGATGGTGGGCTTCAACAACAACGGCGCCGCGGCCACCGCCGCGACGAAGTTCATGTCCTGGGTGTACGAGCCGAAGAACTACACCGAGCTGGTCGAGACCTCCGGGTTCCTCCCCGTCGAGAGCGGTCTGAGCCCGAAGTACCCCTTCAAGTCCGCGGCGGCGCAGGCGGCGTTCAAGCTCTACAACGAGGAGATCCCGCTCTACGCCCCAATCTCGGGTTACTTCAACAGCGCGCAGACGAACTGGGTGCTGAAGGGCAAGAGCCTCACCACCGACCCGACCAAGACGGAGCTCGGCAAGGCGATCAACGGCCAGCAGTCGGCCGACAAGGCCCTGCAGAACATCGTGGACGGCTACAACCAGGCGGTCGGCGGCTGATCGTGGGCCACAGGGCCGGGCGGCGGGGGACAGACACCGCCGCCCGCCCTGGTCGCCCCCGTGATGCCGGGCTCACGGCGTGGGCCCACAGTGATCCAACCCACCAGCACGGAAGTCAGGAAGATGACAAAAAGCGCCGCGGACGTGTCCGTGAGGCCGCCCAGGAAACGACGTAGCACCTACACCCTCGCGCCGCTCGTCCTCATCGCGGCCAACGTCGTGCTCTTCGCGTTGTTCTTCGTGTGGCCGGCGGTGATCGGGCTCGTCTACTCGTTCACGAACTACACAGGTGTGGGGGCGTTCCAGTTCATCGGACTGGACAACTACCAGAACCTGTTCGGGGACTCCACCTTCTACGACGCGCTGTTCCGGACGCTGCTGTACGCCGTGCTCGTCGTCCCGCTGAACTTCGTGCTCTCGCTGTTCATCGCCAACCTGGTGGTGAGCAAGCAGGCCAAGGGCGCGTCGGTGGCCCGTGTCGTCTTCTTCATCCCGTGGCTCATCTCGCCCATCGTCGTGGGTGTCCTGTGGCGGTGGCTGTTCGGCGAGAACTTCGGACTGATCAACTACGTCATCGAGAAGTTCGGCGGGCACGCGATCGCGTGGCAGTCGAACGCGGACCTGTCGCTGGGCGTCGTGGTGATGGCGGGTGCCTGGTGGGGAACGGCCTTCTCGATGCTGCTGTTCATCGCGGCGATCAAGAACGTGCCGGTGTCGTACTACGAGGCGGCCTCGCTCGACGGTGCCGGCCCCTGGCGCCAGTTCATGAGCATCACACTGCCGAGCATCGCGCCCACCTCGTTCATCGTGATCCTGCTCAACACGATCAACGCGATGAAGGAATATCCGCTGTTCGTCTCCCTCAACAACGGCGGACCCGGGACGTCGAACAACCTGCTCGTCCAGTACATCTACGAGACCGGCTTCAACCGGGGCCAGATCGGCTACGCGAGCGCCGCGTCCTTCGTGCTCATGCTCATCCTGATGGCCGTCGCGATCATCCAGCTGATCGTCAACCGGCGGGTGGAGAACCGATGACAACCACAGACACGACGCGTCCGGCCGCCGCCGATTCCGTCCGGCCCCTTTCCAAGAGGCGGCGACGCAACGGGCGCGACGGCGGGCTTCGGAGCGCGGTACCCGCGACGACACTGCTGTGGATCCTGGCGGCCCTCTACGGGCTGCCGGTCGCGTGGTTCGTCCTCAGCTCCTTCAAGCCGGCGGGAGACCTGTTCTCCCTCCCGCTGACGGTGCTTCCGCACAACCCCACCGTGTCGGGCTACAAGGCGGCGTGGGAGAGCGCCAACTTCTCCCAGTACTTCATCAACACGGCCCTCGTGTGCGTGATCACGACGATCCTCACGGTGGGGGTCAGCTGCTGCACCGGGTACGCGCTGGCCAAGTACGACAACAGGTGGCTGAAGTTCTTCTTCCTCTGCATCCTGGCCACCACGATGCTGCCGTCCGAGGTCATGCTCGCCCCCGAGTTCCTGGTGGTCCGTGACCTCGGCCTCTACAACTCGTTCGCCGGCATCATCCTCCCGGCCGTGCTCACCGCGACCGGATGCTTCATGTTCCGCCAGTTCTTCCTGACGGTCCCCGACGAACTCGTCGAGGCCGCGCGCATCGACGGCGCCCGTGAACTGTCGATCTTCCTGCGGATCATGGTGCCGATCTCCCGGCCCATCATGCTGACCCTCGCCATCCTGTCCTTCCAGTGGCGGTGGAACGACTACATCTGGCCGCTGCTGATGCTGAACGACCCCAACAAGTTCACCGTGCAGATCGGCATCCAGAGCCTCGTCGGCGCGCAGAACATCAACTGGTCGGTGCTACTCGGCGGTTCGGTCATCTCCATGATCCCGCTGATCATCATCTTCCTGGTGTTCCAGCGGTACGTCATGAGTGCCGACATCAACGCCGGACTGAAGGACTGACCTTGCGCACCCCGCTCGACCACGAGTTCGTCCGCGCGGCTGCCCGCGCCGCCGACCGGTCGGCCGTCCCGCTGGCGGCCGGCCCCGACAAGGAACCCGCCGGTGTACCGCACCGTGGTCTGGCGCGCCGGGTGAAGACCCTGATCGCGGCCTACCGTTCCCCGGACTCGGCACTGCACGGCAGCGGACAGACGGTCGCCGCCGCGATGACCCACCTCCGCGCCCTGCGGGCCGTGCAGACGCCCTCCGGTCTCTTCGCGGGCGGAGACAACGTCCAGTCACCGCCGGACTCCGCGTTCACCGTCAACGACGTGTGCGACGCGTACGTCCTCGCCGCCGACGCGGGACCGGAACTGGGCGAGGTGGCGGCCGTGCTCGCCGAGATCGCCGGCGCCGCCACCGCCAGTCTCCTGACCGGTGGCGTGCACACCCCCAACCACCGCTGGGAGCTGAGCGCGGCGCTCGCCCGGCTGCACCGGTCGTTCCCCGACGACCGGCTGCTCGACCGCGTCGAGGAGTGGCTCGCCGAAGGCGTCGACATCGACACGGAGGGCCTGTACTCGGAACGCAGTGCCGTCTACGCGTCCATCGTGACCAACCCGTCGCTGCTGTTGCTGGCCGAGGTGCTCGGGCGTACCGACCTGCTGGACACCGTCGAACGCAACCTCGCCGCGACCCTGGACCTGATCAGGCCGGACGGCACGGTGGAGACCGTCCACTCGCGCCGCCAGGACCAGAAGCTTTCGTTCGCGCTGTGGCCCTACCTGCCGCACTACCGGCTGCTCGCGATCCGCACCGGCCGGGGCGACTTCGCCCGCGCGGCCCGCCTGGCGGCCGCCGACGGCATCGACGACTCCGACCTGCTCGCCCAGACCCTCCTCACCCCGGATCTGTGCCGCGCCCTGCCGGCCCCGGACGCGGAGAAGCTCCCGCGCGACCGGTACCTCGCCACCGCGCGCCTCGCCGCACACGTCTCGGCCACCGCGCACACCGTGGTGTACGGCGGCTCCGACGTGCCCGAGCACCGGCGCATCCGCTCGGGCCTCGCCTGCAACCCCACCTTCCTGCGCCTGTTCGCCGGTGCCGCCGTCCTCGACGCGGTCCGCCTCTCGCGGGTGTTCTTCGACCTGGGCCCGTTCCGTGCCGCCGACATGGAACGGCTCGCCGACAACCGGTACCGGCTCACCCAAACCCTCACGACCGCCTACTACCAGCCGCTCCCGAAGGACGGGAGGCGTGACGACGGCGCCTACCGCCTGGTGGACGAGGGTCGCTTCTCCGCGGCGATGTCCTTCCCCGACCGCCCTCAGGACGAGGTCTCCCACACGACCCGGGTCGAGGTCGACCTGCGGGAGGACGGGGCCGACCTGCGGATCGACATCAGCGGCCCATCGGTGCCCTGGGCCCTCGAACTGACCTTCCGGCCCGGGGGCGTCACCGAGGGCGCCGAACCGCTCGACGACGGACGCTGGTGCCTCACGACCGGCCCGATGACCTACCGCGTGGGCGACGACGAGATCCGGGTCGAGGCCACCGTCGAGGCAGGCGAACCCCTCGCCGGACCGGACCGGAGCGACGTACTACGGTACGACCCGGGGCAGGACCACACCGTGGTCGGCGGCACCGACGCGACGACCGGGAACCGCGTCTACCTCGGTGGAATCGGCCCCCAGACACTGTGCGTCGCACTGCGCGCCGGCCGCCCCGCACCTGCCCTCTGACCCCGATGACCCACGCCATGGCCACCTCAGGCATGAAGGGCTGATCCACCGCGATGCAACTCCCTCACCAGCGCGGCCCGTTGCACGACCTCCCCGACACCCCGGAGGCCTACGACGCTGTCCTCGCCGACGTCGTCGAGCAGGCCCTGCGGCGTATCACGCCGGAGGGCAACCTCGAACACCCCGACTGCCACGACGACATCGGGGACACCTCGCTCGGGATGACGTCCCTGCTGGCCTTCGCATGGCAGCGCGGCAAGGACCCGCGACTGCCGGAGGCGGTACGGCGCAGCTTGGCGTTCCACCTCCGGGAGCGCGTCTACACGGACGACAACCCCGGCTACCCGAACCTTCGGGTACGCAACTCCGGCCTCCCGTACGCCCGTTACGTCCTGGAAGCGGGCGCGCACCCCATCGGCGACTGGCCGAGCACGGCGTGGGCACTGCTCCAGGCGGTCAACATCCTCGACGCGACGGACGGCCTCGTCGACGACGAACAGCGCACCGCCCTGGTCGAGTTGGCGCACGGCTACTGGCGCTGGCTCACCGAGGCGACCTTCTTCAACCCGCAGGAGGCCGGCAACCAGGCCATCGGGTGCGTCGTCGGCGGCCTGATGCTGGCTCGCCATCTCCCGCCGGGAGACGGGGAGTTGGTCCGCACCCGCGCACTCCGTGTGTACGGCGACGAGATCCGCGCCCACCGAGTGAGCGACCGCGGCGCCCTCCTCCCGCCCGAGCACGGCGGCGCGTACGACAACAACTACGGCCCGATCTCCCTGTCGTTCCTCGCGCAGGCCCACATCGTCAGCGGCGAGGACGTCTTCGCCGAGGACGGGGAGGCGCTGGCCCGCTACATCGACGCCCGCCTCACCAGCGGCGGCTTCGACAACGGCGGCCCGCGCTACAGCGAACAGCACTCCGGCTTCGAATCGGTCCTCGGCCTGCGCTACTTCGGCAGCCGTATCGGCTCGGACATCGGCCGCTACCGGGGCGACAGCCGCTGGGGCCGGCACGCGGTCAAGCCGGACGGGGGAGTGGACGGGCACTTCGCGTGGATGCTGGTCTGGCAGATCCAGGACACCACGCGCTGGCACCGCACCCCGTCGACGACGGCAGCCCGGCATCAACTCCGGGCGGGAACCGTCTCGGTGGCCTTCGACAGCAAGATGACCCCCTCACTCGTCGAGGCGGACGGCACCTACTACCTGCCCGCCGCCGTGAACCGGCAGCACGGCTTCGGCCCGGTCGTCGACGGCTTCCTGCTGTGCCGCCCGATGGGCGAGGTACGGGTCCGGGATCTCCAAGTGGACGGACTCACAGCCAAGTTGGTCACGAAGCCGGTCGTCGGCCGCGACCACATCCTGCGGCACATCCAGTCCCTGTACGTCACGGACGGCACGCGTCTCTGGACGACGGTGGCCCTCGAACGCCTCGACGGAGCCCCGTACCTGCTCGCCGGGCTGCCCTACGCGGCGGACGACGGCGACCGGGTGCGCAGGACGGCGGAGAGTGACGTCACCTCCGCGGGCGCCCTGCGCCTCACCCACCCGACCGGCCAGGGCGCCGACCACTTCGACGCCCGCTCCGAACTCACCCAGGAACAGGCCGCGTTCGCCCTCGCCGCCGACCCGCGCGGCTACGGCAACCCCGATGAAGGCTGGCGCCACCTGGTCGGCTCCACGGCACTGGAGGCCGACCCGGCACCGGGCGCCCCGGAGAACCTGCACGTGTTCGCCGTACGGTACGGACCCGGAGCAGCGGAGTTCTCGCCCGCCTTCGAGACCGGCGAGGAGGGCCTGACTGTGCGCACAGAGGCCTTCACCGCGGTGATCGGTGACCCGGCGGGCGATGCCGACGCCGAGCCGGAGCTCAGCCTGCGGGCCTGAGCCTTCTCAGCCGCCTGCCCGCGCCGCCGAGTTCCGCTCCGGCGCGGGCAGTGCGCCGACCGGTACGACCAGGTCCGCCCGGTCCCGCGTCGTCGCCACCAGGTCGGCGTTGCGCTGGTCGGTGCCCGACACCCAGGCCACCGCGGTCTCGTGGTCCTTGCCGAACTCCTCGTGCCGGGCGACGAGTCGGCGGACGCGCTCGTCCTCGTCGACCTCGCAGAACCACACCTCGTCCAGGCACGGCCGTACCCGCGCCCATGAACCCGCCTTCAGCAGAAGGTAGTTGCCCTCCGTCACCACCAGCCGGGCGGTGGGCAGCACCGGGATCGCTCCGGCGATCGGCTGCTCCAGCACCCGCTCGAAACCCGGCGCGTACACCACCTCGTCGGTCTCCTCGCGCAACCGCCGTAGCAGCGCCGCGTAACCGGCCGCGTCGAAGGTGTCGGGCGCGCCCTTGCGGGCGCGGCGGCCGAGTCGGTCCAGTTCGACGTCGGCGAGGTGGAAGCCGTCCATGGGGACGTGCGCGACCCACGGTTCCGCGCTGTTCCCGTTCAGCGTCCGCACCAGGTGCTCGGCGAGGGTCGTCTTGCCCGCGCCGGGGCTGCCGGTGATACCGAGGACGGCCCGTCGGCCGGGGGCGGCGAGGGCGGTGGCACGGGTGAGGAGGTCGTCGAAAGTCAGCGGCACACGGAGAGTGTGCCATCCGTCTCGGTTGCCCGGCCGGGGCGATGATGTGCGGAAGATCGGGGAGTCGACCGAGCAGAGAGACCATGGAGTGGGGGACAGGAACAGGAGCCGTCCATGACCGACGACGCGACACAGATCCGCGCCCTCATCACCGGCTGGGCCGAGGCCGTCCACCGCGGCGACCTCGACCGGGTCATGGCGGACCACGCCGAGGACCTCGTCATGTACGACGTCCCGCCGCCCCACGCCGGCATCCACGGCCTCGCCGCCTACCGCGCCACCTGGCCGCCGTTCTTCGAGTGGCAGGCCCAGGGCGCCTGCTTCGACATCGACTCCCTCGACATCACCGCCGGCACGGACGTCGCGTACGCCCACGCCCTGCTCCGGTGCGGCACCCCCGAGGAGTTCGCCGAATTCCCCGCCCTGCGCCTACGGCTCACCTTCGGGCTGCGCAAGGAGCGGGGCCGGTGGCTGGTCGCGCATGAACACCACTCGTTCCCGCACGACTGAGGCTGACAGGGCGCTCAGGTCGACTTCCTGACCAACTCGTCGGCGACCCAACGTGCTGTTCCGGCGGGGTAGGGAGCGGGCAGTCCGAGCACGATGTGGTGGAAGCCCGCTTCGAGCGCCTCGCTGATCGCGGCGCGGGTGGCCTCGGGACGGTCGTAGGAGACGGAGAGGTGGATGGAGCGGGTGATCGCGGCGGGGTCGCGGCCGATCTCGGTGCAGTAGCGGTCGAGGAGTGCGCTGCGGTGGGTGGCGTCCTCGATGTCTCCGCCGGGGATGTTCCACAGGTCGGCGTGTTCGGCGACCACGCGCAGTGTCGCGGCAGCGCGTCCGCCGATGAGGATCGGCGGGTGGGGGCGCTGGACGGGCTTGGGGCTGCCGAACGCCCCGGTGAGGTGGTGATGGGTGCCATGGAAGCCGAACGGTTTCTCCTCGGTCCACAGCCGCCGGATCACCGTGCAGGCCTCGGCGAGGCTCGCCACGGCGTGCGCGGAGTCGTGGAAGGGGAGGCCGTGCGCCTCGTACTCCCGCCTGGCCAGGGGATGGTCGGGGCGTGAGCCGACACCGATGCCGAAGTCCAGCCGTCCGCCGGAGACGATGTCGACGGTCGTGGCGATCTTGGCCAGTATCGCGGGAGGTCGGATGCGGTTGCTGGTGACCATCACGCCGAGCCGCAGTCGCCGGGTCTGCGCGGCGAGCGCGGCGAGCAGCGTCCAGCCCTCGAAGGCCGGGCCGTCCGGGTCGCCGCCGATCGGCATGAGGTGGTCGAACAGCCAGGCGTGCTCGATCTCCGGGACGGTGTCCGCCTCGCGCCAGACGCGGAGGAGGTCGTGGTAGCCGACCTGCATGGGGGCGGTCATGATCCCGAAACTGGGGCGGAGTGTGTGGGGCATGGTGGTGTCCGTTCTCCTGCACCGCTCTTCCGCACCGCGTGGTGGCAGGCGTGGCTTGGTCGTCCGGCCTCCGCTCTGGCATCATGGGCAACCGGAACCTTGTTCCGGAAACGATACGGAACAAGGTTCCGGTTTGGCAAGTCGCGAGGGTGGAGGAGTTGCGCGGTGAGTGAGAACGGTGCGGACGCGGGGCGCGCGACCCGGCCCGCGAAGGCGGACGGGCAGTCCAAGCGGGCCGACGCCCGGCGTAACAAGGAGACCCTCCTCGACGCCGCCGCCAAGGTCTTCGTCGCGTCCGGTGTCGACGCTCCCGTGCGCGACATCGCACGCGAGGCCGGCGTCGGACTCGGCACGATCTACCGGCACTTCCCGACGCGCGCGGATCTCGTCATCGCCGTCTACCGCCACCAGGTCGAGGCCTGCGCCGAAGCGGGTCCCGCGCTGCTGGCGAGCAGTGCCACGCCGTACGCCGCACTGCGGGAGTGGATCAATCTCTTCGTCGACTTCCTGGTCACCAAGCACGGACTCGCCGCGGTGCTGCGGTCCGACACGGCCGGCTTCGAGGCGCTGCACGGCTACTTCCTGGACCGCTTGCTGCCCGTGTGTGCCGAGCTGTTCGACGCGGCGGCCGCCGCCGGCGAGGTCCGGTCCGACCTGACCGCCTACGAGATCATGCGCGGCGTCGGCAATCTCTGCGTCGGCGCGGAGGGCGATGAGCGCTACGACGCGCTCCGCCTGGTCGATGTCTTCGTCGCGGGCATGCGCCTGCCCCGCTGACCGAGTAGCCGCCGCCTCGTTCACGCACAGGTGGCCAGCGCGTCACTTGTTGCTCATCCCGCGCTGAGACGTTCCCTCTGTCGGAAAAGTTGGCTATACAACTTTAAGGGAAAGTGATGGGGATGTCACCGTACGTAGAAGACCTGCCGCTCACCTGGCTGAGGGACAACTGCCCCTGCCCCCGGTGCCGCGACCCGCGCAACGGGCAGAAGCTGTTCCAGATCACCGAGCTGCCCACCGGCCTCGCGTTGGGCGCCGTACGGCGGACCGCCGACGGTGTCGAGGTCGACTGGGCGCCCGACGGGCACCGGTCCGCGTACTCCGCGCAGTGGCTGACCGCCAACCGGCCCGACGGCGGGCACGGCTCCGGGGACCGGCGTGGTGAGAACGGCAAGACCCTGTGGGCCGCCGCCGACCTGAACAGCCTTCTCCCCGAGGCGAGTTGGGCGGAATACCTCGGCGACCCGGTGGGCAAGGCGCGGGTGCTGGAGTCGGTTCTCGGGCTCGGCTTCACCCTCCTGCGTGATGTGCCGTGCCGCGAGGGGCAGGTGTTGGAGGTCGCGGAGACCTTCGGGTACGTCCGTGAGACCAACTACGGGCGGCTCTTCGACGTACGGGTCGAACCGGACCCCAACAACCTCGCCTTCACCGGCGCCCGGATCACCCCGCACACCGACAACCCGTACCGCGACCCGGTGCCCACCCTCCAACTCCTGCACTGCCTGTCCAACGCGGCGGTCGGCGGTGACTCCGGACTGGTCGACGGGTTCAAGGCCGCCACGCTGCTGCGGGCCGAGGACCCGGAGGCGTTCGCCGTACTGACGCGCACGCCGGTGCCGTTCCAATTCAGTGATGCGCAGACCGTGTTGGCCGCCGACCGGCCGTTGATCGACGTGGACGGGCGCGGCCGGATCCGCGAGGTGCGCTTCAACAACCGTTCCATCGGCACCCTGTTGCTGCCCGCCGACGAACTGGAGGCCTTCTACCGGGCCTATCGCGCCTTCGCCGAGATCACCTTGCGCCCCGAACTTCAGCTGGAATTCCGGCTGTTGCCCGGTGACTGCCTGATCTTCGACAACGTCCGTCTGCTGCACGCGCGGACGGCCTTCGAGGAGAGCGGCGCCCGTCACCTCCAGGGCGCCTACGCCGACATCGACGCACTGGCCGGCACCTTGGCCGTACTGCGTCGCGAACGGGCCGTAGCCGCAGCGGAGTTCGTGGACGAGCTGGCCGGACTCTTCGCGGGCGAGGGTGCGAGCGCCTACCTGGGGGAGGAGGTCACGATGGCGCAGCACATGCTCCAGGCGGCGGCGCGTGCCGAGGAGGCGGGTGCGCCCGGCGCACTGGTCGCCGCCGCGCTGCTGCACGACCTCGGGCACTTCCACGGGCCGGTCGGCGGTGAGGAGTTGATGGAGGGCACCGACAACCGGCACAGCCACACCGGGGCGGACCGGCTGGCCGAGTGGTTCGGCCCCGAGGTCACCGAGCCGATCCGGCTGCACGTGGCGGCCAAACGGTATCTGTGCGCGGTGGAGCCGGGCTACTTCGGGCAGCTCTCCCAGGCGTCGGTGTACACGCTGGAGGTGCAGGGTGGTCCGATGTCTCCGGCCGAGGTCGCCGCGTACGAGGCGAATCCCTACGCGGCCGACGGGGTCGCGGTGCGCCGCTGGGACGACGAGGGCAAGGACCCCGAGGCCCCGACCCCGGACTTCGCGCACTTCCGCCCGCTGCTCATGGCCTTGCTGCGGAAGGGCTGAACAGGGACTGGTAGAAGGACTGGCTCAGGCGTCGTCGGCCGGGCGGCGGGCCAGCGAACCGGCGGCGGCCGAGCTGTGCACGGTGAAGGCCACCGTCTCCGGAAGATAGCGGTCCTCGGACCATTCGACCGGCGTGCCCGCCGGATCCGTGCTGCACCGGCGTTCGCGCAACAGCGGGTCGCCGGGCCGGCAGCCGAGCAGCCGGGCGTCCTCCTCGTCGGCCCGGCACAGGTCGATGGTGTGCTGGGCGTCCGCGATCAGCACGCCCGACTCCTCCAGGGCCACGGTGTGCGAGACAGTGTCGGGCGGCAGCTCGGCGATCAACTCGCCCACGGCGGACGGGTATACGGTCCGCTCGATCATCACCGGGCGTCCCGAGAGGGTGCGCAGCCGCCGTACCTCGTAGATCTCCGACCCCGCGGGCAGGCGCAGTTGGGCCCGCTCGGTCGCGTCGGCGGGGCGGGTCTCCACGGTGACGGTCCGGCCGCCGGGTTCCTCGCCGGTCGAGCGGGCCCAGCGGGTGAAGCTGAGGAGTTCGCCGAAGCTCTGCGGGCGGGGCGTGCCGATCACGACCCGGCGGGTGCCGCGCCGGGAGGCGATCAGGCCCTCGGTGCGCAGGAGGGCCATCGCCTGGCGGACCGTGCCCCGGGAGACGCCGTACCGTTCGGCGAGTTCGCCCTCGGCGGGCAGCCGGCCGCCGGAGCCGTAACGGCCCTCGCCGATCTCACGGCCGAGGTCGGCCGCGACCTTCCGGTACATCGCCGGGGGTTTTCCCGTACCGGCCGGGCCGTCCGTCACCGCGCGCGTCTCCCTGGATACCGAGGCCGTCAGTCGTTGTCCGCGTTCTCGGCGTTCTTCTTGTTCTTGATCCGCTCGGCTTCCTTGCGGACCTCGGCCTGGGTGGCGCGCTCCTTCTCCAGCCACTCGGGGCCGGCCGTCTTCAGCGCCTCGATCTGCTCGGTGGTGAGGGGCTCGGTGACCCCGCCGCGGGCGAGACCGGCGATGGAGACGCCGAGCCTGGCCGCGACCACCGGACGCGGGTGCGGGCCGTTGGCGCGCAGCTCGCGCAGCCACTCGGGCGGATTGGCCTGCAGCTCGTTCAGCTCGGCGCGGGAGATCTCGGCCTTCTGGAACTCGGCGGGGGTGGCCTCTAGGTACACACCCAGCTTCTTCGCCGCCGTGGCGGGCTTCATGGTCTGGGTGGTCTGGTGCGACTTCATACCGTCAAGAGTATCGACCGCGTTCGAGACCTCCGACCACGGCGGGTAACCTTGCGGGGTGACAGGCTCGGAAGCATCCCCCACGTTCCGGCTCGCGTACGTCCCCGGGGTGACGCCCGCCAAGTGGGTGCGGATCTGGAACGAGCGCCTGCCCGACGTCCCCCTCGTCCTCGTACCGGTCCCGGCCGCCGAGGTGTCCGATGTGCTGTGGCGCGGCGAGGCCGACGCCGGACTCGTACGGCTGCCGGTCGACCGTACGGTCCTCAGCGCGATCCCCCTCTACACCGAGGCGACCGTGGTCGTGGCCCCGAAGGACCATGTCGTGACGGCGGCCGAAGAGGTGTCCCTCGACGAACTCGCCGACGAGGTGGTCCTCCACCCCCTCGACGACGTCCTCGGCTGGGAACAGCCGCCGGGGGAGCCCGCGTTCGAGCGTCCCGCGACCACCGAGGACGCCGTCGAACACGTGGCGTCCGGCATCGGCATCCTCTACGTCCCCCAGTCCCTGGCCCGGCTGCACCACCGCAAGGACCTCACCTACCGGACCGTCGTCGACGCCCCCCAGTCGGACGTCGCCCTCTCCTGGCCCGAGGACGCGACCACCGAACTGGTCGAGGACTTCATCGGCATCGTCCGCGGCCGCACCGTCAACAGCACGCGGGGCCGCACCCCGACGCCCCCTCAGCCGAAGACGAAGGCGAAGCGCACCGAAACCCCCGCCCGCCGCAAGCCCGCCGCCGGGAAGTCGACCGGCAGGACCGGAAACACCGGCAAGAACCCTCGCGGCTCCTCCGGCGGCGCCAAGGGAACCAAGCGCGGCAAGCCCCGCGGTCGCTGACGACCGGTGTGTTCTGCCGTGTCCCGCTCGAACACCCCGCCGCCTGCGCCTGGTTGAGCACCCCGGACGGTAAGGGGGCGCAGACGTCGAACCTCATCCCGGGCCCCCGGCCAGCAACTCGCGCAGCGCCCTCTCCTCCTCGGGACTCAGACCGCTCACGAACTGCTGCAGCGCGCCGATCGGATCCGGTCCCCGGTCCAGCGCCTCGTGCATCGCTTCGGCGGTCAACTCGGCCGCGTTCTTCGCCGGCCGATAGGAGCCGCGCCGTCCGTCCGCGTCACGCAGGACGAGCCCCTTGTCGTAGAGGCGCTTGAGGATCGTGTGCACGGTGTTGTAGGCGAGAGGGCCGTCGATCTGGGCATGGATCTCGGCCGGAGTCAGCGGCCGGTCGGTCGCCCACAACGAGGCGAGGACCTCGCTCTCCAGCTCACCGGCGCTGCGCCGCTCCGCCCGGACCTGGGGGTCTCTGCCAGCCATGGCGCTCACCTTACAGCGTGTAGGGCCTGACTCGCCTACCGCTGGTGCTCTGACCAGGCTCTTTTGTCTTACCAGGGTCGATGAACGCGTCTGTGACGCGGCCTCGGGCTCCGCTTTACGTGGAGCCCGAGGCCAGTCCGGGGAATTGCGTGACCGTCCACCCCTGGCGGATCCGGCCCGGGCCGCCGTGGCGGATGGCGTGGGTCTTCGACCACGGTGCGTGCCGTGGTGGCCAGGGCGGTTTCGCCGACGTCCAACAGGTGACCGGCGCCGGTAGCGCGTCCGGCCCGGGTTCCGGTGGGGTGATGAGGACGATGACGCGGCTCGGCATCGTGGCGAACCGCTTGGCGGTGGCGCGCGCGAAGCGGGAGTCGACCAGGAGATCACCCTGCGGGCGCTTGATCAGCGCCGAGCTGGTGCAGACGTCGCGCTTGTCCGTGTGCAGGCCGCTTCAGCTCGCCGGCTTCAGTGGCGGGGTGCGGTTACGGATGTGCGGCCAGGAACGGCAGGACGATGTCGGCCATCTCGTCGGGCACTTCCTCCGCCAGGTCGTGGCCGGCGTCGAAGACGTGTCCGGTGACGTCGTGGGCCATGAGCCGCATCTGGGACTCGTTGCGGTCGCCGATGAACGCGGATCCGCCGAGCGCCAGGACCGGGATGTCCAGTTTCTTCTGTGCGGCCCGCCGGTTCTGTGCGGCGTCGACGAGCATGGCCCGATAGATGGAGAGCATCGCGCGGATGCCGCCGGGCATGGAGTAGCAGCGCACGTATTCGTCGACCGCGTCGGAGGTGGCGGTGTCGGGGTGGCTGCGCTCGTACTTGATCATGTAGGTGATCAGCTCACGCTCGTGTCCGGCGATCAGCATCTCGGGTACGTCGGGCTGGAAGTAGAAGCCCAGGTGCCACAGGTGCATGCCGCTGGAGACGTTCTCGGGCGTGAGGGCCGTGTGGTCCTCGAAGCCGAATCCGGGGAACAGGGCCTCGGCGAACACGAGAGTGGTGACGTGGTCACGATGGCGGGCGGCCAGCTGGTAGCCGATCACCGCTCCCCAGTCCTCACCCGCCACGGCGTAGGTCTCGTGTCCGAGGTGGGTCATCAGTGCGGCGATGTCGTCGCTCATCGTCGCGGAATCGTAGCCGTCCGACGGGCGGGCAGAGTCGCCGAGACCGCGGAGGTCCGGGACGACGACGGTGTAGCGGGGCGTCAGCTTCGGGACGAGGTGGCGCCAGTGGTAGCCGGTCTTGGGCACGCCGTGCAGGAGCACCACCGCGGGGCCGGACCCGGCGGTCCGGTAGTGCAGGCTCGTTCCGTTGACGGCGGCTCGGCCTGTGCGGACCGGCGTTCCGTCATGGTCGAACATCATGTTCTGCAACCTTCCCGGTGTACGTCGCGATGCGGGTGTCAGTGGGCTTGCGGAGGGTCGACGAGAGCCACCAGGCGGCTCGGTCCGCTGCCGCCGGAGGGCGTCAGACCGGCGGGACGGTCGACGGGGCGCAGGGTGACGTTCTCCGGGTAGAGGCGGCCGAGCAGTGCCAGTACGACGAGGTCGTCCTGGCCGGTGGCGTCCAGGGTGACGTCGCCCCCTTGCGTCCACACCAGCCCAGGTGCGCGCAGCGCGGACCACACCGTCGCGGTGCGGGGCGCGGTGGCGGACCGTGTGTCGCCTGCGGGCCGGTCCGGTCGGTGGGCGTAGCGGTGGCCGCGCAGGGACTGGCCGAGGTCGACGTGGGCGGTGGTGCCGTCGTGGGTGATCTCGATGCGGGCGGTGCGGGTCCCGTCGGCGGCCGGCCCGGTGATGGTGCGGGCGGTGAGCGGCCCCGGTACGGGGGTGGCGGGCGGCAGGTCCTCGACGGGGGTGCGGGGGGCGGCGTAGTAGTCCTGTACCTCGGCGACATAGGTGACGGTGTCTTTGGCGGCCGGGTCGGCGCGCCAGGTCAGCAGGTGCCGGGGTGCGGTCAGGGGCGGCTGGTCGAGGACGGCGGGCAGGGCGGTGCCGCCGGCCGCCTCGAAGCCGTAGCCGGCCGGGCCGGAGGTGCCGGTGGTGACGTGGCGGGCGAAGTCGACGATGCCGGAGTGCCGGATCTGGCGGACCAGCAGTTCGGTGAGGAACCCGTCGCGGGCCGGCTCGGTGTGCCGTAGCCCGGTCGGGGTGATCAGGAGCGGGACGTCCTGCCAGTTGGTGAAGGGCAGCAGGGCGTCGCGCAGCAGGACCATCTGGTGCACCCACTCGTTGTAGAGCTGCATCGTGACCGGCCCGCCGCGTCGGCCCATGAGCAGGTCGGCCGCGGGAGGCGTGAGCAGGTGGCCGTAGCAGTGGCTGCGGACGACCAGCGGTCCGTCGGGCAGCGGTATCCGGTGGCTGAGCAGTCTGTCCAGGGCCGAGGCGGCCCAGGAGGCGAGTTCCCGGCCGATCGTCTCGGTCTGCGCGCCCAGTTCGCGCGCTGCCGAGGCGCTGTCCGGGCCGAGGGACAGCGGCAGGGAGGTCTCCCGGGTGTCCAGGGCGAGCGTCGCGCGGATCTGGTTCTCCAGCACCTCGCCGTCGGCGCTGGTGAGGGCGTTGTCGTCGATGATGCCCTGCAACAGCGGCTCGGTGGCGGTGAAGAAATCGCGGGCTGTCAGGGTGGTGCCGGCCGCGGGGAATGTGTTCCAGCGGCTGCCGCCGAGAACGGGTGTGCTCGGGGTGGGCGCGGGGGGCATGGGTCCTCCTCGGTATGCGATGAAGCGGAGACGGATGTCGCGGATGTCGCCCGGATTCCCTGCCTGCTCGGGCATGGTCTCTTTTCTGGATCGCCTGATACAGATTCCGGGCATGAAAAGGTCAGTCGAGGGCGGCCAGGGCGATCTCCACAAGGGGTTCGAGGGCGCGGACGTCCGGCGTGATCTTCGAGGAGACCAGCAGTCCGTTGAGGAAGGTGACGAGGAAAGCCGCGAGGGTCTGCGGGTCGTGCCGCGCCACGATCTCGCCCCGCTCCACCGCGACTCGCAGTACTTCGGCGAGCGCGTCCCGGCTGGCGTCCTGCATGTCACGCACGGTGCGCCGGGTCGCCGCATCCTTCGGCAGGCGCTCGCAGGCGGCGTTGACCGCCAGGCAGCCCCGGCCGTTGTCCTCCACGGCGATCCGGACCCGCTCGACCAGCATCGTGCGGATCGCCGACCGGGCGTCCGCCCCCTCCTCCAGGCTGCGCAGGGCGGCCGCCGCGAGGGTGGTGCGATAGTGCTCCAGCGCTGCCCGGTACAGGCCGTCCTTGTCGCCGAACGCGGCATACAAGGACCCCTGTCCGATCCCCAGGTGCCCGGTCAGGTCACGCACCGAGGTGGCCTCGTAGCCACGCGCCCAGAACAGCTCCATCGCGCGGCTCACCGCCGCCTCCGTGTCGAACTCCCGGGTCCTTGCCATGGCTCCACCGTAACCTATCTGGATCGTTTGCTCAAAAAAGGGGCTGACGCCGCCCGACCATTCGCCGACCTGTAAGCCGGCCTCACGGCTACTCGTCGCTGGAGTCCTCGGTGCTGTTCAGGTCGCGCAGTGGGCGCGGGCCATGCCCGGGGCGGCTGGTTTCTGTGGTGAACGGGTGGCGGCCAAGGCGGTTGGTGTGCGGGTTCTTGGGCGGGGAGAGGCGAACTCCGGCCCGTCGGTACCGGGTTCACCGCGACTCCGCCATGACCGGGCCGACGGTGGCCGCTGAGGTCCGGGGGCAGGGCAGGGGGCAGGGCAGGGGCAGAACCGGCGCGAGGTCGGGCCGCTTGTCCATGTCCAGGCGGCAGGACCCATGTGGGTTGATGTTCGACGAGGACAGCACGGTCGAGCCGCGCCCGTCCCCTTCCGAGGGCTTCTTCGTCCAGGCCGGTCCGGAGAGCGCCTGTTTAAGCACCGGCGTGTTGACGTGCGCGAGCGCGGACGGGAGCAAGTGCGGGGCGAGCACCGCCGGATATCGCGGTGGCGTCCCATGTCGGCTGCGCGCCCGCGGTGATGCCGGCCGCGCGGCTTGCCCGCACGCACAGCCCAACGGTGCATGCCCAGTTGCCCGTTGGTGATCGGGTTTCCTGGTGAGTCGATAGCCGCGCTCCACCGGAGGACGTGTCGACGACCCTGTTTGCCGAGCCGTCGCTGCGGCCTCGACCCGAGTCGTCGGCAGTGTCTCTGACTTGGACACCCAAGCCCTGTGGGCCGCGCCGCGATGGTGCGGCGCGGGCCCTTTCTCACCTGACGGGGCGTCACGCGAGTATTTCCGTCCAGGGTATTGCGGCCGTCAAGAGTTATCGCTAACACTATGGCTCGCGTCACCGACACGTTAACGTCCCATGTCGGAGAATGGCACAAGAACCCCACGCTGGGGCCACCTTGGCGCGTCTTGTCCCGCGTCACTCCATTGCTGCGTCGTCTGTCGTCAAGGTCCTACGGAGTTCAAAATTGTGAGCGCTAACATTTCTGGGCGGAGCGTAGCCGACATCGAGAGCGCCGCTGACTCACTGGCGACCACCGCGATTCCCCGCGCTGCTTCTCCTGTCGTGGGGCCTCCACCCCGCCGCCGTCTGCGGCAGACCCTGGAGGCGTACGCGCTGCTCACTCCCAGCCTGGTCGGCTTCGTACTGTTCCTGGTCGCGCCGATCGTCGGTGTGGTGGTGATCAGCTTCTTCGACTGGAACCTGATGGGGTCGCCGCGCTTCGTCGGGCTGGCCAACTACCGCGAGATGGCGGGCGACAGCGAGGTCTGGCGCTCGGTGCGGAACACGTTGTACTACGTCGTCCTCAACATCCCCGCCCAGACCGTGCTGGCTCTCCTGCTGGCGCTCGCCATGAACCGCAGGCTGCGTGGCGGCAAGGTGATCCGGGTGCTGTTCGTCCTCCCCTGGATGGCGATGCCGGTGGCCCTGGGCATCATCTGGAACTGGGCCTTCGACCCGGAGCACGGCGCGGTCAACCAGTTCCTGTCCCTGCTGGGCATCAGCGGCCCGGAGTGGCTGTCGTCCACCACCTGGGCGATGCCGGTGCTCGCCTCCATCAACGTCTGGCAGTACACGGGCTACACGATGCTCTTCCTGCTGGCCGGTCTCCAGGCGATCCCCGAATCGCTCTACGAGGCCGCCGACATCGACGGGGTGACGGGCCTTCAGCGGTTCTTCAGGATCACCCTGCCGCTGCTGCGGCCCTCGATGCTCTTCGTCCTGGTCACCAACGTCATCGGCTCGTTCCAGATGTTCGACACCGTCTACGTCATGACCCAGGGCGGCCCGAACGGTTCCACGGACACCATGAACTTCCACATCTACCAGCAGGCGTTCCAGCTCTTCCGCACCGGCTACGCCTCCGCGCTCGCGATGCTGCTGTTCGCCCTGATCCTGCTGGTCACAGCAGCGCAGTTCCTGTACTTCCGCAAGCGCACCGTCTACGACTTCAGCTGAGGGCGGCTCCACCATGCGTACGCACCGCACCATCACCACCGCCTTCGGACGCACCGGTCTCTACGTGGTCCTGATCGCTGGGGCCCTGTTGTCCGTCGCGCCCTACCTGATGACGCTCAACGCCGCGTTCAAGCGGCCCCAGGACCTGCTGACCACGAACGCCTGGGCCCCGGCCCACCCGGCCACCTTCGGCAACTTCGCCGCCGTGTGGAACCAGTACGGAATGTCGTCGTTCCTGGCACACACCCTGTTCGTCACGGTCGCCGTCACCGTGGGTCAGGTGGTCTTCAGTGCCATGGGCGCGTACGCCTTCGCCCGGCTGGAGTTCCCGGGCCGGGACCTGCTGTTCTGGGGCTACATCGCCACCATGATGGTGCCGCAGATGATCACGCTCGTGCCGCTCTTCCTGATGATGCGGGAGCTGGGCCTGGTCGACACCTTCGCCGGCCTGATCCTCCCCACCGTCTTCGGCACCCCGTACGGGATCTTCCTGGTCCGGCAGCACTTCCGCACCATCCCGAAGGACCTGGAGGCCGCCGCCCGCATCGACGGGGCAGGCACCTGGACGATCCTCGTGAAGATCATGCTGCCGCTGAGCAAGCCGATCCTGGCCACGCTCGCCACCATCACCTTCATCAACACCTGGAACAACCTGATCTGGCCGCTGATCATCACCAACAGCGACCGCACCAAGGTCATCACCGTCGGCATCTCCGCCCTCCAGGGCCAGCACGTCTCCGACCTGCCGCACATCGTGCTGGCGGGCGCCGCGCTCGCGCTGCTGCCGCTGATCGCCGTCTTCCTGATGTTCCAGCGCCACATCGTCCGGTCGATCGCCCTGACAGGGCTGAAGTAACCGCCCTCACGGGGCTGAAGCAGCCGGCCACCCAAGACCCCACGAGTACCCCGCCCCCGTAGAACCGCAGCACCTCACAGAAGAGGACCTTCACCATGTCCGCACGCTCCCGAAGAGTCCTGGCGACCGCCGCCACGGGCGCCCTCCTGGCCAGCCTCACCGCCGCTTGCGGTTCCTCCGGCTCCGACTCCGCGGGTGGCAAGGTCACCCTGCGGTACGGGATCTGGGACGCCGTCCAGAAGCCGGCCCTGCAGAAGTCCGTCGACGCCTTCGAGAAGGCGCACCCGAACATCACGGTCAAGATCGAGCTCAACGCCTGGGCCCAGTACTGGAGCAAGCTGCAGACCCAGATGGCCGGCCGCACCGCGCCCGACGTCTTCTGGGACCACGTGGGGTATTTCCCGCAGTTCGCGAAGCAGGGCGTGCTCGCCGACCTGAGCCCCTACATCAAGGCCGACAAGGTCGACCTGTCGGTGTACGACCCCAAGCTCACCGCCGGCTGGAAGCAGGGCGACAAGCAGTACGGCCTGCCCAAGGACTGGGACACCATCGAGCAGGTCTACAACAAGACCATGCTGAAGACCGCCGGCCTCACCCAGGACGACCTGTCCGGCCTCACCTGGAATCCCGACGACGGCGGGACCTTCGTCAAGGCGCTGCAGAAGCTCACCGTCGACAAGAACGGCAAGCACCCGAACGAGTCCGGCTTCGACAGCAAGAACGTCAAGCAGTACGGGCTCGCGCTGGCCTCGCCCAACGGCCAGACCGACTGGTGGGACTTCGCCACCCAGAACGGCTGCAAGCTCCAGGACAAGGCCTGGGGCAAGTGGACCATCAACCAGCCGTCCTGTGTCGAGGCCATCCAGTTCGTCCAGGACCTGCGGCTGAAGTACCACGTGGCGGTGCCGGCCTCGGTCACCAACACCCCCAACGGCGCCGCCCTGCCCGCGGTGCTCGCCCGTAAGCAGGCCGCCGTGGTGTGGGACGGGAGTTGGGACCTCAGCGCCTACCAGACCTCGCTGAAGGGCAACTTCGGCGTCGCGCTGCTGCCCGGCGGGCCGGCCGGACAGGGCACTGTGTACAACGGTCTGAGCAACGCCCTGTACGCGGGGAGCAAGCACCCCAAGGAGGCCTGGGAACTGGTCAAGTGGCTCGGCTCGGAGGAGTCCGAGAAGATCATCACCGCTGCCGGTACGGTGTGGCCGTCGATCCCGACTCTGAACAAGGACTTCGTGGCGTACTGGCAGAAGCAGGGCGTGGACGTCAGCGCCTTCTCCAAGGGGGCCGAGGGCACGACGATCGGCTACCCGCTGACCACCTCGTCGGCCACATACAACGTGAAGGTGCTCGATCCCTTCAATCAGGTCTGGCTCGGCCAGCAGACCCCGAAGAAGGCCGCGGACACGGTGAACACCGAGTCCAACGCCGCCATCACCGACTAGCCGACAGCGACAAGGAGCCGTCACCGCCATGCAGGAAGCGACGCCCGCCCCCCGGTCCGACGGGGGACCGCAGGCTCCGAAGGCCGTCAGCATCTTTGACGTCGCCAAGGAAGCGGGCGTGTCCCACCAGACCGTCTCCCGGGTCGTCAACAGCCACCCCAAGGTCAAGGAGTCGACCCGCACCCGGGTCCTGGAGGTGATCGCCGAACTGGGCTACACCCCCAACCGGATGGCTCGCGCCCTGGCCGGCGGGGCGGTACGGTCGGTGACCGTCCTGACCTCCGACACCTCCCTGTACGGCGCCTCGGCGACCCTGAAGGGGATCGAAGAGGCGGCCAGGGCGGCCGACTTCACGGTCGGGATCAGCGTGCTCGACTCCGGCTCGGCCCAGCGGCCCGCCGATGTCGCGGCCCGCGTCAGCCGGCCGGGGGAGGCGGTGCTGGTGATCGCCTTCGACGCCCCGGGCGTCCGGGCGTGGCAGGCGCTGCCGGCCGAGTTCCCGGCCGCGGCGGTGGTGGAGCGGCCCGAGGACGGCAGCCCCGGCGACCGGCCCCAGGTCTGGCTCGACGACCGGGCGGCCGCCGCTCAGGCCACCCGCTATCTCCTCGGTCTCGGCCACGAGAGCGTGCGCTACGTCTCGATCCCCTCCTCGACCACCCGCATCGGGCAGCGCGCCGAAGGCTGGCGCGACGCGCTGCGGGCGGCGGGCAAACCGCTCCCGGAACCGCTGGACGGCGGCTGGAGTCCACGCTCCGGCTACCTCGCCGCCCGCTCGCTGCTGGCCGACCCGTCGGTGACGGCCGTGCTGTGCGGCAACGACGACCTGGCGCTCGGCGTACTGCGGGCCGCCAGGGAGGCCGGCCGGGACGTGCCGGGCGACCTGAGCGTGGTGGGCTTCGACGACGCACCCCAGTCGGCGTACGTCCATCCCGCGCTGACCACGGTCCGGCTCGACTTCGAGGGCCTGGGCCGCGGCTGCTTCGGGATGCTCCACCGGCTCCTCGAACCCGAGACCGCGCCGGCGCTGCCGCTGTGGGGCGAGCCGGAGCTGATCGTCCGGGAGAGCAGCGGTCCGGCGCCTTCCCGGCGGGCCCGTACGTGACCACCTGATCCACGGCTCGCCGGTTCACCGCCGGCGAGCCGAGCCGCTCGAAACTCGAAACAGGCACTCACGTTCGCGGGGGATGTGAGCGTTCACACCCGTCCCCACCTTGCCCTCCCGCAGTGCAGCGGGGGGAGAAAGCCAGGTACCCATGTCCACCCGCACAAGACGGACCGGACGCGCCCTCACCGGCGCGCTGCTCGCGACGGCCGCCCTGGTCGTCGGATCGCTCGCCGTGCCATCCACGGCCTCGGCGGCCACCCAGACCTTCACCGCCGACCTCGGCACCACCACCGGCGACGTACTGCACGGCGCGAACGGCTCGCTGTACGGCCTCAGCGACGACGGCGTCCCGGGCGACAACCTGCTGGCCCCGCTCAAGCTGACCACCGTCTCCCAGAAGCCCCCGGGCGGCGCGCAGCACCCCAACGGCGACATCCTCAAAGTCGCCGCCTCCTACAAACGCAACGGCGGCGGCAAGCTCTTCTGCAACATCCAGGACATGTACTCGGACTGGCCGTACCAGAACCTGGGCATCGCCGACTACCTGACCCAGGTCGACACCGTCGTCAACGCCATCAAGGCCAGCTCCTACGCCTCCGACGTCGTCTTCGTCCCGTTCAACGAGCCGGACGGCATCTGGTACAGCGGTCTCAACTCCTCGGACACCTCCACCTACCAGACCGCCCGCGACAAGTTCCTCGCCGACTGGACGACCGTCTACAACCGCATCAAGGCGGACTACCCGGCGGCGGTCATCGGCGGCCCCAACACGGCCTCGTACAACTCCACGTTCCTGGGCGACTTCCTGACCTACACCAAGGCCAACTCCGAGCTGCCGGACTGGATGACCTGGCACGAGCTCAACCCCGGCTCGCTCGCCGACTACCAGGGCCACTACACCACCTACCGGGCCCTGGAGACCGCCCGCGGCATCAGCGCCCGCCCTATCAACATCGACGAGTACGCCGACCGGCGTGACCTGTCGGTGCCGGGCCAGATGGTGCAGTGGGCCTCGATGCTGGAGAACACCAAGTCCTATGGCGAGCAGGCCTATTGGGACATCGCGGGCAACCTCGACGGCAACACCGTGCACACCAACGTGCCCAACAGCACCTGGTGGTTCTGGCGTTGGTACGCGGGCCTGACCGGCAAGACCGTCAAGGTCACCCCGCCGTCGGCCAACACCACCGATACCCTGCAGGGCATGGCGTCCCTGGACACCACCCGCAAGCAGGCCCAGGTCATCGTCGGCGGCTCCGCCTCGGACACCAACGTCGTGCTGAACAACATCCCCAGCGCGACCTTCGGCAGCAAGGTCGAGGTCACCGTCCAGGCCCTCAACTGGAGCGGATACGAAGGTGCTTCGGCCGCGCCGGTGACCATATCCCGCGCCGCGTACACTCCTTCCAGCGGCAGCGTCACCGTGCCGCTGACGGGCCTGAACGCCATGTCGGCCTACCGCGTCACCGTCACCCCGAACGGCGGCGGCACCGCCACCGCGCCCACCGTGCCGTGGAGCGCGTCCTACGAGGCTGAGAACGCCACCATCACGGACGCCACCGTCGTCACCCAGGGCACGGTGTCCAACTACAACGCCTACGCCACCTCGGGCACGAAGGACGTCGGCTACATCAGCGCCGCCGACAGCAAGGTCGCCTTCTCGGTCTCGGTCCCCAGCGCGGGCACGTACAACCTCGCCATCTTCTACGGCAACCAGCACGGCACGCCGTCCCAGCAGGTGCTGACCGTCGACGGCGCGAACCCGCAGTTCGTGAACTACCCGTCCACGCTCAACTGGCAGTACCGCAGCACCGTGACCGTGCCCGTCACTCTGAGCGCAGGCAGTCACACCATCGCGCTCGCCGTCTCCAACTCCACCCTGGGCACCGCGAGCGGTGAGGTCACCCTCGACAAGATCGACCTGACCGCCGCGCAGAGCACCCCGCAGACCGTGTACGACGCCGCGTTCGCCGACACCAGCGGCAGCGCCACGTACGCGTACGGCAGCATCGGTGAGACCGGCACCGGCACGGTGGCGCTCACCAGCGGCGGCAGCACGATCTTCGACGCCTACGCGGCCACCGACGGCTACTACACCGTCAGCACCGACTACACATCGGCGGGCGGCTCCACGGCGCTCGCCCTCAACGGCACCACCGTCGCCACCTACGGGTCGTCCGGCGGATCGGCGACCACCTCCAGCACCAAGCTCTACCTGACCGCCGGCATCAACCGGGTCAAGATCTCGCCCAACAGCGGCGCCACCACCGTGCTGAGCGACCTCAAGGTCACCGGCGCAGGCTCCACCACAGGCGTCACCACCTACCAGGCGGAGAACGCCACCCTGGCGGGCGCCGCGGTGACGCAGACCGACAGCTGGGCGTCCGGTGGCAAGAACGTCGGCTACATCGGCAACACCTCGGCGAACACCCTCACCTTCGGCAGCGTCAGCGCAGCCGCCGCGGGCCGCTACACCGTCGTGGTCCACTACGCCAACAACGACCGCGCAGGCACGGGCAATTACAACACCAACGTCGAATCCCGCACCGCCGACCTGTCGGTGAACGGCGGCACCGCCACCACGCTCACCTTCCGCAACTCCTACAGCTGGAGCGACTACTGGACGCTCCCGACCACAGTCACCCTCACGGCGGGCACCAACACCCTGAAGCTGTCCAACTCCTCCGCCTGGGCACCCAACATCGACTACATCGAGGTGGCACCGGTGATCGGCTGACAACTCACCGGCTTCCCGAGGGCCGCCGCCGCGTCAGCCCGGCGCGGCGGCGGCCCGCCCCTGCCCGTACCGCATCGCCCCAGCCCGAAAGGCCCGCCCCCATGCCTCCGTACATCGCCCACGACCCCGAGCGCCGGCTGTGGGTCCTGTCCGGACCGACCTCCTCCTACGTCCTGCACCTCGACGACGAGGACCGGCTGCGGGGCCTGCACTGGGGCCCGAGGCTCACCACCGAACAGGCCGCCTCACTCCTTGAACGGCCGCTGCCCCGGCGGCAGTTCGAGGACCCGACCGACGGCACCCTGGCGCTGGACGCCGCCGGAGGCATGCGATACGGCCACGCCGCCGTCCAGGTCCGCTTCGCCGACGGCGTACGCGACCTGGAGCTGAACTGGACCGGCGAGTCCCGCACTGACCACGAACTGGTCCTGACCTTCGCGGACCGGCACTATCCGCTGACGGTCGAGGCACACTTCCGGGTCCACGCCGACACCGATGTCATGGAGCGGCACCTGGTGCTCCGGCACACGGGAACCGAGGCCGCCGACGGTCCCATCACGGTCGTACGGGCCGACTCCGCGACCTGGACCGTCCCCCTCCTGGACGGCTACCGGCTCAGCCAGGTGCACGGACAGTGGGGCGCCGAGACCCAGCTCACCCGCACCGAACTGCCGTACGGCGAGACCGTGTTGAGCAGCCGTCGAGGCACGACCAGCCATCACGCCAACCCCTGGGTCATGCTCGACGACGGCACCGCCACCGAGGAGCACGGCAGCGTCCACTCCTGCGCGCTGGCCTGGAGCGGCAGTTGGCAGCTCACCGTGCAGCGGCTGCCCACTGAACGGGTCGCCGTCTCCGCCGGTTCCGGCCACGCCCCCATCACCTCGCAGTTGTCGCCCGGCGCCGAACTGCGCACCCCGGTCAGCGCCGCCGCGTACACCGAGGGGGGCTTCGGCGGTGCCAGCCGCGCCTGGCACCGCTATCTGCTCGACCATGTGCTGCCGCACCCGCGGGAGTTGAGGCCGGTGCTCTACAACTCGTGGGAGGCCACCGAGTTCGACGTCAGTGTCGAGGGCCAGAGCGCGCTGGCCGAACGGTCCGCCGCGCTCGGCGTCGAGCTGTTCGTCATGGACGACGGCTGGTTCGGCTCCCGTACACACGACGCGGCCGGGCTGGGCGACTGGACCCCCAACCCCGAACGCTTCCCCGATGGACTCACTCCCCTGATCGACCGGGTCCACGAGCTGGGCATGCGCTTCGGACTGTGGGTCGAGCCCGAAATGGTCAACCCCGACAGCGACTTGTACCGCGCCCACCCCGACTGGGTCCTGCACCACCCCACCCGCCGCCGCACCGAGCACCGCAACCAGCTCGTCCTCAATCTCGCCCGCACCGACGTCGCCTCCTGGATGTACGACCGGCTCGACGAGCTACTGACCAAGGACGACATCGACTTCCTCAAGTGGGACTTCAACCGCCCTTTCACCGAAGCCGGTTGGCCCGACGCCGAGAGCGATCCCGAGGCCCTGTGGACCGAGCACGTCCACCACCTCTACGCCGTCATCGACCGGCTGCGCGGAGCCCACCCGCACCTGCGCATCGAGTCCTGCAGCAGCGGCGGCGCCCGGCTCGACCCCGGCATCCTCGCCCGCACCGACCAGGTGTGGACCTCCGACAACACCGACGCGCTGGACCGCCTGGACATCCAGCACGGCTTCTCCCAGCTCTACCCCGCCCGTGTCATGGGCGCCTGGGTCACCGACAGCCCCAACCCCTACACCGGCCGCGGGCTCCCTCTCGACTTCCGCTTCCACGTCGCCATGGCCGGTGTCCTGGGCATCGGCGGCGACCTCACTCGCTGGAGCGACGCCGAACTCGCCCGCGCCGCCGAGTTGGTGGCCGCGTACAAGCGCGTCCGGCCGTTGATCCAGCACGGCTTGCAGTACCGGCTCCGGGCCCCGGGAGACGGCGAACTCAGCGCCGTCCAGTACCTCGCCTCCGACGGCACCGAAGCCGCCGTCCTGGTCACCCGCCGCGCCCGCCGCTACGGCCACGCCGACCCCGCTCTGCCGCTGCGCGCCCTCGCCCCGGACGCCCGCTACCGCGACGCCGACACCGGGGCGCTGCACCACGGCGCCGTCCTGCTCAGCCACGGCCTGCCACTGCCGCTGGCCGCGCAGGACAACGCCAGCGCCCTGATCCACCTGGTGCGGGAGGACTGACAGAACCCAGGCCGGCCCGGGTCCCGCGTCGACGGTCACACCTCCAGGAGATCCCGGGCTTGCACCGGGAGACCCGTCTCGAAGGACTCGTTCGCGGCCAGTGCGGTGACCAGGGACCGGGCCCCGTCGGTCGCGCCCGCCGCCCGGCCGAGCGGGTCGGGACCGCCGGTGCGCGGACCGCCGAACAGGTCCTCCAACATGCGGACATCACCCCCGCCGTGGCCGCCCTCGCCCGTCGCGACCTTCACTTCGGCCGGCTGCTCCCAGAAGCGGCGCAACAGCAGCTGCGTACGTCCGGCGTCGTCGCCGACCGCCGTCCCGTGCATGACCGCGCTCGCGCCGTCCGTCCGTGCCTGGGGACGGGTCCAGGTGGACTCCTCGACGAGCAGTTCGAGGCGTCCGGCGCTGCCGTTGAAGGCGATCCGGTAGCCCTCCCAGGGGGCGTACGCGGTGAGGTGGTAGGTGAGGGTGGCGCCGGAGGCGTAGCGCACCAGCACCGCCATGTCGTCCTCGATCGTCACTCCCGGGCCGAAGACGTTCTGGTCGCGGTGGTAGCCGTCCTCGGCCTCCGCGTCGAGGTAGAGCGCGCTGAGCACGGGCGAGTCCGCCAAGCGTACGGCGAAGGGGTCGCCCTCGGCGGCGGGGGAGCCGTGGGCGCGGGCGTATTCGCGGGCGAGGCCGCGGCGCCGGCCGGCCTCGTCGCCGTAGAAGAACAGGCCGCCCTGTGCGTAGACCGTCTCCGGGGCTGTGCCGAGCCACCAGTTGACCAGGTCGAAGTGGTGGCTGGCCTTGTGCACCATCAGGCCGCCGGAGTTGGCCTTGTCGCGGTGCCAGCGGCGGAAGTAGTCGGCGCCGTGGCGCAGGTCGAGCAGCCACTCGAAGTGCACCGAGCCGATCTCGCCGATCGCGCCGGACGCGAGGGTCTCCTTGACGGCGGCGTGCACCGGGTTGTAGCGGTAGTTGAACGCGACCCGCACGTCGCGGCCGGTGCGGCGTTGGGCGTCCAGGATGCGGCGGGCGCGGGGTGCGTCCGTGGTCATCGGCTTCTCGGTGACCACGTCGCAGCCCGCCTCCAGCGCCCGCACGATGTAGTGGTCGTGGGTGCGGTCCACGCTGCACACCACCACGAGGTCGACGCGTTCGCGGCGCAGCATCTCCTCGAAGTCCTCGGCCGCGTAGGCGGGTAGGTCCGCCCCGATCCACTGACTGTGGACGGCCATGCGGTGGGCGTTGACATCGCAGAAGCCGACCAGCTCGACCCGGTCCGCGTAGGGACCGGACAGCGCCTGGGTGAAGAGCTGGGCGCGGGCGCCGAGCCCCACCACGGCGCAGCGGCGACGGCGTGCGGTGTCGAGGGTCATACGTTCTCCGTTCGGCGGGGTTCCGGGGTGTGGGGTGCGGGTTCGGGCGCGGCGGGCGGGTCGCCGTGGTCGGGTACCGGCAGCCTGGCTCCGGCCTGCTGTGCGGACCGGTGAGCGATGATGCCCGGCAGGGTGTAGCGGGCGGCGACCCAGACGTTGACCGGCGGCAGGGTGCCGGTGTTGACGGCTGTCACGAAGTCGTCGACGAGGAAGTGGTGGCTGCCCTCGTGGCCGTTGTGGACGTGGTTGAACTCCTCGGGCAGTCGGGCGCGGTCGTGCACCGGTGCCGTACCGGAGACGAAGGCGTCCCGCAGAGCGGGCGCTATGTGCTCCAGCGACGGGTCGTCGGTGGGGAGGGAGCGGACGGGGCGCAGATATTCGCTGACGTCCTCGACGCCCTCCTTGTTCTGCCACACGCTGTACGTCGCGAGCTGCTCGAAGCTGCCCTCGGTGCCGAAGAAACGGAACCTGGACTCGCGCTTGCGGGAGGGGTATCCGACCCGGCGGAACTCGTTGACACGGAACGATCCGCCGCCCGCGACCTCGAACAGGGCGGTGGCGTTCGAGAAGTCGTTGCCGAACTGGCTGACATCCTTGTCGAAGACGCCGTCGTCGCGGTCGTCGGTGACACCGATCGCCGAGACGCTCACCGCGTGGGTGCTCCAGGCGCCGAGCACCCCGCCGATCGAGTGGGTCGGGTAGAGCAGCGGGGGATAGCTGGCGGTGGACTTCCAGTTCTCGCCGCCGCTGTACTGGTACGCCTCGTAGAAGCCGAGGTCCATGTCGTGGACGTAGTCGCCCTCGGCGTAGAACAGCCGCCCGAAGCCGCCGTCGGCGATCCGTTGGCGGGCGTAGACGGTCGCGGGGTTGTAGTGGCTGGTCTCGCCCATCATGTACGTCAGCCCGGTGTCCCGTACCGCCTCGACGATCGCGGCGATCTCCTCCTCGGCGACCGCCATCGGCACCGCCGAGTACACGTGCTTCCCGGCGCGCAGTGCCTGGACGACGAGCGGGCCGTGGGTCCAGCGCTGGGTGAAGATCGCCACCGCGTCGACGGACGGGGACGCCAGCATGGCTTCGTAGGAGGGGAGGGTGCCCGCCAGTCCTTCTTCGGTGGCGACGCGCTCGGCGCGTTCGGGGAGCAGATCGGTGATGTGGACCTCGCTGACTCCCGGATGAAGGTGGAACAGCTTGGCGAACTGACCGGCGAACTGCCCGGCGCCGACGATGCCAAGAGTGAACGGCATGGGGGAACGGCCCTTTCGGATGGGGTCACTTGGGGGCGTACGGGTGGTCACAGCGGCAGCGGCCGCCAGAGGTCGGTGGCGGTCGCCGCGAGGGCCAGCGGTCCGAGGACGATGAACAGCAGGACCGGGGACATGGTCAGCAGGACGGTGACGGCGACCGCGGAACCGGCCAACAGCACGGGTACGAGCGGCTGTTCCGGTACGGAGCGGAACGCGGCGACGAGGACGGCCCGCCAGGGCATCCCCTCCCGCCAACCGGCGGCGCAGCGCAGGCCCAACGCCGCGAGGACCGCGGTCGCCACGGTGAAGGCCGCTCCCAGCCCGGGGCCGTGGGCGTCGAGTGCGACGGCGTCCAGCCACAGTAGGGCCACCACGCCGACCGGGACCAACACGACGGCACGCCCCGAGCGCAGCACCCGGCGCAGCGCGGCGAGCAGGTTCGCCGGGGTCACCCCGGGGCCGCCGTGGGCCTGTTCGCGCAGCACCGTGCAGCCGGCCACCAGCGCCGGGTAGGCGGTGACCACCGGGAGCGAGCAGAGCAGCAGGAACACCCCGAGCAGCAGGCAGTCCGCGAAGAGATGGAAGCGGGAACCACGCATCACGGCGCGCCTAGCCCTTCAGCCCGGAGGTCTGGACGCCCTCGACCAGCAGGCGCTGGAAGGCGAGGAAGAACAGCAGCACCGGCAGCAGGGCGATGACGGACATCGCGAACATCGGGCCGTAGGCGGAGCTGTCGGTCTGGTCGACGAAGAGCCGCAGGCCGAGTTGGAGCGTGTACATCTTCGGGTCGGTGAGGTAGATCAGCTGGGAGAAGAAGTCGTTCCAGGCGGAGATGAACGAGAAGATCGTCGTGGTGACGAGGGCCGGCTTGAGCAGCGGCAGGATGATGTACCAGAAGGTGCGGTAGGGGCCGCAGCCGTCGAGTACGGCCGCCTCGTCGAGTTCGCGTGGCAGCGAGCGGATGAACTGGACGATGAGGAAGACGAAGAACGCCTCGGTGGCCAGGAACTTCGGTATGACGAGCGGCAGATACGTCCCGAGGAAGCCGAGCTTCTGGTAGATGACGTACTGCGGGATGAGCATGACGTGCATCGGCAGCATCAGCGTGGCGATCATCACGGAGAAGTAGAGCCCGCGGGCACGGAACCGGAGCCGGGCGAAGGCGTAGGCGGCGAGCGAGCAGGAGATCACGTTCCCGGCCACGGCGAGGCAGGCGAGCAGCAGCGAGTTGCCGAACAGCCGCCACAGCGTCAACCCGCTGATCCCGTCGGCCGCCTGGGAGTAGTTGCCCGGCGTGAAGATCTTGGGGACGGGGCTGAGGTTCGAGAGGATCTCGGTACCCGACTTGAACGACGCGGTGAACAGCCACAACAGCGGGTAGAGCAGCACCAGTCCGATCGCCACGCAGATCACGTGCCAGGCCACCGAGCGCCCGGGTATGCGGGGGCGGCTGCGGATCAGGGTCGTCACGCTCGTCATCACGCATCGTCCTGTCCGTAGAAGACCCACAGCCGGGCGCTGCGGAAGGCGGCGTAGGTGACCACCGCGATGACGATCAGCAGCAGCCAGGCCATCGCCGCGGCGTACCCCATGTGGAAGTTGGTGAACGCCTGTTGGTACAGGTAGAGCGAGTAGAACAGCGTCGAGTTCGACGGTCCTCCGGTGCCACCGCTGATCACGAACGCGGAGGTGAACGACTGGAAGGAGTGGATGATCTCCATGACCAGGTTGAAGAAGAGCACCGGTGACAGCATCGGCAGGGTGATGGAGAAGAACGTCCGCATCCGGCCCGCGCCGTCGAGGGCCGCCGACTCGTACAGCTCCTTCGGAATCTGTTTGAGCCCGGCCAGGAAGATCACCATGGGTGCGCCGAACTGCCAGACCGTCAGCAGCACCAGCGGGTACATGGCGTAGTCCGGGTTGTCCGTGAGGCCGCCGACGTGCCAGCCGAAGAAGGATGTTGTGCGGTCGGTGAGCCCGCCGGTGGCGAACAGCGACCGCCACACCAGCGCGACGCTGACGCTCGCGCCGAGCAGCGAGGGCGCGTAGAACGCCGCGCGGTACAGGCCGACTCCGGGGCGGGCGCGGTTCAGCAGCAGGGCGACGCCGAGTGCCGCCGCGAGCTTGAGCGGGCCGCCGATGAGGACGAACTTCAGGGTGACCTTGGCCGAGGTGAGGAACTTGTCGTCCTCGAACATGTAGCGGTAATTGGCCAGGCCCACCCAGTGCGGCCTGGAGAACAGGTTGTAGTCGGTGAACGACAGATACAGCGAGATGAGCATCGGGCCGAGCGTCAGCACGACTGCGCCGATCAGCCACGGGGCCAGGAAGACGTGTCCCGCCACAGCGTGGGATCGGCGGCGCCTGGACGGCGGCTCTACAGCGGAAGTGCCACCACTCGGGCGGGGCATGGGGCGGGGCGGCGCGGTCGCCTGGGCCATCGGGGTCCACTCCTCCACGGTGAGGCTGGATGTCGGCGGTAACGATTGCACGCGACCCTGCCATCGACAAGAGGTGTGTCGGAACTATGTCTTGCCTGCTGATCCGGTCGATCGCATTGACTGAAGTGTTCCGGCGGGCGTACGTTCCCCGCCAGTTGGAAACAGAGTGGCAACGTTTGCAGTCACATTTCCCGCACCGTCGAGCGAAGGGCCGCGATGTCCGCAGCACGCCGTCCCCCGACCCCATCCACCTCACCGGGACTGACTCGCCGTCGGCTCATCGCCTCGCTCGGCGCGCTCCCGCTGGCCGGTGCCGCCGCCGGGTGCGGCACGAGCGACGCGTCCACCGACGGCAAAGTGACGATCGACTTCCAGTGGTGGGGCTCCGCGGACCGGAACCTGGCCACCGAGAAGGCGATCAAGCTCTTCGAACAGCGCCACCCGCACATCAAGGTGACGACGTCGTTCGCCGGTTACTCCGCCTACCTCCAGCGGCTCGCCACCCAGGTCGCGGCCGGCAGCGGCCCCGACGTCCTGCAGATGGACTTCGGCTACCTGCGTGCCTACGCCGACCGCAACGTGCTCTCGAAGCTCACCGACTCCGTGTTCTCCACGATCTCCCTGAAGCGCATACCCGCCATCTACGCCCGCACCGGCCTCGTCGACGGCACGTTGTACGGGCTGCCGACCGGCATCGCCACCCAAGCCCTGCTGATCGACGCCAAGTTGTGGACCAAGGCCGGGGTCGGCGTCCCCAAACCGGGCTGGACCTGGGACGACCTGCTGAACGACATCGGCCCCGCGCTGAAGAAGGCGCTACCGGACAGGGCGCCGCTGACCGACTTCAGCGGCCACATCGAGATCTTCCAGATCTGGCTCGTCCAGCACGGCAAACCGCTCTACAAGAACGACGGTTCCCTCGGCTTCACGAAGGCCGACCTCGTCCAGTTCTGGGAGTACATGGGCCGGCTGCGGGACAAGGGCGTCTTCACCTCCCCGAGCCTCACCGCCTCCTACGCCAGCGGCTCGACCGCCGACTCGCCGCTGATCCGGAAGCTGTCGACCGGCGAGTTCTCCATCACGTCCAGCGCCTCGTCGTACTTCGAGACGTACGGCGCGGTGCAGCCCATCGCCTTCCCCACCCAGACGGCCACCTCCCCGATCGGGATGACGGGCGGCGCCTCGCAGGCGCTCTGCGTCCAGCGCAAGTGCGCGCACAAGGCGGAAGCAGCGCTGCTGATCGACTTCCTGCTGAACGATCCGGACGCGGCGAAGATCCTCGGCCAAGTGCGAGGGCTGCCCTCCAACACCCAGAACCTCGCCGCCCTCGCCCCGACTCTGACCGGCGGCGACAAGGCCGTCTACCAGTTCCTCACGTCGATCCAGAGCAAGCTCTCGCCCTCGCCGGCCCCGCCACCGTCCGGCAGCGACGAGGACAAACTCGACTTCACCAGCGTCTACCAGGACATCATCTTCGGTAAGAAGAGCCTCAAGTCGGCCGCCTCCGACATGTGGGACAAGTTCCACACCTCCGTCCCCGGAGGATGAGCCGGTGATCATCAGCGAGTTGAGGGTCACCCCCATCGCCTTCCGCGACCCTCCGCTGCTCAACGCCGATGGGGTGCACGAGCCGCACGTCCTGCGCGCGGTCATCGAACTCGTCACCGGCGGCCGCGGCGGCGAGGTGACCGGCCTCGGCGAATGCACCGGCCACGCCTGGCAGTTGGACTGGCTGGAGCTGGTCGGCACCAGGATTCGGGGCATGAGCGCCTACGACACCGGGGCGCTGGCCCGGCTGGTGAGCCAACTGCTGGCCGGCCGGGCGGACGGCCTCGACTACGGGCCGGACGCCAACTGGCGGCGCTGGTCCGGCCGTACGCCCGGATCACGGGGCCCTGCGCCGATACCCGCGCCCGCCTTCGACGTGATGCGCGTGTACTCGGCGATCGAGGTCGCCTGTCTGGACGCGCAGGGCAGAAGGGCCGGGGTGCCGGTCGTGGACCTGCTGGGCGGCAGAGTGCGGGACGAGGTGCCCTACGCGGGCTACCTCTTCTACAAGTGGGGCGGTCACCCGGGCTCGGGCGACGACGAGTGGGGCGCGGCCCTTGACCCGGACAGCATCGTCGCCCAGGCCGAGCGCATGGTGGACCACTACGGCTTCCGCTCGCTGAAGCTCAAGGGCGGGGTCTTCCCGCCGGACGAGGAGATCGCGGCGGTCCGCGCACTGCGGGCCGCGTTCCCCGGCCTCCCGCTCCGTATCGACCCCAACGCCGCTTGGACCCTCACCACCGCGCTGGCGGCGGTCCGTGAACTGGAGGGCGTCGTCGAATACCTGGAGGATCCGGTGGCCGGGGTCGACGGCATGGCGGCCGTCGCCGCCGCCACGTCGATCCCGCTCGCCACCAACATGTGCGTGACCTCCCTGAAGGATGTACATCCGGCGCTGGCACGGGACGCCGTACGGATCGTGCTGGGCGACCACCACATCTGGGGCGGCCTGCGGACGTCCGTCGCGTTGGGGGACGTGTGCCGGGCGGTCGGCTGGGGGCTGTCCATGCACTCCAACTCCCACCTGGGGATCAGCCTCGCCGCGATGACCCACGCGGCGGCGGCCACCCCGGCCCTGGGCCACGCCTGTGACACCCACTATCCGTGGAACGCGGCGGAGGATGTCGTGCTGCCGGGCGCGCTGTCGTTCCTGGACGGTTCGGTGCGGATTCCCGACGGCCCCGGGCTCGGGGTACAGCTCGATCGCGCGGTACTGGACCGGCTGCACGCCACGTATCTCTCCCTGAGGCGCGAGCACCGTGACGACAAGGCCTATCGGCGCAGCGTGACGCCATGACCTCGACCGGACAGATTCGCTCAGCGCCGCTCGATCGCGGCCGTCGACCCCCGCACCACCAGGTGCGTCGGCAGCACCCGCTGCTGAGGCTCCGCCCCCTCCTTGGCGGGCGTCCCCAGGATGCGGAACAGCAGGTCGACCGCAGCCCGCGCGGCATGCGCCTTGGGCACCGAGACCGTCGTCAGCGGGGGAGCGGCCATACCCGACAGGGCGATGTCGTCGCAGCCGACCACGCTCATCTCGTCCGGCACCCGCACCCCGCGCGCGGTGAAGCGGCTGATCAGCCCGAACGCGACGATGTCGTTGAAGGCCACCACCGCGCTCGCCCCGCTGGCCAGGACCACGTCCGCAGCCCCGGTGATCCCGCCGTCGAAGTGCGGGGCCACACTTCCCACGTGGATGATCTCGACCTTGCCGGACTCCTCCACCGCCTTGATCCCGGCCGCCCGCTCCTGCGCCGTCCAGGTGGAGCGCGGGCCACCCACGTAGGCGATCCGGCGGTGGCCGAGCGCGTGCAGATGGGTCAGGGCGTCGGTCATCCCCTCCACCATGTCCGCGGTGACACTCGCGAAGCCGGGCTCCCTGCGGTGCAGCAACACGATCGGCTTCATGGTGACCTGGTCCAGCGCGGCCAGTTCCTCGCTGCTCAGGTGGGGGGCGCACAGCACGATGCCGTCGACCTCCGGGCCCAGCGTGCGGATCGCGTCCAGCTCCAGGCCCTCGTCCCGCTCGGAGTCGCTGACGAACACCGCGTGGCCCAGGCCCCGGGCACGGGCCTGCACACCCTTGCAGATGTCCGCGAAGAACGGGTTGAGCAGATCCGGGACGATCACCCCCAGGTGGCCCGTACGACCGGTGATCAGGCCCCGTGCCGCACGGTTGGGCTGGTAGCCGAGCCGGTCGGCTGCGGCCCGTACCCGCTCGCGCGTGCTCTCGCTCACTGTTCCGTCGGGCGACAGCGCCCGGGACACGGTGGACGGGGAGACCCCGGCCGTCCTCGCCACATCTCGAATCGTCACCTGCACGTGCCGAGGTTGACACCCCAGCTCACGGGCGTCAATCAAGATCGCCCATCCCATGGCCCCAAGTGGATTCCCCCAGCACCGCCCGAGGAGCGTCGAGCATGATCCCGGACCAAGCCCGTCACTGCCCCGAGTCGACCGACCCCACCGACAGCCGGAACGACCAGCACTTCCTCGCCTTCCTCGGGGCCACCGCCGACGCCCGCGCGACGGACATCCTGGAAAGCCGCGCCGACGACCTCACCCAACTCCGAGACCTGGGCAAGGCCCGCGCCGCCGCCCGCTCACTGCGCACCCTCACCTCCGTCCACGTGTACGGCGGATCGGCGTACCACCACGACAACACTCTGCTCGCCCCGCTCGAAGAACTGGCGGAAGCCGTCGCCGAGGAGCAGTTCGAGGACGGCCTGTGGGACCAGGGAGGCGCGCATTCCCCGCCGGACACCGCCTTCTCCGTCGTCGACCTCGCCATGGCGTGGGGCCTTCTCGACCAGGACGCGCACCCGTCCACCGAGCGGCTGCGGAGCACGGTCGGGCGGATCCTCCGCGCGGCGGGCCCCGGGCTCGCGACCGGTGGTGTCCACACGGCGAACCACCGCTGGCTGGTCTGCGCGGCCCTCGCCCGCACCCACTCCCACTGGCCCGACCCGTCCTACGTCCGCCGGATCGACGCCTGGCTCGCCGAGGGCATCGACCAGCTGCCGGGCGGCGAGTACAGCGAGCGCAGCCCCAACTACGCCGCGGCCGTCACCAACCCGGCCCTGCTGACGATCGCCCGCCTCCACGGACGCGAGGACCTCTACGCGAACGTACGGGCCAATCTGACCGCCGGCCTGTACCTCGTCGAGCCCAACGGCGAGGTGGAGAGCGTCCATTCACGGCGCCAGGACCAGACCGCGCTGCGCCACCTCCCCGAGTTCTGGCTCCAGTACCGGGAGTTGGCGATCCGCGACGGCGACGGCCGGTTCGCCGCGGTGGCCGCGCTCCTGGGCGGACGCGGCACGGACCAGACCTTCGGTGAGACCCCGGCCGGCGACCGGCTCGCCGAGGTCCTGGACCGTCCCGAACTGGCCCGTCACCTTCCCGAACCTGCCATGCCGCCCACGGAGTTCGAGCACCACGACGACGGCTGCCGGCTGGTCCGCATACGTCACGGTCGGAATACCGCGACCGTCTTCGGAGGCACGGACTTCCCCGAGGTCCGTGCCATCTCCTCGGGACTGTCCACCAACCCGACGTTCTTCAAGATGCGCAAGGGCGCGGCGATCCTCGACTCCCTGCGGCTGGCCCCCCGGTTCTTCTCCCTCGGCCATTTCCGCGCCGAGGGCCTGGAGCGCGACGCGGACGGATGGCGGTTGTACGCCGAGGTGCGCGGCGCCTATCACCAGCCGCTGCCACCCGGTCACCGGCGGCAGGACGGCGGCTACGCGCTCACCGACGACGGCCGCTTCTGGTCGGCGATGGACTTCCCGCACCGTGAGCGGGAGTACCGGATGCTCCGTACGGAGATCCTGCTCCGGGAGACGCCGGGTGGCGGCTGGGACCTGACCTGCTCCCAGACCGGGTCCGACGTGCCGTTCGCGCTGGAGCTGTGCTTCCGGCCCGGGGGCGAGCTGACCGGCGACGGCCTGGAGCGGGTCTCCGACGACACGTATCAACTCGCCCATGGCGAGGCCGCGTACACCGTGGGGGAAGATCACATCGTCTTCGGCCCCGGCAACGGCAGAGGCGGCAGGCAGCCACCGGTCGTCGACCCGGGCGAGCCCTACGCCTGGCTCGGCGGCTCCCTCACCCCGGACGGCATCCGCGTCCTGATCACCGGCCGTACACAGACGACGTACCGGCTGACGCTGCGCTGACCGCGGGTCCCCACTGTGTCCAGCGGCTACGGCGATCCTGTCCTCAACGCCGACTTGCCCGACCCTGACGCCATCCGGGTCGGCGAGACGTACTTCCGTTCTGCTGGGTGGGGCGGAACTGGGGCAGTGTCGGCGGGGTCGGCCTGGACGATGTTGGTCTGGATGCGGATGCCGGGTGCGTCGTCGAGCTGGACCTGGGCGATGACGTAGGGCAGGGAGTCTGTCCAGGCGGGGTGGAAGGCCTGGCGGATGACGGTCATCGCGTAGAGGGTGGCGCGGCCGGTGACCGGCTGCGCGGTCAGGGACTGCGACTGGCAGCTCTCGCAGACCGCGTCGGGCGGGAACTGCACATGGCCGCATTCCTCGCATGCCTGGACCGCCAGGCGTCCCAGGGCCGCGTTCTCCCAGTAGAACGCGGTGTACCGGTCCGGGACCGGAACCTGCTTGTCCGTCATCGCCACCTCCGACATCGCACCCGCGGTGACCCTTGCGGCCTTCTCGCCCACGGCGCTGCCGCGTCAGGCCACCCGATGCCCGCCGACGAGGGTCAGCCGGACGATCCGGGTGTCCAGGCAGTCGAGCGCCGCGCTCAACGAGGCGTGCAGCAGAACCAGATCCGCACGGGCTCCCACGTGGACGCGGCGCGGCGCATCGCCGGGCAGTTGTCCGGGGGAGAGGTAGCCGTCCAGCGCCTGGGCGGCGGTGAGCCGCTCCCTGGGGGCGACGACCGCGCCCGAGCGGGTGCGTCGCCGTACCGCCGCCCGCATCACCGCCCACGGATCGACCGGCCCGTACGGGGCATCGCTGGACAGCCCCAACGGAACACCTGCCGCGCGCAGTGAGGCGCACCGGTACAGCTCGTCGTGCTCGGATGCGGGGGTGCCGCGCAGGAAGTCGTCGCCGCGGTCGGCCAGGAAGCCAGGCTGGGTCACCACCCGCAGGCCGAGTCGGCGGATGCCGGGAATGACGTCGGCCGGTACGAGGGAGGCGTGTTCCAGGCGGTCTCCGGGCAGGCTGCCCGCCTCCTTGAGCGCGATCAGGAACAGCAACAGCGACTCCCTGGTCACGCAGTGCACGGCGACCGGCCGACCGGCCCGGTGCGCGGCGGCGACGGTTTCAGTCAACTCGTCGACGTCGGGCAGACCGGAGTCTGCGAGCACGATCTTCCAGGGACCGGCTTCGGGCCGGTTCGGACCGGGGGCGCAGTCCGGGGTGCCGCCAGGTCGCGGGGAGCCGCTGAGCGGTGCGCCCAGCAGCAGCACCCGCTGGCGCAGTTCGCCGCCGGCCGTCGCGGCGGAGATCGCCTCGACCGTGCCGGTGTCCAGCTCCGGGCTCGCATCGGTGACGGCCGTGATGCCATACCCGGCCAGCAGCAGGCTCAGCCCGGCCAACGAGGGCGGTCCGCCGCGCGGCAGCCTCGCGCGCAGCCAGTGGTCGGCCCGCCACAGGCGTCCCGTCGGGTGACCCCCGGCGTCCCGCTCGATACCGGGATGGTCCCCGCTGCCGAGTCCGACGGCCTCGGCGGCACGGGAGTTGAGCACCCACAGGGCGCCGCTGCGGTGTTGCAGCCGGACCGGAACGTCGTCGCGCAGCTGGTCGAGACCGGCCGCGTCCAGATCTCCGGCCGTGGATTCGTGGTAGCGCACGCCTCTGATCCAGCCGTGCCCATCCGGCCTCGCACGCCGCAACACCTGGGCGAGTCCCGCCCGGTCAGGCGTGGTGACGGGGTCGCAGGAGACGGACGCCAGGTCGGCGGCAGTGGCGAACAGATGGATGTGATGATCCGTCAGTCCGGGGAGCAGCGTGCCGCCGTGCGCCTCCACCACCTCCTCGGCCCGGTCCGCACGCGGCAACGACCAGCCCAGCTCCAACACCCGACCCTGCCCGATCCGGACGTCGAGCAGTTCCCCGTTCACCTCCGCACCGCGGATCAGCAGGCCGTTCACGGTGCGGCGATCCCGAGCCGTCGCAGTACCGCGCCGGTGTCGGCGCCCAGATCGGGCGCGGCGGCCCGTGGGGTCCTCGCGACGGGCGAGAGCACCGGAACCCGTTCCTGCCCGGTGTCCACCGCCCACCCGGTCCCGGCCCGTCGCATCCGCGCCCCAGGACCCGTCTCCACTCCTTCGAGGGTCGCCGCCACGACGTCCGCCATCGCCACGTCCCACAGCACTCCGCCCCCGCCCTCGGGCTCGGACAGGGCCAGCGCAGCGGCGGTCAGACCCGTGAGCGGGTCGGCGATCGCGTCCCCGCAGAAGACCGGCAGCCCCTGCTCGTCGCACGCCAGCAGGCCGCACGCGGCGGCCACGTCGTCACCGAAGCCGACTCGGTCCGAGGCCCGGCCGCGGGCGGTGATCGACACCCAAGTGCAACCGCGCTCCACCTCGGCCAGGGCGTCCAGTCCGAACCCGGCCAGCGCGCGGGGGCGCGACGCTTCAATGACGATGTCCGCCCTGCGTACCAGCGCGTGCAGGGCGGTGCGCCCGGCAGGGTCCGCCGGGTCGAGTGCGACCGAGCTGTGGCTACCGTGCAGGAGGTCGTAGAAGGTCCGGTTGCCCTGTCGGGCGCCGTCCGGACGAGAAGGGACCTCGACCTTCACCACGTCCGCGCCCGCGAGACCGAGCAGGTGCGCGCACAGCGGGCCGGCCCACAGCGCGCTGAAGTCCACCACCAGCAACCGCTCCACCGAGCGCGGCCTGCCTGGCTGCGGCGGCTCGGTGCAACGGCCCGTGCTGCCTGTGCCGTCCCCTTGCCGTCCGGGTGTTCTGATCGAGCCCGCGGCCAGGCTCAGCAGCGTTGCCCGCTCGTCCAGTTGGGCGCCGCTGTGTACGGCCAGCCAGGCGGCCAGCCGCTGCGGCAACCGCTCGTCGAGGTCGTGGCCGATCAGCGCGCTCCACAAGAGAGGGTCGTCCGGGCGGGCGGACGACACCGCCGCCCAACCGTCCAGCGTCGGCAGCAGTCGGCAACTGCCGCCGACGGACAGCTGCCCCCGGCGGCTCCCGCCGATGAGCGCCGCACGCTCGGACAGCAGCCGCGGTCCGTCGATCCGGACCGGGTGCCGGGAGCCCCGGGTGGCCAGCTCGACGCGGTCGGCCATCCGGTCCGCCCAGGAGGCGGCGGCGCCCGCGGGTAGGATCGGGGGGCCGGTACTGTGACCGGTCAGCGGCAGGACCCCGCTCCGCGCCCAGTCGCGTGCGGTCTCGGCGGAGGAGCCCGGGGACCAAGTGACCATGTTCAGGATGCTAGGCCAGGATGATGTTGACTCGCAGTGCGATCTCCGTGGCGGACTTGGCCGCAGGCGCGGCCCACGGGGACCTGCTCGCCGAGGGCGGCGTCGTGGTCGACCCGTTGCTGATGGTCGACCTGGACCGCTCCTTCGGCGGTACGGCCGTCCTCCGACGCGCCGTGGAGCGGGCCCAGGAGTGCGACCGCCTGCTCATCGGCGTCACCCGCGCCGCAGCGCCCTCGACCGCGTTGACCGAGGCGCTGGACCTGACGCTGGCACCGGCCGACGACGGGGATCGCCGTCTGGTCGCCGTCGAGGATCCTGACGCCGAGGCCCAGGTGCTCCACGGCCACACGCTCGGGAATCCGGAGGCGGCGGTTGTCCTTGGCCAGGTCCTGCGGGCCGGAGAGCGACTCGCGGTGCACCAGGCGCTGGACGCGGAGTCGCTCGCCTACTCCACACTGCTCGCCGGCGGGGGCTTCGCCCGCTGGCTGGCGGCTGGTGGCGGCCGGCCGGCGCCCCCGCCCGCGAGGGACGAGACCGTGCTGGTCCGCCGCGACGGCGACACCCTTCACCTCACGCTGAACCGGCCCGAGCGGCGCAATGCCTATGGTCGGGAGCTGCGTGACGCGCTCGTCGCGGCCCTGGACATCGCCCGGTTCGACGCGACAGTGGCCGAGGTCGTCCTGGACGGGAACGGTCCCTCTTTCTGCTCGGGCGGAGATCTCGGCGAGTTCGGGGTCGCCGCCGATCTGTCGACGGCGCACCTGGTGCGCACCCGTGGTGGCGCGGCTCGGTCGGTGCACGAGCTGCGGGACCGGATCACCGTGCGGATGCACGGCACCTGCGTCGGCGCCGGGATCGAGCTGCCCGCCTTCGCCTCCCGGATCGTCGCCGACCCTGGCACGGTCTTCCGGCTGCCGGAGCTGGGCATGGGGCTGATCCCGGGCGCGGGCGGCACGGTGAGCATCCCGCGCCGTATCGGTCGCTGGCGCACGCTGTACCTGGTGCTCAGCGGCTGCCCGCTCGACGCCGGGCAGGCGCTGAACTGGGGTCTGGTCGACGCGGTGGAACCGGTCGGTCCGCCGCCCGCCTGAGCGCGTGGCCCGGCCCGCGGCCCTTCCATGCTTGCCGAGCCGTCAGCAGCCCACCTTGGCAGTGGTGATCTCGGCCGACGCGTCGCAGTGACGGACATCGATCGGTGTGGAGGTGCGGAAGAACGCGCTGAAGTCCCCGGCGGCGGCGCGGAATCCAGCGCGGGCTGCCGCCGACATCGCCGGAGACGCGCGGCGCGGGCGGGATTCCGGAAAGGCCGGCCGCGTGGGTCGTGACGCGGAAGACGTGCTGAAGTCCCCGGCGGCGGGCAGGAGTTCGGCTTTCCAGGGGGCCGATGCCGGGCACGCCGACGGCCGCCCCGGCGGACCAGCGGGCCCGCGTTGCCGAGCTTCTCGATGTGCCGTGGATGCCGCGTGACCCGTGTCTGGAGCCGGTCCGACCGGCTCCAGACGCGGGTCACGCGGCGGCGTTGCGGTCAGGAGGCGAAGGGATCTCCCGGAATCTCCTCGGTCGTGAAGAAGATCGGAGCCCCGTACGAGTCATCGATGTCGGTGACCACGAGGTCCTCACGGAGCCTCTCGGTGCGGATGTTCTTACGCTTCAGCCAGCTCTCGACCGAGTCGAGGTCCGTCACCTTGAACCGGAGGCTGTAGATCATGTTGCCCCACTTCGCCACATGGCGGCCCAGGTCGGAGTGCTCCTCCAGCGGCTGTGCCAACTGGAGCAGGCAGTCACCGAGTTGTACCGTCTGGAAACGGGCCCGGAGGGCGTCGTCGATCCCTTGCTGGACCGGGACGGCTTCCATCACGTCGACGTAGGTGCTGACCGCCGACTCCAGGTCGCGCACGCCGAGGGTGACGTAGGAGAAGCGCTCGATCGTGAGCGGGTGGGACCGCCACATCTTCACCTGGGACGACCAGGTCTCCAGGTCGCGCGGGTCGTTGGGCATGTCGATCCGGCACATCTCGACCATCAGACCAGCGGTGTCGCGCGGGCTCGGGTAGAAGTACTGCGTCTCCGGGTCGAGCTTCTCGATCTTCCCGCCGCCCGGGGCTCCGATGTACACCCCCTTGGCCAGCAGCCGCTCCGCGAGCCCCGGCAGGTCGTCGACCTTGTAGCCGACGGAGTGCAGGTGTTCACCGAACTTGTTGTAGAACTTGCCGACCGGCTTGGCGCCGTCGGCAGGCAGGGCGGGGGCCATGGTCTCGATGCACACGTCACTGACCATGAAGAGGCCGGCGTAGCGGTCCTCGATCGGCAGATAGTTGGGCTCGTCGACGCCGAGGAAGTGGAGCCCGCCGAACACGTCCTCATAGAAACGGTTGAGCTTCTCCACGTCGTCCGACATGTGGATGACGTGGATCATCTGACCGATGCCGTGGCTGCCGGTCGTCTTGGCGATCTTCTGCATGGAGGGACTCCTCTTCCGAACCGGTTGGTATCGATTGCTGGTGTCTTGTGCGGCGGGTCGCCGCCCCGCCACCGCCGTCTTCTGCTTCTGCCGCCGACGTCCGATGCCCGATCAACTGGCGAAGAGGGCGCGAGCGGTCGCCTCGTCGGCTCGGCTGTCGCGTTCGCCCGGCGTGGCGGACGCCAGGGCGTCGAGCAGGGCTTCACGCACGGCGTCCACGTTCTCGGGCACGACGCGGTCGACAACCCCCCGGCGCAGCAGCGCGGCGGGCGTCATCTTCAGGGCGCGGGTCAGCTCGGGCGCCCGCCCGGCGTCGCGGTAGAGGATCACCGCGCCCGCTTCCGGGCCGATGACCGAGAAGACGGAGCCCTGGAGCAAGAGGAAACGGTCGGTGTGAGCAAGCGCCATGGCGCCGCCGCTGCCGCCTTCGCCGACGCACAGGCACACACTCACGGACGCCAACTCCGCCATCGCCAGGAAGGTGCGGGCGATCTCGCCCGCGACGCCCGCCGCCTCCGACTCCGGCGACGGGTCCGCCCCCGGGGTGTCGACGAGGGTGACGACCGGCAGCCGCAGCCGGCCTGCGAGCAGGATCGCGCGCCGCGCGAGACGGAATGCCCCCGGTCCTGGCAGCGCCGGGCGACCGGCCCCGGCGAATCTGTCCATCGCGACGACGACGGCACGCGAACCGCCGATCGTCGCGAGGCCGGCTCGCAGGGCCGGGTCGGAGCCGCGCAGCTCCACCCAGGAGTCGGTCAGCCAGCTCGCCCACTCCAGGCCGGACGGGCGTCGTGTGCCACGGGACCGCCGGAGGAGGAGATACGGGTCCGCCGGGACCGGCGTCGGGTCGGGCCCCTCGGCCCGGCCCTGCGGCAGCGCCAGCGGCGGGCCCGGGCGGGCACCGACCGCGGCGGCGAGCCAGCCCCACTGCTCACCGTTCGGTGTGAGGGCGTCGACCAGTCCGTGCCGGTGGGCCGATTCGGCGGTGTGCGACGTCGATGGCGGGAACTCGCCGGTCACCTGGGCGACGACGCGCGGCCCGCCGAACCCGATGGTCGCGCCCGGCACGGCGGCCCGCAGATCGGCCAGCGAGGCCCACGAAGCGTAGACGCCACCCGTGGTGGGGGAGCGGAGCACGGCGGCGGTCATCTGACCGGCGGCCGCGTGCCGGGCCGCCGCGGACGATGTCCGCGCCATCTGGAGCAGGGAGAGCATGCCTTCCTGGAGGCGTGCACCGCCGCTGGCAACCGTCTCGACGACCGGCAGCCGGCGCTCGGCGGCGCGGTTGAACGCGCGCACGATCCGCTCACCCGCGACCGCGCCCATCGTCCCGGTCTGCCGGCTCGCGTCGCACTCGATCCAGACGGCCTCGGAGCCGCCGAAGGAGACCACGCCGGTACGGACCGACTCGTCCTCGGACGCCGGCACGGCGTACCCCGCGAACCGGAGCGGATCCACCGAGCGCAGGTGCGTGTCCCACTGCTCGACGAGCGTGGGCGAGTCGGCCGTCCGGCTGCGGCCGGCCGTCGCCTCAGTCGTCATAGCGGTAGAACCCCCGGCCGGTCTTGCGACCCAGCCATCCGAGCCGGACGTACTGCTTGAGCAGCGGCGGCGGGAAGTACCGCGGGTCCTTGTACTCCTCGTACATCGACGCGGCCATGTCGTGGACGATGTCGAGGCCGATCAGGTCGCTGAGCCGGAACGGGCCCATGGGGTGGTTGAACCCGAGGCGGACGACGCTGTCGATCGACTCCATGTCGGCCACACCGCGCTCGAAGGCCCGCACCGCGTCGAGCAGGTACGGGACGATGAGCAGATTGCCCACGAAGCCGGGCACGTCGTTCACGACGACCGGGTTCTTGCCCATGGCCACGGCGAGATCGACCATGGTCCGCACGTGCTCCGCGGACGTCACCGGTGTCTTGATCACCTCCACCAGCTTCATCGCCGGGACCGGGTTGAAGAAGTGCAGCCCGACGACCCGGTCAGGGCGGCTGGTCGCGGCGGCCAGGATCACCAGGGGAATCGTGGAGGTGTTGGAGGCGATGAACGTGTCGGGTCCGACCAGGCCGTCGATCTCCCTGAGGACGCCCTTCTTGAGCTCGACGTCCTCGAACACGGCCTCGACCACCAGGTCCGCATCGGCCACCCGTGCCAGCTCGGTGGTCACGCTGAAGCGGGAGACGGCCTCGCGTACCTGCGCGGGGGTGATCCTGCCCCGGGCGGCGGTGGCATCGAGCCCGGCTTCGACCCGCAGCCGGGCCGCCTCGGCATCCGGCTCGGTGCGTTCGACCCCGACGACTTCGATGCCGGTCTGAGCGGCCACCTGGATGATGCCGGCACCCATGGTGCCGCAGCCGACCACCGCGATCTGCTTGATCTGCACTGATTCTGCCTCCTGGTTCCCACTGGCCGAGCCGCGGCGAACGGCTGCGGGTCCGCATCGGCTGGACGCCCATACGGTATCTGCAACAGTAAGTACTACCGTATCTCTGATCAGGGGAAGGCGTCGAGTGCTGTCGCATGTGATCGAGCACATGTTCATCGGCCCCGCCAGACAGGTCGTCGGGCGGGGCCGATGCGGATCCGGACAACGAGCGTGCGGGGTCGGCTCAGCTGCTGCGCGGGAAGTCGTAGAACCTCCGGGCGTTGTCCTCCAGCAGCTTGTGCACCTCGTCCTCCGGGATGTCGAGCGTCGACTCGGCGAGGATCTTCCTGGTGTTCGGCCAGTTGCTGTCCGAGTGCGGGTAGTCGCTCTCGAACATGATGTGGTCGACGCCGATCCGGTGGCGCGCCTCCAGTCCGGCGTCGTCGGAGATGAAGCAGCCGCCCAGGTGACCGCGCGCGAACAGCTCACCCGGGCTGACCTCGCGGTTGACGTCGTTGTACCAGCGGTGGCGCTCCCAGGTGTAGTCCAGGCGCTCCAGCAGATACGGCATCCAGCCGATACCGCCCTCGGAGAGCGCCATGCGCAGGTTCGGGAACTTGTGGAACACGGGTGACAGCAGCAGTTCGGCCATCGTCGTCACGGAGTTGAGCGCGAAGAGGGAGATCCCGACGACGAAGTTCGTGCTCATGCCCTCCGGCGACACCGTCGGTGATCCGCCCGAACCGAAGTGCAGGGACAGCGGGATGCCCGACTCGTTGGACAGGGCGAGGATGGGATCCCAGTGGTCGGTGTGCCAGGAGGGCAGGCCGATGCGGTCCGGCAACTCGGGGAAGGTGTAGGACTTGGCGCCCAGCGGGGCCGTGCGGTTGAACTCCCTGACCGACGCCTCGACGTCCCAGTAGGGAAGCGTGAGCAGCGGTATCTGCCGTGCGGGGTCGTACGCGCACCACTCGTCCAGGATGAAGTCGTTGTAGGCGCTCACGCAGGCGGCGGCCAGTTCGAGGTCCTTGGACTTGGCGAACGTGCTGCCGGCGAAGCCTCCGAAGTTGGGGAAACACAGCTGGGCCCACACGCCCTCGGTGTCCATGTCCTTGATCCGCCGGGACACGTCGTAGCACCCGGGCAGCATGTCGTCGTAGGAGCGCGGGTCCATGCCGAAGTCCCTCGGATCCTTGCCGGCGACGGCGTTCAGGGCGAAGTTGCCGGCCTTCGCACCCTCGTAGATCCACCAGTCGTTGCCGTCCTCGGCGCGCTCGATGCGGGGAGCGACGTCGGCGTACTTGCTCGGCACCCGGTCCGTCCAGACGGTGGGGTGTTCGATGACGTGGTCGTCGACGGAGATGATCTGAAGGTCCTCGGGCAGCATGGCGCCTCCTTGCGCTTGCGATCGAAATGCTTCTCGCAATGCTTACGGTATAGTCATCTACCCGATAGGTCGACACCTGGGCGCAATGTCTTGGCAACGTGCGCGAGGGGCTACGGGTGGCGCCGCCCTCCGTGCGGTCGCGGCACCGATGGCGCCGTGACCGCACGACAGGGCATGTGCGCGGGTACGCCCGGTTCAGCGGACCTCGATGACGACCGCTCCGGCCTGGCCGCCGCCGGCACACATGGCGGCGACGCCGATGCCGCCGCCGCGCCTGCGGAGTTCGTGCGTCAGCGTGGTCAGCATGCGGGCGCCCGATGCCGCGACCGGGTGTCCCAGGCTGCATCCGCTGCCGAAGATGTTGACGAGCTCCTCGTCGAGACCGAGCAGTTTGCACGCCGCGGCCGGGACCGAGGCGAAAGCCTCGTTGATCTCCCACAGCGCCACATCGGCGATCGACAGACCGGCCCGCTGGAGCACCTTCGGAATCACCTCGACGGCGCCCATGCCGGTACGGCGCGGCGCGACACCCGTGGCGGCCCAGGCCCGCACGGTCGCCAGGGGGGTCAGCCCCTGCGTCTGGGCAAGCTCGTCGCTGACCACCGCGAGTGCGGCCGCCGCGTCGTTCACCCCGGCCGCGTTCCCGGCGGTGATGGAGAAGCCCTCGATCTCCGGGTGCAGGGGCTTCAGCGTGGCGAGCTTCTCCGGAGTGGAATTGCGGCGGGGGTGCTCGTCGATCGCGAAGTCGACGACCGAGCCGTCCCGGCGGGTGACCTTGATCGAGGCGATCTCGTCGGCGAAGACGCCGGCGTCGATGGCCGCGACGGCACGCGCGTGCGACCGGAAGGCCCAGGCGTCCAGCTGCTCACGGGTGAGCCCGGCCTCCTGGGCGACATTCCAACCGGTGCTCAGGGTGACGTCGTCGGTCGCGTCCGCCGTGTAGGGGAACGTCGGCGCGATGCGCTCCTCGAACCGGTCGACCGTACCGGGCACGCGCCACACGGTCTTCGGGGCCAGTGACGAGGACTGCGCCCCGCCGGCGATGACGGCCTGGTCCATGCCGGCCCGGACCGAACCGGCGGCGATGCCGACGGCGGTCAGGCTGCCGGCGCAATGGCGGTTGACCGCCTGGCCGGCGACCTCGGTCATACCCAGGGAGACGGCGGCGTGGCGGGCGAGGTCGCCGCCGCCGTACATGGATTCGGCGAGGACGACGTCGTCGAAGCTCTCCGGTGCGAGACCGGACCGCTCGATGGCCTCCGCGACCACGTGACGTGCGAGTTCCTCGGCGCTGGTCTCGCTCAGCGTGCCCTTGTGGGCGGTTCCGATGGCGGTGCGGACGGCACTGACGATCACGGCTTCGGGCATGGCCCACCTCACAGCGACAGATCTGGGACTTCCTGCCTCGGTGGCTCCGCGATGCGGCGCGCGAGGCGGGAGTATGGTGCTCGTAATGCTAACTGTATAACCTACGATAACCAATATGAGAGGGCTGCTTTCCCCTCTCACCAGATCCCGGGACGGGCCCAACCAAGGAGGACCTCATGGAACTTGCGGGTGCATCCGCGATTGTCACCGGCGGCGCAGGCGGCTTCGGCGAGGCGACGGTGCGGCGCCTCGTGGCCGCGGGCGCCAAGGTGGTCATCGCCGACATGGCCGAGGATCGCGCCAAGCAACTGGCCGACGACCTCGGCGAGAACGCCCGATTCGTGCACACGGACGTGACCGACGAGGCGTCGGTGTTGGCGGCGATCCACGCCGCCAGGGAGCTCGGCCCGCTGCGCGCGGCGGTCGTGGTCCATGGTGGCCCGGCCGCCGGCGCCCGGATCGTCAACCGCGAGGGGCAGCCCTACCCGGTCGACACCTTCCGGCGTACGGTCGAGATCTTCCTCACCGGCACCTTCACGGTGCTGAGCCGGGCGGCGGCGGCCATGGCCGAGAACGAGCCGCTCGACTCCGGCCAGCGTGGCGTCGTGATCACCACCGCCAGCATTGCAGGTTACGAGGGGCAGGTCGGGCAGTCCGACTACTCCGCCGCCAAGGGAGGGGTGATCGGCCTCAACCTCACCGCCGCCCGCGACCTGGCCCCGCTGGGCATCCGCGTGATGAGCATCGCGCCGGGCACCTTCTTCACCCCGGCGTACGGCATGCCCGAGGCGGAGGCCCAGGCCAAGTGGGGCCCCGGGGTGCCGAACCCGAAGCGGATGGGCCACGCGGACGAGTACGCCCGGCTCGCGCTGCACATCGTCGACAACGACTACCTCAACGGCGAGGTCATCCGGATCGACGCGGCCCAGCGGTTCAACGTCAAGTGACATCGAGAGCAAGGGCCGGCCGGCGAGTTCTCCGCCGGCCGGCCCTTGCTCGTGTGCGCGTACCGTCCGGTGCCCGGAACTCAGCGCCCCTGCCAGACCGGGGCCCGCTTCTCGGCGAAGGCGCGCGGACCCTCCACCGCGTCGGCCGAGCCGCTCACACGGGCCAGTTCCTTCGTGGTCAGCTCCCACAGCGGAGCATCCGCGGGCCGCTGGGAACCCTGGTATCCCAGCGCGATCCGCTTGGTGGCCTGGACGGACAGCGGCGCGTTGGCGGCGATCCGCCCGGCCAGCTCGACCGCGGCTTCCAGTACGTCCGCGGCCGGCACCACGCGGTTCACCAAATGCAGTTCGAGCGCCCGCCGCGCACTGATCGGGTCACCGGTCAGCAGCATCTCCAGGCCGACACGCTGGGGTAGCTGGGCCGCGAGCCGGAAGGCGCCGCCGGCCCCGGCCACGAGCCCGCGCTTGACCTCGGGCAGACCGAACGACGCCGTGTCCGCGGCCACCACAAGGTCACTGGCCAGGGCCAGTTCGGTTCCCCCGCCGATCGCCGCGCCATTCACCGCCGCGATCGTCGGCTTGCCGATGTAGTGACCGACGTATCCGGCCAGCCCCCACAGCTCGCGGCCCTCGGGAATGATCCGCTCTCCGCGCAGGATGGCCTTGAGGTCGGCTCCGGCGCAGAACGCCTTGTCGCCAGCGCCGGTCAGCACGACCGCGCGGACGTCGTCGTCGTGGTCCGCCTCTTCGAGGGCGTCACCCACGCCGAGGCAGACCGCTTCGTTGACCGCGTTGCGGGCGTCGGGGCGGTTGATGGTGATGACCATCACGTGCCCACGCCGCTCGACGAGAACGGGGTGCTCGGCGGACGCCTGCCCGGTGGTGCTCGGCTCGCTCACGAATCCTCCTCCTGGTCACGGACAGCCCCGACGGGCCCTGCGGCTGCCGGGGGCGTACAGAACATATAGAAAGCATTACGGTAACTCTAACGGCAATCTCGGTAGTAGTGCCGGTGGTCGCGCTGACACCGGTGCGGTTCACCCGAACCGCACGACCGCCTTGCCGGGGGCGAGCCTGGATCCGTCCGCCGCCTCGGTCCACACGTCCACCGTCGCGGTGACAGCGCCGTCGGCCTTCTCGACGCCGGTCACCACACCGCGGGCGGTGACGGTCATGCCCTTCGTGTTGGCCCCGCGGAACTGGCACGAGAGGCTGATGATCCGTCCGCTGTCGCCCATCCACGCCCGCAGCGCGTTGTGCAGGTAGGACCACTGGAGGTTGCCCATCCCGAAAGCGGTCGGGTACCCGGCCGCACGGCCGGCCTCGTCGTCCATGTGGATCGGCACGAACTCGTCGTTGACAGCCGCATAGCGGTTCCAGTTCGCGAAACCGGTCTCTCTGGTGAACGGCCCGATCTCGTCGCCGATCCCGACCTTGTCGCCTGACGTCGCAGTCTGCACGTCGGTTCTTCCCTTCAGTAGCGAATGAGCGTCGACACGGTCCGCTTGACGAGCCGGCCGCTCTGATTGGTCCAGGTCTCCTCGGCGCTGCTGAAGAGCATCAGGCCCAGCCGTCCCTCGCGCTCGGTGTAGGGCCCGAGGCACCGACTGCTGGTGATCACGTCGCCGGGGCGCATCCGGTCGCCGTACTCCACCGACATGCCGCCGTTGAGCTGGAACGTCAGTCCGGGCCCGGGTACACCGGCCTGGATCTCGGTGTTGTCGGGGTCGTTGGGATCGGGGACCGCTTCGGGATTCCGGGCCCAGGTCTCGGCGCACGACCAGGCGAACGGGTTGAACTCCTCGGGCGCGACGATGCCCCCGTGGACGGTTCGGCGGGCGTACTCCTCGCTGAGGAAGAGCTGCGGAGCGGGCTCGGGCCAGTACACCGCTAGGGCCCATCGGCGGATGTCGGACGTGCTCACGGGGTGGCTCACCTGCCGGGCGAGCTCGACGCCCACAGCGGCCCGCATGGCCGCCGAGATGCTGCTGTCAGTCATGGTGCTCCTCGCGAACCGGACGGAAGGAACGGCCCGGGGGCCGTGGCGGGTGGTGGGTTCTCACGCCAACCGCTCGATGAACTGCCTGAGTTGGCGGATGTTGCGGCACTCGACGACGTCGTCGCAGTGGGGCGCGTACTGGTCCATGACCGAATCGCCGCTGCCCCACGCCGCGCGCGGTTCCGGGTTGAGCCAGTAAACCCGACCGGCGCGCTGCCGGAGCGCCGACAGCGACTCCACCGACGGCGAGCGGTAGTTGGTCCGCGCGTCGCCCAGGACGACGACGATGCTCCGGCTGCCGACCTGCGTACCCCACTGGTCCCAGAAGCCCCGGAACGCGTTGCCGTAGTCCGACCGCCCGTCGAGCCGGACCCCGCTGCCGGACTCGTCGATCCGGCGCGCCGCCTCGACGGCGCCGTCCGAACCGGCGAGCAGATCGGTCACCTCGTCCGTGCCGTCGACGAAGACGAAGCTGCGCACCACCCGGAACTGCGTGCGCAACGCCTGGGCGAGTTGCAGGGTGAACCCGGCGAACGTGGCGACGGATCCGGAGATGTCGGCGAGCAGGACCAATTCCGGCTTGGCCGGGCGCGGCGGCCGGAACGCCAGCCGCACCGGCGCCCCTCCGGCCGAGAGCGACTCGCGTACCGTACGGCGGAAATCGAGCGGACCCCGCCGGGCGCGTCGGCGCGTCGCGCTCAACCTGCCCGCCAACTGGGCGGGCAGCGGTGCCAACGTGGCGCGCAGCGCGGCCAGTTCGGCCGTCGACGCGGTCAGGAAGTCCAGGTCCTCCGGCAGCGCACTCCGCAGGGAACGCGCCACGGCGGCGGCCCCCCGGTCCTCGACGAGGCGTCGGCGCACCTCGGTCTCGATCTCCTGCCGGAGCCGTTCGACGCGCTGGTCCGCCTCCTCGGCCGCCAGCCGGACCCGCAGGCCGGACGCCGGGGAGCCGTCGGCCCCGCCACTGAGCCCGGCCAGTCGGTCGCGCAGGTCATCCGGCTCGACGGCACGGAACGTGCGCTGCACGGCGAGCGTGCCGGCCACCGGTTGACCGGGCCGGATCCGGGCGTGCCGGTCGACCAGTTCGGCGGTCACGGCGCGCAGGCCCAGATCGTCCCGCTGGTCGAGAACCCGCACGAGCAGGTCGCGCAGCTCAGTGTCACCGGCCCCGGCGAGCCGTGCGGCCAGTCGGCCGCGGACCGGCGTGCCGTCGGCGTCCGGTGCCGGTCCTCCGTCCTGACCGGGGCGCGGCCCGGGGGAGAAGAACAGGTCGAAGACCGTGTCGAAGGCGCGCCCGTGCCGGTGGCTCTTGACCAGCGTGGCGGCCAGGGCGGCTTTGAGCTGGTCCGGCTGGAGCGGGTCCGTGTACTCCAGGCTCCGGACCGCGTCGATGCTCTCGCTCGTCGACACCGGCACACCGATCTGCCGCAGTTCGCCGATCAGTCCTTCGACCGCGGCCAGCACCGCTTCGCCTGCCTCCTGAGGCGCCCTCGGGAGTCGGCCGGGCCCGGACGGGCCCGGCCACGGCGGCCCGGAGTGCGCTGTCGCGACGGTCATGACGGAACCCGGCCGAGTTCGCGCGTCGCGAGTTCGATGTCGCTCTGGTGCTTGAGCAGGACCGGGAGGGCCGCGACCACGTCGGCCGGGTCCAGTTCCGAGGACTCGAACAGGAGCAGCGCCCTGGCCCAGTCGATCGTCTCGGAGACGGAGGGCTTCTTCTTGAGTTGCAGGCCGCGCAGCGAGAGCACCACCTGGGTGAGCTGCGTCGCGAGGTGCTCGCTGATGCCCGGCACGGCGGAGCGGACGATCTCCCGTTCCCGCTCGGCGCCCGGATACCCGATGTGCAGGAAGAGGCACCGGCGCTTCAGCGCGTCGGACAGCTCGCGGCTGTTGTTGGAGGTGAGCAGTACCAGGGGCCTGCGGCGGGCCGACACGGTCCCCAGTTCGGGGATGGAGACCTGGAAGTCCGAGAGGACCTCCAGCAGCAGCGCCTCCGTCTCGATGTCGAGCCGGTCGACCTCGTCGATGAGCAGGACGACGTCGTCCTCGGATCGGATCGCTTCGAGCAGGGGGCGGGCCAGCAGGTACTCCTCGCTGAAGATGTCCCGCTCCAGCGCCTGCCACTGCTCAGCGGCGGCGTCCCGTGAGGCGTGGATCCGCAGCAGCTGCTTGCGGTAGTCCCACTCGTAGAGGGCCTTCGACTCGTCCAGGCCCTCGTAGCACTGCAACCGGATCAACCGTGCCCCCGTCACCCGGCTGAGCGCCTTCGCGAGCTCGGTCTTGCCGGTGCCCGCGGGACCTTCCGCGAGCAACGGTTTGCCGAGTCGGCCTGACAGGAAGACCGCGCCGCTGATCTGCGGGTCCGCGATGTATCCGACGGCGGCTAGCCGGTCGGCCACGTCCAGGGGCGTCGTGAAGCGGTGGCCGGCGCTGCCGTCGTACTCGTCTGCTGCGGGCATGCCTGTCTCTCCCCAGGGGCCGCTCGCGGTGGTTCTGGGGAGCCCGTTCCCGTAGCTCCCGAGCGTTCCACCGACGGCTCGGTTGGTTATACCGTATGTCTTCCAGTAGTGATTCAAGTTAGCCTTACGGTAATTCGTTTGACAAGGCTCTTCGGCCGGTGGTCGACTGGCCCCGGACAAGCGTCGAGCGGTGCGTGGACGCGCACCGCTTCCAAGGCCCTGCCGCCAGGGCAGCCTCCGCCGGAGCCGGCGGCCGCAGCCGGTGGGTTTCACGCGTGCCCCTGGCCCCGATCGCCCGGCACCGTCGGCCGCGAAGGTATGAGCGCCGCGAGGCGCTGTGAAACGACAAGGGAGTCCGCATGGATCTAGTGCTCTCGGCAGACCAGAAACTCTTTCGGGCCACCGTGAAGGGCTTCCTGGAGAAGGAGGCTCCGCTCACGAGGGTGCGGGAACTCGCGGACACGTCCACCGGATTCGACCGCGACTGGTGGAGCCGGGCCGCCGAGCTCGGCTGGACGGCGATGCTCGTCTCCGAGGAGCTCGGGGGCGGCAGCGTCTCGGGGGACGGCCTGCTCGATCTCGCCATTGTCGCCGAGGAGTTCGGCCGTGGCGTCGGCCCCGGCCCGCTGCTGGCGACCAACATCGTGCTGGCCGGTCTGGCCGCGGCCACCGACGGACCGGACCACTCGCACATCGTCGAAGCGCTCGTTTCCGGCGAGAGCGTCGCCACCTGGGCGGTCTACGAGCCGGGCGGACAGTGGTCCCCGCTGACACCCGGCTTGACGGCGAAGGCAGAAAGAGACGGCTTCGTACTCGACGGCGTCAAGGACCGGGTCGAGCTTGCCGCGCAGGCGGACCTGCTCCTGGTGACGGCGATGACCGAGCAGGGGCCGACCCAGTTCCTGGTGTCGGCGGACGCGGCCGGGGTCTCGGTCGAGGCGTCCCGGAGCCTGGACCTGGTCCGGCGCTTCGCGGAGGTCCGCTTCGCCGGTGTAGAGGTTCCCGGGTCCGCCGTCGTCGGCCTCGTCGGGGGCGCGGAGCCGCTCGTCGAGCGCCAGCTCCAGGTCGCGCTCGTGCTGCAGTGCGCCGAGACCTGCGGGGTCCTTGAGCGGGTGTTCGAGTTCACCACGCAGTGGGCCTTCGACCGCTACTCCTTCGGACGTCCGCTGGCCTCCTACCAGGCACTCAAACACCGGTTCGCCGATATGAAGACGTGGATCGAGGCGTGCCAGGCGACCACCGGCGCGGCCGCGCATGCAGTCCAGGACGGCACCGAGGACGCGGCCGAGCTGGTGAGCGTGGCCAAGTCCTATGTCGGGAGCCGCTCCACGCAGATCCTCCAGGACTGCGTCCAGATGCACGGAGGCATCGGCGTCACCTGGGAGCACGACCTCCACCTGTATCTCCGGCGAGCGACGGTGAACCGGGCCCTCTACGGGACGCCCGAAGAGCACCGCCTGCGCATCGCCGACATCATCGCGCCGTCAGAGAGGAAGACGTCATGACCGACAGCACTGTGGAGGCCGTGGAGTCGTTCCGCCTCAGGGCCCGCTCCTGGCTGGCCGAGAACATGCCGCGGGTCGACGTCGACGCCGTCCCGCCGCCGCCCGGGGACGACGACGCCGAGTGGGTCCGTACCCGCGAACTGCAGAAGAAGCTGTACGCGGGCGGGTTCGCGGGCATCTGCTTCCCTTCGGAATACGGCGGCCTGGGTCTCACCCCGGAGCACCAACGGGCGTTCACCGAGGAGTCCGAGGGCTACGAGATGCCGCTGCTGCTGAACGTTCCCACGTTCAGCATCTGCGCGCCCACGATCATGGACATGGGTTCGGAGCAGCAGAAGCGCGAGCGCGTCTCCGCGGCGATTCGCGGCGACGAGATCCTCGTGCAGTTCCTGTCGGAGCCCAGCGGCGGTTCGGACCTCGCCGGCCTGGTCACTCGGGCGGACCGCGACGGGGACACCTGGGTGCTCAACGGAGCCAAGACGTGGAGCACGTGCGCCTACGCCGCGGACTACGCCCTGTGCCTGGCGCGCACCGACTGGGACGCGCCCAAGCACCGGGGACTGACGATGTTCCTGGTGAAGGTCCATCAGCCCGGGATCACGATGCGCCGTATCACCCAGGTGAGCGGGTCGACCGAGTTCTGCGAGGAGTTCTTCGACGACCTCGTCCTGCCCGCGGACGCGGTGGTGGGCGAGGTCAACGGCGGATGGGCGGTGGCCTCCCGGCAGTTGTTCCACGAGCGGACGGCGGTGGGCGGCGGTTCGCCCTTCACCAGCGGCAAGGGCACCGGGCGGGTCAGCCAGCCCAAGCCGGACCTCGTCCAGATCGCCAATGCGTCCGGCCGGAGCGCCGACCCGCGGGTGCGCGAGATGCTCGGTGAGGGGCACGCGCTGGAGAAGGTGCAGGAGCAGTTGATCCGTCGCGTCAGCATCGGCCTGGAGACCGGTCAGATGCCGTCCCCGGCAGCCTCGATCATGCGGCTGGCCCACGCCGAGACCGACTGGCGCGTCGACGACCTGGCACTGGAGATCGCCGGGGGTCTGGCCGTCAGCGGCGAGGGTCCCGGCCGGGTCGGCGACAACTTCCTCATGCGCCAGGGCGCCAGCCTCGGCGGAGGCAGCACCGAGATGTCGCGGAACATCATCAGCGAGCGCATCCTCGGGATGCCGCGCGAATACGCGGCCGACCGCGATGTGCCGTTCAGTCAGGTCAAGCGCGGCAGCAGCTGACACGAGCCGCCGGAACGCGGTGGGGGGGGGGGGGGGGGGGGGGGGGGGGGGGGGGGGGGGGGGGGGGGGGGGGGGGGGGGGGGGGCGCGGCCGCGGCGGCCCGCGCCGGGGGGGGGGGGGGAGTGGG